>CACHOG010000001.1 GCA_902581445.1 uncultured Pelagibacteraceae bacterium
AAAGAAAAGTTTGGCAAAGATATTTATGAAAGCTGGCTAAGAAAAATTTCTTTTGAAGAGGAATTTAGTAATTATATATTATTATCTGTGACTACTCGATTTATTCGAGACTGGATTACCTCTAGATATTTAGATCAAATTTTGAACATTGTAAGATCTTACAAAACAGAGATTAATAGAATTGAATTATCCGTTAACGAAGAGCAAAATAATAATGAAATAAAAAAAATAGATTATAAAAAACAGAGTGATACAAAAAATAATGTATCTTTTATTAAAGATTACGTTTTTCAATATAATCGCGTTGATCCCAACAAAAGTTTTGAAAATTTTCTGACTGGAAGTAGTAATAGACTAGCTTTTGAAGCCTCTAAGAAAGTATCATACAAAACCTCTCATTATAACCCTTTGTATATATATGGCGGTGTAGGGATGGGAAAAACTCACCTTCTAAATGCAATTGGCCTTAAGCTGAAAGAAGAAAGTAAAGTGATGCTCATTTCTGCTGAAAGATTTATGTATCAATTTGTAAAATCAATTAAATCCAATGAAATGGTAAAATTCAAAGATTATTTTAGAAATTCTGATGTATTTTTAATTGATGATATTCAATTTATGAATGGCAAGGAAGCAATGCAAGAGGAGTTTTTTCATACCTTTAACGCTTTGTTTGAAAGAGGTTCTCAAATAATTATTTCTGGTGACAGACCACCTAATAAATTAGCAAGAATTCAAGAAAGAATTAAGTCACGATTTTCAGGTGGATTAGTAATAGATATTCAGCCACCTGATTATGATTTGAGATATAAAATTGTAAAATCAAAAACTGAAGAATTGAAAAATTATTATTCAAATCAAGTTAACATCCCAGAAGAAATACAGCTATTTTTGAGTAAAGAAATAAAAAACAGCATTAGGGAGCTAGTTGGAGCTTTAAACAGAATAGTCTCTTTTTCGAGAATTTATAATAAGACACCAAATATATCAGAAATAAAGATTGTATTGAAAGATTTGCTTAATTATTCTGAAAATAAGGTGACGGTTGACCTTATCCAATCTTTGGTTTGCAAACATTTTAAAATTTCGAAAACAGAAATGTTATCATCCAGACGATCAAGATACCTAGTACGGCCACGACAAACTGCAATATATCTTGCAAAACTTTTGACATCTAAATCCTTACCTGAAATAGGTAGAGACTTTTCAAATAGAGACCATACAACAGTTATACACTCAATAAAAACCATTGAAACATTAAAGAAAAACGATAATGATCTTTGTAATAGTATTGATACTTTAAAAAACCAAATCCTTTATAATAATCAAAATAATGAAATTTAATATTAACCAAAACGATCTCCAACAATCGCTTGGATATTGTCAGGGTGTTATTGAAAAAAGAAGTACCCTTCCAATACTTTCAAATATACTTTTAGATGCAACTGGTTCAAAACTAAAAATTATTGCAACAGATCTGGATCTTATATTTATAAATGAAATTAAAAATGTGGAGATACTTGAGGAAGGAAAAACAACAACTGTATCTTCTACTTTATATGATATAATAAGAAAGTTTAATTCTGGAAAAAAAATTAATTTTAATCAGACTGGTGAAAATAAAATTCAGCTAGAGTCTGAAAAATCTATTTTTAATCTTAATTGTTTATCAGCAAATGAGTTTCCAGTTACAGAAGAAAGTTTTACTGCTAATCCGTTATCTGTTAATTCAAAACAGCTATTAAAATTGTTGAATAAATGCAAATTTTCAGTTTCAAATGATGAAACAAGACATTACTTAAGTGGTATATACATTCATCAGACGCGTTTAGATGATAAAACATATCTGACAGCTGCAGCAACAGATAGCCATCGAATGTCAATTTCAAAGATATTATTAAAAGAGGAAATGCAATTTGATCCAATTATTCTACCTAAAAAAACAATATTTCAGTTAGTGAATTTACTGGAGGATTATGATGGAGAGGTAAAAGTTTCAAACGAAAAATCGAAAATAAAATTTGAAATGGAAAATAGTATATTAATCTCAAAATTAATTGACGGGAAGTTTCCAAATTATATTCAAGTAATTCCAAAAAATAATAAAAAAAGACTTGAGATTGATCTAAAACTTTTTATGGATTCTGTCGATAGAGTCGCGTCTGTGTCATTGGATAAAAAAGATAGTGTAAAATTTATTCTAACTAAAGATAAACTTAATTTATCTGTTAACAATACAAGCAGTGGTGATGGAAATGAAACTATCAATGTATCTTTTGATCATGAATTAAATATTAGTTTTAATTCAAGGTACCTGATAGATATAGCATCACAGTTAGACGGAGATAAAATTGAGTTGTATTTAAATGAAACTGGGTCCCCAGCCCTTATTAAAGACCCATCAGATTTTGACAGCATATATGTTGTTATGCCGATGAAGGGTTAGAAGTTTTATTTAAAACCTCATACATTGCACTTTGCAATGAATCTAAAAATTCTTTACTTTCAAGACCTGGTTTTATTGGTTTAAGAATTGTTATGGTTATGTTCTTATTTTTTTTTAATTCTCCATTCTTGGGCCACATCTCTCCAGAATTAATTGTAACTGGTAAACAATTTATGTTTAATTCATTATAAATTCTGGCTACTCCTTTTTTAAAATTTGGTCTTTCATACGGTTCTGTTCTAGTTCCCTGAGGAAATATAACTATAGGTCTATTATCTTTAGAAGAAATTTTTATTTCATCTAGAAGCTTAATTTTTTCTTTGGATATTTTATTTCTTTCTACTGCAATTGATCCAATTTTTTTTAAGTACCAACCAAAAATTGGAATTTTAATTAGTTCTTTTTTTAATATAAATTTTGGACCTTTAAAAATTGCTTGCAAATAAAACGTCTCAAAAGCTGATTGATGAGTACATGCTATAAAAAACTTTTCATTGCCTAAAATATTCTCTTCACCTACAATTTTTATATTAGCAGAAAGAAAAAATTTTACACAAAATTTTGACCAGTGTCCCAATATTTTTCCACCAAAAATAGAAATATTTCTTGGCATTATTAGAGCTGGTATAAATGTAATTAAGACTAGAACTACACCACTATAAAAAATTATTGGAAAAATTTTTTTTGACATCGAATAAAATTATCTATTAAATAATATTAACTAACTTTTGCCTCTTAAGAATTACTTTTGATGATTTATTTTCTATCATTATCTCGGATGCTTTAGGTCTTAAGTTGTAATTTGAGGACAAAGACATTCCATAAGCTCCAACATCACAAATAGCAACATAATCTTTTTCATTAAGTTGTTGAAAATCTTTAACTGATAAAAATTTGTCAGTTGTTTCACAGACTGGACCTACGAAATCATGTATAGTTTTATTTTTTTTACTCCTTTTAATTAGAGGAATAATATTATGATACGAACCATACAGAGCTGGCCTCATTAAGTCATTCATTGCTGCATCTAAGATTATAAATCGTTTTTTTTCAGTATTCTTTATATAAATTATTTGAGCAAATAAGACTGCACAATTTGCAATTATTGATCTACCAGGCTCAAAAATAATTTTTACATCATGCCTTTTTAAAAACTTTTTTATGATTGCACTATATTTTTGGTAATTAAAAGACTTGGTTTTTTTTTGGTATTGGACACCCATTCCACCACCTAAATCTATATAATCAAATACATGTTGAGATTTTTTAATAATTTTGTCTAAAACATTTATCATTTTCGAATATGGCTTATAATCTGTAATTTGGCTACCTATATGCACACTTAAGCATTTCACTTTAACAAACCTTGAAAATTTAAAATTATTTAAAATATCTAAAAAAGGTTTTTCAGTTAAACCAAATTTATCCTCGCGCTTACCGGTTGAAATTTTTCTTAATGTTTTTGCATCAATATTAGGATTTAGTCTAATACCAATATGTACGACAGTTTTTTTTAATTTCGCTAATCTTTCAATCTCAAAGATTTCGCTTTCTGTTTCTGCGTTTATAAGTAAAATTTTTTTTTCAATAGCAAACTTTAATTCATCTGTTTTTTTTCCAACTCCTGAGAAAACAATTTTTTTTGGTGATATTCCAGCTTTAAGAGCTTGCATCATTTCTCCTTTTGAAACGACATCAGCTCCCATTCCCATTTTTTTTACTTCTTTTAAAATTTGGAGATTACTATTTGATTTTACCGAAAAGCATAACAATGGATTAATAGAACTAAAACTTTTTTGAAAATTCCTGATATTATTTTTAAGTTTTCTTAGTGAGTAGCAATAAGTTGGAGTGCCGAATTTTTTAACTATCTTAGACCCTTCAACTTTTTCGATAAAAAGTTTGTTTTTTTTAAAATACATTAAATTAATTTAATTATTTTTAAATTTTTTTTTTGACCTTGATACTCAGGATCGCCTTTCTTTCCACAAGAAAAAAAAATTATTGAGCAAACTAAAATTAAAAATATTTTTTTAAACATGTTTTTTATATTTTTTTATCATTTTCTTTATATTTTCAAAAGAGGTTCCACCATAGGATTTTTTTGATTTTACTGAATTTTCTATGTTTAATAATTTTAATGCATCCTCATTTAGTTTTTTATCAACAAACTTGATTTCATTGATCGTAAGTTGATTAAGTGTTTTCCCTTTTTTTTCAGCTAAGTTAACTATTTTTGATGTTATTAAATATGCTTTCCGAAATGGATATTTATATTCTCGAACAATATAATCAGCAAGATCTGTAGCAGTTGTGTAACCTGTTTCTGCTAATTTTATCATTTTTTTTTTGTTTATTATAAAGTTATTTAAAATTTCCCTCATCAATTGTAAAGATATCTTGATTTGATCAAAAGATTTGAAAGCTAATTCCTTGTCATCCTGTAGATCTTTAAAATAGGATAATGGCAAGCCTTTGAGAATAGTAAGCATTGAAAATAAGTTTCCATAAACATTTCCTGTTTTGCCTCTTAAGTATTCAAGTGTATCTGGGTTTTTCTTTTGGGGCATTATTGAGGATCCTGTAACAACTTTATCTTTTAATTTAATTAAATCGAAAGCATCAGAATTCCATAAAATGAATTCTTCTGCAAATCTCGATATATGATTTGAGCAAACTGAAATAGAATATAAAAAATCTAAAACGAAGTCTCTATCTGAAACTGTATCAATTGAATTGCCTGTTGGATTTTTAAATTTTAATTTATTTGTTGTATACTGTCTATCTATATCAAAGCTTGTCCCAGCTACAGCAGCTACGCCCAATGGGTTTTCCAACAATTGATCTTTATTATTTATAAACCTTTTTCTATCTCTATTTAACATCTCCACATATGCAAGAATGTAATGAGCAAAAGAGATTGGTTGAGCATTTTTTAAATGAGTAAAGCTAGGCATTATAGTAAATATATTTTTTTCAGCTATTTTGATTATTAAGTTTATAGTAGTATTAATTTCTTTGATAATATCCTCTGAAGCTTCCATCATCCAAAGTTTAAAATCAACTAATACTTGATCATTTCTTGATCTTGCTGTGTGAATAAATCCAGCATCTTCTCCTACTAATTCAAATAATCTTTTTTCTATACTCATATGAATATCTTCAGCTTGATTGTTAAAAGTAAATTTTTTCCTACTTATTTCATTAAAAATTTTCTTTAACCCCCAAACAATTTTGTTCTTAACCTGCAAAGGAATAATTTTTTTTTTAAACAACATCTCAACATGGACTGTTGAAGCTTTAATGTCCTGTTTATAAAGTCTTTTATCTATATTTAAAGAACTACCTACTTTTGTAAATAAATTAGAGCTTTTTTTTTTAATTCTGGTGCTCCAAACTGGTTTATTGTTTTTATTTTTACTCATAATATGCAACTATACATTTTAGAATGAGATTATTAAGCTTAAAATTATTTTTGTTATTTATATATTTATTATTTCCAGCAATTTCTAGTGCGGATCAAAAACTAGATATAAAAAATCTTAAAATTCATAAAGATCCGAAGAATGTTATTGATATAGTCTTTAGAAATCAAGAAGATTTGACTGTTTCACTTGAGGATTTTAAAGATAAGTTAGTTGTTATAAATTTTTGGGCTACTTGGTGCGCCCCGTGTAGAGAGGAGATGCCATCTTTAGACCTTCTTCAATCAAATAAAAAAATGAAAAATTTAATTATCCTTCCCATAAATGTAGGAAAAGAAAACGTTGATAAGGCAAAGAAATTCTTTAAGGATTTAAAAATTAAAAATCTAAAAATTTATTATGATGATTCAGTTAAACTTGCTAACAATTTCTCTTTAATAGGACTTCCAACGACTATTCTAATTAACAAAAATGGAAAAGAGTTTGCTAGAATTTTAGGCTCTATAGATTTTGAGGATAAAGAATTTATTGAATGGCTTTCAACTTATGATTAATTTGTATGGAATTTGTTTTAAACTCTAAAATTATTGAGTCTGAAAAGAAAGATAAAATAAAAAATGCCGTAATATTACTCCACGGATATGGAGGTGATGGTGCAGATATAAGTTCAATTGCATATACTTGGAGACGCTTCATTGATGATACAATATTTTTATGCCCCGATGGACATCAGACATGTAAATTAAACCCAAATGGATTTCAATGGTTCGATTTAAGTATAGATGATCAGAATTATGTTGTTTCTGAAGTAAAAAAAGCTGAAAAAATTCTAATAGAGTATATAGAACAAATTAAAAAAAAATATAACTTAGACAATTCTCAAATAATCCTATCAGGATTTAGCCAAGGTTGTATGATGTCAATTAATTTAGGTTTAGTTTGTTATAAAAGTTTTAAATCAGTTATTGGATTTTCTGGAAAAATAATTGATAAGAATGATTTAAAAAAAAGAATTATCTCAAAGACAGACATGTTGCTGTTTCATGGTGACGCAGATGAAGTAGTGCCCCCATCAAACTTATTAGAGGCTAAAGACTTTTTAGAGAGAAATAAAATTAAAGTACATGTTAATATGATAAAAAATTGCTCACATCACATACCTATTGAAGCAATGAGCTTGGCATTAAACTATATAAAAAAAATTATATAAAAAATTTAATAATTTGATTGATAATATTGATTATTAAAATTTAATAAGTTATTCTAATATCATGACTTTTATTGACACGAATACATCTCTCGATAATTGCCCTGCATTAGTTCTAAATGCAGACTATAGACCTTTAAGTTATTATCCTTTATCTTTGTGGAGCTGGCAAGACTCTGTAAAATCGGTTTTTTTAGACAGAGTATCAATAGTAAATTATTACGACAGAATAGTTCATAGTCCCTCATTCAGCATGAAGCTTCCAAGTGTGATTGCGTTAAAAAGTTACATTAAACCAATTTCGAACCCAAATTTCACCCGATTTAACGTGTTCCTTAGAGATAAATTCAGTTGTCAATATTGTGGTAGCAAAAAAGAACTTACCTTTGATCATTTACTTCCAAGATCCAAAGGAGGAAAAACTGACTGGGATAATGTTGTAACAGCTTGTTCAAGTTGTAATGTAAAAAAAGGCGGAAGATTATTAAATAAATCTGGAATGACCCTCAACCAGGTGCCGTACCAACCTACAACTGAAGACCTTCATCGAAATGGAAAACATTTTCCCCCAAATTTTCTTCACAAAACTTGGATTGATTATCTATATTGGGACGTTGAACTAGAGGCTTAACTAAATTTTTTCTGAAACACGAATAGCTATTTTAGATCCAGTTTTTACAATTTTATCAAATAAAGAGTAAATACCATCCTTAGATGCACCCTTTTCATAAGCTATATCTTTATGATGCAGTTCATCCTCTCTAAACTTTATAATTTTTTCTTTAAGCTCTTTCTCATCTAACTCAATTTGGTCAATTTGATTTTGGTAGTGTTCATCTATCACTTCTTCAACTGAGGCTGTGCATAGCATGGCTGCCTTTTTTCCTAATAAAGTTGATCCGAAACCTAAACCAACACCGAGTAAATCCCATAATGGTAAAAATTTTGTAGGCTTGATATTTCTTTTTCTTATTTCTTGCTCAAAATAATTTGCATGTTCTCTTTCATGCTCTTTCATTTCTTCAATTGTTTTTTTTAGTTCATCGTCTTTAACAAATGTATTTAAAGCTAATAATTGCCCTTCATAGATTTTAATTGCACCTCTTTCCCCAGCGTGATCAACTCTAATGAATTCTTCAATTTTTTTTTTATCACTTTTTTTCATATCTAAAAAATATTAACAGGGTTATAATCGTTAAAAACGCAGAAATAAAAGTATTTATTGTAGCAAGTGATATACCAAAAATAGCAAAAGTGACATCTTTACAGCTAATTACTTTATTTTTTAATTGTTTCAGAATCTCACTTTTGTCTGTGATACTAGCATCAATATTGTTTCCACATACAAATGACTCAGAAATTAAACCGCGCTCAATTCCAACATGATAAATAGCAAGCAACGACCCTGCCAAAAATATTAAACTCAAAATTAAGAAAGACATTTTTTCCAAATTTTTGAAAATTATAACTAAGACTATTAATATAATTGTACCAATATATGGAAGCCTTTGTAACAAACAAAGATTACATGGTTTGTGACCTAAAATATACTCAACATAAAATGCAAATAAAATCGAAAAAACGGAAAAGATTAATATTAAGTTTAATACAGTTTTGTACTTTAATGGTCTCATTGTCATTTAATAAAAGCAAAATAAATAATAGCCAGAATACATACTATAATAATACCAATTATTGAGGACCACACTGCGCCTTTTTGTTCTATTAATTTAACAAATTTTTCACCAAATTTTGCAGTCAAAATTGAAACTAAATAAAATCTTAAACCTCTTGAAATAAAGCTGATTATCATAAATGCAATTATATCGAATGCGATCAGACCACTTGTTATTGTAAAAACTTTATATGGTAAAGGTGTAAATCCAGCTAAGAATAAAGTACCAAGCCATATAACCATACCACTGCCTTGTGATAGATCCATTTTTAATTTTAAAACTTTGCTTTCATAATTATAAATCTCAATCACATACATCGCTAAATCTATGAATAAATAGCCAATTAAATAACCTGCAACGCCACCCAGAACAGAAAATACTGTGGCGATTAAAAAAATTTTTAAATAGGAATCTTTTTTTGCAAGCACCATTGGCACAATCATGACATCTGGTGGAATCGGGAAAAAAGAACTTTCAATAAAAGAAATAATACTTAAGTATAAATTTGATCTCTTGTTAGACGCTAATTCTATTGATTTATTGTAAAATCTTTTGAACATTTTTTGGTTTTATTACAAAATAACTTTTTATACTATTCATTTAAATAAAAATTAATTGTTTATAATTGGGCGAATGGCGGAACTGGTAGACGCGCACGACTCAAAATCGTGTTTCGCAAGAAGTGAGAGTTCGATTCTCTCTTCGCCCACCAAATTATGGAAGTATCGAAAATAAATAGTCTTGTAGAGTTATTTTTTAAAAAACTAGAAGAAGTAGATAATTCTAAACCTTTTTTAAATTCATTGAAATCTAAAAAAACAATTTATAGTTGGAAAGATGTATCTGAGCGTATTTTTAAGCTTTCTAATAAATTAAAAACGCTAATAAACCACAGTGATAGATGTTTAATTCTCTCTGAGAATGATCCAAATTGGCTAATATCTGACATTTCAATAATGAATGCAGGTGGAATATCAGTGCCAATATTTACAACATATTCCGAAAATGATTATAAATATATATTGGAAGATTGTAAGCCAACTTTAGTAATTGTTTCAAATAATTCTCAATTCAAAAAAATAAAAGATTTTATAAATCATGAAATTAAAATAATTTCTTTTGAAAAAATTGATTTTAATAGTTTGTTGATAAAAGATATTTACAATGAAAATTTGAATGATAAATCAATAAATAATAATTTAAAAAGAAGTATGCCAGCTTGTATAATCTACACTTCTGGAACATCTGGTAATCCTAAAGGAGTTATTTTAAGTCACGGAGGAATTTTAGCAAATTGCGAAGGAGCTTACGATTTACTTTTACCTTTAATTAAAAAAAAAAACCCAGTATTTCTCACGTGGCTACCACTATCCCATTCTTATGAGCATACTGTACAATTTGTTCAAATTTTAATTGGAGCGAAAATATTTTATGCCGAAAGTTTAGAAAAGTTATTGACTAATATGACCGAGGCTAGACCAACAATAATGACTGCTGTTCCTAGATTTTATCAAAATTTATTTAATAAGATTAGTATTAATTTTAATAAGCAGAAGGGTCTTAAAAAGAAACTAATAAATTTAACAATTGAGCTTGGGATAAAAAAACTTAAAAATAATAAACTTCAATACTTTGAAAAAGTAATTGATTTAATGTGTGAAATACTTGTCAGAAAAAAAGTAAAAAAGCAGTTTGGTGGAAATCTCCAAGCTTTTGTGTCTGGCGGTGGAGCTCTAGACCAAAAAATAGGAGAATTTTTAAATTCTATTGGACTACCAACACTTCAAGGTTATGGATTAACTGAAGCTTCACCAGTTGTGAGCTGTAACATTCCTGGCAAAATCCAAGTTGAAACGGTGGGCCCTCCTTTTAGAACAAATACTGTGAAAATCGCTGACGACGGTGAGATCTTAATAAAGGGAGAAAATGTGATGCTTGGATATTGGAATAAAAAAAAAGAGACAGAAGTAATTATAAAAGACGGTTGGCTACACACTGGAGATATTGGGGAAATAAATAAAGATGGAAATTTAAAAATTACAGATAGAAAAAAAGAATTAATTGTTAATTTAGGAGGAGATAATATTTCACCAACAAAAATAGAAAATTTATTATGTTTAAATGAAAATATTAAACAAAGTTTTGTTTATGGAGATAAAAAAAACTATCTTGTAGCATTGATTGTTGCTGAAAAGAATGCGAACGAGGAAGAAATTAAA
Source organism: uncultured Pelagibacteraceae bacterium (assembly GCA_902581445.1). Lineage (GTDB taxonomy): Bacteria > Pseudomonadota > Alphaproteobacteria > Pelagibacterales > Pelagibacteraceae > Pelagibacter. Next base: position 10,971 of record CACHOG010000001.1, read on the forward strand.
AAATTTATAGAAAATACTAACAAAAACTTGTCTATAATCGAAAAAATAAAAAAATTTATTTTAATTTTTAATGAATTTACAATTGAAAATAGAATGTTAACTCCAACTTTAAAGTTAAAAAGAAAAATTATCTTAGAAAAATATAAAAATAATTTAGAAAATCTTTATAAAACTAATTAAAATAATTTGCGTATTATGCGCATAAACTCTTATCTTTTTAGCATTCATACAATAAAAAAAATTACAAATTTTTTTTTCAACACTAAACTTTTTTGTAATTAATTAAATGTTTGACATAACTTAATTAAAAAAATAAATTATAACTAATAGCGAATCAAATGATTCGTATAACAATAAGGGAGCTAAAGATGGCTAAAAGAAGAAAAAAAGCTAAGAAGAAAAAAGCTAAAAAAAGAAGAAAAAAAAGAAGATAGTTTTTTCTTGAATTAAACGCTTCTCATAACTTTTGTGTGGGAAGCGTTTTTTTTTACTCTGGATTTTCCTCTACTAATCCTACATCAGACTCCTCATCTCCAGCTTCACTAATATCGTTACTTTCTTGACTTTCTTGACTTTCTTGAGCTTGTTTAGTTGATTGAGGAGGATTTTGAGTTTGATTTTCCAAATTCCTTTTAAGCGCTTTATTAAGTTTTTTCTGAATATCTTCATATGATAAATTTAGTACAATTTGAAATTCTGAAAGAATTCTATCATAAGCTTTTTCAAATAATTGTCTTTCACTATATGATTGATCAACCAATAAATCATCTCCTTTATTGAGATCTCTAACAACTTCAGCTAAATCATAAATTTTACCTGAAGTTATTTTTTGTTCATACTCTTGTGCTCTTCTACTCCACATTGATCTTTTAATTTTTGGCTTACCTTTTAATATAGATATTGATTTATTAACTTGGTTCACAGTCGACAGTGGTCTTAGATATGATTGTTTATTAATTGGCAAGAGTCCGACAGCCTTATCTTTTTCAAATTTTATGTCATAACATTGAACATCAATTCCACCGATTGTTTTATTATTTATTGACGAAATTTGTCCTACACCATGCTTTGGGTAAACAACGTAATCTTTTACTTTGAACTCTTTTTTTTCTGTTTCTTGTTTTTTTATTTTTTTGATTTCTGGCTTTTGTTCATTTTGTTTTAGAATTCTTAGGTTTGTGCCAGCTGGCTTTTCTTGAGTTTTCTTAACTGGGATATTTTTTAATTTTTCCTTTTTTACTTTTTGAGTTTTCAGTAATTTTTTAACAATTTTTTTTTTTATTTTCTTTGAGACTTTTGCCTTAACTTTTTTTGGTGATTTATTTTTTTTAAAGGTTTTCTTTAAAATATTTTTCAAATTTATTTTCTTCATTTTCAAATTTTTTATGGTCTGCTGGTGGATCTTTTTTCTTGTTTATATTTGGCCAAATTTCTGAATATTTTGTATTTATTTCTAACCATTTTTCCGTGCCTTTATTTGTGTCAGGAACAATAGCATCAACTGGACACTCAGGTTCACAAACGCCACAATCTATACACTCATCAGGTTTAATTACAAGCATATTTTTTCCCTCATAAAAACAGTCAACTGGACAAACATCTACGCAGTCCGTTAATTTACATTTTATACATTTGTCGTTTACTAGATAAGTCATTTGTTAGAAGAATTTCTAATTTTATCTTTTATATCACCTACAATTTTAGTGTCTAAGTAAAGCAAACCTGTCAATCGTCGCATTAAGCTCATCTCATACATATCGGAAACATTATCTGCATAAATTATTTTCCATAAAGCTTCTACTATTTTGATTTTAAATTCTTCATCTTTATTTTTTACCTCTTTGGTAAATTCAAGAATTTGGTTTGAATTTTTTTCAATTACTTCAGATTTTCTAAATACATCATCTAAAGCATCTTCAGTTAAACCAAGTTCTAATAATGTTTTTTTGATTATATCTTTTTCTTTTCCTGAATAGTTTTCATCAATTTTTGCAACATGTATAAGAAGAGCGCTTATATTTATATATAAGTTATTATCCTTATTAAGGTTGCCTTTATTATTCTTAAAAAGATTAAACATTATTTTAAACTCATTTCTTTTAAAATATTAAAAGGATTGTCATTATAAGCATTTTTATTCTTATCTATTTTTTTAATTTTTTTTTTTACATTATATCTAAAGTAGACTTCCTTATTATCTGAAGAAGACTTATAATTCATTCTTTCCATTAGTTTAATAAAATTTTCTTTATTACAACCAAGCACATTTAACATCTCTGGAACTAATTTAATTTCCTTATCTTTATTATTTTTATTTATATCAATAATCATTAAAAATAGTCTTTCAAGTATATCTATTCTAACATAATAATTATCAAATTTTTCAAATCCGCACAGTAGCATAAAGTCACGATTTAGTTTTTTGGTTTCATTAATGAAATTTAATCCAAATTGTGGAGGCTCTAAATCAAAGTATTTTTGATTAAAATTTTTCCAAAGCAAAGTCCTTAATGAAACAGCTTTTGGTTTAAAAAGTTTAAATAGAAATATGTGATATCTTCCAAACTTTACACCTTTATCTCTTAGTACTTTACGATCACTTTGCTGGAGTTTTGCAATAAAATTTTTAATCTCATCCCTTTTTACAACACCATTACATTCATAAATTCTATAGGCCAAAGCTCTTATATTAGGGTTTTGACTTTCTAAGTTTTTTAATTCAATTAAACTTGTCAATTCATCTTTTATTTTTTTATTTATCCAGGCTATTAAATATTTATAAAGTTCTAGCTGGTCATTATTTTCTATCATATCGTCTATAATTAATTTTATATCTGGATTTAAATAATCTTTGCCTGGCATTAGTTGTGCTATAGGAAACGAATTCCAATGTATTTTTAAATCTTCTTTTAATTGTACGTTATTTTCCTTAATAATATTTTTTATTCTACTAATTATTTCAGGTCCAACATTTTGTCTTGCTGCTTTTTTTAACGATTTAATATCTGTATCAAGTGCGCCAACTTTATAATCCAACTCTAGTTTTAAACCTTTTAACTGCCCTATAAATTGTTTGTTAATCATTACTTTTTTTCCCTCTAAAATTTTTGTATCAAAGGAAATATCTTGTTTTAAACCTCTTGCAAGAACACTAGCTCTTTTATCTATAAAACTTTTAATTAATTCATCATGAAGTCTATCTGATAATCTATCTTCAAGACTTTTAGTTCTTTCAACCCAGTAGTCCTGGTTTTCAACCCAATTTATTTTATTCGATACATATGACCATGTTCTCACATTTGCAATTCTGTTAGATATAGAATCTACGTTACCTTCCACTTTATCCAAATTTGAAAGTTGTTCTTTCATATAAGAATTTGAAATTCTGCCAGGTTTTTCTCTCAAAAAGTTAAAAACTTTTCCAACTACTTCCAAATGATTTCCATAAGTTTTTTTTACAAAATCTGGTATTTGGCAACATTCCCAGAGTAATTTAAGTTCATTTTCATTTTTAAAAATTTCTAATTTTTCAACATCTTTTAAAATATGTTTTAGGACTTTTTCGTCTTCACATTCAGGTATCCTTTTAAGCCATGTTTTGTTTGGTCTTTCTTCAAGAGATTTTATTAAATTATTTCCATTCTTGAAATTTAAGTGAGTATTTCTCCAGTATATTGTATGGATATCATCAAATTTATGGTTCTCTAGAAGCTCTACTTCTTCTGCGCTGATTTCTCCACAGTCACCAGTAATTCCAAAGCATCCATCATTTAAATATCTTCCTGCTCTACCTGAAATTTGCCCAATTTCTGATACCTTCAATCTTCTAAGTTTTTTTCCGTCAAATTTTTTTAAATTTGAGAAATAAACATTATTTAGATCCATGTTTATTCCCATTCCAATAGCATCGGTAGCAACTAAATAATCTACATCGCCCGATTGATAAAGTTCTACTTGCGAATTTCTAGTTTTAGGACTTAGTGAACCCATTACAATCGCTGCTCCACCCTTTTGTCGCCTAATTAATTCAGCGATTGCGTAAACTTCTTCAGCAGAAAATGCAATTATTGCACTTTTTCTTTCTATTCTAGAGATTTTTTTATGACCTGAGTAAGTAAGCTTAGACAGTCTTTTTCTATCTATATATTCAACATCCTCTTCAAGCTTATCAATAATATTTTTCATAGAGCTTGACCCCATGAACATTGTGGTTTTTTCACCTCTTAAATTTAATAATCTGTCAGTAAATATATGTCCTCTTTCATGATCGCTTGCCATTTGAATTTCGTCTATCGCAACGAAATCTAGCCTCTTATCTATTGGCATTGATTCCACTGTACAAAAATAATATTTTGCATTAGGTGGTATTATCTTTTCTTCCCCTGTTATTAAAGCAACCTTACTAGGATCTATTTTTTTAATAACTTTGTCATAAACTTCTCTAGCTAATAACCTCAAAGGAAAACCCATCATTCCACTGTCAAATGACAACATAGTTTCAATAGCAAGAAATGTTTTTCCTGTATTCGTGGGACCAAGGACTGCAACAATTTTATTTCTACTCATTTCTATAATTTGTATGTGATTGTAATTGACTACTATATGTTGTTACCTCTTTAGAACAAAAATGGACTAAAACAAGTCCGAATCGGCCTATAAAAAGTTCTCATTTTAAGAACTTATAGAATTATTTTAGCAGAATTAAAACGAATAGCTACCCTTACTTAGGAAAGGATTTATTCCTTAAAATTTTCCATACCCCCGAAGCCGTAGCTGTTATTTTGCCATCACACTCTAAACTACAAACCAAAAAAATCATTGATTTTGTTTTTTTTGAAACAGTAGCTTTACCTAAAATTTCATCTCCTTCTTTAGTTGGAGCTATGAATTTAATATCTAAAGCTATTGTAACACATGGAACATTCTCAACAGATCTATGTGCTGCGGAACCACAACCAGCATCAATTATCGAGGCTATATATCCACCATGGGTTATTCCAGCTCTATTAAGGTGATTTGAAGTGATTTTGGTTTTAAATTGGAATTCATTTTCTGATATGTTTTTGACTAATAAACCACCATTATGCTTCATAAATCCAGATTTAGAGCTTATTTGTTCAAAATCATCAGACATAAATTAAATTATAATAGTAGTTAATAACAAAAATATCATAACTATAAAAAAAAATAAAAAAACAGATTTTTGTAATGATATTTTCATATTCAAATTTTTTGGTGCGCCTGCTAGGAGTTGAACCCAGAACCTCCTGGTCCGTAGCCAAGCGCTCTATCCAATTGAGCTACAGGCGCACGTTAACATTATTTTTTTAAAATATATATAAATATTTAATATTTTAAAGATCTTAAGTATTTTTTTAATAAAGAGGACTGTATCCAAAATTTACCGTCTAAATTTTGGTCTTTATTTGAAAGCATTATTTTATTAAACATTTTCAATATCATGGTATAGTTTTGCATCGAAAAATGACCAAAAATAGATCTAATTATGTCGATAAAATTGAGGTCCTGAAAGAGGGACTTAAAGTATTTTTCTCAAACAAGTCTGAGGATATATTTCCAAATATATGGCTTAGAGATCACGCTAAAGATGAAAGCAATTGGGATGAAAGAAGCAATCAGAGAAAAACGTTTACCGCAAAATTAAGTCCAAATATAAAAATTAAAAACGCAAATATTTCTAATAAGGGTGAATATATTGATATAATTTGGTCGGATACCCCAAATAATATTAAATATACGTCGGAATTTTTATACAAAAACTCTGTAAATTATTCATATGATAAAAATCAAATCAAAATTTGGGAAAAAAAAGAAATTAAAGAAGACATATTTTTAAACTATAAAAACATAACAAATGAAAAAGGGTTTAAGGATTTACTTACAAAATTACATTCCTTTGGATTTGCAGTGATTACAGATTGTAAAAAAGATATGTCCTCGGTTGAGTTTTTAGCAAAAAAAATTGGTTATGTAAGAAATTCAATTTTTGGTGGTTTATGGAGTTTTGAGTCAAATGCAGATATGGCAGACAGCGCATATACTAATGAGGAATTAAGACCACACACAGACTCAACATACAGCAATGATGCTCCAGGCCTGCAGCTACTTTTATGTTGTGAATATGATGCAAAAGGAGGAGATTCGATAATGGTTGATGGACTTAAAATTGCAGAAATTATAAAAGCAAAAAATAATGATCTTTACGATGCATTAACAAGCATTGAGGTGCCGGGGAATTATACTGGTGATGGAGTTATTTTAGAAGCCAAAAGACCTATAATCAAATTAGATAATAATAATCAAATAACTCAAATTAGCTTTAATAATTATGATAGAGCTCCGTTTAGATTAAATCCACAACTCACTAAAATTTTTTATGAAGGGATAAGGTTATTCGATAATTTAGCTAATTCAGAACAATACCAGTGGAGACATATTTTAAAACCTGGTGAACTATTAATATTCAATAATTGGAGAGTTTTGCACGGCAGAGGATCATTTAATGGCAAGAGAAAAATGAAAGGCTGCTACATCAATAAGGAAGACTTTGATAGTGCGTGTAAAATTAATGGATTAATCTAATCTTAATATTTTAAACGAATGAAAAAATCTTTTTCAATGTTTTGCGCCTTAATAACGACTTTTATTTGGGGAACAGCTTTTATAGCTCAAGATACTGGAATGGATAACATAGGTCCATTAACTTTTAACTCTTCGAGATTTTTTGTAGGCTTTTTAACAATACTTCCTTTCGCAATTTTAATAGAAAAAAATAAAATCAAAAAAGAAATAGAAAAAAATTCGAAATTATTTATTAAATATTTAATTTTTATGGGAGTTTCTCTTTTTTTAGGAACTTTCTTACAGCAAGCTGCACTACAGTATACTAATATTGCAAACGCAGCCTTTTTTACAGTTTTTTACGTTCCTTTTGTGCCTATTATCTTGTTCATTATTTATAAAGAAAAAGTTCATTGGAGCATTTGGCCCTCAATTGCTCTTTGTATAGTTGGCGTTTATCTCCTTACAGACTTTTCTGATGCAGAAATAATGCTAGGAGATACTCTTGTGATTTTTTGTTCAATATTTTGGGCATTGCATATAATCTTTGCAGGTAAATTTATGCAAAATTTTAACATTCCAGTATTTTACGCAGCTTTACAGGCTGCATTTGTTTTTTCATTATCAATTTTTTTTGCATTTTTGTTTGAAGAGGTAATCTTATCAAATATATTGCTTGAGCTAAGTTCCATATTATACGCTGGAGCACTATCAGGTGGTATTGCATTTACTTTACAGATGTATGCACAAAAAAATATTGAAGAAGCACCTGCTGCTATAATTTACTCACTAGAAGGTGTTTTTGCAGCTATAGCTGGCTGGATAATCTTGGATCAATTTTTGAAGTTTAATAATATAATTGGATGCTTCCTAATTTTATTTGCAGTAATATTATCTCAAATTTTACCAACATCAAAAGTAAATAATTCCAAATAATAAAAAAGATAATAAAATTCTGTAAATAACAAAAAGTTTGAGATTAAATTTTTTAACAAATATTAAAAAATATTTAATAGTAAAATACGAAAAAAAATAGGAAAGAAATACGGTAAATAATATCATAGAATGAAAATCTATATTTTCTTGATGTAAATCTTTTAATCCAAGAAAACTTGCTCCAGCTATTGCTGGAATAGAAAGATAAAAAGAAATTTTTGTAGAGTCATATCTATTAAACTTCAGAAATCTACCTGCTGTTATCACAATTCCAGACCGACTAACACCTGGTACTAGAGCTAATATTTGAAAGCAACCAATAATAATAATAGTACTTAAATTTAATTTTGAATTTAACTTTTTAGTTACTTTAACTTTATCCGCAAAATATAATAAGATTGCAAATATTAATGTTGTCCAAGCTATTATTTCAATATTTCTTAAATATGATATTAAATTTGTTTGATAAAGTATGGCTCCTACAATAATAACTGGTGCGGAGCCAAATATCATAAGTAAAAGCAAATTTTTGTTTTTAAGGATATTGCTCAAATCTGAGTGAAAGTAAGTAATTATAGCTAATAGCGATCCCAAATGTAAGCCTATGTCTGTGAGCAAAGATTGAATTTTAAAATTGTAAATATCAGAAACAAGAAACAAATGAGCTGATGAACTTACCGGAATAAATTCAGATATACCCTGAATTGCTGAAAGCAGAAAAATCTCAAAAAAATCAAAAGTCATTTAATTTCTTGTATTCTATATAGTTTTAAATTGAAGCAATAACGTGAGCAGATATGTGGTATGCAGAAAATGAATTTTATTAATAAATTTAACGTTTTTTTGATAAAATAGGTAAAATATACTGTCCTATTTAACGTTTATAAATTGTTTACGTTAGTATATAAGCCTTCAAATTATGCCAGATAAAATGCTTAAATTTGTAAAAATAGGTCAACAAAATCCACCTAAAAGAGAGATTGATTTACGTAAAGAGGATTTTAATGAGATATACGATGAGTTTATAAGCAACAAGGCAAAAGAGCAATCAAGCAGGTGTTCTCAATGCGGAGTTCCTTTTTGTCAGGTTCATTGTCCTTTAAGCAACAATATTCCAGATTGGCTAAAACTCACTGCAGAGGGAAGATTGGAAGAAGCATATCAACTATCACAAAGTACAAATAACATGCCAGAAGTTTGTGGAAGAATTTGTCCACAGGATAGGTTGTGTGAAGGTAATTGCGTAATTGAACAATCTGGACATGGAACAGTTACAATTGGATCAGTAGAAAAGTTTATAACTGAAAACGCTTGGGCAAATGGATGGGTAAAGCCTATAAATGTAAAATCTGAGTTAGAACAGAGCGTTGGAATTATTGGAGCAGGCCCTGCAGGTTTAGCATGTGGTGAACAACTTAGAAAATTTGGATATCAAGTAACAATATATGATCGTTACGATAGAGCCGGGGGTTTATTAATCTATGGAATACCAAATTTTAAATTAGAAAAATTTGTAGTTGAGAGACGCACAGAGCTTCTTAAAAAAAGTGGAATAAATTTTGTCCAAAATTTTGAAGTTGGTAAGGATGCAACTCTAGATCAGTTAAAAGAAAAACATGATGCAATATTAATTGCAACTGGGGTCTATAAACCTAGAGAAATAAATATTCCAGGTAGTGATTTAAATAATATTTTTCCCGCAATGGAATTTTTAACTGCGTCAAATAAAAAAGGTTTAGGTGATAAAGTTGAAAAATTTGATGATGGAACTTTAAATGCTGAAGGAAAAAATATAGTTGTTATAGGAGGCGGGGATACAGCAATGGACTGTGTTCGAACTGCTGTAAGACAGAATGCAAAATCAGTGAAGTGTCTATACAGAAGAGACAAAGAAAATATGCCAGGGTCTTCAAGAGAAGTTGCAAACGCCGAGGAAGAAGGCGTTGAATTTGTCTGGTTATCGAGCCCCAAGGAATTTCACGGAAGCAACAAAGTAGAAAAAATAAGTGTAAATAAAATTAAACTAGGTGAACCAGATGATACTGGAAGAAGAAAACCCCAAATACAAAATGATGGAGGTTTTAATTTAGAAGTTGATATGGTTATAAAATCATTAGGATTTGATCCAGAAGATCTTCCAAAACTTTTTGATAATAATGATCTTCAAGTTTCAAAATGGGGAACAATTAAAACTGATTTTGAAACCTTAGAAACCAATGTTGCAGGTGTTTTTGCTGCTGGCGATATTGTAAGGGGAGCATCCTTAGTAGTATGGGCAATCAAAGATGGAAGAGATGCAGCAGAGTCTATTATTAAATATTTGAAACAAAAAGAAATTTCAAAAATAAAGGTTGCGTAATGAAGAGATATTTTAAAAATAAGAAACTACTTGAAAGAAATAATATTTACTCAAAGGATATGGAACATGATGCATGTGGAGTAGGTCTAGTTGCATCGACTGAGGGAAAGAAATCAAGAAAGGTAGTGGAATATGGAATTCAGGCTTTAAAGGCCGTATGGCATAGAGGTGCTGTGGATGCCGATGGAAAAACAGGAGATGGAGCAGGTATTCACGTTGAAATCCCAAAAGAATTCTTCAAAGAAAAAATAGAAGTAACCGGACACGTCTATGACAATTCAGAAATTTGTGTTGGAATGATATTTTTACCAAGAAATAATTATGAGGCACAAGAAAGTTGTAGAACATTGGTTGAAAAAGAGTTGACTCAAAACAATTTCAATATTTATGGTTGGAGACAAGTTCCGGTTAACACAAAAGTTTTAGGAGAAAAAGCAGAACAAACTAGACCTGAAATTACTCAGGTTCTATTTAGACATAACAATCAAAAATTATCAGGTAAGCCGCTAGAAATTAAACTTTATGAGACAAGAAGAAAAATAGAGAATAATGTAAGACAAAATCATTTAGATAATTTTTATATTTGTTCCTTTAGTTCTAAATCCATCATTTATAAAGGCATGTTTTTAGCTGAGGCATTAGCTGATTTTTATACCGATTTAGCAGACGAAAGATTTATTTCAAGGTATGCCATTTTTCATCAAAGATTTTCCACAAATACAGCTCCAAGCTGGGACCTTGCCCAACCTTTCAGATCTTTAGCTCACAATGGAGAAATAAATACTCTTAAGGGAAATGTTAATTGGATGAAAGTTCACGAGCAAGAAATGTCTAGCGAGGTATTTGAGGATGTTGAAAATTTAAAACCTGTAATTTTACCAGGAAATTCAGACTCGGCATCTTTGGATAATGTATTTGAATTATTAAATATTTCTGGACAACCTGCTCCTTTAGCGAAACTTATGTTGATACCTGACGCATGGTCAAAAAAAAGCGAAGTGCTTCCAAAAGATCATCAAAGATTATTTAATTTTCTTAACAGTACAATGGAGCCTTGGGATGGACCTGCAGCAATAGCAGCAACAGATAATGAGTGGATTATTGCAGCTACGGATAGAAATGGCCTTCGACCACTTAGATACACCGTTACCAAAGACAACTTTTTATTCGCAGGTTCAGAGACTGGAATGATAAATATTGATGAAAAGAAAATAGTTACCAAAGGAAGATTAGGACCAGGTGAAATAATAGGTGTAAGAATTGAAAAAGGCAAATTATTTACGAACGAAAAAATTAAAAACTATTTAGCTAAAGATTACAAACATTTTAATAATCAAATTGTTGATCTAGATAAAAAATTAGCTATGGCTGAGGAAAAACCATTTTTTACAGGAGATGAACTTAAAAAAAGACAGTACGCGTTTGGAATAAGTCTAGAGGATTTAGAATTAATTTTACACCCAATGGCAGAAGACTCAAAGGAGGCAACAGGTTCTATGGGTGATGACACACCGTTAGCCGTGCTATCAGATAAATATAGACCTTTATATCATTTCTTTAGACAAAATTTTAGCCAAGTTACAAATCCACCAATTGACTCATTACGAGAAAATAAAGTTATGAGTTTAAAAACTAGATTTGGAAACTTGGGTAATATTTTAAATTTTGATAATTTAACAAAGGATAATATTTATGTATTAAATACTCCTATATTATCAAATTCCCAGTTTTTAAAATTTAATAACTTTTTTAAAAAAAAAATAAAATTAATAGACTGCACATTCAAAAAAGATGAAAGTCTAGATGTTATATTAGAAAGAATAAGAAAAGATTCGGAGATTGCTGTACGACAAGGATCAACACAAATAATTTTATCAGATAAAAATATTTCAGATGATAGATTGCCAGTACCAATGTTGTTAGCAGTTGGTGCTGTAAATACTTATTTAATAAAACATAAATTAAGAGGGTATGTTTCAATAAATGTTCAATCAGGCGAAGCTATGGATACACATTCATTCGCAACACTTATTGGAGTAGGTGCTACAACTGTAAATCCTTATCTTGCATTAGACGGATTATATCAAAGATTTGAGAAAAAACTTTTTGGTAAATTTCAATACGAGGAATGTGTCAGTAGATATATAAAATCTGTAAATAGTGGTCTTTTAAAGATAATGTCTAAAATGGGTATCTCTGTAATTAGCTCTTATAGAGGCGGATGTAACTTTGAAACAGTTGGCTTGAGCAGAACAGTTGTTTCGGAATATTTTCCAGGTGTTATCTCTAAAATTTCAGGAATTGGCCTAAGTGGTATTGAAAAGAAATTAAGATCTATTCATGAAAAAGCTTTTACCAATGAGGATAAAGTATTGCCAATCGGAGGTATTTATCGTTACAGAAAAAATGGCGAGGTTCATCAGTATCAAGGTAAATTAATACATTTACTACAAAGCGCTGTTACCACAGGATCTTATGAAGCTTACAAAAAGTATGTTGAAGGAATATATAATTTGCCACCAATAAATCTAAGAGATCTTATTGATTTTAGACAAAGATACTTAAATAAATCAATAGATATCTCAGAAGTTGAACCAGTAGAAAACATACTCAAAAGATTTGGAAGCGGGAGCATGTCTCATGGGGCCTTGTCTAAAGAAGCGCATGAAACTTTAGCAATAGGAATGAATCGTATTAAAGGTGCTTCATGTAGCGGTGAAGGTGGTGAAGATGAAGTAAGATTTAAAAAAATGGATAATGGAGACAGCGCAAACTCAAGAGTGAAACAAATAGCCTCTGCAAGATTTGGTGTAACAATAAATTACTTGAACAATTGTAACGAAATTGAGATCAAAATTGCACAGGGCGCTAAACCTGGAGAAGGCGGTCAATTACCAGGATTTAAAGTGTCGAAAGACATTGCAAGATTGAGACATTCGACTCCGGGTGTGACCTTGATTTCTCCCCCACCACACCATGATATTTATTCAATAGAAGATCTTGCACAATTAATTTATGATTTAAAACAAATTAATCCTAAAGCAAGAGTTGGAGTAAAACTAGTAGCCTCATCAGGAATAGGAACAATTGCTGCTGGTGTAGCAAAAGCAAAAGCTGATATTATTTTAATTTCCGGTCACAATGGAGGCACTGGTGCATCTCCACAAACAAGTGTTAAATACGTTGGAATACCATGGGAAATGGGATTAACTGAAGCTAATCAAGTTTTAACACTCAATAATTTGCGAGACTTGGTAACACTTAGAACTGATGGCGGAATTAAAACTGGAAGAGATGTTGTAATTGCAGCCATGATGGGAGCCGAGGAATATGGCGTAGCAACTACTGCTTTGGTAGCAATGGGTTGTATTATGGTACGTCAATGTCATTCTAACACTTGTCCAGTAGGTGTTTGTACCCAGGATGATAAATTAAGAGAAAAATTTAGTGGTACTCCTGACAAAGTGGTAAATTTGTTTACTTTTATAGCTAATGAAGTCCGAGAGATATTAGCTGAATTAGGCTTTAAATCCATTAATGAAATAATTGGAAGGACTGACTTATTAAAACAAGTAAGTAAAGGTTCACCAAATTTGGACGATTTAGATTTAAATCCTTTATTTGTTCAAGCAGATAATGGAGAAAATAAACGTTATTGTGAAAACCAATCAATAAATTTTGTTCCTGATACTCTTGATCAAGAAATATGGCCATCAATTGAAAAGAAAATCGACAAAAATGAGAAAATAGATGAAGTATTTGAAATCAAAAATACACATAGAGCTGTGGGTACAAGAATTTCGTATAATTTATATAAAAAATTTGGTTATGAAAAATTAGAAGATAATTTTTTAAATCTAAATTTTGTTGGATCAGCTGGGCAATCTTTTGGTGCATTTGGAGGAAAAGGTCTAACTTTAAATTTGAAAGGTGATGCAAATGATTATGTTGGCAAGGGTTTATCAGGAGCAATAGTTTCAATTAAACTCTCTGAAGAAAGTAGCTTAAATTCTTCTGAAAATACTATTATAGGAAATACAGTATTATATGGAGCTACCTCCGGTCAATTATATGCTTCCGGTAAAGCAGGAGAAAGGTTTGCGGTTAGAAACTCTGGAGCTATTTCTGTGATTGAAGGATGTGATTCTAATGGTTGTGAGTATATGACCGGTGGAACCGCTGTAATTTTAGGCGACGTCGGTGATAACTTTGCTGCAGGGATGACAGGAGGAATGGGTTTTGTTTATGATAAGAATAAATCATTTAGCAAAAAAGTTAATTCTGAAACAGTAGTATGGCAAATTCCCGAAACAGATTACTGGAAAGATTATTTAAAATCTTTAATTAAAGAGCATGCAAAATACACTGGATCTGAAATTTCTAAAAATATTTTAAATAATTTCGAAAATGAATTAAATAATTTTCTACAAGTTTGTCCTAAAGAAATGTTGGATAAACTAGAAAATCCTATTTCTATAAAATCAATGGTAAAAGAAGTAAGTTAAATTGAAAGAACTCAATATTTTTTTTTTTGGATTTGGACAAGTTGCTAAAGAATTTACTAAAAAACTTATTTCAGAAAAGTATAAATTAAATATCTCAATAACTACGAGACAAGCAAGTGGTGAAATCGAATTCTTAGGTCAAAAAGTTTCAAATTTTGAATTTAATAATGAAAAAATAGATAAAAATATTCAAAACAAAATAAATAATTCTGATCATATACTTATATCTATACCTCCAAAAGATAAAATAGATTTAGTTTTGAAATATTTTTCAAAAGAGCTCCTGAGTCAAAATATCAAGTGGATAACATATTTATCTGCAACAAGTGTTTATGGAGATCACAAGGGAGAATGGGTAGATGAAAAAAGTGAAACTTTGCCGAAATCTAAAAATGGTATTGAAAGATTAGCAGCAGAGAATGATTGGCTTAAGATGCATGAAGAACATAAAATACCACTTCAAATTTTTAGATTGTCAGGCATCTACTCAAATAAGAACAATGTGTTAGAGAGAATTAAATCTGGTAACGGAAGCATTATTAGAAAACAAAATCAATTTTTCTCAAGAATACACGTTGAAGATATTGCAAACTTATTATTTATATCTCTTAATAAATTTAAAAATGGCGAAGTTTACAATGTCTCAGATGATAAGCCTGCATCTTCTGAAGAAGTAATGCAATATGGTGCGAAAATTCTTAATTTACCTGAACCTAAAGAAATAAAGCTAGATCAAATTGAAAGCAAAATGTTAAAAGCCTTCTACAATGACTCCAAGAAGGTAAGCAACAAGAAAGCAAAAGAATTTTTTAATTATGACTTTAAATTTCCTACATATGTTGAAGGTTTAAACCATATTAACAAAAAAATTATTTAGTTAGAATTTTTGTAATTATTAATAATATTTTTTAACTCTTTTAAAATTTTATACTTAAACTGTTTTTTAAATAGACTATGATCACCATTTTTTATTACAATAATTTTTTTTTGTGCAAACTTAAAAATTTTCAGGAGTTTCCGAGAGTAAACTACTGGAACTGTATCATCTTTTTTACCATGAAATAATGTAACTGGTATTTTTAAATTTATTCTTTTATGCAATACCTTGTTTTTCCTTCCATCTTTAATCAACTGAAAAGTAATAGGATACTCATATTCACCGTGTTTTAAATTATAAACCCCATTTTTGATGGTCTCTCTTTTCATTTTCTTAGAAAATTTTTTCCACATGACTTTTTCTAAAAACTCAGGTGCAGAACCAATACCAATAAATCCTTTTATTTGTTTTGAGAAAAATTTAAATTGGTTTGTAGATATCCAAGAACCCATACTAGAACCGATTAATATAAAATCGTTTTTTTTGACCAATTTTTTGATAGCCAACTTAGTATCACTTGTCCATTTGCTAATATTTCCTTTAGTAAACTCACCTGACGATTTTCCATGTCCAGAATATTCAACTGCTAAAAATCCAATTTTATTCTTTTTGCAGAAACTTAAAAAAGTTTTAGGTTTCTCTCCTTCAACATCAGACATAAATCCATGCAGAAAAACAACATAAAGGTTTTTTGTGTAGTTATTACTTAAATATCTTATTTTCTGATTATTCTTTATTTTAAGGTATTTAAATTTTGTCATAAAAGTTTATTAGAGTAATTTCTTAATATATAACATTAGAGAATGTCATCTAAAATAAAAGTTTTACAAGTTATACCAAAATTGGGCTATGGTGGCGCTGAAACTGGTTGTTACGACTTAGCACACTACCTCCATGAACAAGATTGCAAATCTTATATAGCTACAAGTGGTGGAGAACTTTTAAAGTATGTAGATAAAAAAAAAGTAAAGATAATAAAACTACCTGTAAATTCAAAAAACCCACTTATAATGTTATTAAACAGTATTTGTCTAACTTTCATCATTTTATTTCTTAACATCAATATTGTTCATGCAAGAAGCAGGTCACCAGCGTGGTCTTGTTTAATTGCAACAAAGATCACTTTCAGAAAACTTGTTACAACTTTTCACGGAACTTACAACTTTAGCTCAAATATCAAAAAATTTTATAATTCTGTAATGGTAAAATCAGATTTATTAATTGCTGGATCAAATTTTATTTTTTCACATATTAACAATAATTATCCAAAATATCTTAGTCCAAAAAAAAAATTTCTAGTCATCTTTAGAGGCATAAATACAGAATATTTTGATCCAGATAACTTAAAGAAAAACAGCGTTAGTAAATTAAAAACCCTTTGGCAGATAGAAGAAAAAAGTAAAGTAATTCTTTTACCAGGCAGGCTAACATTATGGAAAGGACAAGAGTTATTTATTGAGGCAATTAATAAATTTAAAAAATTAAATTTAGATCTAGACTTCATAGCTGTCATTTTAGGCAGCGATCAAGGAAGAACAGTTTATAAAAAAAAACTTGAAAGATTAGTTGAACAATACGATTTAACTAATAATTTTAGGTTCATTGAGAAGTGTGAATACATGCCGGCTGCTTATATGTTGGCAGATATTGTGGTCTCATCCTCTATTGAACCCGAGGCTTTCGGTAGAGTTTCAGTAGAGGCTCAATCAATGAAAAAACCTATAATTGCAAGTAACATTGGTGGTTCAAATGAAACCATAATTGATAATAAAAGTGGCATTTTATTTGAAAGCGGTAATGCAGACTCTTTATCAAAAAAAATTCATGAGGTTATAAATCTTGACACTTTAACTCTGGAATTAATGGGTAAAGAAGGTAGAAAGAATGTTATAAATAGATTTAATATTGAAAAAATGTGTTTAAACACTTATTCAGAATACAAAAAATTATTTAACCAATGACAAATATTACACTTCCTGATGGAAAGATAATTAAGTTTAAAAAACCTGTTACTGGCTCAGAAGTTGCAGAAAAAATTAGCAAATCCTTAGCAAAGCAAGCTTTAATTATGAGTGTTAATGGAGAACTTAAAGATTTATATCACACAATTAAAGAAGACAGTTCAGTAAAAATTTTTACTGCTAAAGATCCAGAGGGATTAGAAGTAATTAGGCATGATACTGCTCACATAATGGCTATGGCTGTTCAAGAATTATATCCAGGAACGCAGGTTACAATAGGTCCAGTAATTGAAAATGGTTTTTACTATGATTTTGCTCGAAAGGAGCCTTTTACAAGTGAGGATCTTAATAAAATTGAAAAAAGAATGTCAGAGATTGTCGATAAAGATGTGAAAACAAAAAGAGAAATTTGGGAAAGAGAAAAGGCCATAAACCATTTTAAGAAGATTGGTGAAAAATATAAAGCTGAAATAATTGAGAGCATTCCAAAAAATGAGGAACTTTCAATTTATCATCATGGTGAAACTTGGCATGATTTGTGTAGAGGTCCTCATTTGGTATCTTCAGGAAAAATTGGTAAAGCTTTTAAATTAACAAAAGTCTCAGGAGCATATTGGCGTGGTGACTCAAAAAATGAAATGCTTCAAAGGATTTATGGTACCGGCTGGGCTAATCAAAAAGATTTAGATAATTACTTAAAAAGAATAGAAGAGGCTGAAAAAAGAGATCACAGAAAGCTTGGAAAAGAAATGGATCTTTTTCATTTTAGAGAAGAAAGTCCAGGCTCAGTTTTCTGGCATGAAAAAGGATGGAGTCTTTTTCAAAAACTTGTTGATTATATGAGAGATAGGCAAAAAAAAGCGGGTTATAAAGAGATAAATACACCAGAAATTTTGGATAGATCTCTTTGGGAAAAATCTGGTCATTGGGATAAATTCGGAGAACACATGTATACATCTACCACACCAGATGAAAAAGTATTTGCAATTAAGCCAATGAACTGTCCAGGGTGTGTTCAGGTTTTTAATCAAGGATTGAAAAGTTATCGAGATTTACCTTTGAAAATGTCTGAGTTTGGAAAAGTACATAGATACGAGCCTTCAGGAGCTTTGCATGGGCTTATGAGAGTTAGAGCATTTACCCAAGACGATGCTCATATTTTTTGTACGGAGGAACAAATTACAGAAGAATCTTTAAGTGTAACAAATTTAATATTGGATATTTACAAAGATTTAGGTTTTAAAAATGTAATATTAAAATACTCAGACAGGCCCGAGGTGAGAGTTGGAGATGATAAAGTTTGGGATAAATCTGAATCAGCTTTATTAGATGCTGTAAAAGCAACTAAGTTAGAATACACCATCAATAAAGGCGAAGGGGCATTTTATGGTCCAAAAATCGAATTTGTTTTAAGAGACGCAATTGGAAGAGATTGGCAATGTGGAACTCTGCAAGTAGATTTAAACTTACCTGAAAGATTGGGCGCTTCATTTGTTGATAAGGACGGAGCAAAAAAAGTTCCAGTAATGCTTCATAGGGCGCTTTTTGGATCATTAGAAAGATTTATTGGAATTCTGATAGAAAACTATGCTGGCAAACTTCCATTTTGGATTAGTCCACTTCAAATAGTTGTGATACCGGTCTCAGATGAATTTGACAAATATGCTATAGATGTAGCTAACAAACTTAGAAATGTTGGATTAAATTGCGAAGTTGATTTAAAAAATCATAATCTTAATTATAAAATTAGAGAACATTCTCTGACCAAAGTACCAGTTTTACTAATTTGTGGTAAAAAAGAAGTTGACAGCGATAGTGTAACTATTAGAAAATTAGATAATAAAAAACAAGAAAATATGAAGCTAAAAGAATTTATCAAAAAATATTCTGCTTTAAATCAAGCATCCCTCAATTAAGTGGCAGATCATAAAAAAAATTATTTTCAAAGAAGAACCAAGGATAAAGGTCCAAGGGCCAACAATAGAATCTATTCTCCAGAGGTCCAGGTAATTTCAAGTGCTGGTGAAAATTTAGGAATTTTAAATACTAGCGAGGCAATTTCAATTGCAAGAGATGAGGGATTAGATCTTATAGAAATTTCTCCAAATGCTAAACCTCCAGTATGTAAAATTATGGATATGGGTAAATTTAAATACGATGCCCAAAAAAAAGCAAATAAAGCTAAAAAGAAACAAAAAAAAGTTGATTTAAAAGAAATTAAATTAAGACCAGTTACAGAAGTTCATGACTATTCCTTCAAAATAAAAAATGCGCAAAAATTTCTTACTAAAGGGGATAAGGTCAAATTTACGATTAGATTTAAAGGAAGAGAGCTTCAACATACACACCTTGGAAATGAACTAATGGAAAAAATTAAAACAGACATGTCATCAGTTGGTAAAATAGAGCTTCAGCCAAAATTTGATGGAAAACAGATGATAATGGTAATACAGCCTTTATAAGTAATAATTAAGGTTGTAAATTAATTCTAATATTTGTATAAATCCTGCCACATATGCCAAAATTAAAAACTAAAAGCTCAGCAAAAAAAAGATTTAAAATTACAGCTAGAGGAAAAGTTGTTATGCCTCAAGCAGGAAAAAGACATGGCATGATCAAGAGAACAAATTCACAAATAAGAAAGCAAAGAGGAACTACAATTATGGCAAAGCAAGATGGAAAAATTGTTAAGTCTTATATGCCATATAATTTAAGAGGATAAAATGGCCAGAGTTAAAAGAGGTGTAACAAGTAGAGCAAAACATAAAAAAGTCTTGAAGGCTGTGAAGGGTCAATGGGGCAGAAGAAAAAATACTATTAGAGTAGCAAGACAAGCTATGGAAAAAGCAATGCAATATGCTTACAGAGACCGTAGAAATAAAAAAAGAGAATTCAAATCGCTTTGGATACAAAGGATAAATGCAGGCGTTAGATCTGAGGGACTGACTTACTCTCGATTTATTCATGGTCTAAATAAATCAGGTATTAAGTTAGATAGAAAGATTCTAGCAGAAATAGCATACGATAACCCAGAAGCCTTTAAAACAATTGTCAAAAAAGCACAATCAGCTTTAAATTAATCTTCCCTATTGTTTTATTTAAACTAAGAAATAATCTGCAAATATGTCAGATATTATAAAAATAAGAGAAGAGTATCTCAGTAAGCTTAAAGAAATTTCTGATCTTAAAGAAATAAACCAATTAAAATTTGAATTATTTGGAAAGAGCGGAAAAATATCAAATGAATTTAAAAAGATGGGATCTCTAAATCCTGAAGAAAGAAAAATTATTTCATCTCAATTAAATGATACAAAAAATGAATTACAAAACTTAGTTGAAAAAAAAATAAAAGATCTCGAAATAAACGAAATTAACTTAAAACTTAAAAATGAAAGAGTTGATGTGACTTTGCCTAGTAGATCTTTTAATCGGGGAAAAATCCATCCTGTATCTCAAGTTATTGATGAAATTTCATCCATCTTTTCAGAAATTGGTTTTTCTGTGGAGGAAGGACCAGATGTTGAAAATGAATATAATAACTTTACAGCCTTAAATACACCCGAAAATCACCCAGCAAGAGATATGCATGATACTTTTTACTTAGATAAAAATAAAAAATTTTTATTAAGAACACATACATCTCCTGTGCAAGTAAGAACTATGTTAGATGGAAAGCCACCTTTTAAAATAATTGCCCCAGGAAGAACCTACAGATCTGACAGTGATCAAACGCACGCACCTATGTTCCACCAAGTTGAGGGTCTTCACATAGATAAGAATATCAATATGGGTCACTTAAAAGGATGTTTAAACTATTTTATTAAAGAATTTTTTGAAGTGGATAAAATTAAGATGAGATTCAGACCAAGTCACTTTCCATTCACAGAACCATCTGCAGAAGTTGACATTGGCTATGAATTAAAGGACGGTAAAATAATAATTGGAGAAGGAGAAAAATGGCTTGAGATTTTAGGGTGTGGCATGGTTCATCCTAACGTTCTTAAAAATGTAAAAGTTGATCCTAATAAATATCAAGGATACGCCTTTGGTATAGGTATTGATAGATTGGCAATGCTAAAATATGGGATCAATGATTTGAGAGCTTTTTTTGAAACAGATTATAGATGGCTAAGTCATTTTGGATTTGATCCTTTAGATGTTCCATCAAGTTACAGGGGCTTAAGTCGATGAAATTTACCATAGACTGGTTAAAAAATCATTTGGATACAAAATTAAATGATGAAAAAATAATAGATAAACTGACAAATGTTGGTTTAGAGGTAGAAAGTTTTCAAAGTCAACCGTCAGAATTAGATCATTTCCTTGTTGCAAAAATAATTAGTGCAGAAAAGCATCCAAATGCTGATAGATTAAAAGTATGTGAAGTTGATATAGGGAAAAAAGAAAATATAAAAGTTGTTTGTGGCGCACCTAATGCAAAACAAAATTTAATAACAGTTTACGCTCCACCAGGGGCACTAATTCCAAAAAATCAAATGAAATTATCAATAAGCAATATAAGAGGAGTTACATCTTATGGGATGTTGTGCTCAGAGGCAGAGCTGAAACTTTCTGATGAAAGTGAGGGCATAACTGAGCTATCAACAAAAAAATATAGAAGTAAAATCGGTAAAAGTTATTTTTTAAACAAAAATCCAAAAACTATTGACTTATCAATTACCCCAAACCGGGCTGACTGTCTTGGTATAAGAGGTATTGCAAGAGATTTAGCTGCAGCTGGATCAGGTAAATTAAGAAAAAAAAAATTCTCTAAAATAAAATTTTCTGGGCAGCAAAATTTAAAAGTAAAAATAACAAAAGAAAAACATCAAGGATGTTCAGCATTTGGAAGTTTATTGATTAAAGGTGTTCAAAATAAAGAAAGCCCTAAATGGCTTAAAGACAAGTTGCTATCTGTTGGCCATAAACCAATTTCAGCTATAGTTGATATAACAAATTATGTCATGCTTGATATAAATCGGCCTTTACATGCTTACGATGCAGATAAAATTGATACAGAAATCGTAGTTAGAAATTCAAAAAAAGGCGAAAGCTTTGAAGCACTTGACAATAAAAAATACGTTTTAGAGGAAAATATGTGTGTAATAACTGACAAGTCAGGTATTTTAGGCTTAGGGGGAATTATAGGAGGTACAAGATCAGCCACAGAGCTCGGAACAAAAAATATTTTGCTTGAGTCAGCTTACTTTCATCCAAAATCTATAAGGAAAACGTCAAGACTATTAAGTATAGATACTGATGCAAAACATAGATTCGAAAGAGGTATAGATCCTAATTCTATTGAGGAAGGTTTATTATTAGCTGCAGAATTAATTCAAAAAATATGTGGTGGTGAAATAAGTAAAAAAGACATCAAGATTAATGAAAGATTTAAACAATCTAAAATTAATTTTCCAATTTCAAAACTTCAAAGTATTACTGGTTTTAAAGTCCCAGAAAAAGAAATGAAGAAAATTTTAGAAAGTCTTGGATTTAAATTAAAGACAAAAAAAAACATTTTGGATTTAGTTGTTCCCTCGTGGAGACCAGACATAGAACAAGGAATTGATATTGTAGAGGAAATTACAAGGATAATCGGTTATGACAAAATTAAAACAGAACTACCTGAAAAAGTGAGAATTAAACCAACTCTTAATAACCAACAAAAATTATTCCATTTCTTGCAGAGATCTGTCGCATCTAAAGGTTATTTTGAAACGGTAACTTGGTCATTCACAGACTCAAGAATTAACGATTTATTTAAAGAGGATAAAAAAGAAATTGAAATCGTTAATCCTATAAGCTCCGACTTAAATGTTTTAAGAAGTTCTATTTTTTCTAATCTTATCTTTTACTTAAAAAAGAATTTAGACAGAGGCTTTAAAGATATTTCGCTGTTTGAAATAGGGCCAATTTTTACAGGAAATAAACCAGGTGAACAGGAAATTATTTTAGCGGGTTTAAAATCAGGATTAGACTCTAGATTAAATTGGATTGAAAAAGAAAGAAAACTAGATGTTTTTGATTCCAAAAGAGATGTAGTTCAAACTTTATATGAAATAGGTTTAGATCCCTATAAAATTAATATTAACACTAAAACTCCTAATTATTATCATCCCGGAAAATCCGGTGCTATTTACCAAAATTATGCAGACAAGTTTCCAATAGCTTTTTTTGGAGAAATTCATCCAAATATACTCAATAAAGTAGGTCTTAAAACAGATGCACTTGTAATATTTGAGATTTTTTTAGACAGGATAAAAATTGGAAAAAACAAACTTAAAGATTTAAAATCAAAATTCCAATATTCTGATTTTCAAAAATCCGAGAGAGATTTTGCATTTGTTATGGATAAAAATTTAGAAATACAAGAATTAATAAAAATTATAACTGACGTAGATAAGGATTTAATAAAATCTATAAGAGTTTTTGATGTTTATGAAGGAGAGAATATAGATAAAGATAAAAAGTCAGTTGCATTAAATATAACAATTCAATCATCCAAGAAATCACTTACTGACGAAGATTTAAATAATTTAAATAAGTTAATTATTTCTAGTGTAGAAAATAAAACTGGTGCAAAATTAAGATCATAGATGTCAAATCTAGATAATATTAGAAACTTCGCAATTATTGCTCATATAGATCATGGAAAATCAACGATTGCAGATCGAATAATCCACCGATGTGGCGGACTTACTGATAGAGAAATGAAGGAACAAGTTTTGGATTCTATGGACATAGAAAGAGAAAGAGGAATAACAATTAAAGCACAGACTGTTAAGCTTAATTATAAATCCAAAGACGGTAAAGAATATATACTTAATATAATTGATACTCCAGGCCATGTAGATTTCAGCTATGAGGTAAGTAGATCATTATACGCTTGTGAAGGATCAATTCTGATTGTTGATAGTACGCAAGGCGTTGAAGCGCAAACGCTTGCAAATGTTTATCAAGCACTAGATATTAATCATGAAATTATCCCTGTATTAAATAAAATAGATTTACCAGCATCTGATATAGAAAGAACAAAAAAGCAAATTGAAGAAGTTATAGGTATTGAAACATCTCTAGCAGTTCCTTGTTCTGGAAAAACAGGCGAAGGTATAGAGGAAATTTTAGAGCAAATTATTGCAAACTTACCTTCTCCACAAGGAAAAAAAGATGAGTTACTTAGATGTCTATTAGTTGATAGCTGGTATGACTCTTATCTTGGAGTAATCATTCTTGTTAGAGTTATTGATGGAAAATTAAAAAAAAATATGAAGATAAAAATGATGTCTACCAATCAAGAATATATAATTGAAAAAGTTGGCGTTTTTACTCCAAAACCAAAAGATATAGATGAACTTAATTCTGGAGAAATTGGTTTTATAATTACTGGAATTAAAAATTTATCTGAAACTAAAGTTGGAGATACTATTTGTGATGCAAATAAACCTTTACAAAAAGCTTTACCCGGCTTTAAACCTAGTAAACCTGTAGTTTTTTGTGGACTGTTCCCCGTTGATAGTTCTGAATACCAAAAGTTGAAAGACGGATTAGCAAAATTAAAGTTAAACGACTCCAGTTTTTCTTATGAGCCTGAATCATCCTCAGCTTTAGGGTTAGGCTTTAGATGCGGATTCTTGGGATTACTCCATTTAGAAATTGTAACAGAAAGACTTGAAAGAGAATTTGATATAAATCTTTTAACAACAACACCAGGGGTGGTTTATAAAGTACATTTAAATAGTGGTAAAATCTTTGACTTGCAAAATCCATCAAGTTTGCCAGATCCAACTTTGATAAAATTAATTGAGGAACCTTGGATTAAAGCCACGATAATTACACCAGATCAATATCTTGGATCGATAATTAAATTGTGCCAAAATAAAAGAGGCGTGCAAACAAATTTAACTTATTCAGGTAATAGAGCTGTTTTAAATTATGATATACCTTTAAATGAAGTAGTTTTTGACTTCAATGATCGCTTAAAATCGATGACAAGTGGTTATGCAAGTTTTGATTATGAGATAACTGGTCATAAGGAAGGAAACCTTGTCAAACTAGGTATTCTAGTGAATTCTGAACCAGTAGACGCTTTAGCAATGATGGTGCATAAGGATTTTGCCCAATCCATTGGAAGAGAGGTCTGTGAGAAACTAAAAGATTTAATACCAAGACATAATTTTATGATACCTGTGCAAGCTGCTATTGGAGGTAAAATTATAGCAAGAGAAACTATAAAAGGCTTCAAGAAAGATGTTCTTACAAAAATACATGGTGGTGGGGCTTTAGATAGAAAAAGAAAACTATTAGAAAAACAAAAAAAAGGGAAAGCAAAAGCTAAACAATTTGGTAAAGTAGAAATACCCCAAGAGGCTTTTATTGGAGTACTTAAAATTAATAAAAATTAAAATGAATTTATTTGATTGTTTTATGTATAACAATGAGGAAACATTGTTAGACCTAAGATTACAAACTTTATCAAAATATGTGAAAAAGTTTATATTAGTTGAGTCTCTTTTCGATCATCAAGGAAATAAAAAAAATAAGTTTTTCAATGTTGAGAATTTTAAAAAATATAAAGATAAGATAATTTATCTAAAAATTGAGAACTTTCCGTCAAATGTGGATGGATCTTGGAAAAGAGAAAACTTTCAAAGAAACTATATTGCAAAAGCATTAGAAAATTTAAATGATGATGATTATATAATTATCTCTGATGCAGATGAAATTCCTAATCTTAAAAACATAAAAAATATTGAAAAGAATAAATTTACCGCGTTCAAACAATCAAATTATTGTTACAAATTTAATATGAAAAATATTACATTTCCTGATTGGTATGGTTCCAAGTTATGTAAAAAAAAATATTTAAAATCGCCACAATGGTTAAGAAATCAAAAAGTAAAAAATTACTCCTTTTTAAGATTTTTTAAAATAAATTGGAATATAATAGAAAATGGCGGTTGGCATTTTTCATTTCTAATGTATCCAGAAGATATTAAAAAAAAAATAAAATCATTTGCTCATGCCGAACTTAACAAAAACGAATATCTTGATTTAGCAAAAATAAAAAAATCAATTTCTGAGGGTAAAGATTTATTTAATAGGGAACAAAAATATTCCAAAGTAGATTTAGATAAATCATTTCCCAAATATGTTTTTGAGAATAAAATAAAGCTACAAGACTGGATTGTTTAAAAATGGAAAACTTGAAAATGTATTGTATTTCAATGTCTAACTCTCATTTAGAGAAAATCAAAAAACTCAATTATATACCTGTGGGATTAGGGAATGGAGAATTTGATAAAGAATGGGTTAGAGACAATACTTTGGAAAATATTAGTTATAAAAATAGTTGGTATGGTGAAAACACTTTTTATTATTGGTTATGGAAAAATAACTTGAACAAAAATTTTGATAAAGAGTGGGTTGGATTTTGTCATTATAGAAGATTTTGGACACAAAACCTTGTTGATAAAAAAAATGAAACACTATTAAGATCAATATTACAAAAAGTACCAAATGAATGGAAAAATCATGAAGTTGTACTTCGAGAGGAATTTTTTGTTAACTCAAGCAAACTAAGTAAAATTTTGAAACACGGTAAAAAACAACTTTTAAAAAATCCATTTGTATTTTTGTCTAAAAAAACAATGACCATTAAAGTTCACTATGACATGTATCATGGATATGGTGAATTGGATAAAGCCATTGAACTACTTGATGATCAAAATAGAGAGGGATTTAGAAATTTTGTAAATACTCAAGGATCTTTTAATGCAAATAACATATTTATATGTAAATCACCTAAACTTTATGGGGACTACTGCGATGTTTTGTTTAAATGGTTAAAAAATTGTGAAGAACTTTTTGGTTTTGACAAAACAAGAGAATATAGTCGTATAAGAGTTTATGCATTTCTAGCTGAACGGTTTTTGAGTTACTGGTTTAAAAAAAATTCAAATTATACACTTTGGCCGTTAAAATTTCATGATATTACAAATGATAAGATAAACTTCTAAATTAATATGAAAAAAAAAATTTTTTTAGCAGGAGTAGGTGGAATGTTAGGAGAAGCATTTTATTTGGAGTTTTCAAAAGATTATGAATTATATTGTACAGATAAAGATGTAAATGAAAAATGGTTGCACTATTTAGATTTTTGCGAAAGAGATAACTATAAATTTGAAGTAAAAAATTTTAATCCAGACTATCTTTTCCATATAGGTGCATTTACAAATTTAGAATATTGTGAAAAACATAAAGCTGAAACAATCGAAACAAATACAAATTCAGTAATTACCGCGGTCGAGATAAGTAATAATCTAAAAATACCTTTATTATACATAAGCACTGCAGGTATATTTGATGGTGAAAAAGAATTTTATGATGAAAAAGATCAACCAAAGCCAATTGGTGTTTACGCGTCGACAAAATATGAAGCTGAAAAATATGTAGTAAATAATTGTGAAACATATTTAATTTGTAGGGCTGGTTGGATGATGGGTGGTGGACCAAAAAAAGATAAAAAATTTGTTCAAAAAATAATTAAACAAATAAAAGAGGGAAAAAAAGAATTATTTGTAGTTAATGATAAATTTGGTACCCCAACTTATACTTTTGATTTTGCAAAAAATACTAGAAAGCTACTAGAAAGTGATAATTTTGGCCTATTTAACATGGTATGTGAAGGTAAATCGAGCCGGCTTGAGGTCGCAAAAGAAATAATAAATATTCTTAATTTACAAGATAAAATTAAAATAAACCAAGTTAACTCAAGCCATTTTTCCAAAACTTTCTTTGCTGAAAGACCAAATTCAGAAAATTTAATAAATGGTGAGCTCGATAAAATTGGCTTAAATTTAATGAGACCTTGGAAAGAAACTCTTAGAGAATATATAAACAAATATTATTTAAATTATATTTAGGAGAGATGGCCGAGCGGTTTAAGGCGCACGCTTGGAAAGCGTGTTAAGGGGCAACTCTTTCGTGGGTTCGAATCCCACTCTCTCCGCCATGATTTTCCAAATAATAAACTATTTATTTGAATCTATATAAGTATTATTTATTTACTATATGAAAAAAGATATTACTGTAATTATTACCTTATATAAAACCCCATTAAATAGACTTAGAACTTTAAATCAATATAAAAATTTTAAAGTTATTATTTTTGCACAAGGAGAAGATAAATATTATCAAAACATAATTAAAAAATATTCTGTTATTAATTTTGAGTATTTTTTTTCAAAAAATAATATTGGATTATCTAAAGCAACTAACTATCTTATCTCCAAAGTTAAAACAAAATATTTTTTATTTACTCAAGCTGATATTTTTATAGACGATAAATCTATTCAATTTTTAAAAGATGCATTCAAGTATCGAGATAATCTAATTTTCACCGGTCCATCTTTTAAAAACAAGAGAGAAAGAGGGTTTCAAATTAAAACCAATCTTCATGCTGCCTGTATGTTATGTGATACAAAAAAAACTAAGAAGATTGGCTTTTTTGATGAAGACTTTTTTTTATATTGGGAAGATGTATTTTTGATGAGAAAAATTAATATGAGCAAATTTAAAATGCTGTTAACTAAAAAAGCAATCGCGAAACACCTATCCGGAGCGTCATCAACAAATAATAATAAGGTAAAATTTATAAGAAATTTTAATTTTAAATACGGAGAATATTTATATGATTTTAAAACCAAAAGATTTAGATATATTAAATTACTAAGACAACTCTTTCAAAGTATGTTTTTTTTTATATTATACTGTTTATTTCTTAACAAAAATCTTGCAATAAAAAACATTGCTTACTTTTTGGGGATAATAAAATTTATAATTTACTGTTTAAAAAAATGATTAGAAAATTTTTAAATTTAGGTTACCAACCTTTAGCTAACTCATACTTACATAAAAAAAAAATCAATAAAAAAGAAAAAAAATTTAAATTAGAAATAGTTTTTAATGATAAAAATTTTCTTGTTTCTATAAATAAAAAAATTCCAACAAAAGAAATGTTTAATTCAAGTTACCCATACAGATCTTCGTTATCTAATACAATGATGAAATCATTTAAGAAAATTTCAAATACAATTAAAAAGAGATTTAATCCTGAGTTTATAATTGAAATTGGAAGTAATGATGGTGCATTTCTTTATAATTTTAATAAAAAAAAAATAATTGGAATAGAGCCATGTAAAAACGTAGCAGCTGTTACAAAAAAAAAAAATTATAAAACTATAACTGAATATTGGACAAAAAAACTTGCAAAATATATTACAAAAAGTAATCAGAGTGATTTAATCTACTCAGCTAACACTCTAAGTCATATAGAAGATCTAAATGAAACCTTCGACGCAATAAATATAGCTCTTTCCAAAAACGGAGTTTTAATTTTAGAGGGACCTGCATTGCTACCTTGTATAAAAAATAATATTTATGATCAATTTTATTGTGAACATATTTATGTATTTTCCACTATTGCACTTAGTAAAGTTTTAAAGAATTTTAATTTAGAAATTTTTGATTTGAACATTTTAAATACACATGGTGGTTCTGCTAGATACTTTATAAAAAAAAAAGATAATAAAAAATATAAAATTAATAAAAAAGTTAAACAAGAAATTACTAAAGAGAGAAAATTTGGGTTACATAAGTTTTCAACATATCAATCATTTTCAAAGCGAGTAGAGGCATCCAAATCAAGATTAATTAATATTTTAAAAAAATTAAAAAAAGAAAATAAAACAATTATAGGCTATGGCGCTACTGCTAAATCTTGTACAGTTTTAAACTATTGTAAAATAGATAATAATCTTATTAAATATTTTCTGGATACAACACCTGATAAAATAAACAAATATCTTCCAGGTAGTAAAATAAAGATAATAAAATACAAAAAACTTTCAAAAAAAAATGTAGATATTGTTTTTTTAGGTGCCTGGAATTTTAAAAAGGAAATTCTTAGAAAAGAGCATAAATTTATAAAAGAAGGTGGAAAATTTTTAATACACGTTCCGAATGTAAAATTAATTTAAATTATTGCAAAAAATCTATTATTAGAAAAAAAAAAAGGTTTTACCTAAATTACCCCTGAAAATAGCACCTAATTTAACCATTATGATTCTGCACGTTTTATTTAATTTATAAAAAATGTTATAAGTAGTTCTCCTCAATAAATTTATGAAAAAAAATAAAGAATATAAGTATCAGGCAGACTCAATAAAAGTTCTTAAAGGCTTAGAGGCTGTAAGAAAAAGACCTGGTATGTATATAGGTGATACAGATGATGGAACAGGACTCCACCATATGGTTTACGAGGTGGTAGATAACTCAATCGATGAAGCTTTAGCTGGATATTGTAAAAATATAATTGTGATTATAAATTCAGATGGATCTGTTACCGTTAAAGACGATGGAAGAGGAATACCTGTAGATATACATAAAAGTGAAAAAAAATCTGCTGCAGAAGTAATTATGACACAATTACATGCTGGAGGTAAATTTGATCACGACTCGTATAAAGTTTCAGGTGGTTTACATGGAGTCGGGGTTTCAGTCGTGAATGCATTATCAAAGGTTTTAAAGTTAACTATTAATAGAGATGGAAAAAAATACTTTATGGAATTTGAAAATGGCGAAGCTAAAGCTCCACTAAAACAGATTGGTACAGCTAAAGGATATAATGGAACACAAATAAATTTTATTCCATCTCAAGATGTATTCTCCTCAATTAAATTTAGTTTTTCAATTTTAGAAAAAAGACTGAGAGAATTAGCGTTTCTCAACAAAGGAATTAAAATAATTCTTGAGGACCATTCTACAAAAAAAAGTAAATCTTCAGAATTTAAATTTGAAGGAGGAATTGTAGAATTTGTGGAATATATTGATAAAAACCGAGATAATCTTAAAAATAAAAGTGGAAATGAATTATTTAAAAAACCTATATATTTAGAAGAAAATAAAAATAATCTAAATATACAATGTTCATTAAAATGGAATGCTGGATACAGCGAGGATGTATATCCATTTACAAATAATATCTATCAAAAAGATGGCGGTACCCATTTACTTGGTTTTAGAAGTGCATTAACAAGAGTAATAAATAAGTATGCAAGTGATTTAAATTTGCTAAAAAAAAATAAATTGTCCATATCTGGTGATGATGTAAAGGAAGGATTAACTTGCGTCTTGTCAATTAAAATTCCAGATCCAAAATTTTCTTCTCAAACTAAAGATAAGCTTGTATCATCAGAAGTAAGAAATATTGTTGAAACAATAATAAACGAAAAATTGTCATTGTGGTTTGATCAAAACCCCTCAATTTCAAAAATAATATTGTCAAAAATCATTCAAGCAGCTCAAGCAAGAGATGTTGCAAGAAAAGCAAGAGAAAGTGTTAGAAGAAAAGGAGCACTGGAGTTAACAGGCTTGCCTGGTAAACTCGCAGACTGTCAAAATTCAAGTCAAGATGAGACTGAATTATTTATTGTTGAGGGTGATTCAGCTGGTGGTTCTGCAAAGCAGGGAAGGAATAGAGAGTATCAAGCTGTATTACCGTTAAGGGGAAAAATATTAAATACTTACGTTGATACAAACGGAAATAAAAAAAAAGCTGAAAATGAAATTAGAACTAAAACACTATCCAAGATGATATCATCAAATGAAATTATGACTTTAATAAATGCTTTAGGCCTTGACCCAAAAGATGAGGATATTGATTTAAAAAATTTGAGATATGGAAAAATCATAATTATGACTGATGCAGATGTTGATGGATCTCACATAAGAGCTTTACTTTTGACATTTTTTAACAACAAACCTTTTAACAAACTGATTGAAAAAGGTCACATCTACTTGGCTCAACCTCCACTTTTTAAAATTAATAAAGGAGGAAAAGCAACTTATATTAAAGATGAGAAAGAACTTGAAAATTTCATTAATAGAAATTCAAAAGAGCTTAAAAAATTTAAAAAAGGATCAAAAGAATATGAAAAAAATTATGCAATAGAAAAGTCAAAATTAAACATCCAAAGATTCAAAGGATTAGGTGAAATGAACCCTGATGAACTATGGAATACAACTTTAAATCCTGTTTCTAGAAACCTTCTTAAAGTTGAGTACTCCAAAGATATTAAGAAAGATATAAACATCATTCATACTTTAATGGGTAATGACGTGTCCCTTAGAAAAGATTTTATAGTTTCTAATGCAATTGATGTTCAAAATCTCGATGTTTAATAATGAGATTTGTTAAAAAATCAGAACTTTATAGTTTAAATAGATCTACTTATGTAAATTTGAGATGGATAGCCTTTATAGGTCAAATTTCATCCATCTTTGTAGTTGAGTTTATATTAAAATTTGAATTTAATTACCTCCCTTGCCTAGGAGTAATATTCTTAGGGGTTCTAACAAATGTATACCTACAATTTAAGATAAGAGAAAACCAAATAAATAACACGTTATCTTTGTTTTATTTAGTTTACGATATTTTACAGCTCGGTTTCTTATTTTTTCTCACTGGTGGAATTACTAATCCTTTTATTTTTTTGTTAATAATTCCAGCAATATTTTCTTCACAATATCTTTCAATTAAAAGCTCAGTAATCCTAGTTTTCTTTACTGTTTTAATTTTAATAATACTTACTTTTTTTTATTTTAAACTTCCTCATCCCAAAGAGTTTCATTTTCACGTCCCAGATTATTATTTATATGCAATTCCAGTATCAATATTAATTGGTTTACTATTTTTGGTTTATTTTGCAGTTCAATTTGGCGAGCAAAATAGAAAAAGAAAAAAAGCTTTTGATAAAATTCAAGAAATTATGGCAAAAGAAAATGAATTACTCTCCTTAGGTGGTCAAGCCGCAGCTGCAGCACACTCATTAGGCACTCCCTTATCAACAATATTATTGACTGTAAAAGAATTACAAAAAGACTATAAAAATGATAAAAAACTTAAAAAAGACTTAGATTTACTTGTTTCACAAAGCAACAGATGCAGCGAAATATTAAAAAAACTGTCATTAAATCCAAAAATTGATGATGAATTTTTAAATACTAATCTTAATTTAAGTGATTATGTTAATGAAATCGTAAGATCCTTTGAAGAAATAAGTACGACAAAATTCACTGTTAATTTAGACAGATTTACAAACAAAATAAATATTGGTAAATCTACAGAAATTATTTATGGTCTAAGAAATTTTATCGGTAACGCAAATAAGTTCAGTAAAAATAAAGTTGATATATTTATAGAAAATATAAAAAATAGTACAATTATAAAAATTATTGATGATGGTAACGGGTTTCCAAAAAATTTAATTAAGAGTGAAAAACTTGGTGAACCTTATATAAGAACTCTTGATAATATAAACATTTCTAAAAAAGGTTTAGGATTAGGCACATTCATTGGAAAAACCTTATTAGAAAAAAATTATGCAATTGTTGAATTTAAAAATTTACAAGGAGTGGGTGGTGCTGAAGTTAAAATAGAATGGAATAACAAAGATCTTAAGAAAATTTAATCAATGAAGCCTTTTTTTGTTAACAAATAATCCACTAAGTTGTTCAATCATCACGTCACCTAGTTCCTGGACATCTGTAATCTTAATAGCTTTGGAATAATATCTTGAAACATCGTGTCCAATACCAATTGCAAGTATTTCCACATCGCTTTTATTTTCAATAAATTTTACTGTCTTTTTAAGATGTTTTTCAAGAAAATCTCCTGAATTTACTGACAATGTTGAGTCATCAACTGGAGCGCCATCTGAAATCACCATTAGAATTTTACGTTCTTCTTTTCTTTTTTTTAATCTATTGAAAGCCCAATTTATTGCTTCTCCATCGATGTTCTCTTTAAGCAAGCCTTCTTTTAGCATAAGTCCTAAATTATTTTTACTTATTCTCCATTGGTTATCAGCACTTTTATAAATTATATGTCTTAGATCATTTAATCTTCCTGGCGATTTTGGTTTGCTATTTTTATTCCAATTTTCTCTTGATTGACCTCCTTTCCAGTTCTTTGTTGTAAAACCTAAAATTTCAACTTTTACTGAACATCTTTCAAGTGTTCGTGATAAAATATCAGCACATATTGCTGCAATAGTTATTGGCCTACCTCTCATTGACCCAGAATTATCAATCAGCAAAGTTACTACAGTATCCTTAAATTCATAATCTTTTTCTTTTTTAAAAGACAAAGAGCTATAAGGATCCATTATTACCCTTGTAAGTTTTGATGTATCTAGTAACCCTTCCTCAAGGTCAAATTCCCAAGCTCTTTTTTGGCTTGCTAGTAGCTGTCTTTGAAGTTTATTTGCTAATTTAGTAATTAAATCCTGAAAACTGACTAACTGTTGATCAAGATTTTTCCTCAATTTAATAATTTCATCTAAACCTTCCAAGTTTTCCGCCTTTGCCACTTCATCGAATTCTGTAGTATAAATATTATATTCTAGTTCTGAAGAATCATTTCTAGATTTTTGTATTGAATTTTCTGAATTTTCATTTTCGCTGTCTGAATCGACTAAATTATCTTCGAGTTGATGTTCAGTAAAATCATAGTCTGTATCTATACCTTGATTGTCCTCAGATGTTTCTTGATGACTATCGTTATTATCTGAGTTTTTTTCTTGGTTTTCTTGATTGTTATCAGATTTGTTTTCATCATCTTGATCATCTTTGTTATTTTGTGTTTCATCATCATTTTCAAATAAGTCCATATTCCCCAGAATTTCTGATATTTTTGAATTATATTCAGTTTGATTATGCAAATTTTCCCTAAAGAATTTTATATTTTTGTCGAATGCAAGTTTAAAGTCATCGTGCCAAAAGCTTAAGATTTTTTCACACTCTTTATTTAAATTAATTTTAAATAAGTTTTTTAACATATAAAGTTCAAAAGCTTCAGATATTTTCACATCTTCTTTATTTTTTATATGGTTAATTTTTATTTTTGATAAAGTATTTTTATAGCTTTCAAGAAAATTTAATTTTATACCCTTAAGCATATCTGATCCAAGTAATTCACATCTTACTTTTTCTGAAAATTCATACAAAGTCCTACATGCCATATTTTTTGGATAA
Organism: uncultured Pelagibacteraceae bacterium; assembly: GCA_902581445.1. Taxonomy (GTDB): domain Bacteria; phylum Pseudomonadota; class Alphaproteobacteria; order Pelagibacterales; family Pelagibacteraceae; genus Pelagibacter. Next base: position 46,284 of record CACHOG010000001.1, read on the forward strand.
TTTAATTTAAGAATATTTTTATCAGAGAATTTTTTTAACAATGCCCTCGAATCACTCTGAGCTCTATACTTTATAAATTCCTCTTTTGAATTTAATGACTCAATTTCAAAATAATCTAAGTCCTTTTTGATATTATTTTTTTTTTGATTAATTTGAAATAAGTTGTCAGAAATTGCTTTTTCTGTCGATATTAATGCTATTTTGAATTTTTCTTTTATATTATTTTCTTTACTCATTAACTCTGAATATTAATCATAGATTCAGGCAGTTCTTCACCAAAACATCTTTGGTAATACTCAGATATTATATTTTTTTCTACTTCATCACATTTGTTAAGAAAAGTTACTCTAAATGCGTAGCCAATATCTTTGAAAATATCAGAATTTTCTACCCAATGTAATACTGTTCTTGGACTCATCACAGTCGAAATATCCCCCGCAATAAAACCTTTTCTTGTAAGCGAGGCAACTTTAATCATATTAGATACTTTTTCTTTTCCCTTGCTATTATTAAGATTTTTATTTTTTGCTAAAACAATTTCCATCTCTTTTTCTAAGCTTAAATAATTTAAGGTGCTTACTATATTCCAACGATCCATTTGACCCTGATTAATTTGCTGAGTACCATGATATAGCCCAGTTGTATCTCCCAGACCAACTGTGTTTGTAGTAGCAAAGAGCCTAAAGTATTTATTTTGCTTAATAACTTTATTTTTATCAAGTAAAGTGAAATTTCCGTCTGCTTCCAAAACTCTTTGAATTACAAACATTACATCTGGCCTTCCCGCATCATATTCATCAAAAACTAAAGCGATAGAATTTTGAATAGCCCATGGCAGTATTCCTTCTTTAAATTCTGTAATTTGTTTTCCATCTTTAAGAGTAATCGCATCTTTTCCTATAAGATCAATTCTGCTTACATGGCTATCTAAATTTATCCTTACACATGGCCAATTTAATCTAGCAGCTATTTGCTCAATATGAGTCGATTTTCCAGTTCCATGGTAGCCTTGTATCAAAACACGTTTGTTAAATGCAAATCCCGACAAAATTGCTAAAGTGGTATCCTTATCAAAGATATAATTTCTATCAATTTCAGGAACATAATCATTTTTTTTTGAAAATGCCTCTATTTCCAAATCACTATCAATACCGAATGTTTGATTTACAGATATCTTTATGTCTGGTTTAATATTTAAATTATTTTCCAATTTTTTGCCTATACGTATGTTTTAGCTGCGTGTAAGCCAGAGTAATTACTTTTAGTTTTTCCTCGAAGCTTTTGTCACCCGCATTAATATCAGGGTGAAATTTTTTGACAAGTTTTTTAAACTTTTCTTGAATTTTGTCCCATTTTAAACCAACTTTAACTCCCAAAATACCAAAAGCTTTAATATCATTTTGAGTAAAATTTATTTTACTATTTCTGATAAATTGATCTCTAAAATCTTTATTTTCATTCCCATCGCTTAAAACATTATTCCATAGAACTTTAAAAAAATTATCAGATGAACTAAAACTTTGCGTTTTCTTGTGCCATGTCATATCTGATTTTAAAAAATCTATTACTTGCTCGTCAGACATACCAGCAAAATAGTTCCAGTTTTTATTAAATTCTTTTACATGTTTTAAACAAAGAAGCCTATAATTTTTAGAATTATCTTTTTCCAATGGAGCACGGTATTCTCCAGCAGCAAAGCAATTATTCCATTCACATATAGTTTTCATGATATAATAATACATAAATTTTTATGAATATAAATGACTTAAATGCCACAATAAAAGAAAAAATTTCAAACGAAATAATTATTGATGAAATTTCTATACAGGATAAAACCTACTTACACTTAAAACATAAAAATTTTCAAAAAAATAAATTTCATTTAAAAATTTTTATCAAATCCAAAGAACTTTCACGTATGAGTAAAATAAGATCTACTAAAAAAATTTACTCAATTTTAGAATTTGAATTAAAAAATTATATTCATTCAATTCAAATAGTATTAAAATAATTATACAAAAATAATTCAATTTTTTTATAATTAAATTTATAATGATAATCTACTTTTCCTATCTTTTTAATTAAAATTAAATTTATTCTGTTATCCGAATTTTTTTTATCTGTTGACATAAATTTAACTATTTTCTTGATTCTATTTTTTTTGAAGTAATTTCTTAAAACTAATTTTTTATTTATTTTTTTTATATGATGGTAAATTAAATTATATTCTTTAAGACTTATTATATTATTTTCTTGGCTAAATTTTGATGCACTTAATATTCCAAGAATAACGCCTTCACCATGATTAAGCTTTGACGAATACCCTAGAGATGCCTCATAAGCGTGCCCAAAAGTGTGTCCAAAATTTAAAATTTTTCTTAAATTTTTTTCTTTAAAATCTTTTTCAACTATATTTTTTTTGATAATACAACTTTTATATATTGATTTTTCAATATAACTACGTTTTAGCTTCAAAATCTTTTCCACATTTTTGTTTAGAAAATAAAAAAATGATTTATCAGAAATCAGAGAATGTTTAAAAATTTCCGCATAACCACAAAGAATTTCTCTTCTTGGCAATGATTGTAAAAAGTCAACATCTGACATAACAAAACTAGGTTGATAAAAGGATCCAATTAGATTCTTACCATATTTTGAATTAATACCAGTTTTACCGCCTATTGATGAGTCTACTTGAGCAAGTAAGGTAGTGGGAATATTAACATATAAAAGTCCTCTCTTGAATATACTTGCTGCATAAGCTGATATATCCCCTATGATGCCTCCGCCTATAGATATAAGACAGTCGTTTCTATTAAAATTGTTTTTTAATAAAATATCTATAATTTTATCAACAGTTTTTTGAGATTTATTTTTTTCATTGCAATTTATATAAACAGAGAAAACTTTTTTATTTATTTTTTTTTTAATTTTCTGAACCATATCTCTTGGAACTTTATTGTCGATCACAAGTAAAAAATTTAAAGATAAAATATTATTCGCTTTAAGAATGTTTCCTAATTTTAAACTTAAATTTTTTCCAATGTATATTGGATACCTTCCAGCAGATGTATTAACTAAAATTTTTTTGGTTTTCATAAATTTTTAAAATTTTTTTTGTTACTTGGAATTTATTCAAATTATCACAACTAATTTTATAATTCGCTTTTAAATATATTTTTGCTCTTGAATTGATTAATTTAATAATTTCCTTTTCGTCTAAAAAGTCTAAAATTGGCCTCTTTCTACTGTTAGAAATTCTACTTAAAATAACATTATTTTTCCAATTTAACCAAAATGAAATACTATTTTTCAAAACCTCTGACCTTATTTTTTTATTGAGAAATGACCCTCCTCCAAGCGCTATCACTTGACCTTGCAATTTAATTGTTCTTAAAACTATTTTTTCCTCTAAAATTCTAAAAAATTCTTCTCCTTTCTGCTCAAAAATATCTCTAATTTTCATTTTTTCGAAGTTTTCAATTAATCGATCTGTATCTTTGAATTTCAGTATACTTTTTTTTGAAATTTCTTTTCCAATAGTCGATTTGCCGGAACCCATCATTCCTATTAATACTAGGTTTTTATTCATACTTAAATTTCATTCTTGAAAAAACACAAATTTGTCTTAATTTGAAATTATTAGACGTTATATGCATTTTTATAAAAAAACAAGTATTGGTAAATCTAATAATTATATTAAGTTAATAATTAAACTAATTTTAATTTTTTTACTTTTTATTGGATTATTGATTATGCTAGATCAGATTAATTTTCCTGCTCCAAACAAAAAAATCGAAAAATTAATACCAAATGAAACTTTTAAAGTTATTAAATAAATTTTTTTTTTTTTCATTCTTATCAGTATTTTTTATTTTTAATCATTTAAACTCGAACGAACCTATCGACATTTGGGATATTAAAAATATTAAAAAAAAAAATGCTGAGATAAAAAGTGATACAGGGTTAATAAAAACTGATACAAATTCAAATATAGGTTTGAATGACTCAGAATTAATTTATATTGAAGAAGATAAAAAAATAAAGTCTCATGAAATAAAATTAGTTGGATTATATGATCCAGCTGAAAACGATCTAAGCTTAAATATGTGGGAACTTTCTGATGGCGAAAAAATAATTAAACTTATAGAAAAAATACAGAAGAAAAAACTGTCTGATGATGCAAAAAATATTTATAAAAAAGTTATTTTAACTAATGCTTTTCCTCCAGAGAATAATATTAATGTGAATGAATTCATCAATCTCAAAATCAAGTGGTTAATAAAAAATGACGATTTAGATCTCATAAAAGAATTTATAATTAAAAACGATCATGAAGTTTTTAATAATGAGCTTATTAAGTATTACCTTGATAAAAATTTATCACTTGGAAAAATCGAAAATGCATGTGAACTATTTTCGATAATAAAAAACATTTCAGAAAATGAGTATATTAATAAATATAAAATCTATTGTCTTATACATAATGATCAAAAAGAAATAGCTCAACTTCAATATGACTTATTAAAAGAAACTAATTTTAAAGACAATTTTTTTGACAGAAAATTCGATTTTTTAATGGGATACTCGAGTGATCCCGAAATATCCATATCAGATGAGAATGTATTAAATTTTCATCTATCATATTTATCAGTAAAAAAATTTACTTACGAAACAAATGAAAATACAAAAAAAATTATTTGGCAATATTTATCATCTAATAACTTGCTAATAAAAGCTAATGATATTGATTTAGAAGATAGAGAAAAAATAAAATCATTTGAAAAAGCTACACATGAAGGCAACTATAAAGAGACAGATTTATTAGATCTGTATACTAGATTTCAATTTAATATATTTCAGATTATATCGGTCTTAGATGCATATAAACTTTTACCCAATTATGAAGCAAGAGCACTTCTTTACCAAGCTTTTTTAGTTTCTAAAGAACCAGATACACAAATTAAGCTACTTGAATTACTAAAAAAAGAATTTGATGATGATAAATTAGATAAAGCTTTCGATAAGGAGCTTACCAGACTAATACAAAATATTGATGGTGATAAAATTTCTTTTGAAAACTCTGATTTCTATAAATTACAATTATCAAAATTAGGAAACAAAAAAAGTAAAATAAAGTATAATAATAAAATTTTACACCAATCCAAATTAATAAATTATTTTAGTGGAAATACCTCTAAAGAAAAAATTGAAAAAGATCTTGATAAAATGTTTAAAAAAATAAAAAAAAATAAAAAATATTACTTTTCAACTAAAGATAATATATTAATTGAATCATTGATTTCAGACGGAATTAAAGTTTCAGAAAAATATGAGAGTATGCTTGAATTAAATAAATCCAACATTCCCACAGATATTGAAGTAATGATAAATGACGGAGAAATTGCAATGATATTGCTTAGGTTAGTAGAGATAATTGGAGAAGATAATTTGAAAGATCTTGGAACAGAAACTCTGTATTTTATAGTAAGCACTCTTAATAAGCTGAATATTGATAAAATTAGAAATGATATTATTCTTCACGTTATCCCTGTAAAAGTATAATAGTTTAAAATTATGACCGTTAAAAAATTAATCACAGTACCTAACGAAATATTGAGAAAAAAATCACAAAATTTAGAAAAAGTAAGTAATGATGAAAAAAAATTAGTCAATGATTTATTTGATACAATGTATCACCATAAAGGAATTGGATTAGCAGCTATTCAAGTGGGTATACCAAAAAAAATTATAGTTATGGATGTGTCGCAAAAAGAAGAAAAAAAAAATCCTTTATGTTTTATTAATCCAGTAATTAAAAAAATAAGTAGTCAAAAATCTAAATACGAAGAAGGTTGTCTATCTATACCAAATACATTTATAGAAATTGAGCGACCTAAAGCTTGTATCGTAGAATATATAGATATCCATGGAAAAAAGAAAAGTATGGAATGTGATGGTCTTTTATCCACATGTATTCAGCATGAAATAAATCATTTAGACGGTAAATTAATTATAGATTTTTTGTCAAAATTAAAAAAAGATCTTATTATAAAAAAGCTTTCGAAAACAAAACAAAATAAAGATAGAATTTTAGTATAGATGTTAAAAAAAATTGTGTTTATGGGATCACCAATTTTTTCTGTTCCCATATTAAAATCTATGTATCAAAATGGATATCCAGTTTCAGTGGTTTATACACAGCCTCCAAAGAAATCTAAAAGAGGAATGAAAACTCAAAAATCACCTGTGCATAATATGGCTGAAACTTTAAATATAGATGTCAGAACCCCTGAAAAACTAAAAGGGAATTTAAATGAGTACAACTTTCTTGAAGAACTTGATGCTGATCTTGCAATAGTGGTTGCTTACGGAAAAATTTTACCTGAAAATTTTTTACCACTTGTAAAAAAAGGGTTTATAAACATACATGCCTCAATCCTCCCATACTGGAGGGGTGCCGCACCAATACAAAGAGCTATTATTAATTTAGATAAAAAAACTGGAATAAGTATAATGAAAATTAACAATAAATTAGACGCCGGGCCTGTATGCAATAAGTATGAAATCGATATTAAAAATACAGATAACGCAGATACAATATCTGAAAAACTTTCAATGTTAGCCTCTGAAAAAATACTTGAGGAAATTGATTCCATAATGGACGGAAAAGCAAATTTTGTTGAACAAGATACTAAAAAAGTGTCCTATGCTAGAAAGATTGAAAAAGCTGAAGGTAGGATAAATTGGAACAAAAGAGCAGACGAAATATTAGGTTTAATCAATGGCTTATATCCTACACCAGGAGCTTGGTTTTTATACAACGGCGAGAGACATAAAATTCTAAAAGCAGAAATAGGTAATGCTAGTGGAGAACCAGGAATCGTTTTAAGCGAAAATCTAGAGATAGGATGTAATGAAAAATCCCTTAAAGTAATTGAAATTCAAAGAGAGGGTAAAAAAATTCAAAAATCAGGAGAATTTTTACTTGGATCCAAAATTATAAAAGGTTCAAATCTAAATGATTTTTAGGTATCAAATTTTAATTGAATATGTAGGAACAGATTTTATTGGTTGGCAATCTCAACCAAAAGGCAAATCAGTTCAACAAACTATTGAAAATTCATTAAAAAAAATCCTTAAAGAAAAAACTTTAGTAGTAGGCCAAGGAAGATTAGACGCTGGTGTTCATGCAATTTCACAGTCTGCTCACTTTGATACTAAGGATAAAATTTCAGATATTAATAAATTCCTTAAAAGATTAAATTATTTGTTAAATAAAAAGTTTATCTCTGTTTTGAGCATAAAAAAAAGAAATGAAAAATTTCATTCTAGATACTCAGCTAAAGCAAGAATTTATCAATATATAATATTTAATAGAGAAAGTGTTCCGACTATTTATAAAAATAGAGGTTGGCATATAAAAAAAAAAATTAATTTAGAAAATATTAAAAAAGGTGCAAAATTTTTAATTGGAAAAAGAGATTTTTCAACTTTTAGGGCCTCAACATGCTCAGCAAAAAGTCCAATAAGGACTTTAGAAAAAGTGAATATATTAAAAAAAAAAAATCAAATATCTATTGAATTTAGATCAAGATCATTTCTTCAAACTCAGGTTAGATCGATGGTTGGTTGTCTTAAATATTTGGGTGAGGGAAAATGGGATTTTAAGAAATTCAAAGACGTAACTTTATCGAAAAAAAGAACATTATGTGCACCTCCGGCACCACCATATGGCTTATTTCTTATGAAAGTTATTTATTAATTCTGAAAGTTTTTCTAAATTTTTTACTAATTCTCCATCGACTTTCTGATCGAACTATATAACCACAACAATTTTTTGCACGGCATTTACATGGGAACTGTTTATAATCTTCATCATACGAAAACCCGTAATCATATGTAAGTTCTTCATTTTTTTTAATATCTTTTATTGCAGTTATGTAAATTTTGTATCCTGTGCCATCAACCTCACAGTTTGGATCACAACTATGATTTATATTTTTTGCCACATTCCATGAAAAATCACCGTCTAACGAATATCTTTTATTAATATCAAATAAGTATATATCCTTATCATTATCATATTTAGGGTTTCGCTCAACTTCACTATTAGTAATAATTTTTCCTTTATATTGAATTATTCTAGTACCGACTTTAATATCTTTTGTAGCGTAAAGACCTTTTTTATCGATATTTGATTTTTTTATTTTATATAACTTCATTTTTTATTTTCAGTTAAGGCGTTTACATGATTAAAGGCACTTTCTGCAAGAGCATTTAGGTCATACCCACCTTCTAGTACAGATATAACTTTACCTTTCGTAAACTCATTAGTTGCTTTGAGGGTTCTTTTTGTTATTTCGTAAAAATCCTTAGACTGCAGTTCAAATTGCGCAAGTGGATCTGCTATATTTGCATCAAAACCCATACTAAAAATTAAAAATTCTGGCTTAAATTCAATTAATTTATCTAAAACTTTATCTAATGCATTCATGTATTTTTCAGTATTTGTTCCTGCTGGCAGTGGTACATTAAAAATATTATTATGATTTCCCTTCTCCTTATCACTTCCAGTTCCAGGATAAAATGGATATTGGTGGGTTGATAGGTATAAAACATTTTCATTATCGTAGAAAATATTTTGCGTACCATTTCCATGATGAACATCTGGGTCAAATATAGCCACTCTTTTATAATCAAATTTATCAATAAGATAATGAGCTGCAACTGCACAATTATTATAAATACAAAAACCCATCGCTTTATCCTTTTCAGCATGATGACCAGGGGGACGTACTACACAAAAAGCATTTTTAAATTTCTTATTTTCAACTCCATCAATTGCTTTTATCACAGAACCAACAGCATCTATTGTGGCATCTTTACTTCCTGGTGAGACAATCGTATCTCCGTCAAAAAATTTTATTCCCTCATTTGGAAAACTTTTTTGAACCATATTTATATAATTTTCATCATGAGCTTTTTTTAAAATATTATGATCAAAAGGACTTGGCTTATCCCAAATTAAATTTTTTTGTTTTTTAAGTTTTTCAGTGATAGCTACAACTCTTTTTGGCTGCTCTGGATGACCATCACCTGTTAAATGATTTATTGATGTTTCTGATGAAATTATTGCGGTTTTCACGAAAAATAATTATCTAAGATTAAAGAATAAATTTTTGTTAATTTTTTTAAATCACCTAAAGATACCGCTTCATCAACTTTGTGCATAGTTTTACCAACTAATCCAAACTCTAAACATGGAGATATATTCTTTATAAACCTAGCATCTGAAGTTCCGCCAGTTGTAGAAAGCTTTGGTTTTATTTTTGTTATTTTTTTTACGATATTTTGAATCATAAATGTTGTTGCATTTGGTTTTGTTAAAAAAGCTTCACCAGATACTCTATATTCTATTTTGAATTTAGATTTATTTCTTTTACTAATTTTACTAAATACTTTATTAAGTTTTTTTTTCAAAGAATCTGATGAATGTTTATCATTATATCTAATATTAAAAGTGGCTTGTGCCATTCTTGGAATAACATTATCAGCATTATTATCTATATTAATATTTGTAATCTCTAGGTTTGATGGCTGAAAATTTTTTGTCCCTTTATCAAATCTAATATTTTTTAATTCATTTAAAATTTTTATTAATGTTGTTGAAGGATTATTTGCTCTATGTGGATAAGCAACATGCCCTTGAATGCCAAGTATTGTAAGAATTCCAGTTAAACTACCCCTACGACCTATTTTAATCATTTCACCTAATCTATTTGGATTAGTAGGCTCACCCACCAAACAAAAATTAATTTTTTCCTTCTTCTTTTTAAGATAGTCTATAACTTTTTTTGTTCCATTAATTGCATCGCCTTCTTCGTCTCCAGTAATTAAAAAACTAATTGATCCTTTAAACTTTTTGTTATTATTTAAAAATATACTCACAGCCGAAACAAAAGCAGCAACAGAACCTTTCATATCATTTGCACCCCTCCCAATTAGGTGACCTTGTTTAACAGACGGTTTAAAAGGGTTAACCGTCCAGTCTTTAATATTACCTGGAGGCACAATATCTAAATGTCCGGCATAGCAAAAATTAGGTGTTTTATTCCCCAACCTTGCGTATAAATTTTTAACTGGTTTAGATTTTTTTTCTCTAAATTCTAATATTTTTGTCTTAAAACCAAGTCTTTTTAATTTCTTTTCTAAGAATCTCATCACACCAGCATCTGCTGGTGTTATAGATGGAAACCTTATTAGCTCTTTAGCTAATTGAAGCTCATTAATTTTTTGCATTTTTACTCTCTTAAAAGGTCATTAATTGATGTTTTTGATCTAGTTTTTTCATCAACTTGTTTAATTATTACTGCACAACTTAGTGAAGGTGCATTTGGATTATTCTTATCAGGTAAAGATCCAGGAACAACTACGGAATAAGGAGGAATTTTTCCATAAGATATTTCACCAGTTTTTCTGTTAACAATTTTTGTTGATTGACCCACATACATTCCCATACTTAAAACTGATCCTTCTCCAACTATTACACCTTCAACAACCTCAGACATTGCTCCAACAAAAACATTATCTTCAATTATGGTTGGAAGAGCTTGAGCTGGTTCTAAAACTCCACCAATACCTGATCCAGCTGATATATGACAATTTTCTCCAATCTGACAGCAGCTCCCAGCACGGCTGAAGGTATCCATCATTGTTCCAGCTCCAACGTACGCACCTATGTTTACATAACAAGGCATAAGAACAGCATTCTTTCCAATAAAAGACCCAGGACGTACGGGACTATTTGGCGTCATACGAAAGCCCGCAGCTTCATGTTGCTCTTTTGTCCAACCCGCAGTTTTACCTTTTAATAAATGAGCTTTGTCATACCAACTACTGTATGGACCATTTAAATTTTCCATGGGATAAATCCTGAAACTCAACATAATTGCTTTTTTAAGATGTTGATGAGTTTTCCATTCACCATTAATCTTTTCTGCAACACGAGATTTACCACTGTCTAAATCACTTATAACCTGGTTAATTGCATCTTTTAAAGATTGATCTGAATCCTGATTTACTTGATCTTTATTTTCCCAGGCTTTATTTATAATTTTTTCAATAGTCATAGTTTATTTACTTTTTAATAACCTTATTTCTTTTAAAAATAAAGATAGATTTTCAATTTTATAATCAATGTAATCCTTATCGGAGTCCATTTTACCCCACTGTTCATCATTTATTAACCAAACTGTTGTGCAACCTCTTTCTTTGCCTATTGATAAATTTTTAGCAATATCTTCTATATAAATTGTACTATTTGGATCTATCCCAAATTTTTTTACCATCAAATCAAATGCTTTCGGCTCGGGTTTAGGTCTATATTCTGCATCACTGATATCAAATATTCCCTCAAATAAATCCTCAATGCCCAAATGGCTAAGTACATTTTTTGCATGATCAGTGCTTCCATTTGTAAAAATTAACTTTCTCATATCTAAATTCTCTAATTGTTCTCTTAAAACTGTATCTTTTTTCATAAAGGAAAGATCTATATTATGAACATATTTTAGAAATTCTTTAGGTGGAATATCGTGATGTATCATCAATCCATTGAGACTAGTATTATATTTATAAAAATAATTGGTTTGTAATTCTTTGGCTTTACTTAAGTCTATATTAAGTTTTTCAGAAATATATTTTGTCATTAATCTAGAAACCTGTCCAAAAACAGCTTCTAAATCTTGATAAACAGTTCCATCTAAATCTAATAATAAATTTTTTTTAGTTTTAAGCTCTTCCATTTTAAATAATTATCTAATTAAAGTTCCTGAACCTTTATCTGAAAAAATTTCAAATAGAACAGAGTGCTTTTTTCTACCATCAATAATAGCAACAGCAGTAACACCATTATTTATTGCATCTAAACATGTATTTATTTTTGGTATCATGCCCTCAGTGATAGTTCCATTTTTAATCATTTCTAAAATTTCAGATGTGGATATTTCTTGTATTAGATTTTTATTTTTATCCAATACACCCTCAACATTTGTCATTAATAATAACCTTCGTGACCTAAGAGACTTTGCTATAGCCCCAGCAGCATTATCCCCATTTATATTATATGCTTGGTTATTATTTCCGAGTCCAAGTGGAGATACTATTGGAATTAAATTATTTTTAATTTTGTCCTTAATTATATGAACATTAATTTTGTCAGGTATTCCAACAAATCCCAGCTCTTTAGTTTCTGCAATTACTTCAATTACACAGTTCTGCTTAGTATTTAAAGATATAGCTTTAACATCTTTTTCTTTTAAAGAAGAAACTATATCTTCATTAAATTCGATTAATACTTTTTCAACAATATTTATTACTTTTGCATCTGTAACACGCAAACCCCTGATAAACTTAGACGTTATATTTGATTTATCCAGCTCCCTTTTAATTCGAGGGCCGCCACCATGAACTACTACGATTGATAAACCTAATTTATATAAAATACTAATGTCTTCGATAAAATTATTAAATATATTTCTATCAATAAAAACATTTCCTCCGTATTTTATAACTATCAAATCATTTTTATATTTTTCAATATATTTAGAAACCTGATCTATTGGAGGACCATTTTCAGGTAAAATTTTTTTAATATCCATCAACTTTAGGTGGTTTTTACTTTAGTCTGCTTCATGATCACAACTTGTTGAGCCATAGTTAATACGTTGTTTATTGTCCAATAGATAACTAGACCAGATGGAAATGGAGCCAATATAATTGTTAAAAATAAAGGAAAAAACATAAAGATTTTTTGCTGTATTGGATCTGGTGGCGTAGGATTTAATTTTTGTTGTAAATACATTGTTAAACCCATGAGACAAGGCCAAACACCAATAATCAAAAAGGATGGAGGATCCCAGGGTATTAAACCAAAAAGATTAAAAATCGATGTTGGATCTCTTTCTGATAAATCTTCAATCCAACCATAAAATGGCTGATGCCTCATTTCTAAAGTCACGAAAAGAACTTTATAAATTGCAAAGAAGAACGGTATTTGTATAAAAATTGGCAAACAACCAGAGACTGGGTTTACTTTTTCTTTCTTATATAATGCCATCATCTCTTGCTGTAGTTTCATTTTGTCATCTTTGTGCAATTCTTTAAGTCTTGTCATTTCAGGTTGTAAAACTTTCATTTTAGCCATGGATCTAAAAGAATAATTTGCTAATGGAAAAAATAATATTCTTATACAAATTGTAATTAAAATTATAGCAATTCCAAAGTTTCCAGAAAGTTTAAAAAAATAATCTATTGCAAAGAAAAAATTTTTTGTAAAAAAATAAAACCAGCCCCAGTCAATCGCCAAATCAAATTTTGCGATTTTTGAACTTTCCGCATATCCATCAATTACATCTACTTCTTTTGCTGCAACTATAACTCTTACATTGCTTGAAACAGTTGCATTTGGACTCAGTGCAAGAGGTTTAGTCTCAATAAAGTTCGCCCTAAATTTGTCTTTGAAATCGAAATCTGCTCTAAAAGACTTATTCTCTTCTGGAATAAGTGTTGTTATCCAGTACTTATCTGTGATTCCAAGCCAACCGGTGTTTGCGTTTTTAGAGAATTCTTTTTCCCTAATATCTTCATAATCTTCCTCCACTAATTGTTCGTCAAAAACACCAATAAGTCCCTCATGAAGAATATAAAAATTAGTTATTTCAGGTGCCTTATTACGAATAATCTGACCGTAAGAATAAAAATCATAAGATTTATCAGATTTGTTTGTAACTGTTTGATCAATAGAAAATAAAAATTTTTCATCTATTTTAATTATTTTTTTAAAATTAATACCTTGTTTGTTGCTCCAAGATAAGGTTACTGGTTGATTAGGAGCAAGTTTCTCGTTACCTTCAACTTTCCAAACAGTTTGAGAACTCGGCAAATCAATATTTTTACTACTACTGACCCATCCTGTTTCAACATAGTAACCTTGACCAAATTTTTTTGGATGCAGTAGTGTGATTTTATTTTTACCGTCTAAAGTTTCTGTGTAATTTTTAAAAACTAAATCATCGATTGTACCACCTAACAAGGAAATCGAACCTTTAATATTTTTATTTTCAAATTTTACTCTTTCACTTTCTTTAAGTGCATCTTCTCTTGAAATTTCAATAAATTTATCACTACTATCAAGCTTCGGTGCCTCTGAGTTTAAAACAGTCTTTTCTTGATTTAAATTATTTATTTCTTTTGGAGGTGGAGCAAAAAATAAACCATATAATATTATTACTGCTGCGCTTAATGATATAGCTGCAATTACATTCTTGGTATCCATGTTTCTATTTATCCTTCTTTTTTAAGACTGGATCAAACCCATCACCACCGCCTAGAAATTTTATTGGATGACAAGATAAAATTCTTTTTATACCCATTAAGCTTCCTCTAAATATTCCGTGCTCATTTAAGCTATCTATAAAGTAATCTGAGCATGTTGGTAAATATCTACAACTATTTCCTAAGTAAGGCGATAATAAACGTTTATAAATTTTTATTATGAATATTAATATACTTTTCATTAATTATTTAATTTTTTTAAAATTTAAAAATAACTCAGTCTTTATATCTTCAAATCTATCATTAAAAACATTTTTTTTTGCAATAATTAAGTAGGAATATTCACTGTTTATTTTTACATTTTGAGATACATAGCGCATAATATTCTTAATTCTTCTTTTTATTTTATTTCTAATGATTGCGTTACCTAATTTTTTCTTTGCAATAACACTCAAATTTAATTTTTTTGAATTTAAATGATCTAACTTTTTAAAAAAAATTGTAGAATATTTGTTGTTTAATTTTTTTCCATTAAGAATAGATCTGAAATCCTCATTTTTAGATAATGAGATAATTCTTAACTTCATTATTAAACTGTAAGTTTCTTTCTCCCTTTTTGCCGCCTTCTGGCAAGTAATTTTCTTCCACCCTTAGTTTTCATTTTAGATCGAAACCCGTGGCGCCTGGATCTTACTAACCTGCTAGGTTGATATGTTCTTTTCATAAATTAATCTTTAATTTTCAAATAAATTCCGCCCTTTATAATAATTAAATAAATAAATAGCAAATATTAGATTTTATTAATAGAATTAATATCTATGGAAAAAACCAAAAAAATTAAATTGTTTATTGGTTTATCTTACCTAGTAATAGTAGGGTTATTTTTATATTTCTTATTTTCAAAATTTACTTTAGAACAATTATCCTCTTATGAATTTATTAAAGACAATGTAAATTACTTTTCACAATTAAAAAAATCTAATTTAATACTCCTTTCTTTAATCTTTCTTATATTTACTATCTTATGGGTATTCCCTTTTTTAGGGTTTGGTTCCCCAATTGGATTATTAGGAGGTTTTATATTAGGTAAATGGACAGGATCATTAATTGTTATTCTAGGCTTAAGTATTGGAGCAACTTTTTTGTACATTTTTGGTAATTATTTTTTAAAAGATATTATTAGAGAAAAATTTTTGAATAAATTTCAAAATCTAGAAAATAAATTTAAAAAGTCGGAATTTCTTTACTTATTGGCTTACCGTGCTGCTGGCGGAATACCTTGGCAGCTTTCATGTATTTTACCAACTTTGTTTAATGTAAGCACAAAAAATTTTTTCTTCGCAACATTAATTGGAATTGTGCCCCAAGTTTTTTTGATCGTATCTATAGGAAGTGGTCTTGAAAAAGTCATTAATGAAAATTTAATGGCACCAGGAATTAAAGATATTATTTTATCTCCTGATATATATGTGCCGTTAATTATTTTTATTTTTTTAGTTATTACGACTATTATTTTTAGAAAGAAATTTTACAAATAACAAATTTTATGCCCTCGAGGGGACTCGAACCCACTAGCTGACCCTTACCAAGGGCCTGATTTAAACCAGTTAATCGACAAGGGCAAAAAATAATTTTAGTGTATAAAATAAACTTTTTCAAATAATTGCCTTAATTTTCATTAAAATCAGTTATATTATTAAAGGCAATTTATGAAAATTTATAAAAAAATTATACTTGATAAAGACAACAATGTAATTTTCGAGGATAGCTTTTTTTATCAAGGAGACTTGAGTCTTGCAGGAATACATTATGATTATAAATCGACCCGCGGGGTGAAGGCAATGAAAAAAAAGGCTGAAAGAGAAAAACGTTTAGCTGAACGCAAAGCAAAAAGAGCTCTTAAAAATAACTTTGAGGCAAAAAAAGACGATGAAAAAATGATACCTGTTGATCAAGTAATTACCCTCTCAGACATTACTGATCCTGATAAAAAATAATGAAAAAAAAAACCCAGTTTGACAAGAATACTGAGTTAAGTTTTGCATTAAGAAAAAATTTGCAAAAAAGGAAAGTTTTTAAATCAAAACTTATTAAAAAATCTAAAAATGATTCTAAACGATAAGCAAATCAAAAAACTTGTAGAAGAGCATAATATGATTAGTCCATATATAGATAAATCAGTTTCAACAGGTATAAGCCACGGCCAACAGAGTTATGGATATGATATTCGTGCAGGGTCTGAATTCAAAATCTTTACTAATATAAAAGGCAATGTAGTTGCAGATCCTAAAAATTTTTCTGAAGACAACTTTGTGACTATTAAAAATAATGAGTCAATTTTAATTCCTCCAAATTCATTTGCTTTATGTCACTCATTGGAACAATTTTCTATGCCAAGAGACATAACTGGTCTTGTAACACTCAAATCAACATACTGTAGAGTGGGTCTTGGACATCCACCTAGTGTTCTAGAGGCAGGTTGGAGTGGTGTGCTTGTGCTCGAGCTGGTCAATCATTCAAGTAATCCTGTCAGGGTATATTCTAACACTGGAATCAGCCAAATACTTTTTTTTAAAGGAGAGGAAGCTGCAATCTCTTATGCTGACAAAAAAGGTAAGTATCAAAATCAAGGCCAAGGGGATCAAAAAATAACATTTGCAAAAGCAAAATAATTTCAATGATAAGATATTGTATTAAGGGACCTAATAAAGGTGCTAAAGGTATAATTAATATAGAAGGGGCTAAAAATAGCTGTCTTGCTTTAATGGCAAGCACTGTTCTAATTGATGGAACAGTAACTTTAAAAAATGTTCCTCTTGTAGAAGACATTATTACAATGTGTAAACTCCTAAATGCTTTAGGATCGAGCGTTAAAATATCAAAAAGAAACAAAACCTTAATAATAGATAACTCCAGAACAAATAAATGTATTGTGCCGTACCAACTTATATCCACTATGAGAGGTGGCTGTCTTCTAATGGGTTCTCTTTTAGGAAAAAATCAAAATAAAAAAATAAAAGTTGCACAAGGCGGTGGGTGTGCATTAGGAAACCGCGAAATAAATTTTCATTTATCTGGTTTTAAAGCGCTAGGAGCAAATATAAATTTAAGTAAAGGTTATGTAAATCTCTCAACAAAAAAAGGATTAATTGGAAATAAATATAAATTTCCAAAAGTAACAGTAACAGGTACCAGCAATTTGATAATGGCGGCAGTAAAAGCAAAGGGGTTAACGAAACTTTATAACGTGAGTCGAGAACCCGAAGTTGTTGATTTAGTAAATTTTTTAAATCAATCTGGTGCAAATATAAAATTTAAAGGACAAAGAAAAATTCATATACAAGGGGTTAAGAAGTTATACGGAGAGCATTATAAAATTATTCCAGACAGAATAGAGGCTTTTAGTTATTTATGTGTTGGAGCAATTACTAGGGGATCTGTAAAAGTAAAAAATATAAATCCAAATTTTTTAAAATCAGAAATAAAAATTTTAAAAAAAATTGGGTACACTCTGAAAATTCAAAATTCTACAATAGGTATTTCAACAAAAAAAAAATTAAAGGCAGTTCAAATAAATACCGGACCATGGCCTAAGTTTGCAACAGACAACATGCCTCCTTTATTGGCTGTTTTGACACTCATACCAGGTATAAGCCGTATAAAGGAGAATGTATTTGGGGCACATAGATTTCAATGTGTGCCAGAACTTAAAAGAATGGGGGCAAAAATAGAAATTATAGGCAATCAGGCAAAAGTATATGGGTGTAAATCTTTATCAAGCGCAGAATGCATGTCATCGGATTTAAGAACAACCTTTTCAATTATTTTAGGATTAATTATGGCAGAGGGAGATGGGTATGTTTCAAGAGTCTATCATGCTTCTAGAGGATATTTTGATTTATTGAATAAATTAAAAAAATTAGGAATAAATATCAAATCTCAATCTGTTTAATGTCAAAAAGATTTTTTAAAAAAATTATAGCTCGATCAGAGCAAGATCTTAGAGTAATTAGCGCATTATGTGAGAAGTCAAAAGCAAGAATAGATCAAATTAAATTTTTAAAAGAGAATAAAATATTTATACTTATGCTTGAGAGAAAGTTAAATGAGGAAAATAATTCTAAAAATATACAAAGTATTATTAAATGTGAATACGTAAATAACGTAAAATCCAAAAAAATAATACAAACTCATAAGGAAAAAGTTTTAGATTTATTTGCAATAGATTCACATAAATTTGATAAAAAATATATGATTTCCTTTTATTTTAATAAAAAAGCAATTATAACAATCGACGCTGAAATTATAGAGATTACTTTAGAGGATCAAAAATTTACAAATGATAAAAATAATTAATAGTACAAAAAAAAAAAATTTGAATAAATTTAAGAAAATTATTCACAAAAGATCAATAATTGATGATAAATTAAATAAAGCTGTAAGAAATATAATTAATAATGTAAAAAAATATGGTGACAAATCACTTATTTATTATGAAAAAAAATTTAACGATAACATTAAAATTATTCCCTCAAATAAAGATATTGAAAAATCTATTAAATCTTTAGACTTAAAAATTAAAAAAGAAATCTTTTATACATACAAAAGAATTTTCAAATGGCATAAGTTACAAAAAGTAAAAAATATAACTTATAAAGATACTTATGGTAATAAGTTTTCATATATAACTAAGCCAATTAAAAACGTTGCCTGTTATTGCCCATATAACCTTCCCAGCTCCGCTTTAATGAATTGTATACCAGCTAGCATTGCAGGAGTGAAAAGAATAGTGCTTGCAACCCCAGCAATTGGAGGAAAATTAAATAGTGCTGTGATGTATGCAGCTAGGCTTTGTGGAGTTAAAGAAATAATTAATATTTCAGGAGCTGGAGCAATAGCAGCATTAGCATATGGAACAAAAACAATTAAACCGGTTGACCTAATAGTTGGACCAGGTTCGAGTTACGTTGCCTCCGCTAAAAGAATTTTATCTGCAAATAACATGATTGCTCAAGAAAGAATGTTTGCGGGTGAGTCCGAAATTGTTTGTTGGGCTGATAACAGCGTAACCGCAGATCAAATTAGCTACAGTTTATTAGCACAAGCAGAACACTCCGAAGGAGTTATGGCTGTAATGATATCTAAAGATTTAAATTTAATAAAAAAGGTAAAATCTAAAATTGAAATAAATATTAAAAATCTTCCAAGAAAAAAAATAATATCCAAAAGTTTAAGAAAATATGGCGCATTAATTTATTGCAAAACAGATAAGGATATTTTAGATTTAATAGAGTATTTAAGCCCTGAGCATTTAGAATTATCAATAAAAAACTATAAAAAATATTTATACAAACTGGATAATAAATTAAGCAATATCGGATCAATAGCAGCAGGTCCTAATTCATCAATGGCACTTAGCGATTATGGCCCAACCCAGCACAGCTTACCGACCTCCACAACGGCCAGATACTCTGGTGGTTTAAAAGTTGCTGATTTTATTAAGCAAATAAGTATTAATGAATTATCTTCAAAGGGGTTGAAATTTTTATCAAAATCTGGATACATACTCGCAAATGAAGAAAACCTTAAAGCACATAGCCTATCTATTAAATCCAAAGTAATGAGGAGAAATTAATTTGCCAAAAGAAGAGTTATTAGTTTTTGATGGTGTTGTGACAAATCTTATGCCGTCAGCAACTTTTGAAGTCATGTTAGATAACAAAGCAAAAGTGATATGCACGGCGAGTGGAAAATTGAGGAAAAATAGAATTAGAGTCCTTCAAGGCGATCGCGTAAAAGTAGAATTAAGTGGCTACGATTTAAGCCGAGGAAGGATATCTTATCGCTATTAAGCATATTGTGATAAGATTTAAATAAGTTATATATGCGAACCTGGTGTATGTGGTCGGCACGGACGCCTGAAAAGCGTCAAGTCCTAGTTCGATTCTAGGGGTTCGCACACCTTATCGATTTAAATAATTTTTTTTATTTCGTAAAATAAAAAATTAATATCAAATTTAAACAGAATAGTGCTTGCATTAAATATTTAAATGTATATGTATTCGTGTTGTGAATTATTAATGTTCACAGTTAACAACTAAAGAAGAAAGAGTAAATATGAGTGAAGAAAAAAAAGAGATGCAAGGCGCCGTCAAATGGTACAACGGGAAGAAGGGCTATGGATTCGTCGCGCCGGACGATGGATCTAAAGACATTTTCATCCACGCCAGCGCCCTAAGGGACGCTAATATTCGGTTCCTTAATGAAGGAGACAAAATTAAGTTTACTGTCGAGCAAAGTCCTAAAGGACCAAGCTGTGTAGCCATTTCAAAGGTAGAGTAAATAATCTTCAGATAAAATTTGTGTAGGGATATGCTATAGATTTGCTATAGCCCCTATACAAAATAACTTGTAAATTCTAATATAAATGATATTTAGTTTATAAATGAAAAATATATTAACAAATAAGTTATCAAAAGAAAACCATCATCATTTTTCACATGCTGGCTAAGGCTAGCTATTATTTAATATAAAAATTTAATTTTAATAACAATTAGTATAAAAGATAAGAGAAAGGATATGCGCCTGTCGTCTATTGGTTTTAAGACTCGTGCCTGTGGAGCACGCGAAAGTGGTTCGATTCCACTCAGGCGTACGCCAAGATGGACAATAAAATTATAGCAAGACTACCAAAAGGTTGGATTGATAGACGTGGATCCGATTTAGTAAAAAAGAAAAAAATAATAAGTATAATTGAAAATAATTTCATTAAATTTGGCTTCACAGGTTTAGAAACGCCTTTTGCAGAAATAAGTGAAAATATTGGTAGTTTTTTAGCAGAGGATCAAAATAATCCAATGAGCGATGTTTATTCATTTAAAGATGGAAATGAAAGTATGACAGTTTTATATGATCTTTCATCACCATTAGCTAGATTTTTTGCAGAAAATTACAGAGAATTGCCATCTATTTACAAACGGTACCAAATACAGTCTGTAGCGAGAAACGAAAAATTTGACTCAAAGAAAATAAAATTAAAATCATTTACCCAAGCAGACGCAGATATCGTTGGAGCAGTTAACAAATCTCAAGCGAATGCCGAATTAATAAATCTTATCGCTGATACATTGAAAAAATTAGAATTTGAAAGCTCAGAGTTCAAAATTTGTATAAGTAACAGAAAAATCATTGAAGGATTTATTAATGATTTAAAAATTATTGATGAAAAACAAAAAACGAGTGTTTATAGAGCTATTGATAAAATAGGAAATCCAAATATTGGAAAAGATGGAGTCAGAGAGCTGTTAGGGGAAAAAAGAGTTGATAGATCTGGAGCAGTTCAAGTTGGTGCAAATCTTTCCACAAATCAAATAGATGAGGTTATGGGTTTTCTAGATCTTAAAAATCTTAAAGAAATAAAATTAAATCTAAAAAGTCCTCTTTCAAAAGAGGGTATAATGGAAATGGATAAATTATTAGAAATAGTCAACTTTGGCCCAAATGCAAAACAGATAAAACTATCACTCGAAAAAGTGAGAGGCCTCTTTTATTATGATGGCTGGACGGTAGAAACAGAATTAAACATAAAAAATTGGTCTGGAATTTCTATTTGTAGTGGTGGAGAGTACTCGAAACTTATATCTAGATTTAAAGGCGTAGATACACCAGGAGTGGGAATAAGTTTTGGATGCGACAGAATTTTATCGGCGATTTTAGAGTTAGGTAAAATTAAAGCTCAGGAGACAAAACCAGCATTAGTTTGTGTAATGGAAAATAAATTTTTACCAAAATATTACGATATTTTGGAAACCTTAAGATTAAATGAAATAAGCTCAGAAATTTTTTTAGATCCAAAAAAAAATATGAGCAAACAATTAACTTATGCTAGTAAACGTGGAAATAGCGTCGCAATAATATGTGGGGAAAACGAATTTAAAGATGGGACAATTACTTTAAAAAATCTTCAAGCCAAAAAAGGTGAAGAAAATCAAATTACTATAGCAAAAGATAATTTAATTAATGAAATCAGAAAAATTATATCAAAAAATAAGTAAGTTTGTAAAATCAAAAGGTTATAAAGAGCTAATTTTAAGTTCTGTTGTTGATGTAAGATACATTAGAGACGAAAGGTTAAAAAAATATCTTTTCACATTCACTGATAACAAAAAAAACAGAACTTTAGCATTAAGACCTGATCTTAGTTTGATGAGCCTCATAGAGTTTGCAAAAAAAAGTGAATAATAAAAAAAGTAAAATTTTTTATTCTGGAGAAGCCTATAGAAAAAACCAAAAAGTAAATTCACAAGTTGGCTTTGAAATTTATAATTCGAATAATCCAAAGGATGATTTTGAGATAATTTATAATAGCGCAAAAATATTTCAAAAAGAAATTGGAAAAAGAGGCAATATAAGTATTGGTAATATTAAGTTATTTGAGTCTTTATTGAGACAATTAGATTTACCACAAAGATGGAAATCAAGAATTTTGTATTTAAAAAATAATTCAAAATATTTGAATGAAATTTTAAACCGTCTTGCTACTAATCAGGATCTTGATGAAAAAAATATAGAACTTGATAAGAAATTGTATTTAAAAATGAAAAAATTAAATCCAAATAATATTATTGCAAATAGGAAGGTCAAAGATATTCTTCAACGATTTGAACAAAAAATTTATATCCAACCCCGACCTAAAAATGGGAAAAAAACTGTTCAAATCATTAAAAGTTTTTTAAAAATAAAATGCCCAATTCAAAAAGCTCCGTTTATTCTAAATAACTTTTTTAAAAAAAATAAATTAAATATCAAAGTCTCAAATGAGTTTTTTCCTGTCAAAAAAAATAAAATTGGTAATCTAAAAGTATATTTTAATAGTAATGAATTGCCCGCAGTTGAAATATACGATGGTATGCTATTTTCTATAAAACCAGCGAGCATGAAAAATAAACAATCTATTATAGGTGGAAGGTTTGATTCTTTGAGTCAATCAATAGGACTAAGAAAAATTAACGCTGTAGGTGCAGCTATAAATCTAGATAAATGAAAAAAGAAATTATAATTTCTTTACCTAGCAAGGGACGTTTACGTTCTGAAACATTAAAAATATTTAAAAAAAGAAAATTAAATATTAAGTTTGAAAAGGGAGATAGAGATTTAATTGGTAGAATTTATCACAAAAAGTTTGAAATAGTTTGTATTTTCCAACACGCGAGAGAGTCAATTGTGTCTATTGCAAATAATACTTCAGATATTGCGATATCGGGCATTGATTTGTTACTTAACTCAGATTTAGAAATCCAAAAAAAAATCAATATCTATAAACGTTTAAACTTTGGTCACGCAACGCTTGCAATTTTTTGTATGAATACTTGGATTGATTGTCAAACTATGCTTGATGTTTCTGAGATTGCAAAAGATATGTTGAAAAAAAATAAGCAACCAATGAAATGTTCGACAAAATATAGACTTTTAGTAGAAGGTTTTTTAGAGGAGAAAAATGTTAGAGGTGTTGAAGTTATAGACAGCATTGGTGCAACAGAGGTTATGCCGAGAATATCTCAAAGTTCTTTAATAGGAGATATTTTTTCTAGTGGATCTACAGCAGCGGCTAATGGACTAAGACCTTTAAAAGATGGCACCATACTTAAGTCATCAGCAGCATTGTTGGTCTCAAAAAAATCATTTAAGCGTCAGGCAGTAAAAAAATTATTAAAACTTCTTTCTAAATAAATTTAAGATTTCATCTTTAAAATAACTTAATATAATTTTAATAATATCAATATTTTTTTTTATTAAAAAAATAACCACAAAAAAAGTTGTTAATATAATTAAAGCAAAGAGTGTTTCCATTCTAATTTTATACTAAGAAGCTTTTTCAAACTCATTTTTCATTTTTTCTAAATATGTATCGAGTTCATTTAGGTGATTAATTCTATTTTCATCTTCTTCTTTTTCAGCAATAACTCTTAATGTATCAATACGTGATTGTTGTTCAGGAATTTTAGTAAAGGGCCCAGATCTATCAGAAGTATCTAAAATAAATCCTGCTACTCTTTTTTTAACCCGTTTATAATCTCTTAGAGAAAAAATATCACAGAATTTATCTTTCATTTCTGTTGGATGAAAATTATCAAATACACTCATTTCAGCCAATATTTTTACGTCATCTCTTTTGAATTTATTAAAGATAATCTTTTTTTCTTTTGGGTCTTCATTTAAATTAAAATTGTTCATTAAACTTCTCTCTTCTCCCGTTACATTTAAAGTATAAATTTTTTCTTCGGGTTGTAGTTCTTGTTGTTGATTTTCAATTTTATCGTTATATTTTTCTTCCTCTATGATTTTAATTTTATAGCAAAATTCTTCTCTATGATTTTTTAGTAAATTATATCTTCTCTGTAACTCCTTTATTCCAATTTGTTTATAATCATCATCCATTAAACAGTATTTTTTGTCCATAATTATGGGACTTTTATTTGCTTTTAATGTTCTGATAAATTTTCCTGGCTTTGAAAGCTCTTTCTTAATTCCTTGAATATCCAAGCTAAGCACTTCCTCTGGGTTTTTACGCAAGTCGTATAAATAATACCAAGAAGGAAAAATGGTTTCCCCAAGATATGTACCACAGAACAATTTAGTTCTAAAAAAAGATTCATGCCAGCAAAATAGACCTTTTTCTTTGATCTTTGGCAAAACATCAGTTTTTTTTCTTAATGCTAGTGCCGCTTTAAATACTTCTGGAGCTTTCTCTTTTAAAAGTTTGCTTAAATTTAGGGTTGCTAACGTATCTTCATAACTATCATGCATTTTTTTTGTGGTTATTTTGTTTGCTCTCAGCATGCTTTGCAGCTTAAATGATAAATTACCCTTAGAATTTAATTCATAATTTAATGCTCCGGGCGTAAAAACAGAAGCCGCACGTATTGCTGGTAACAAGTCCCATTGATTTTTTGATGTAATGTATGGAAATTTAAGATTTATAAATAGTGAATTGTTTAAAAGAATGTTGTCATAATTCATATTATTAAATCCAACGAATATTGTACCCAAATCACTCAATTTCCTAAAAATTTTATCCCATTTATCAACCAATTCTGCATTAGATAGTTTTTGGTTTGTTATCTCGTTAATCGGTATATTATGAGCAAGCATTGCATCGACTTCAAATGGTCGACTATTTTTAAACCTAGAATTAATTGTTCCAGATAAATTATCAATGATTTTAAAATTATTATTTATATCACAAGTAATATAGGAAACTGATAGGCAGGTAGCGCGTAATGCAGCTCCAGCATCACTTTCACAATCAAAATATGTAACAAGTTGTTGTTCTTTCATTCTTTATGCCCTTTTTTTCTTATCTTTGGTGCTAAAATCTGGAATATTAATTGCTGAGTCTTTAGGTGTAGCTCTCTCAATAAATAGACTATGACTTTTTAGATGTCCTTCTAAATCCTTAGACGACCCAAATTTATTGACGAATTTATCTATGTCAAATAACGTAATCTTCCTACCCTTTTTAAGCAGTTTTTTTAATGCAGCTTTTTTGAGATTGTTTGTTTCAACGTGTTGATTACTTGATAATTTATTATAGTAAACAATTTCTTGCTGAAGTTTCAAATTCTCTTGAGTAAATTTATTAATGATCCTCCATAGTCTTTTGATTTCTAATTTAAATTTCAAAGCTTGTTCTTGAATCCTTTTTTCTGATGTTCTTTTTATCTTTTCTAAAAAAGCATATTCAACAGATCTATCTAACTCATAAGCATAAGATTTAAGTTTTTTCTCTTCAAATTCTGTCGATTTTGTTTTACGCCCAAAAAACCATCCAGATTCTTTTTTTGTACTTTTATAATCGCTCTTTGGTTCAAATAAAAATTGACCAGATTTAATTGTAACTTCACCACCAGTTATATTACTTTTTTTTAAATTATTGATTTTACTTTTTTTTACAAGAAAATTACCTTTATTAAAATAAGGCATTTCCACCTCTTTCCACTCTGATAAAGAGATAAAACTTGGAAGATAATCTTCTCGAAGTTTCTCACATACAAAATAAAAATTATTTATAGAATCAGCTCTTTTTTCAAAATCCTTAAACACCGACAATCTGGGAGAATTAATTTTTAAATTTGTATACTTAGTATTACCATCTTCAGGATTTAATAAAGTATACTTTAAATTATCAATATTTTTAAATCCAACCTTAGGATATTCCATATCGCGTAAAAAACTTTCATAAAGAAATACCTCTATCGGAAAAATTTGTTTTATATAACTATCGAAAATAGCTTCTTGTCCTTCATTGTAAACTTCTTTTTTAATTTTAGCTAAAGCCAAAATATGTCTTTCTAGAGCAGGTAAAAGTAACTTTTTTTCAATTTCATATTTTATATTTATTCTATTATTAAGAAGATTTTGGAACTCATCATCAGTTTTAGTCTTTTTTCGTTTAATTGAAATTTCGTGATAAATGCTAGCTAAAAAATCAAAGGAAAAATTTCTGCCAAAAGTGATCTCTTTTTCAGAGTATAGATAGTTTCTTAAATATTGATCACTTTTACCCATATTTTTAGAGCATTCTCTTTGCCCAATGTTAGAAATATCCAAAATACTTCTGAGAAGGAGCGAGCTGTCAGATAGGGTTTTTTTTTTATTTTTTAAATTCATCACTCTTTATATATATACAATATACAAAAAAACAATATAAAAATAATTTTTTTTTTGTTATTTACACAAAAAAATACTTGACTTTAGATATTTACTGTTTTATTGTGCTCTTAAACCAATGAAAGGAATAAAAATGAGACTAGAGTATAATGACAGGTTCAGTAACAGTCATAAATTTGTGGATATTAGAGTTATTGGGTCTAAAGTTGTAACTAAATATGGCCGAATAGGCATTAAAAAACCAGCCCAAGTTGAAAACAAGTTTAGTTCAGTTGAGGAGGCTAATAATTTTGCAAAAAAGAAAATAAATACAAAATTAAATAAAGGATACTCGGAAACCAAATGAGAAGAAACTATAGACACTTTTTAAAAGAAAGACTGAATTATTTTTATGAATGGAAAAATAATTGGGAGGAGTATTTTTTGATAGTTAACATACTTGATAGAGCTGAAAAAAATTATTACGAAAATAAAAAGATTTTAAGTATTTTATTGAATGTATATTTTTTTCCAACTAAAGCTTTAAGAATGTTCAAGAGACTAAAAGCAAAACATATTTATTTAAGGGGAATATCCCAAATAGATGTAATGGAGAAAGAACTTAAAAATATAAATGAAGGGATCGAAAATGCCAAAAAAGATTAAAAGCAAATTAAAGAAAAAAAATAAAAATAATATTGTGCCAATTAATAATAATATAAAATTTGATGATAATGAAACATATAAAACTTCTGAGGAAATAGAGATTGATAAATTAAATTGTTTTTTAAAAGAAAAGTGTCGAGAAATAGAAAATTTTGCACAAGAATCAAAATTGAGACCTGATCATATGTATTATAATTTACTATTTTATGTAAAGCAATCTGCTATCTATAATCTCTCATATCCATATTTCAAAATTGCTAATGATGAAACCGATAAAGAAATAATTGAAAAATATAGAGATCTAATTTATGATAAATTTCCAGAATTAATTAAAAAAGAAGAAAAGCATACTCTTCAATAATATGATTGAAATTTTAATAATACTTTTAGCAACTTCATCTTTTGTTTGTGTAGGGTTAGTTTTTTTCGTATTCAAACTTCTTAAACAAAATAAGGATTTCGATAAAAATAATCCCGAATTTTTAAAATTACAAAATGATCTTGATAAGGAAAAATATAAAGTTGACTCGAAAGATAATTATATAGCCGAATTAAAAAAAGATAAGCAACAATTAATAGATAATAAAAGTGACGTTGATACATTTAAAGAAATAAGTAATAGGTCGTTTCACGAATATAAATCTGTAGTCTCAGATTATAAGAACTTTCATGAAAAGCTTACTGGTGATGTGAAATATCAGGGTAAATTTAATGAATCTAAATTAAGAAAAATTTTAGAAAAACATGGGCTTAAAGAAGAAGATGGGGATTTTACCGTAGAAAAAGAAACTATAATCTCTGATCCAAAAACAGGACAGGAAAAAAAAATTAAACCGGACTTCGTTTTAAATTTGGAGGAAAATAAAAAAATAGTGATAGACTGTAAAGTGAGCTTAAAAAATTTCGAAGATTTTGTGAATTCTAAGGATAAAGATGAAAGGGAAAAAAATTTAAAAAAACACATAGATTCAGTAAGAAAACATATTGCTGACCTTGGTTCAAAAAATTATTCGAAACTTTATGGAGCCGAAAGTTTACAATACGTTATTATGTTTATGCCATTTGAAGCTACATATTTATGTGTTCTAGAAAAAGATCAAGATGATCTTCTCGATTTATGTTTTAGACACAAAGTTTTGTTAGCAGGTCCAATTTCAGTAATGAGTTTGATCGCAACTGTCACCGCTTTTAAAAATCAAAAAAAGAATATCGCTTTGGTCTCAAAAATTGTTAAAGAATCGATCGCAATATATGATAAATATACTGTGTTAAAAAAAAGTTTAGTTAGTGCGATTAGCAGTCACAAAGCCCATACCAACTCTTTAAAAGAAGTAATAAATGTTGCTTATCAATCTCCTCAATCCTTAGAGTCAAAATTGGTAAAATTAAAAAATACTGGTGGATTGGGGCAAACAAAAGATTTGAAAACTACACAGGAAGATGAAAATAATCTTGAATATATACAGGATCATGAAAATAAACAAAAAATTATAAACATCAAAAATGACAAATATTAGAAATAGCAATCCTTATGACTTAAAGACAAAAAAGGATGAAGGATACTTGTACGAAGAAATTCCAGCTGGATATCTAACAGCTGAAGAATTTATTGAATTTCTTAACAAGAAAAAAATAATTTTTGAGAGAATTGATAATCTTGGAAGGTTCTGCAATAACAACAAAATTCACATGGTTAAAATAAAGAGAGAAGGAAAATTCGGCGCTACACCCTATGCTTATAAAAAGCCAAATGATTTACAAGTTGAAGCTATTATAAAAGTTTTAAATAAAAACAATAATTCGTTTATGGGACGTGAGGCGTTAAGGAAAAAAAAGGAAAAAATTCTTTCTATTTTCGATCAAGCATCATCAGCATTGGATTATGATAAAAAAATTAAAGAAGCTGAAGAGAAAAATTTAGATAAAAAGAAAATAAATGAAATTAAAAGAGAAAAAAAAAGAAAATGTCACTCAAGAACATCTATCGCAAAAGAAGTTTCTAGGATTTTAGATATTGATTGTAATAGAAAACTCGTTACAAAAGTTCTGGACGAAAAAAGATCATCTCAACTTTACAAACTTTTAAAAAAAAGTTAATTTGTAGAGATTATGCCTACAGGTGGAAAAAACTTTTATTCTCCATCGATGCTAAAAAAACACCTATCTTGCAGACATATTATTTTCAATGAAAAAAATGAAAAGAAACTAAAATTAAAAAGAAAACCCCAAACAATAATCGACCAAATGCGTTTTGATAAAGGAAACTCGCATGAAAAAAACTACTTTGAGAAATTAAAGACGAAATTTTCAAAAATAAAAAATATTAAAAGCCTCAAGAACATTGATAAATTTGAAGAAACTAAAAGATCTATGCAAGAAGGTTATGAGGTCATTTATGGAGGATGGCTAACCGATGGTAAATGGAAGGGTGAAAGTGATTTTTTACTTAAAAATACAAAATTAAGATCAAGCTTAGGAGACTATAGTTACACAGTTTTGGACACAAAAAATAGCAATAAAGTTAAAGGTGATCACATTTATCAGGTAGGTGTTTATTGTTATTTACTGAAAAAAACGCAAGGAGTATTACCAGAGAGTTTCTATATTTTATTAAAAGATGGATCCAAAGAGGCAATTAAAATAAATGAGGTTTTTGACGTATTTAATTCTCAAAAAATTGAATACGAAAAATTTCTTGAAAACGATATTGAAAATACTCTACCTGAAAAATGTAGTTTTTGTAGCTTTTGTGACTGGTTAGATGTTTGTGAAGATAATTGGAAAGGCAAAAGACATCTAAATCTTGTTGGTGGAATTAATAAACTAAACATTAAAAAATTTAAAAAAAATGGGGTAGAAACAATTGACGATCTTGCAAAAATCAAAGTTAGCACAAAGATACCAGGTTTGAGAGAAGAAATAATAAAAAAAAGAGTTGAACAAGCTAAGTTACAACTTGAATATGAGAAAATTGGTGAACCTGTCTTTAAAAATATTAATGAAAATTTATATATAAGAAAAGGTTTTAATTTATTGCCAAAACCATCTAATGGAGACTTATTTTTTGACTTAGAAAGCACCACTTGGGCATACGACGAAAAAATCGAGTATTTATTTGGACTTTATTTTATTGAAAAAGAGAAAGAAAATTTTCTTCCACTATGGTCTCATAATAAGAAAGAAGAGAAAAAAAACCTAGTAAAGTTTTTTGAATTTACAAAAAAACATTTTGATAAATTCCCTAATGCTAAAATTTACCATTATGCTGCATATGAAATTAATGCTCTTGAGAGATTAACGTCTACCCATAAGGTCAAGACTGTTGAATATGATTTTTATTTAAGATCAAATAAATTCATAGATTTGTTTAGGGTCGCTAAACAAGCAATAATGGTTTCTGAAAATAGTTACAGTATAAAAAATTTAGAAAAGTTCTATAATTTTGAAAGAACAGGCGATGTTCAAAAAGGAGAAAAATCAGAAGAATTTTATATTGAATGGTCTCAAACAAAAAATCAAAAGTTACTTGATGAAATAGAGTTTTACAATAAGCAAGATTGTAAATCTACATATGAGTTGAGAGAATGGTTATTAAAAATAAAACCAGAGGGAACTAAATGGCTTGAAGATGAGGCAAAAGAAGAACTGGAAATCCGCCCTCATGAAGAATTAATGATAGAATACTTAAATAAAATAAATAATTCAGAAATTAAAAATGTTAAATTAAAGCAAATTTTGTCAGATATTATTGGCTTTTATTCTCGTGAGGATAAACCAGCTTGGAGAGAATTCTTTGATCGTAGAGATTTATCAGATGAGGAACTCATTGACGATAGAGAAGTGATAGCAAGCATGAAACTTCTTTCATCTTACAAAGATCCATCTCCTAGAAGAAGATCGATTTTGTATAAATACATTTATCCCGACCAGGAATTTAAACTAAAAAAAGGAAAACAGGTTTTCATTGCAAACAATGTAGATCAAGATCGACCAGATTCTGCAGGAAAAATTGAAGAACTAGATCCAATTGAAAGAATTATTACTTTAAGGAAAGGAATTTCAAAAAATGACTTACCACTACCAAAAAAATTATCAATTGGAGAAAAACCTCCAAAAGCTAATAGATATTCAAATCTAAATTCTAATATTTATAAATACTGTGAAAATATATTAGAAAACAAAAAAAATTATAAAGCGATCACAAGTCTTTTAAACAGAGATTTTCCAAATATTAAAAATATAAAAACAGGAGAAAAAATAATCAAAACAAACAACTTTGAATTCGAAATTCCTAAAATCCTTCTTAATATGCAAGATAGCTATATTTTTTGTCAAGGACCTCCTGGCACTGGTAAGACATTTCAAGCGGCAAATTCAATTATTGAATTAATACGAAACAATAAAACAGTTGCTGTAACTGCTAATAGCCATAAAGTAATACATAATCTTTTAGAAAAGGTCGAGGATTTATCAAAAAAAAAAGGTCTGACATTCTCAGGTTTAAAAAAAGGAAATAAGGATGATGAGGAAACTCATTTCAATGGTGAATATATCAAAACGTCTACAGACGATAGAGCTTTTGTGAATGGAGTAAATGATAAAACAATTAAACTATTTTCAGGAACAAAGTATCATTTATCAAATGCATTTTACCATTCAAAGATTGATTATTTATTTGTTGATGAAGCAGGTCAGCTTTCATTAACTGACATAATTGCAATAGGAATTATATCTAAAAACATTGTTTTAGTCGGTGATCAACTTCAACTCGGTCAGCCTACAAGAGGTAGTCATCCAGGAGACTCTGGTAAATCTGTCTTAGATTATCTTCTAGACAATAAAGATACTATAGATGACTCAAAAGGAATATTTTTAAATCGTACATTTAGACTTAATCCAGAAATAAATTCATTTACTTCTACAAGTTTTTATGACGGAAGATTATTAACTCATAAATTAGCCGAAAATAGAAAAATAGAATATCCAAAGTCTTGCTTGATTAAAAAAGATGGGATTCATTTTATTTCAATGAAACATGAGGATAATTCTCAAAAGAGTTTGGAAGAATTAAAAATTATCCAAAAATTAATTAAACAGTTAGTGGGAGCCAATTTTATTGATAATAAAATGAAAAGAAAACTTTCAATCAAAGATATTTTAGTTGTAACGCCTTATAATGTTCAAGTGAATTATCTTTTAGCAAATTTACCAGAAGGAACCAGAATTGGAACAGTCGACAAATTTCAGGGTCAGCAAGCTCCAATAACGATTATAAGTATGGTCACTTCTGATACCGATAGTTTACCAAGAAATAAAAATTGGTTTTTCAATAGGAATAGACTGAATGTTGCTTTGTCAAGATCACAATGTAGTTCAATAATACTTTTTAATCCTAATCTTCTTAAAACTGCTCCCACGGATTATGAAGAGATAAAACTTTTGAATAACTTCCATAAGTTATTAAAGTTTCAAGTAAAATAAAATTATTTATTTTTTTATAAAATCAAAAAATTTACTCATATATTTACATAAGTCACATTCCGCTGTCGAAGCGGGTATTTTATTTGTTTCTAAAAAATTTTTAATATCAATTATAGTTTTATCTACCCATTTATAATCTTCAGTATGGTAAGGAATAATTGCCCATTCAAATTCTAGTTTATTTTCAAATATTGCTTGCTCCTTTTTTGCATTAACATAAAAAAAGTAACTTGTTGTATTCATGTCTAAACCTAAATTTGATAAAATCCATAAATATATTTCTGCTTGCCGCTTATATCCAATAAGATACGGTGCATCGAATTTTTTGAGCTTCTCAAAATTTTCATTAAAAGTTGATTTATAATCTACCACTGATATTTTTTTACTATTTATATCTTGCCACAAATCATCAACTGACCCACAAACTATAATATTAGTTTCTTGGTGATGAAATCTTGCCGCTTTAAAGGGTTCGCGCCATATATGAAGTTCTGGATGATAATAAGGAATAGAACTTACGCCCGCTTTTTTTTGATAAGTTGTCTGTTCTTTTTTTTCTCTTGCAACATCAAATTCATTTTTTAGCAGTGTATCAATCCTTGAGTTTAAATTGTATGGAAATGGTTTTGGACCTTTAATGCCTAAACGCATGTCAAGATATGCACATCTTTTACACCTTAAGAATAAATCTATTTTTGATCTACTGATTATAAAGGGATTTTTACTATTTGGAAAATATTTAAATGACCAAGGGTAATCTTTATCCATAAATTTATAATATTACATTATTGTGAAAATAATAGTTTTATAATTGTTGAAATGTACAAAATGATAAATTGACAATCATTAACTAATTATTTAAAAAATCCTATGCTTATTAGTTTTAAAGACTCTGATTTCGAAACCAAAGTAAAAAATGAGGAAGTCTCTATAATACAATTTTCAGCTAGTTGGTGCGCTCCGTGCCGTGTGGTTAAACCAATAATGGAAAAACTATCCGACGAGTTTAAAAATATGAAATTTTTTTACGCAGACATTGATGAAGATGCTATTAACACAGCATCATCTGCCGCGGTTCGTGGCGTTCCCACAATTGTTATCTACCGTAAAGGTGTTGAAACTAGTCGAAAAGTCGGCGGAGACTCAGAGCAGAATTTACGAGCTTGGCTTACAGAACACACTACTTAATTAAGTTTTAGCATTTCAGAGGCTAAGTATAAACTTCCAGTGATAACTACGATATCATTTTTCTTAATAGGAAGAGATTTAATTGCTATTTCTATATTTTCTTTATAACTTACATTAAAAATATCTTTGAATTTTCTTTCTAAATCTTTACCCTTTATTGCATTTGAATTGCCCGGAATATCTATCACAGTCATCGAACTTATATCTTTAAAATAACTAATATATTTTTTATGGTCTTTGTTCTCCATCATTCCAATAATAACGTGTTTATTACAATTTAAAGTTTGAAGATAATCATTTAAAGATTTGGAACCGCCAGGGTTATGAGAAGAGTCAATAATAAGCGTATTATCTTTTACTAAATTTTTTAGTTTGCCAGATTTAATTTCCTCAAGCCTAGCTGAATTGTAGGCCTTTTTTACTCCATTTATTATGTGCTGATCTTTGATATTCAAACTTTCTAATACTCGCAATGATGCAATTGCCGAAGATGCATTTTCTAACTGAAATTGACCTTTCATGCTTGGTTTTGGTATTTTTAAACCTCCATACTTATCCTCGTAATAAAAAAAATCGTTTTCTTTCATAACAAAATTATAGTCCTCGTTAAAAAAATATTTATTCGCTTTATTTTTTGAAATATTTTTTTTAATACTTTCAGTAATTTCTTTAGATGATTGTTTTGCAACTATTATAATCGAATCAAGTAATGATGAAGTCTTTTCAAATATAATTCTTTCTATATTTCTTTCATTTTCGGGTAACCAATCTAAATGATCTTCGCTAATTGATGTAACAATATTACAAAGATTTTTGTTTAAGATATTAACTGCATCTCCCCTTCCAAAGAGACCAAATTCTGCAAGAACGATATTATCCTTATATTTTCGACATCCATAAAAAAAAGCAGCTGTAAGAGCCTCAAAATATGTAAGAGGTTGGCCGTCATTGATATCCTCCACTTCCTCCAATAATTCTACAAGTTCATCGTCGCTTATAATTTCATCATTATAAATAAACCTCTCATTAATTGACCTTACGTGAGGTGAGGTGTAAACATTACACTTTATTTTAGCTTCCTTAAGTATCGAATGTAAAAAAGAAATTGTGCTTCCTTTTCCGTTGGTTCCGCAAACCTGAATACATTTTATATTGTTCTGAGGATTCCCTAATTTTTCGCAGAGGGTTTTTATACGATCTAAGCTAAGATCAATTTCTTTAGGATGCAACTTTTGAAAGTTGCTGAGTATTTTCTGAAGTTTCATTTTCTGAAGTAGAATTTACCTCAGAATTTTTGTTAAGCAATATTGATAATAATGTCCCTATTTTTTCAGGTAAATCTTTTCTTGCTATTATAGTATCAACAAACCCACATTTCATCGTATGTTCTGCAGTTTGGAAGTTTTCTGGTAATTCTTCTTTGATTGTAGATTCTATTACACGACGGCCAGCAAAAATTATTTCCGCTCCAGGTTCTGCTATGTGTATATCACCAAGCATTGCAAAGGAAGCGGTGACCCCACCACTAGTGGGCGAACACATACATATAATATAAGGTAATTTTTTATTTTTAAGCTCGTTAACTGCTAACACTGTTCTTGTCATTTGCATCAAACTTAAACCAGACTCCATCATCCGTGCTCCACCAGTTGAAGTAAAAATTACAAATGGTATTGAATTGTCAATTGAGTGTTGGATGCCTGATATAATTGCCTCTCCTTCAGCAGTACCCATAGAACCGCCAATAAAATTAAAGTTCATAGCTGCACAAACTAATTCAATATTATTTATTTTTCCTTTCGCGACCAATACACCACACTCTTGATCATTTTTCTTTCGGGCATCTTTTAATCTTTTTGTATAAGGTTTTGTATCTTTCCAGGAAATTGGGTCATCGATTGGAATTGGTGTCTGAATAATTTCATAATTATTTTTTCCAAAGAAAACATCAAACCTCTGGCGTGAACTTATACGATGATGTTTACCACATAAATTACAACACCATAAATTATCTTCTAAATCCTTTTTTAATATTGGACCTTTACAACATGATGTCCAATCACTTTTTTCCATCTCTTCTTTGGTAGGTCTGTGCTTATTGATAAGTCTTTTTATTTTTTCACCAATTCGAAGAGTTTTTTTTATCCAATTCATTTTAATATATCTACAAACGATTTAACATAGTTACCTAACTTTTGTGGTAAATTTTTGTCATCAATATTATCTTGAATATACTTAACAAATGCTGAACCTATTACAATCCCGTCACAACCACTATTTGCTATTTTTTTTGCATCTTTTGGTGATTTTATACCAAAACCTGAACATATAGGTGTATCAGTTAATTTTTTAATTCTTTTAACAAAATTATTTACATCTTCATCCTTAGCATTTTTTACACCGGTCACACCAGTTACATTGACTTGGTAGATGAATCCAGTTGAAATATTGATTATATCCTTTAACCTCTTATCGTCAGTTGTTGGAGCAACTAATTTAATTAACGATAAACCATTTTTATTTAATTGTTCTCTTAACTGGTTTTCTTCTTTTAGTTCGTGCGGAGCGTCTACAACTAAACATGCATCCGTGTCAGCATCTGTAATATCTTTTACAAATTTGTTTATTGGATATTTATATAGATTTGCAATATATCCCATTAATAAAATACCAACCTCAGAGTTATAATTTCTTATATCTTGTACCAATTTAATTGTTTCTTTTAGTGACCCGCCATTTGCCAAAACGTGGTCATGAGCTTCCTTAATTATGGGGCCTTCAGCTGAAGCTTCTGATGTGCAGTATCCAACTTCTATTACCGATACTCCATTATCTATTGCTTGTTTAATAGTTTCTAAACTAGATTTGTAATCTGGGTAACATCCAACGAAATAAGCTACTAATTTTGTTTTTGGACTTTTAGATTCAAAAATTTTTTTAAGTCTTTCACTCAAAATCTTTCCCTATATGTTGTTGAATTGTATCTAAATCTTTTTCACCTCTACCACAAAGACTTAGACAAATGGTATAATCCTTTGGTTTATCTTTGGCTTGTTTGATTACTTCAGCTGCTCCAGCCATGGGCTCAAGAGCTGCAGAAATACCTTCAGTTTTAGCAACAAGTTTATAAGCATCTAAAATTTCTTTATCTGTAGCAGAAGTATATTCAACAGCATTTAAACTCTTTAGATAGGCGTGTAATGGACCGACTGAAAAATATTGAATGCCAGCTCCAAGACTTGATCCCCCAAGAGATTTAGATCCATCATTAGATTGTAACATATATGTTTTCATACCTTGCATTATCCCTGGTGTTCCATTGCTTAGAGCTGCAGTTTCTGCTGCTTCTACACCAATTTTTTTTACACTTGGTTCATCTAAAAATTCATAAATACTGCCCGCAAAATTAGATCCACCTCCAAGACAACCCACAATCATATCTGGAATTTTTCCTTCTTGAGCCATTGATTGCTCTCTTATTTCTTTACCGATAATACTTTGTGCAAATGTAACTATCTTTGGAAACGGCGCAGAGGAAACACAAGAGCCTATTATATAGGCATAATCAGGATTACTAGTCCACGTCTTAATTGCGAAAGTTATTGCCTCCTTAAGGCTTCCTTCAACTGCTTTTAATTTAGCTCCATAATGCTTAGCTTTAACAACATTTTGATTGACTCTTGCTATATCTGTTTTTCCCATAACCCCAATTAGAGGCATATTAAACTTAGCAGCAACCGCAGCAGTCGCAGAAAAATGTTGACCTGCACCAGATTCACAAATCAAATGAGTTTTTTTCATTCTTCTTGCAAGTAAAATTTGAAAAAGAGAATTATTTATTTTGTGACTTCCCGTATGATTGAGATGTTCTTGTTTAAATAATATTTTAGCACCGCCTAAATTTTTTGTAAGATTTTCTGCATAATATAAAGGAGAAGGTCTTCCTATATAGTGTTTGCAGTAATATGCGTATTCATCTAAAAAGTCTTGATCTTTAATCGCCTCTTCAAATCCTTTATTTAATTCATGCAAAGCGGGCATTAAAGTTTCACCTACTGCCATGCCGCCCATAGCATTTTCACCTATACCATAATATCCTAATTCATCAGGACCATTTTTGAGTGAGTTTTTTGTCATATTTTAAGAATTAACATTATGTACTGTATTTAAAAACTTATCAATTTTTTTTAAATCTTTTTTGCCATTTTCATCCTCTAAAGCTTTAGAAATATCGATCATATAGTTTGAATTTTTAAAATTAGGAATATCATCGATTTGTATATTGCCTGCAATCATTTTATTTAATGAGGCAGGCACATCTTTTAAAAGATTATGATCAAAGCTTTCAGATTTATGATAACCTTTACCATCAAATAAAATTATATCTGATATATCAGAATAGGCCTTATATTTTTCAACATCTTTTTTGTTTGAAACTGTGATAGCAGTAATTATTTTAATTTTATACTTTTCTTTAATTTCCCAAGTTCTTTTTGGACTTACATCATAAAGTTGATAATAATCAAAATTTAAATCTTTAATTTTTTCTAAGATTTCATCTGATGGTGATACAAGAACACTTGTAAAATTTATTTTTTTTTTGTTTACATTAACTAATTCTTTCAATTGATGAAACTCAATAAATCTTTTACTTTTTTCATAATTGGATATGAAACCTATAAATTGGGGTGGGTATTTATGGTTAATAATATATTTTAAAATTTTTGAGTTGGAAACTCCACATATTTTACACTCGAGTGTCATTGTTTTAAATGATCACTTAACTTTTTTAAATTAATTTTTATGTTACCTTGAGTTATTGGTCTTCCGATTACTAGCCAGCTGCTTCCATTTTTAAAAGCTTTTTTGGGACTTGTTACTCTTTTTTGATCATCTAACTTTGATTCAAATCTAATACCAGGAGTTATAATTTCTTTTTTAAATATTTTTTTTACTAATTTGACTTCAAGTGGACTGCATACCATTGCATCTAATTTTGCTTTAGAGGCTAATTTTGCTTGGCTCTTAACGAGATCTTTAACTTTTTTGCTAAAACCAATTTGTTTAACTGATTTATCATCTAAAGAAGTAAGCACGCTCACACCAACAAGCTTAATTTTTCCCGAAACTTTTTTTGCTGCTTTCAGCGCTTCAAGACCAGAGCTAATATGAATTGTCAAATAATTTATATTTAAATCTTTAATTGCTTTAATAGTTGAAGCACAAGTGTTTGGTATATCATGAATTTTATAATCAGCAAAAACTATTCTATTTTTTAATTTTGATATAAATCTTCTTCCATTTTTTGAATTGAGAAATTGGAGTCCAAATTTATAACCAATTATTATTTTTGAATTTTTTGTATAATTTATTATATTTTTTATTTTTTTAATATTTGTAGTATCGCATGCAACGAATATTCTATTCTTCTTCATTATTTATTTTTTTAAACAAATCTTGAGACATTTTAAACAAAATTGTTTTTTTTTCAGGTGTTTTAACTTTTTCACCTGTTTTAGGATTCCTAGATATTCTTGCTTTTTGTGTATTTGACGACCAGGTACCAAAGCCTCTAAATTCTACCCTTTCTCCACGTTTTAGCGAGTTTTTTATTTCTGCTAAAATAATATTAAAGAATTTTTCTAAATCTTTTTTATAAAAGTTTGGATAATTTTGTTGTATTTTTTGTAGAAGCTTTGATTTTACAATAGCCAATTGATCTTATTCTTTCTTTTTCTTTTTATCTTTTTTGTCCAATTTATCTGATAATGAAGAAAAAGGTAAATTTTTTCCAGATAAGGGTGAACTAAATTTAGATACAGCCTCTTTATTTTGAAGTTCTTCAAGAAGCTTGATACTTAAACTTACTTTTCTCTTTTTGATATCTAATTCTTGAATAGCAGCGTCTATACGGTCACCTTTAATGAATCTATTGGGTCTAGCATCAGAAGCATTAATAGCAATCTGTGATTTTTTAATGTGCAGCTCAACTTTACTTCCCTCCGGCACAACCAATAAACCTTTATTATCAGTTTCTAAAACTTTTATAGTTATAGCATCATTTACTTTTTTATCTTTAAACCAGTCAAACGGATCTTGCTCTGTTTGTTTAAGTCCCACTCTTACTTTTTGTTGATCTGGTTTAATCTCTAAAATCTTTACCTTAATTTTTTGATCTTTTTTATATTTTTTAAGTTCTTCCTCAGGTTTCCTATTATAAGCTAAATCGTTAGCGTGTAAAAACCCATCAATTTCAAATCCTTCAATTTTTACATAAATTGCATAGTCATTTATTGAAGCTATAGTGCCGTCAACAATTGAATCAACAGGATATTTTTCTTCAAGAACTGTAAATGGATTTTTTTCAGTCAATCTGTGTGAAATTGATACTCTTCTTTTTTCCTTATCTATTTCGGTTATTACGCAAGTAATTTCATCTCCTACTTTAAACATTTTTTTAGCTGAAGGATTCTTCTTGGTCCAACTTAATTCACTTGAATGAAGAAGAGTGGTTAATCCTGGCTCAAGTTCACAAAATGCTCCAAAGTCCATGAGTTTAACAACTTTGACTTTATAAATTTTATTTAACTCGTAGTTTGAAATATGCTCAAATGGGTCTGGTGATAATTGTTTTATAGAGCAACCTACTTGTTGTTTTTCTTTATCTACAGAAATTACTAATAAGTCATGTCTTTCGCCGATATTAAAAATTTCCTCTGGGTGATTTACTCTTGAATAGCTTATTTCTTGTAGGTGAACTAAAACATCTAATTCAGAATTCACATCAAAAAAGCATCCAAAAGAACTGTAGCCTTTCACGATTGCATTCTTAATTACATCACCAATTTTGTATTTCTCGATGATTTTTGCTTTGTCCTCCTTTTTGTTAGATGAAATTATTTGCCTTCTTGATACGCATGCATTTCCTCTAATTTTATCAAGTTTGATTAATGCAAATTTTTGTGGCTCATTCATCAAATGTGATATGTCTTTTAGGGGCTTGTCTGAAATTTGAGAACCAGGACAGAACATTAAAGATCCAGTTTCAATATGCTCGACTATTACTCCACCTTTACATTTTGAGGTAATTTTTCCCATGATTGGAGTATTTTTTTCGTAAGCTTTGACTAGTTGATCCCACCCTTTTATTTTTTGAGCCTTAGATGCTGAAACAACTACATTTCCCTCTCTGTCCTCGATACGCTCCAGTAGCACGGATAAATTTTCACCAATTTTAACTTTATCTATCATGCCAATACTTTTAAGCTCATTGATATCTAGCACAGGCTCGGATTTGAGATTAGGTATATACAGAAAAACGTATTTTTCGGTAATCTTAGTAATTTTTCCTTCTATAATTTTGCCTTCTATAAGGTCTTTAGTTTTTGAATGTTGGCTATTTAGAAGCTCCTGAAACTCTTTTGAGGCTTTAGTTTCCAAATTGTTATAAATTTCCATTAAGGTTTAATTTTCCTATCCATAATTGCTTTTATTTTTTCGAAGCATCGTTTTCTACTAAGTTTAGTTGTATTAATCAATATTGAATCTTTAGTTTTTTTTAAGGGCCCGTATTTTCTATTTTTATCAGATTTATCGCGTTTTTTAAGACTTTTTAGCACCTCATTAAAACTAATTTTTTTTTTTAGGGTTTTATATTCTTTATATCTCCTTTTGGCCCTTACCCTGACATTTGCAGTTATATAGAACTTAAACATAGCATCTTTCATTTGTATACTAGTAATATCTCTTCCATCTAAAATTGAACCAGAGTATTTAGCAGGAGGAGAATAAGCAAATTTTTGTTGAAATTTATGAACTAATGATCTTATTTTTTTTTCTTTAGCTATTATTGATGCAGTTAAAGCAACTTTATCTGACAATAGATTTTTACTTTGTAAATCAGAAATTTTTAAATTATTAATTTTTTTTGTGATAAATTTATAATTAAACTTTTTTGGGTAAACTAATTTCATTCTACCTATAAATCTATAAATTCTTCCAGTATCCAGATGAAAGAGATTATAATGTTTTGCAATTAGTTTGGCTTGTGTCCCTGCACCTGCGGCAGCTGGTGAGTCGATAGCAACGGTTATTAATTTTTTTTTTTTCATTTAAATTTAACACCGAAATTTTTTTTTAAAATTCGGGTAAAAGATGGAAAAGATGTATTTATGGAATCCGGATCATATATTTTCCATTTGCCACCAAGTGCGAGAGCCGCAATTGTACACATTGCCATTATTCTATGATCTTTTAAATAATTTTTGATTTCATACTTTTTATTTAAATTCAAATTTGGATTTCCATAAATCTTGATTGAATGATCAGTAACTTTTGTTTTAATCCCTATCATATTTAAAATTTTAGATCCAAGTTTTAGTCTTGGACTCTCTTTTTTATTTAATTCAGATAAATTTTTAAAATAAGATACTCCTTTTGATTTAGCAGCAATCAAAAAAATTATTAAAAATTCATCTATAGCGCTACTATTAAGGGATGAAAGGCAATTAATTGCTTTTAATTTACTTGTGCTTTTAACAATTATATCCCCAAATTTTTCTCCTATACTAAATTGTTTATTTATGATTTTTATATTTGCTCCCATTTTTTTCAAAATTTTTAAAATGCCCAATCTTGAGGGATTTAAATTTATATTCCTTAAAATTAAGTGAGAATTTTTTGTCAAGAGTGTTAAAACAATAAAAAAAGCTGCTGAACTAATATCTCCTGGTACATTCAAGTTATATCTTTTGAGAATATTAGGCCTGGATGTTTTAATAATATCGATCTCATTTATCTTTTTTATCTCTATTGGTATACCAAGGTTGTAAAACATTAATTCAGTATGAGTTCTTGATTTCTTAGCATAAATTCTCATTTGCCCAGGTGTATTTAAAGAAGCCAACATCACACATGTTTTGCATTGTGCTGAACCTCTATTTTCATGATAATCAATTGGTCTTAAATATTTTGAACCAAGAATGGAAATAGGTAAGTTTTTTTTTCTTTTTGGAAAAAATTGAACTCCAATTTTGTTTAAAGGCTCTATAATTCTTGAAAAATCTCGTCTAGATAAACTTTTATCTCCAATAATCTTTATTTTGTAAGGTGATCTTATTAAAAGGGGTAGAATTAATCTCCCAACGGTTCCAGAATTTCCAGCATTTAAAATGAGATTTTTTTTATACTTAAAGCCATTTATTCCTCTTCCATAAACTACACAATCTTTTTTTGATAATTTTATTTTAATCCCTAATTTTCTTAGGCATTCAATTGCACTGTGGACATCTTCTGATCTCAATAAATTTTGAGCTTTGGATATTCCAGTAATCTGGGAAGCAAGTAAAAGCCATCTAATTGATATACTTTTGTCGCCATCAACCTCTATACTTTTTTTGAATTTTTTTACCTTATTTGAAACTAAAAAGAATTTAGTACTCATTTATCTTAATTTATCTTAAATGATTTTCCAAAGTATGCATTTTGAGCAACTGGGTTATTTACTAATTCTTTTGGTGTTCCTTGAGCTATAATTTTACAATTTGATAATATCATTGCAACATCAACGCATGAAAGTAAATCTCTTGCTTGATGATC
Organism: uncultured Pelagibacteraceae bacterium; assembly: GCA_902581445.1. Classification (GTDB taxonomy): domain Bacteria; phylum Pseudomonadota; class Alphaproteobacteria; order Pelagibacterales; family Pelagibacteraceae; genus Pelagibacter. The sequence goes on from CACHOG010000001.1 coordinate 90,201, forward strand.
ACAAATGATAATTCCTATTCTGTCTTCAGTCTGCAAATTAACTATAATTTGTTGTAGCATTTGAATTGTTAAAACATCAAGAGCAGCAAAACATTCATCGAGTAAAAGAATTTTTGGGTCGCCGAGTAGAGATAAGGCAATAACTAACTTTTTCTTTTGTCCCCCAGATAGCACAGATGCTTTTATATTTCTTATATAATCTAATTCAAACTTCGAAATTAGATATTCAATTCTTGAGTTTTGACTTCCTACATCTTTTACAAGTATCTCTGCCACAGCTTTTAAATTTTGATAAGTAGTTAAATCTCCAAAAAAGCCTCCATATTGAGGAACATACCCAATTTTGAATTTCTGCGTTCTTGTATAAATTGGGAAGTTTGTAGCATCTTCGTTTCCAAATAGTACTTTTCCATAGTCTGGCTTTAGCAATCCCGTTATTAAATTGAAAATTGTTGATTTTCCTGCACCATTGGGACCTAATAGACCTAAAATTTCTCCAGGATTTATTTTAAAAGATATATTGTCCAAAATTTTTCTGTTCTCAAAAGATATCGAAATGTTTTTTACCTCAAGAAGAGGGTCTATATTTTTGAAAGATTTTATTCTGAACTTTTTTATAATTCCCATCTAATTTTTAATTATAGCTTTTACTTTTTTATTTTTATTCTTCATATAAACCCTAGATGATTTACTTACCAAATCTAGATCAATTTTATCGGCTTCCAACAAATTTTCGTTATCATTATACTTTACATTGTTATAAATTTTTATTTCTTTATCTAAATATTTTAAAAAAAGATCTTCACTTTTTACAATATGATTTAAATAATTTAAGTTTACATTATTAAAAAAATGAGTATCTAAAGTCAATTTATTATATTCTGCTTTACCCGATTCAATTAAAAAAGTTCCATAGTTAAATATTAATATTTTAGCAGTCACATTATTTAAAATCAAAATATTTTCATTATTATCAGAAATAGATCCTGATAGTGAACTAATTTCATAAACGTTTCCTTTTTCATCACTAGATTTATATGAAAGATCAAAAATTTTATTAGTTTCAGGATTATTTTTATTTACTGAATCTTTAATGTTTATTTTTTCATTTTCATTTTTAATGGCGTTATTAACTAAATCATCTTTATTTTCTCTATTTAAGTAAAAAAATGTAAAATAACTAATAATTAAAATAAGTCCAAATATCCCAATTTGAATTATTATTGATCTACTCATTAAGACACATTTCCATCTAAAATATTATGAATGTGGAGAACACCTATTGTTTTATTTGATTTATTTTTTTTATGAATACACAAACTGGTAATTTTATTTTCTGACATAATTGCCAATCCTTTTACAGCTAACATCTCTTTATCTACACTTATTGGATTTTTTGTCATAATGTCTTTAACTAAAAGCTGATTTAATGAATTATTTTTTTGGGAGCTTCTTCTGATTTGACCATCTGTAATAATTCCGGTTGTTAATCTTTTTTTGTTTATTGCAATTAATATTCCTAGTCTTTTTTGAGTAATTAATTTTAATGCTTTTTTCATATTTGAATTTTCATTAACAAAAGGAATTTTTGAACCTGATATCATTAAGTCTTCAACAGTTTTAAGCTTTGCACCAAGACTACCACTTGGATGAAATTCTTTAAAATTTTGCCTGCTGAATCTTTTTTTATTTAGAGCTGCAACTGCCAAACAATCACCAATAGCCAATTGCTCGCTTGTACTACTGGTTGGGACAATTCCAAGACCAGCTTCCTTAACTTCGGGAATTACTAATTTTATATCGGATGCTTTGTGTAGCAGAGAATTTTTTTTTGATACTATTCCAATTAATATTATTTTATTCCTGTTTGCATATTTTATAACAGGTTTAAGCTCTTGTGTTTCACCAGAATTACTTATTAAAATTAGAACATCTTTTTTTGATATACTCCCAAGACTTCCGTGAGAACAATCATTTGCTGAAATAGAAAATGACGGGCATCCTACAGAGGATAGTGTTGCGGCTATTTTTGATGCTATTAGATAACTTTTTCCTACTCCACATAGGATAATTTTAGACTGACATTTTGCAATAGCATCAACTGCATAACCAAAAGAGTTACTAATAGATTTTCTTAATTTTTTTAGCGCCTGGATTTCTAAATCAATCACTTGGTGGGCAATTTTTTTATGTTTATTAATTTTCATTTGTAAATCTAGTGTTCAAAAATATTTAATTTAAATCCAGATATCTCCATGTCTACTAAAATTGGAATAACTTTCATACACTTTTCAAATAAATCCTTCCTATCTTCTCTTTTAAGCATTTCTAAAAGTTTTTCCTTTATTTCAAATAGATATTCAGTATCTTGAGCAGCATAATTGATTTGTTTTTCTGATAAGTCAGGATTACCCCAATCACTTTGTTGTTCTTTTTTGGAAATATCTTTTCTACAAATTTCTTTAACTAGATCCTTGTAACCATGAGAAGAACTAGCTGTCCTTGCAATTTTAGATGCAACTTTTGTGCAAAAAATATTTTTTGGACTAGCTTTTAAATGGTATTTTAACCAAAGCAAATCCTGTCTAGCATAATGCATGATAAATTGCGCTTGTGAATTTTCTAAAAGTTTTACTAAATTTGGAGCTTTATAATTTTTTCTATTAAGTTTTATGATGTAGTATTTTTTTGTTTCTAGACCTAATTGAATAAGAGTAAGCGGGTCCCTTCCAAGGACAAGACCAAGTGCCTCACAGTCCAAACTTATTGATTTTTCTTGAGATAAATCAATATCTGGTAAATCGTTTTCAAAAACTTTAATGTTACTCATTTATATTTTATATATATAAAGACAAAACAATATTGTCTATTTTTTGATAATGATAACAAAAAAAATACTTATATTTGGTGCAAGTGGTCAGGTTGGTCGTTATTGCATAAGGAGATTTGTTAAAAACAACTATAAAGTAATTGCGGTTACAAGAAATGTACATAAAAAAGGCTACATTCTCAAAACTCAGGCACCAATTGGTTATCTTGATATTATAGAGTCAAACATATTTGATGAAAACAAATTAATTGAACTTATCTCAAAAGTTGACGTTTGTATAAACCTTGTTGGAATTTTAAACGAGAAAGGTAAAATAAATACATTTAAAAATATACACACAAATTTTCCTAAAAAATTAGCCGAAATTTGTGATGCCAAAAAAGTAAAGTTTGTACATATTTCTGCACTAGGCTTAGAAGATGCTAAAGATTCAAAATACGCATCGAGCAAAATAAATGGAGAAAAGTTTATTCGAGAAATGTTGCCCAGTGCAACAATTATTAAACCCTCTCTAGTTTATAGTGTTGATGATAATTCAACTACCAAATTTATGAGTTTATTAAGTGTATTGCCTATTTTTCCACTTTATTACGGAGGCAGGACAAAATTTACACCAATTCATGTCTCAGAATTAGCCGAATTAATATTTTTTGTTGTATCGAAAGAGTTATACTCAAAGACAATAGAAGCTATCGGTCCAGAGGTGTTAACTTTTAAACAAATTTTACAAACTTTAATGAAATGTATAAAAAAAAATCGTATACTTTTACCAATGCCTTTACCATTAGCTAGAATGACGGCCTTTTTCATGCAGGTTTTACCGCAACCACTTATAACACAAGATCAGATCAATCTTTTGAAATACGATAATATAAAAACAATAAATGGAATTACTAATTTTGATGTTGGTTGTCCAAGTAACCTTAAATTTGAGGAAACTGTGAAGGATTACGCTTTTAATTGGACTGAGGGAGGTCAATTTTCGAACACATAAAAATTTAGCATGATTATTTTAGTCTACATATTAATAATAGTAATATTATTTTTCGTTTGTTTCATTGGAATTAAAGCAGCGGGAGAGGGCATTGAGGCAAAAAAAAGAAATAAAAATTATAAAAAAAATACAAATAAAAATAAAAAAAATGTTTCTAAAGATTTACAAATATTAAAAAATCTTTACAAAGAAGGTGACTTGACGAAAAAAGAGTTTCAAAAAGCTAAAAGTAAAATATTAAATAACTAGGCGGACTTAATTTTTTTTTCTATAAATTTCGGCACTTCATCTTCTTTTTCAATTAGGTCATCTTTTTTACCTTTAGGCTGGAACGCATAAAGAAGATGTAATTTGCAATAAGAAAAATCTTTAAGCGATTTTCTTCCACAAAAATAAAATGAGTTTTCATTAGGATGTCCTACTGGCCATTTACATGTATTTTCATCAAGTTCTTCTAATTGTTTTGGATTTTCAGGCTCAAAATCTTTTTCAATTAATATAGACTTAAACTTAGATCTAGATAATCTTTTCTTACTCAATAATTTATTTTCATCATTTTCTTTTAAAGATTTTTTTGTTGAACCAATTTCTCTATGAGTTTTGTGTTTTAGTTTTGCGGAGAGATTTAATCTGTGAGCTTTACCAATTACTGCGTTTCTAGTTATACCACCAATTATTTCTGCAATTTGGCTGGCTGTTTTTCCTTTACCCCACAAATCTTTTAAAATTTTAACTTTTTCTTCATTCCACATAAACACTATATATTGTGTTTTATTACACAAGATATACAATATAAACACATATATATGTCAAAAAAACAAGTTTTAATTTGATTTTTTCAACAAAAAACTAAAAAAGATACTTAATATTAATCTATGGTTGAAATACAAAAAAAATATAATTTAAAAGTTAATAAATTTGGTTTTATTAACACTACAGGCTTCATTTCACTTTATGCGCGTGAATGTAGTAGATTTTTTGTAGTATGGGCTCAAACTCTATTATCACCGCTAGTATCAAGCTTACTTTTTCTATCTGTTCTAAGTCTTGCTTTAGGAACCGAAAGAGGTGATGTTTTAGGTCATCCCTTTATTGTTTTTTTAGCGCCTGGTTTAATTATTCAATCAATGATGCTCCAAAGTTTTTCACATTCAACTAGTTCCTTAATGATCTCAAAAATGCAGGGTAATATAATTGATCTTTTATACGCACCATTAACTGCTTTAGAAGTTTCTATTTCTATAATATTAGCAGCAGTAACCAGAAGTATTATAATTGGTATAGTTTCAACATTAGTTTTCTTTTTAATTGTAGATATAAAAGTTACCAATTTAACTTATATTTTATATTCTGCTTTTTTTGGATCATTTTTCATTGGAAGTCTTGGATTTGTTACTGGACTTTGGGCAACAAAATTTGATCATACAGCCACTATAACAAATTTTATTATAACTCCGCTAGCTTTCTTGTCTGGTGTATTTTATACCATAGATAAGTTACCATCCATTTTTCAGACAATAAGTTTTTTTAATCCATTTTTTCATATAATAAATATATTTAGATATGGTTTTATTGGCGTATCAGATGGAAGTATTTTTTTTGGTATGATTTATTTGCCTATTCTTGCTTTATTAGCGTGGTTTCTTGCATTTATACTTTATGAAAAAGGTTATAAAATTAAAAGTTAATATGTCTTCCTTAGCAAACAATTATAATCGTAGAAAAATTTCTTTTAAGAAGGGTAAGGGCAGTTTTTTATATTCGTCAAAAGGCGTTAAATATTTAGATTTCATTCAAGGAATAGCAGTAAATTCTTTAGGTCACTCTAATCCTTATTTAAATAAAGCGCTATCATATCAATCTAAACGAGTTTGGCATGTTTCAAATGCCTTTGAGATACCCGAAGGAGAAAGGCTTGCCAAAAGACTAACTCAAAATACATTTGCTGATCTTGTCATATTTCAAAATTCTGGAGCTGAAGCAACAGAAGCTGCTATAAAGGTTGCAAGAAAATTTTTCCATGCAAAAAATAAAGCTTATAAAAATAGAATTCTTTGTATTAAAAATTCATTTCACGGAAGAACACTTGCCGCTATTCATGCAAGCGGATCTAAAAAAATGACGGAGGGCTTTGGTCCAAAAATTCCAGGATTTGATCATTTTGTATTTGGCAATCACAAGTCTTTAAAAAAATCTATAACTAAGAAAACAGCAGCAATTATGATAGAGCCAGTTTTAGGTGAGGGAGGTATCAAAGTAATACCAAAATGGTGTCTAAAAGGTTTACGAAAAATTTGTGATCAAAAAAAAATCTTACTGATTTGCGATGAAGTACAATGTGGAATAGGTAGATCAGGGAAGTTTTTTGCATTTGAATATTCTGGAATTAAGCCTGATATTGTGCCAATAGCCAAGGGTTTAGGGGGTGGATTTCCAATTGGAGCAGTCCTAATGACTAAAAAAGTTGCAGTTGGTATGACTCCAGGAACGCATGGTTCAACTTTTGGAGGTAATCCATTAGCTATGAAAATAGGTAATGCAGTTTTAGATAAAATTATGAAAAAAAGTTTTTTGAAAAAAGTTCAAAATATCTCAAATTATTTTTTAAAAGAACTAAATAAAATTAAAAATGAATATCCCGAAATTATTAAGGAAATAAGAGGTTTTGGATTGTTAATTGGTCTTCAATTACATAAAGATCAAACAAAGTTTATAAAAAAACTTGAGCAGAATAAATTACTAACAATTAGAGCAGCAGAAAATGTTATTAGAATACTACCCCCTTTAAATGTTAAAAAATCAGAGATTAACATGTCAATTAAAATTATTAAAAGGGTATGTAAACAATATAAATAAGCATGAAACATTTTATTAATTTAAAAGACATAAAAACTAGTGATCTTAAAAAGATTTTGAAAGACGCTAAAAAAAGAAAATTTAAAAGAAAAAACCTTAGTACACTCGATGTAGACAAGGGGGCTCCATTAAAAGGAAAAATTTTAATCCAAATGTTCGAAAAATCAAGTTTAAGAACGAGACTTAGTTTTTATTTAGCAATTAGACAATTAGGTGGTGGGACAATTACACTAAGGTCTAACGAGTTACATCTTGGTAAAGGAAGTGAAAGTATTGCCGATACTGCAAAAATTCTTTCTACTTATGGTGACGGTTTTATGCTGAGAACAGATAGTGATGAGAAAATAAAAGAATTTGTAAAATACATAAAAATTCCCCTGATTAATGGTTTAAGCCCATCGTCACATCCTACGCAAGTCCTTTCAGATGTTTTTACAGTAGAAGAAATAAAAAAAAAACCAATATCAAAGCTAAATATTTGTTGGATAGGAGATTCGAATAATGTTCTTAATAGTTTAATAGCTGCATCTGTAAAATTTTCATTTAAATTAAACGTTGGTTGCCCAAAAAGATATGAACCTAAAAAAGCTATATTGGAATGGATAAAAAAAAATAAAAAAACAATAAATATTTATTATGACCCCAAAAAAGCTGTAAAAAATGCAGATGTGATTTTTTCTGATAAAGTGATTTCTTTGAATGACAAAGTAAACATAAAAAAGAAGACAAAAGATTTCAAAAAATTTTATATAGACTCAAAATTATTAAAGTTAGCCCCTAATAGTATTTTTTTGCACTGTCTACCAAGAGGTAACGAGGTATCAGAGAAAGTGTTTTTAGGAGAAAAATCACATGTCTGGCAACAGGCATTAAACCGAGTACACGTTCAAAAAAGTATTTTAATGTATTGTTTCGATAAGTTAAGGTAAATTTTTTGGTTGGTCGCTGTTTTGATTTAAGTACAACATTACTGAAGCCCTATCCTTTTCGTCTTTTAGACCTGCAAAGCCCATTTTATTTCCTTTGATCCATTTTGATGGTTTAATTAAAAAACCATTCATTTCCTCCCAGTTCCATTCTTTTTTATACTCAGATAGTGCTTTTGAATATTTATAATCTGATATAGCTCCAACTGGTCTGAACATTACATTCCAGAGTTTTGGGCCAATGTTATTTCCACCACCTTCTTTAATACTGTGGCATGCTTTACACTTTTTAAAAACTTTTTGACCATGATCAACAGTGCCAAGCGCCAAGAGTGCTGAAATATCAACACTGCTCTCGGAACTTGCCTGACCAATCTGACCATCTTGATCTGTTGCCTCAACTTTATATGCTACTACTGACGGTTTATCTATCTTAAACATGAAATCAGATATCTTACCTATACCAAGAACAATTAGTAAGGTAATTAAAATTGCTGCTATTATTTTATTTATTTCAAATGAATCCATTTTATAATTATAATGTTTAAACGTATAACATGTAATTTAATAAATTACCTAACTATATATTAGTAATTTTGCGTCTGTTGGACGCATAAACTAAGTAAATTATGAGCAACACTTTAATAATAATTCCATCGAGAATGTCTGCACGAAGGTTACCGGGTAAACCATTATTAAAAATTAATGGTAAATCAATAATAGCTCATGTTTTAAGCAAGGCAAAAAAGTGCAAGATTGGAAAAGTTGTAGTTGCAACAGAAGATAAAGAAATCGTAAAAGAGGTAAGAAATAACAAAGGAATAGTGATTTTAACATCGAAAAAACATAAGTCAGGGACAGATAGAATCTGGGAAGCTTTTAAAAAAATAAATGATCGCAAGATAAAATATATTATTAATTTACAAGGAGATGAACCTTTAATTGATATAAATGATATAAGAAATCTGAATAAAATAGTTCAAAAAAATAAATTTGACATCTCGACTTTAGCATCAAGGATTAGAAATAAAAAAATTTTTAATAATAAAAATATTGTTAAAGTCAAAACAAAAGAAAAATTAACTTTTAATAAACCCCAAAAAGCATTGAATTTTTATAGATATCAAAAAAAAAAAAAAAATAATTTTTATCAACATATTGGTATATATCAATATAGTGTGAGCGCATTAGAGAAATTTTCAAATTTAAAAAGATCAAAAAATGAGATTAAAAATAAATTAGAACAAATGAGGGCACTAGATAATAAAATATCTATTAATGTAATTTTAGCTAAAAAAAATGTAGTTGGCATTGATACTAAAGAAGATTATATGGAATTAAAAAATATTTTAGAATATAAAAAATAAATGAAAATTTTATATCAGGGAAATGAAGGGGCGTACTCACAATTAGCAGCTGAGGAAATTTTTCCACAAGCAAAGCTGATTTCATGTAAAACTTTCGAAAATTGCTTTAAACAATGTGCAAAAGATGAAAACCTTAGAACCATAATCCCTATTGAAAATTCAATTGCAGGCAGAGTTGCAGATATACAATATTTAATGAATAAGTATAAATTACAAATATATGCTGAACATTTTCATAAAGTTTCTCATAATTTAATGGTAAGGCCAGGAATTAAGATAAATGATTTAAAATATGTAAGATCCCATTCTCAAGCTATTTCCCAATGTCAAAAATTAATTAATGAATATAAATTAGAACCTATTATTGCAGCTGATACTGCGGGTAGTGCAAAATATATTAGTGAAAATTCACTTTCAGATGAAGCTGCTATTGCTTCTACTTTGGCGGCAAAAAAATATAATTTAGAGATATTAAAAAGTAATATAGAAGACGATAAAAAAAATGTTACACGTTTTCTTTTCATGGGTAGGAAAATTGAACATCCAGAATTTAAAAAAAATCTGCATTTCATTACAAGCTGTATATTTAAAGTTAAAGATAAACCGGCTGCATTATATAAATGTCTTGGAGGTTTCGCTACTAACGATGTTTCTCTAAGCAAATTAGAGAGCTTTTCTGATCAAAGTAGTTTTGAACAATACCTTTTTTTATGTGATATTGTTGGGCACATCGAGGACCCAAAAGTTCAAAAATCTTTAGAAGAACTGGGTTTTCACACTATTAGCCTTGAAATACTTGGGGTGTATCAAGCAAGTAAATTTAGGAATTTGTAATTTTCTAAATATTGGCAGTTGAAGATTGAATTTTATTACTGATATAATACATTTGGAGGCTAGAGGTGGATTCTGCTTGAACCCGATCAGATCTTAACAGAAGCAGTCGTAAAGACAGACTTTCAGGTTCTAGTCTCCTATAAAATATGAGCACAAATTCAAAAGTACTAGCATTAAAGTATCGACCAAAACTATTTAGTGATCTGATTGGTCAAGAAGTAGTAAGTGATACAATTTATAATTCTATAAAATATGACAAAATCCCAAATGCATTCTTGTTTACAGGAATAAGGGGAGTAGGCAAAACAACAATCGCAAGGTTAATCGCAAAGGCTTTAAATTGTAAAAATGGAATAGATAATATTGGCAATCAAAACTCTTGTGAAAATTGTCATTGTGAAGCTATTGCAAAATCAAATCATATAGATGTTTTAGAAATGGATGCAGCTAGCAAAACTGGAGTCGATGATGTTAGAGACTTAATTGAGTTTTCAAGGTATGGTCCAACATCATCAAAATATAAAATATTTATTATTGATGAAGTTCATATGTTAAGTAAACAAGCCTTTAATGCGCTTTTAAAAACTTTAGAGGAACCACCTGAATATTTAAAATTTATTTTTGCGACAACAGAACTAAAAAAAATTCCTGTAACTATTCTGTCTAGGTGCCAAAGATTTGATTTATCAAGAGTTAGATCAGAGGAATTATTAATGTATATAAAAAAAATTTGTAACTTAGAAAACGGTAATATTTCTGATGAAGCACTTAAACTTATAGTAAAAATTTCGGAGGGCTCAGTCAGAGACTCATTATCTTTACTAGATAGAGCTTTATTATCGAATGATAAAGAAAAAAGATTAGAATTATCAGATGTTCAAAAAATCTTTGGATATTTCGATAAATCACATTTAATAAAAATCTTTGAATATATTTTAAAAGGGGATCAAAATAAAACATTGGAAGCTTATAAAAATATTTATAATCAGGGAGTTGAGCCTAAGATATTTTTAAATGATTTTTTAGAAATTCTTTATTATTTCAAAAATATAAACTCTCTAAACGAAAGTACAAAAAACTTTGATTTAAACAATGATGAATTTGAAGCAATTAAAGAAATTGCAATGAACTTAAATAGTGAAACGTTGATTTTATTTTGGCAGTTTACAATTAATACTTTAGGGGAATTAGATATTGTTGCTGATCAAAATATAAGTATAGAAATGTTTTTAATTAGGTTGCTTCATATTAAATCTATCAAAATGAAAGATTCTAAAGATCACAGCGATATTCATATTAAATTAGATGAAAAAAAATTAGAAACCAAAATACAGAAAAAGCAGGATCCTATAAATCAAATTAAAAGTATTGTACAAGAAAAAAGTCTTGGTGATATCGAAACAAATAAAATTAAAACTAAGAATATATCAATAAAAAGTCTTAGTGATTTAATTGATTTATGTAATGTAAAAAAGGAGGTTAAATTAAAATATGAACTTGAAAATAATGTTAATTTGTTAAGCTTTGAGCATGGTAGAATAGAAATTTCTATTAACGAAAAATTAGAAAAAGACTTTATAAAAATTCTTTCAGCTAAGTTATTAGAGTGGACTAAAGAAAGATGGATGATCACTCTTTCAAAAAAAACTGGAGAAAAATCAAAAAAGGAAAGTGATGAGGATGCTAAAAATAAACTTTTCGAAAATGCAAAAAAAACAGAAACTTATAAAAAAATTTTACAAACATTTTCTGATGCGGAATTAATTGATATTGAAATTAAAAAAGATGAATGATTTTTCAAAAATATTAGATAAAGCTAAAGAGCTAGAAGAGAAAATGAAAGAAAGCCAACAGAATATAAAAAAAATTTCTGTTGAAGGTACATCTGGCACCGGGTCGATAAAGGTCACACTTAATGGAGATGGAGAAATGATAAAAATTTATATTTCTCCTGAAATACTTAAAGAGGACAAATCAATTATTGAAGATTTAATTACTGCAGCCCATAATAATGCAAAAGAGAAACTTAAGGCCAAAACATCTGAAGAGATATCAAAAGCAGCTGGTGGTTTTGGTATACCAGGTTTTAAATGGCCTCTTTAAGAAATGCAAAATATTAGTGAAATTGAAGATTTAGTTAAGATAATTTCAAAGCTTCCTGGGCTTGGTCCAAAATCAGCAAAACGCATTGTTTTAAAATTAATTAATAACAGGGATAAACTCGCTAAGCCAATGGCCAAAGCTTTAACCGAGGTATGTAAAAATATAGTTCGATGTAATATTTGTGGAACATTAAAACCAAATTTAATTGAATGTAGCTATAGCAGTTGTGAAATAGTTAAAAAAAAATACAATAAAATATGTGTTGTTGAAAATATCTCTGATCAATGGAGTATACAAAGTTCAAATATATTTGAAGGATATTTTCATATTTTAGGAGGCACAATATCATCAGTGGGACAAAGGAGAGAAGATTTATTGATTAATTCTTTAAAAGAAAGAGTAAATAAAGATAAAATTGAAGAAGTGATATTGGCAACAAGCGCGACAGTAGAAGGTCAAACAACAGCATACTACATTAGAGATAGTCTAAAAAATTCTAATGTTAAAATTTCAAAATTAGGTCAAGGCCTTCCAATTGGTGGTGAAATCGAAAATCTTGATGATGGTACTCTTCATTCAGCCTTTATAAATAGAACTGGATTGGACGTCGACTCAGATTGACTTTTTCATTATTCTATTAAAGTGAAGCAATGGTTCAGTGTAACCCGAGGGCTGACTTTTGCCGTGAAAAACCAAATCACATGCAGTTTTAAAAGCAATTGATTGATAATAATTTGCTCCCATAGACTGGTATGGATCTTGCCCTTTCATACTTTTATCTTTAAGATTTTGATTATCAACAATTTTGGCCATTTTTTTCATAATTTCCAAAACTTGTTTTTTGCTACATACTCCGTGGTGCAACCAGTTTGCTATATGCTGGCTGCTTATCCTACAAGTAGCTCTATCTTCCATCAATCCGACACCATTTATATCTGGAACTTTTGAACACCCAACAGATTGATCAATCCATCTAACAACATAGCCTAAAATACCTTGTGTATTATTTTTAAGCTCTTCTGATATTTGGGATTTTGACCATTTGTTTTTTGGTGAATTAATAGGGATTTCAAGTAAATCATCTAACTTCGCTTTTTTTCTTTTCATTATGTCTTTTTGTTTTGAAAAAACATCAACGTGATGATAATGCAAACTATGAATAGCTGCAGCAGTTGGTGATGGCACCCATGCACAATTTGCCCCAGCTTCTGGATGAGAAATTTTTTGCTTCATCATGTCATTAAGAAGATCGGGCATTGCCCACATCCCTTTGCCTATCTGTGCTTTACCGGAAAATCCACAGGATAATCCAACATCAACATTATTGTTTTCATATGCCCGTATCCATTTTGAAGCTTTCATATCTCCTTTTAATATCATCGGTCCATATTCCATAGATGTATGAATTTCATCACCAGTCCTATCCAAAAATCCAGTATTTATAAAAAAAACTCTTTTTTTTAACGCTCTTATACATTCTTTTAAATTTAAAGAGGTTCGTCTTTCTTCATCCATTATTCCACAAAGAATTTGATTATTTTTAAGCTTTAAAACTTTTTCCACATTTTTAAAAATTAAATCTGTAAAAGAACATTCTTCTGGTCCATGCATTTTTGGTTTTACAATATAAATAGCTTTCTCTCTTGAATTTCCTCTTATTTTAAAGTCATGTAAACAACTAGCTGAAGTAATAAAAGCATCTAATATACCCTCGGGACATTCTGAACCATCTTTTAATAGGATACTTGGGGTAGTCATCAGATGACCTACATTTCTGTTTAATAAGAGTGATCTTCCGTGCAATTTATACTTAGATCCTTTGGATGAAATATAGTTTCTATCTTTATTTAATTTTCTTAAAGTTTTTTTGCCATTTTTAATAAATGATGATTTGAGTTTACCTTTCATTAATAATAACCAATTTTTATAGCCATGAACTTTATCTTCAGCATCTACTGCCGCTACGCTATCTTCATGATCACAGATTGTTGTTATTGCTGATTCTAAAAAAATATCATGAATTTTCAATGGGTCTTGGTTTCCTTCTGGATTATTAACCTCCATTTTTCCTGTCTGATCAAATAATATATCAATATGCAAATTATTATTTTTGAATAATATGGAAGATATTTTATTTGATACTTTTGAATATCCAATAAATTGATTTTGATTTAACAAGTCTAATTTAAGCTTATTATTAAGAATTTTTGGTATTTCATTTAAATCCATCCAACTTTTATTTTTTAAAGGAATTATCTTATCTAAAAGATTTCTCGAGTATAAAATGACCTCTTTTCCTCTTATTGGGTTGTAAGTATTTCCTTTAAGAGCTCCTCTTGTTTCTGGAATTATATCTGCACCATACAAGCTATCATATAGACTTACCCATCTTGCGTTTGCAGCATTAAGTAAAAATCTTGCATTCGAAACAGGACAAACCAATTGTGGTCCACAAATACTTGAAATTTCATTATCAACATTTTTTGTTTGTATTTTAAAATTGGGACCGGTATTTTTCAAATATCCAATTTTTTTTAAAAACTTTTTATATTCGTTTTTTTTGAATTTTTGATTTTTTCTAGTGAGATGGTAATTATCAATCGATCTTTGCATTTTATGCCTTGTTTGAATTAGTTTTTTATTTATAGGGGCAAGTTGATGAACTGTTTTATTAAATCCATTCCAAAATCTCTTTGAAGAAATATTTGTACCCTTCAAAACTTCATTGTTTACGAAATCAAATAATATTTTTGATACCGATAATTCAAATATTTTTACGAATTTTTCTTGTTTTTTCATGTTCAAATTAAAAATTTGTAGATTTTTTATTTAAGTATTTTATTAACTATTAAAAATTGATAAAGAAATATATTTTAAATTATGAAAAATTACTTAAATTTTGAGACAAATATTAAAGATCTAGAGGCAGAGTTAGAAAACTTGAAAGATCCTTATAATAAAGAAGGCCTTTCCGAAGTTAATACAAGTAAAATCTCAAAGCTACAGGAGGAAATAGATACTAAACTCAAGGATATTTACGCTAATCTTGATCCATGGCAAAAAACATTGGTTGCAAGGCATGAGGATAGACCTAAATCAAAATATTTCATTGATAACATCTTTTCAGATTTTATTCCATTAAGTGGCGATAGGTATTATGGAGAAGATAAATCAGTAATAACTGGATTTGCAAAATTTAAAAATTTGTCTGTTTTGGTAATAGGTCAACAAAAAGGAGATAGTTTGGAGACTAGGATAGAAAGAAATTTTGGAATGATGAAACCAGAGGGATATAGAAAATCTGTGAGATTAATGAAACTTGCTGATAAATTTAATTTACCTATTATTCTCTTTATTGATACTCCTGGAGCCTATCCTGGTGTAGGCGCAGAAGAAAGAGGGCAAGCAGAGGCTATTGCGAAATCAATAGAATGTTGTATGGAATTAAAGGTTCCAACTATATCAATAATAATTGGTGAAGGTGGATCAGGCGGAGCAATTGCCCTTGCTTCATCAAGTAAAGTTTTAATGTTAGAAAATGCAATTTACTCAGTTATTTCACCGGAGGGGTGTGCTTCAATTTTATGGAGAGATCCAAAGAAAACATTAGAAGCAGCAACTGCAATGAAACTTTCTTCAAAAGATTTGCTAGATTTAAATATTATAGATGAAATTATTGAAGAGCCAACTGGTGGAGCACATAGAGACAAAGAAAAAATATTAAAAAATGTAAAAGTCTCAATTGAAAAAAGTTTAATTGAATTTGCAGATTTAAATCGTGATGAGATTTTAGAAAAAAGGAAAAATAAATTTTTGTCAATTGGAAGAACAAAGGGCTTGTACACAAGTGGAAAAAATAAAGACAAGCTTACTCTCCAAACAAATACTTTATATAAACTAGCACAGAAAGTTAGAATTAATAAAAATAAATATATTCTAATTTTTTTTCTTTTATCGTTTTTAGCTATATTAGGTTTGTTAGTTTAAAGTTTTAAAGTCTTCCACAACAATTCTTGTATTTTTTACCAGTTGCTTCACATTTTTCGTTTCGAGATATTTTTTGACCTTTATTTAATATCAAAAGACATTTTGGATTATTAACGATATTGTTAGTTTTTTTAGTTTCTTCGTAGTCATTTTTTTTTTCAACAATAGTTAAATTAATTAAAATTTTTATTAGATCATTTTTTATTTTAATTAATAAATTTTCAAAAAGAGCAAAAGCCTCTTTTTTATACTCAACCAATGGATCTCTTTGACCATAAGATCTTAATCCAATTACTTGCCTTAGTTGTTCTAGATATTGGATATGAAGCTTCCAATTTGTGTCTATAGATTGTAACAAAATTCTTTTTTCTATCTCAGTTGATTGTTCCTCTCCAATTATATCAATTCTTTCACTCCTTTTTTCTAGAAATTTTTTATTTATCTCTTCTTTAAAACTTTTATCATCACGTTTAATCAATTCACTAATTTCATTATCACTAAAACTTTTTCCTAAAAATACTCTTATTTGAGTTTCAAAATCTTTACTATTTTTGTACTCAAGTAAATGAGAGATAGTTTCATCCATAAAATTATTTGAATAATCAAAAATTGAATTTGAGTTTATAATATCTTTTCTTTGATTAAAAATTACTTGTCTTTGATCATTAAGAACATTGTCAAATTTAAGTAGAGTTTTTCTTATATCAAAATTTCTTGATTCAACTTTTTGTTGTGCTCTTTCTAATGCCTTATTTATCCAAGGGTGATCAATGCTTTCACCATCTTTTAAACCTAGTTTTTCAAGCATGCTTGTCATTGAATCTGAACCAAAAATTCTCATTAAATCATCCTCTAAACTGACGTAAAATATAGAATTTCCCTCGTCTCCTTGCCTGCCTGACCTTCCTCTTGCTTGGTTATCTACTCTGCGAGACTCCATTCTCTCTGTTCCTAGCACAAATAATCCACCTAAAGTTTTAATTTTATTTTTTTCCGTCTGGTCTTCCGTTGAACCAATATTTGATTTTTTTCCACCTAATTTTATATCTACGCCTCTTCCGGATATACTAGTGGTAATTATAATAGATTTTAATTTTCCTGCATCAGCTATTATATCTGCCTCTCTTTCATGATTTTTAGCATTTAAAACTGTATGAGGAATTTTATTTTTTTTTAATAGTTCAGAATAAACCTCAGATTTATTTACACTAGAGGTAAAAACCAACATAGGTTGGCCCGATTGATAACACTCTTGTATTTTTTTAATTATTGCATCGTTTTTTTCACTTTCTGTTCTAAAAATCTGATCATTCCAATCTTTTCTAATCATTTTTTTATTTGTTGGAATTACAGTAACATCAAGATTATATATTTCTCGAAATTCCTCCGCTTCTGTAAGAGCTGTTCCAGTGCAGCCGGATAATTTTTCATATAATTTAAAATAATTTTGATAAGTAATTGATGCTAAAGTTTGGTTCTCAACTTGTATCTCAATTCTTTCTTTTGCTTCTAAAGCTTGGTGCAAACCATCACCATATCTTCTTCCCTCTAGTATTCTTCCTGTAAGTTCATCTATAATTTTAAGTTCACCATCTCTTACAATATAATCTTTACCTTTTTTAAATAAATGATTTGCTCTTAAAGCTTGATTAACGAAGTGAACTAATGACAAATTATTCGGATCATATAAATTATTATTTTTGAGTAATCCAGCCTGATCAAAAATTTTTTCAACATTCGAGATACCTAAATTTGTTAAAAAAATATTTTTGTCTTTTTCATCTAACTCGTAATCGTTCTCATTTAATTTTTTTACAAGTTTGTCTACAGCTAAATACTGTCCTTCCTTATTTTCTGCCGCTCCTGAAATGACCAAAGGGGTTCTTGCTTCATCAATTAAACAAGAGTCGATTTCATCTACAATAGCAAACTTATGCCCTCTCTGCACAAGTTCATTATTTGAAAATTTCATATTATCTCTTAAGTAATCAAATCCTAATTCACTATTTGTTGCATAGGTGATATCACAATCATAATTTTTTTTTCTTTGTTCATCAGTTTGGTCATTATTTATGTAGCCTGAGGTTAAACCTAAAAAATTATAAATAGTTCCCATTTCCAAGCAATCTCTTTTTGCCAAATAATCATTTACAGTTACAATGTGAACTCCATTACCTTTTAATGCATTTAAATATGCCGCTAAAACTATTGTTAAAGTTTTACCTTCCCCAGTTTTCATTTCTGCAATGTTTCCATTATTAAGAACTATTCCACCCATGATCTGAACATCAAAGTGTCTTTCACCCCTTTTTCTTTTTGATGCCTCTCTAGCAAGTGCAAAAGCCTCTGGGAGCAAATTTTTTAAACTTTCACCTTTTTTAATTTTTTCTTTTAGCAATTTAGTTTTTTCTGGAAATTCTTCATCTTTAAGGCTGGATATGTCATTTTCAAGTTCATTAACTTTTTCAGCAATAGACCTTAAATTATCTAAATTTTTTTGATTACTAGATTTAATAAATTTTGATATGATCTTAAGTGGATTAAGCATTTAATTTTTTGATATTTATATATTAATAATAGATAATAATATAAGAATTATATTAATAATTTAAATAGCATGGTAATAAATTTAGGTAGTTTTTTTAGCACAAAAAATAAAAACTCAAAAATAAGCGACTTTCAGGATCTAGACCATTTAGATGGTGTTGCAATATCTGTGGTAAATGCCAAACTTTACAATCCATCAAGAGATGATTTAGTATTATTTTATTTTAGAAATGGAGCAAATTTTGCTTCCGTTTATACTCAATCGACAATTACTTCAGAAAACATAAAATGGAATAAACTTATAAATAGCAAAAAAATCAAAGCTTTATTAGTAAATACAAGAAATGCAAATGCATTTACAGGCAAAAGTGGATTCAATGGACTAAAAGAAATTGCAGAGGAGCTTTCTAATCAACTTACAATTAAAAAAAAAAACGATGATGAGGAATTTGAGAAAATAAAACCAAAAGATATTTTATTTGGTTGCACAGGCACCATTGGCGAAATTTTTCCTACTCGTAAAATTATTGAATCTTTGCCTGAGTTGATTAATAAAATAAAATACAATCAAAATAAATACCTTTGGGTTAAAGCCGCATTAGGGATAATTACTACAGATCTTGTGCCAAAAATTGCCATGGAGGAATGCAAGATAGGTAATGTCAGTATAAAAATTTATGGTGTTGCTAAAGGGTCCGGAATGATTTTTCCAAATATGGCTACAACGCTTGGGTATATTTTCACGGATGCAAAAATTTCATCAAAAATTTTAAAAAAACTTTTAAGAAAAAATATTGAAACTACATTTAATGCAATAAGTTGTGACGGAGATACTAGCACAAATGATATGGTCAGTTTATTTGCAACAGGAGCAGCAAAAAATACAATGATAAATACAATAAATGATGAGAGAATAACAAATTTTGATAGAAGCCTGCATAATGTGCTTTTAAATTTAGCTAAAAGAGTAACAGCAGATGGTGAGGGTGCCTCAAAATTTATAACGATTAATGTTGAAAATGCAAAAACAGAGAAGGATGCAAAAAAAATCGCCTTTTCTATTGCAAATTCGCCCCTAGTTAAAACAGCATTTGCTGGAGAGGATCCAAATTGGGGAAGAATAATAATGGCAATTGGAAAATCTCAAATAAATATAAACTTGAACAAGATTAATATGTCTTTAGGAAATCATAAAATTTTAGAAAAAGGAGAGCTTTCAAAAGAGTACGATGAAGTCGCATTAAAAGAGTTAATGAAAAATGAAAAAATTGATTTACAAATTGATTTAAAAATGGGCTCTAAAAAATTCGTTGCATATACAATGGATTTAACAAAAAAATATGTTGAAATTAATGCTGATTATAGGAGTTAAAGTAAAAAAAATAGAATATTAAAAAATGATAAAGTACAAATTGACATGTAGAGAGTGTAAAAAAAATTTTGACAGTTGGTTTGCATCATCAAAAGAATTTGAAAAATTAAAAAAGATGAAACTAATTAATTGTAATTATTGCAATTCTTTAAAAGTTGTCAAATCTTTAATGGCTCCAAATGTATTAAATAATTTAAATGATAGTTATAAGTCTAAAAATAAAGAGGAGGAAAAATTAAAATATTTTAAAAAAAAAATAAAAAGTTATCAAAATTTTATTAAAAATAATTTAGAATATGTTGGCGAGAATTTTTCATATGAGGCAAGAACTATTCATTATAACCCCCAAAAAAAAAATAAAGGTATATATGGCAAAGCTACAAAAGAAGAGCTAAAAGAATTGAATGAAGAGGGGATAAAAATTCAAACTATTCCTTGGCTTGAAGATAAAGAAAACTAATCTTTTTTAAATAGTGCAATATAGTTCACAGATTTATCAGTATTAATATTCCATGTTTGATAAATAGGGTTAAAAACAACTCCATCAATTTTTTTAACTTTCATGGAATTGGATTTTGCACAGTTAATTAATTCCGAGGGTTTTACAAATTTATTCCAGTCATGAGTTCCAATTGGAAGCCACCTTAATACATACTCAGCTCCAACAATTGCAAAAAGATAGGATTTTAAGGTTTTATTTAATGTGGCTACATACATCAAACCATTTTTTTTTAAAAATTTTGAGCAATTAAGCATGAAAAAATCTATATCATCTACATGTTCAATAATTTCCATATTAAGAACAATATCAAACTTATCTTTGATATTGAGGTTTTCAGGTGAAGAGCAAATATAATTAATATCTAATTTTTTTTTTTTTGAATGAACTTTTGCAACATTTATATTTTTTTCAGATGCATCAATACCGGTTACTTTCGCACCAAGTTTGCTCATTGGCTCACAAAGCAATCCACCACCACACCCGATATCTAAAATTTTTAAGTTCTTGAGTGGCATAACTTTAGATTTTACTCGAAAATGCTCAATACTGTTATCTTTGATATATTTAATTCTTGTTGGATTAAATTTATGCAAGGGTTTAAATTTTCCTTCTGGATCCCACCATTCAGAAGCAATTTTAGAAAATTTTTCTATTTCTTTTTTGTTAATTGTGTTACTTATATTTTTTTTTGGCATAAAATTAATGTGTAATTATCAAGATAGTTTTAAATTAAATTAAATAGTATTCAATGAAAATTGTTGTATTAAAATTCGGTGGTACATCTGTTGGCTCTATAGATAGGATTAAAAAAGTTTCAAAAATTATATCCCTACATACTAAAAAAAGCAGAAGAGTAATTGTAGTGTCTTCGGCCATGAGTGGTGTGACAAATGATTTAATTAATAAAACAAAAAAAATTAGTAAAAATTTTGATTCAGCTGAATATGATGTGCTCGTATCATCAGGTGAGCAAATTTCTTGTGCACTTATTTCTGGCAGGTTAAATCACTTAGGCATTAAATCAAGATCTTGGATGAGTTGGCAAGTTCCAATTTTTACTGAGGGTAACTACAAAAAGTCCAGAATAATTTATATTTTTAAAAAAAAGATTTTAAATTATCTAAAATCTGGTGGAGTTCCAATTATTACAGGTTTTCAAGGTATAAATTTTGAAAATCGTCTTACAACACTAGAGAGAGGTGGTTCAGATGCTAGTGCAATTATGATTGCAAAATTTTTTAAAGCTGAAAAATGTATTATTTATACTGATGTTGATGGGGTTTATACCACAGATCCAAATTTAATTAAAA
Source organism: uncultured Pelagibacteraceae bacterium (assembly GCA_902581445.1). Classification (GTDB taxonomy): domain Bacteria; phylum Pseudomonadota; class Alphaproteobacteria; order Pelagibacterales; family Pelagibacteraceae; genus Pelagibacter. The sequence continues at coordinate 111,829 of CACHOG010000001.1, forward strand.
ACGCAAAAAAAATAAAAAAGATCTCGTATGAAGAAATGCTTGAGATGTCATCATTAGGAGCAAAAGTGATGCAACCCGCATCTATTCAGGATGCAAGATTGCATAGAATAAATATTGATGTGAAATCATCTTTCACTAACAAAGGGGGAACTTTAATAACAAAAAAAAAAAAAATAAACAAAGGCAAAATAATAACAGGAATATCATTTACTAAAAATGACTCAAAAATAACTCTAATAGGTGTAACTGATAAACCAGGAATCGCAGCATCAATTTTTGAACCTTTGTCAAATAATTTTATAAATGTAGATATGGTCGTTCAAAATATTTCATCAGATGGAAAAGAGACAGATCTAACTTTTACAGTTAAAAATGAGGATGTAATAAAAACTGAAAAATTACTTAAAGAAAATAATAAAATTAAATTTAAAAAAATTATGGTTACTAAAAATGTATCAAAAGTATCAATAATTGGAGTTGGAATGATAACGACTCCTGGTGTAACATATCGCATGTTTAGAGCTTTAGCAAAAAATAAAATAAATATTCAAGTTATATCAACTTCTGAAATTAAGATTTCTGTTTTAATAAATAAAACTTTAGTTAAAAAAGCGATTAATTCTCTTCATAAAGAATTTAATTTATCAAAATGAGCATTAGACCCTTTCGAGACATTGCAAGACGTAAAACAAAAATTATAAATGTTGGTAAAGTAAAAGTTGGTGGTGACAATCCAATAAGTGTACAGTCAATGACAAATACACTTACAAAAGATGTAAAAACCACAATCAAGCAGATTCAAGAAATTTCGAAAGCAGGTGCAGATATTGTTAGAGTATCATGCCCGGATGAGGAGTCATCTAAGGCTCTAAAAGAGATAGTAAAACACATTGATGTCCCATTAGTTGCTGACATACATTTTCATTACAAAAGAGCAATTGAGGCAGCCGAGAACGGTGCAAACTGTTTAAGAATAAATCCAGGTAATATTGGAGATAAAAATAAGATTAAAGAAATTATTAAATCTGCAAAGAATAATAATTGCTCAATAAGAGTGGGCGTAAATGCTGGATCTTTAGAAAGAGATATATTAGAAAAATTTAGAGAACCATGTCCTGAAGCTTTGGTTGAAAGTGCATTGAGAAATATAAAAATTTTAGAGGACTTAGATTTTAAAAACTTTAAGATTAGTGTAAAATCTTCTGATGTTTTTTTATCAGTAAAATCTTATGAACAATTGTCAAAAAAAACAGATTATCCACTTCACCTAGGCATTACAGAAGCCGGCAGTTATTTACCTGGAAGTATCAAGTCCGCTATTGGATTAGGAAATTTATTAATGGAAGGTATAGGAGATACTATAAGAGTTTCATTGTCTGATGATCCAGTTCAAGAGGTTAAAATCGGTAATGAAATTCTCAAATCGATTGGACTTAGAAATAGAGGGGTTAGAATAATTTCCTGTCCATCATGTGCTAGGCAAGGATTTCAAGTAATTGATACTGTAAAAATACTAGAGGAAAAACTTTCACACATAAAAGAACCAATCACATTATCTATAATTGGTTGCGTGGTGAATGGACCAGGGGAAGCAGCTTTAACAGACATTGGTATTACAGGAGGAGGTAGAGAGAGTAATATGCTTTATTTAAATGGGGTACAAACAGGAAAACTAGCAAATAAAGAAATCATTTCTAAAGTGATAGATTTAGTTGAGAAAAAAGCTGAAGAAATTCAAAATAGAAATAAATGATACCCCAAGAAAAAGTTAAGAATATTATTGAAAAGCATTCAAAATTAGAAATTGATTTATCCTCAACAAATATTGATAAAAAAAAATTTGCCGACATGTCCAAAGAATATTCTGATTTAAATGAAATAATAGATGATGCAAAATTCTATCTGAAATTTGACTTTGAAAAAAAAGAGTTAGAAAAAATTGTTAATGATAAACTAAGTGATAAAGATATGATCGACTTAGCAAATAAAGAGTTAAATGAATTAATCGATAAAAATGAAAAAGTTAAGAAAAAACTAATTATATTTTTACTTCCAAAAGATGAAGCTGATAAAAAAAATGCGATTTTAGAAATTAGAGCTGGAACTGGTGGTTTAGAGGCTAGTCTTTTTGCAGCAGATTTATTTAAAATGTATGAAAAAATTTGTAACAACAAGAAATGGAATCTTGAGGTTATAAGTATATCTAAGAGTGATGCGGGCGGTCTTAAGGAAGTTATAGCTTCAATTAAAGGCAAAAATATATATTCTACATTAAAATATGAAAGTGGAGTTCATAGAGTTCAGAGAGTTCCTGAAACTGAAACGCAAGGAAGGGTGCATACCTCAGCTGCAACAGTTGCAGTGCTACCAGAGGCAGAAGAAATTGATGTCAAAATTGAGGATAAAGATTTAAGAATTGATGTTTTTAGAAGTAGCGGTCCAGGTGGACAAAGTGTAAATACAACAGACTCAGCTGTAAGAATAACACATGTACCTACAGGAATAGTTGTCAGTCAACAAGATGAAAAATCCCAGATAAGAAATAAGGAAAAAGGATTAAAAATTTTAAGATCAAGAATTTACGAGCATGAAAGAAAAAAAAAAGAAGATGAAAGATCAAAATATCGAAAAAGTAAAATTGGGACAGGAGATAGATCTGAAAGGATAAGAACTTATAACTTTCCACAAGGAAGAGTTACAGATCATAGGATAAATCTTACCTTACATAAACTAAATGAATTTATGGAAGGAGAAATATTCGATGAAATGATTGAAAGTATAAATTTACAGGCTCAAGAAGAACTGATGAATACTAATTAAGATGCTAAAAATTAACTCTTTATTAATAAATGGTCATAAATCTCTTTTAGAGTCATCTAGCAAAACACCAAAACTTGATGCAGAAATATTACTATCAAATGTCTTAAAAAAAAACTTAAAAGAAATAATTATTGATAACAAGCTTAATTTAAATCGGTCAGATATAATCAGATATAAAAAGTTTATTAAAAGAAGAACGTGTGGAGAACCGATAGCCTATATATTAAAAAAAAAAGAATTTTGGAAATACAATTTTTATGTGGATAAAAACGTTTTGATACCAAGACCTGATACAGAAATTATCATAGAGGAAAGCCTTAAACTTTTAGATATTAATAAAAAAAAATTAGTTTTAGATATTGGAACTGGCTCAGGGTGCATAATAATATCTTTAGCCAATGAACGTCCTAATTTAATAGGTACCGCAATAGATATTTCTAAAAAAGCTCTAAAAGTTGCAAAAACTAATGCAAAAATGCACCAATTATTAAATAGAATTAAATTTTATAATTCATCTGTTGACAATTTTTTTAAAGGTAAATATGATTTAATCATATCTAATCCTCCTTATATAAGTAATTTTAAATTAAAATATTTGGATAAAGATATAATTGGTTTTGAACCGCTAATATCATTAAACGGAGGTCTAGATGGATCTTCAGTTTTAAATAAAGTGATTAAAAAATCCTCTAGTCTATTAAAGATAGGCGGAAAGCTGGTACTAGAGATTGGTTATGATCAAAAACAAATAGTTATGAAATTACTAAAAAAAAATGGATTTTTTATTAACAAAATAATTAAAGATTATGCAAATAAAGATAGGTGTGTAACAGCTACTAAAATGTAACATTTAAAATGAGATCATATAAAAATAATCATAAAAGACAAAAATTTAGATCAAACGGTGACAGAAACTTGAATAGAAGTTTAGATAATCAATCCTTAATATCAAATACAAATTTCCAAAGAAAACCTCATCGAACAAACAATCAAAATGCTTCTAGATTAATTGAAAAATTTAATAATCTTGCAAGAGAGGCGTCATCTGCAGGTGATAAAATTCTATCTGAAAGCTATTATCAATATTCTGATCATTATATAAGAGTTGTTAATGAGAGAGAAAAAAATCTAAATTCATCTAACACATCAAAGGAAAAATCCTCAAATGGAATTTCAAATGAAATTGAAAGTACTAAACTTGGCGATGAGCCAAAAACTAGTTAATACCTGCAATAATTTCAGATTTTAATACGTTAATTTTCAATTTACTAACTTCAAACATTTCCCTAGCTTTATTTTTTAAAACTTTTCCGGATGGAAGTTTTAAGGTTTGTGAATTTATACGTTTACCATTATGTATAACTTCATAATGTAAATGTGGTCCTGTTGATTTACCTGTTGAACCTACATAACCTATAGTTTGCCCTTGTTTAACTCTTTTACCCTTTTTAATATTCGCAGCAAATTTTGACATATGTGCATAAACTGTAGTGTAAGATGAATTATGTTTTATTTTTACACAATTACCACCACCTCCGCACCAGCTAGCTTTTACAACAACACCATCTCCTGATGCCATTATTGGTGTTCCTTCAGGAGCGGCAAAGTCTGTACCTCTGTGCATTTTATTATAACCGTCAATGGGATGCTTGCGCATTCCATAAGGAGATGAAAGTCGTGCTCCATTAATTGGAGTTTTCATTAAAGCCTTTTTAACACTTTTTCCATTAATATCGTAGTGTCCTTCTGCACCACTATCATTAAAGTAATAAAAGGCATTACTTTGATTACTCAAGTTTAAATCAGCAAATAAAATATTACCTGTATTGAATATTTTTTTGTTATCATCTTCAAATACTTCATATATTATTTGATAGGTATCATTTTTTCTTATATCTCTCTGAAAATCTATTTGAAATCCATAAATTCTTGCAAACTCAACTATAATATTTGCAGGAATTTTTTTTTTTATTGCGCTTCTGTATAAACTTTGAGTAATTTTTCCCTCATTATAAACAATTTTGCGATTGAGATTTGTAACAATATCTGTAGAAACAAACTTTCCAGTCTCAATATCTCTTGAAAACAAAATTTTTCTAGTTTTACTTACTGGAAATATAAGTTTTGAAATTCTATTATTTTTTTTATCAATAGTAAAAGTTATCCTCTGATTTACTTTTAAAGTATAGTTTTTTAACTTAGATCTTAACTCTTTAGTGAAATATTTTAGTTCCTTTTCATCAATTTCATATTTTTTTAAAATGCTATTAATGCTTTCATTAGGAACAACTATGTGATCAACGCTTAAATACTTAGGTGAAAAATTATCAAATATATCATTTACTGTTTTTTGAAAATAAAGATTATTTAAAATTTTAATGTATTCTTTTTTGGCGTTATTCTTAGATGAGTTATAAATTTGTGTTATGATAATTGATATAAATATTAACAGTAAAACAAAAAAAAATTCAAAATTTTTAGATATTTTGAACTGAATTGTCTTTAGATTTAATTTCATAGAAATTACAATTAAAAATTTAAATTACACACTAACTTACGAAAAAACCCCGATTTTACTAGCTTTTTTATGCTTTTTTTTTATCCATACTGCTTGATTTACTGCTATTTTCTATTATAAGCGTCACACTTCCCAATAAATATTATTGAGAACATTAAGCAATAAGCTTAATTAGCTATGTAAATTGTTAATTTGAAGAAGAGAAGTGTGGACGGTTAAGGTTACCAAAATTTGTCGTACACACTTCAACTTAATATAAATTTTATTCTTAGAATTTATATTGAAGCTAGTGTGCGCCGTTTTTAAACTTGAGAGTTTGATCATGGCTCAGAACGTACGCTGGCGGCACGCCTTATACATGCAAGTCGAACGAAGTAGCAATACTTAGTGGCAGACGGGTGAGTAACATGTGGGTATCTTCCCTTTGGTGAGGAATAACACGAGGAAACTTGTGCTAATACCTCATAAGTCTTTACGGAGAAAGCTTTATGCGCCAATGGATGAGCCCGCACTTGATTAGTTTGTTGGTGGGGTAATGGCCTACCAAGACTTTGATCAATAGCTGATTTGAGAGGATGATCAGCCACATTGGGACTGAGACACGGCCCAAACTCCTACGGGAGGCAGCAGTAAGGAATCTTGCACAATGGAGGAAACTCTGATGCAGCGATGCCGCGTGAGTGAAGAAGGCCTTTGGGTTGTAAAGCTCTTTCGTCGGGGAAGAAAATGACTGTACCCGAATAAGAAGGTCCGGCTAACTTCGTGCCAGCAGCCGCGGTAATACGAAGGGACCTAGCGTAGTTCGGAATTACTGGGCTTAAAGAGTTCGTAGGTGGTTAAAAAAGTTGGTAGTGAAATCCCAGAGCTTAACTCTGGAACTGCTATCAAAACTTTTTAGCTAGAGTATGATAGAGGAAAGCAGAATTTCTAGTGTAGAGGTGAAATTCGTAGATATTAGAAAGAATACCAATTGCGAAGGCAGCTTTCTGGATCATTACTGACACTGAGGAACGAAAGCATGGGTAGCGAAGAGGATTAGATACCCTCGTAGTCCATGCTGTAAACGATGTGTGTTAGACGTTGGAAATTTATTTTCAGTGTCGCAGCGAAAGCGATAAACACACCGCCTGGGGAGTACGACCGCAAGGTTAAAACTCAAATGAATTGACGGGGACCCGCACAAGTAGTGGAGCATGTGGTTTAATTCGAAGATACGCGCAGAACCTTACCAACACTTGACATGTTCGTCGCGACTTTAAGAGATTAAAGTTTTCGGTTCGGCCGGACGAAACACAGGTGCTGCATGGCTGTCGTCAGCTCGTGTCGTGAGATGTTGGGTTAAGTCCCGCAACGAGCGCAACCCTCACTTTTAGTTGCCACCATTTAGTTGGGCACTCTGAAAGAACTGCCAGTGATAAGCTGGAGGAAGGTGGGGATGACGTCAAGTCCTCATGGCCCTTACGTGTTGGGCTACACACGTGCTACAATGGCATTTACAATAGGAAGCAAGATGGCGACATCAAGCAAATCCTAAAAAGATGCCTCAGTTCGGATTGCACTCTGCAACTCGAGTGCATGAAGCTGGAATTACTAGTAATCGCGGATCAGCGCGCCGCGGTGAATACGTTCCCGGGTCTTGTACACACCGCCCGTCACACCATGGGAGTTGGTTCTACCTTAAGGCAAAGCTTAAAACCTTTGACCACGGTATAGTCAGCGACTGGGGTGAAGTCGTAACAAGGTAGCCGTAGGGGAACCTGCGGCTGGATTACCTCCTTTCTAAGGATAGTTAAGGAAATTTTCTTAACTTAAATATTTAACAGGTTAATGTTGACCGTCCTCATTTCTCTTCTTTAAAAATTTAGTGTTTAAGATTAACTGAATAGGGCCGGTAGCTCAGTTGGTTAGAGCACACCCTTGATAAGGGTGGGGTCGAAAGTTCGAGTCTTTCTCGGCCCACCAATATATTTTGGGGGGATTAGCTCAGCTGGGAGAGCGCCTGATTTGCATTCAGGAGGTCAGCGGTTCGATCCCGCTATCCTCCACCATAAACACTTAGTTATTAAAATTGTGAATAAAAAATAATATTATCAATATCTATATCCGATTGTTCAAATAATTGAACAATCATTGAATGTTCGAATAGATGAACATTCCAAAAATTTGATTCAACACAGAATTTTTTTCTGTGCATAAATCAAGCGTTTAAGGGCGTGTGGCGGATGCCTTGGCACTGAAAGACGACGAAGGACGTGGTATACTGCGAAAAGTTTCGGGGAACTGTATGCAAGTTTTGATCCGAAAATTTCCGAATGGGGAAACCCACCACTTTATGTGGTACTTTAAACTGAATAAATAGGTTTAAAGAGACAACCTGGAGAACTGAAACATCTAAGTAACCAGAGGAAAAGAAATCAATTGAGATTCCGTTAGTAGTGGCGAGCGAAATCGGAATAGGCCTGTAAGTATGTTGAAAAAATCTGAAAAGTCTGGAAAGACTTACCAAAGAGGGTGATAGTCCCGTAAGAGTAACGTTCAACCTACTTCTTGAGTAAAGCGGGACACGTGAAATCTTGCTCGAATATAGGGGGACCACCCTCTAAGCCTAAATACTCTTCAGTGACCGATAGTGAACTAGTACCGTGAGGGAAAGGTGAAAAGAACCCCTATTAGGGGAGTGAAATAGAACCTGAAACCGCATGCCTACAATCAGTCGAAGCTCTTTTTAGAGTGACGGCGTACCTTTTGTATAATGGGTCAGTGACTTAATTTATTAAGCAAGCTTAAGCCATCTAGGTGTAGGCGCAGCGAAAGCAAGTCTTAATAGGGCGAATAGTTTAATGAATTAGACCCGAAAACGAATGAGCTTACCATGAGCAGGTTGAATGCAAGGTAACACTTGCTGGAGGACCGAACCAGTTGACGTTGAAAAGTCTTTGGATGACTTGTGGTAAGGGGTGAAAGGCCAACCAAATTCGTAGATAGCTGGTTTTCCGCGAAAACTATTTAGGTAGTGCGTTGAATAAATATGCGTTTAGAGGTAGAGCACTAAATGGGCTAGGGGGAAGAGATTCTTACCAAACCTAATAAAACTCCGAATGCTGAACGTAGTTCTTCAACAGACAGACTGTGGGTGCTAAGGTCCATGGTCGAGAGGGAAAAAGCCCAGACCACCAGATAAGGTCCCAAAATTGTGATTAAGTGTGAAAGGATGTGGAAATTCCTTAACAGCCGGGAGGTTGGCTTAGAAGCAGCCATCCTTTAAAGATAGCGTAACAGCTCACCGGTCTAATAGAGTTTCTGCGCCTAAGATGTAACGGGGCTAAAATCATATACCGAATCTGTGGGTTTATAAAATTTTCGAATTTTATAAGCGGTAGCGGAACGTTCTGTAAGCCTGTAAAGGAATACCCGTGAGGGATTCTGGAGGTATCAGAAGTGCGAATGCTGACATAAGTAACGATAAATAAAGTGAAAAACTTTATCGCCGAAAATCCAAGGGTTTCTGCGCAAGGTTAATCCGCGCAGAGTTAGTCGGCCCCTAAGGCGAGGGCGAAAGCCGTAGTCGATGGGAACAAGGTTAATATTCCTTGACCAGATGGTAGTGACGGATTTTGTAAGTTGTAAGTTCTTAATGGATTGAACTTGCCGCGAAAAAGTCCCAGGAAATAGCTCCATCATTAGACCGTACCCTAAACCGACACAGGTGGATTAATAGAGTATATTTAGGCGCTTGAGAGAATGATGTTGAAGGAACTCGGCAAAATGCTTCTGTAACTTCGGAATAAAGAAGACCTTTTTGTAGGCAACTATTTAAGGGTGGCACAAGCCAGGGAGAAGCGACTGTTTATCAAAAACACAGGGCTCTGCTAACACGTAAGTGGATGTATAGGGTCTGACGCCTGCCCGGTGCTGGAAGGTTAATGCGATGGGTGCAAGCTCATTTCTGAAGCCCCAGTAAACGGCGGCCGTAACTATAACGGTCCTAAGGTAGCGAAATTCCTTGTCGGGTAAGTTCCGACCTGCATGAATGGCGTAACGATTTCTCCGCTGTCTCCAACATCAACTCAGTGAAATTGAATTCTCCGTGAAGATGCGGAGTTCGCGTAGTTAGACGGAAAGACCCCGTGCACCTTTACTGCAACTTTACATTGGTGTTAGGAAAAACATATTTAGCATAGGAGGGAGACATTGAAACTAGGGCGTCAGCTTTAGTGGAGTCGCCAGTGAAATACCTCTTTTGTTTTTCTTGATATCTAACTGATCACCGTTATCCGGTATCAAGACATTGTATGGTGGGTAGTTTGACTGGGGCGGTCGCCTCCCAAATAGTAACGGAGGCGTGCGAAGGTAAGCTCAGAACGGTCAGAAATCGTTCGTAGAGTGCAATGGCATAAGCTTGCCTGACTGCAAGACTGACAAGTCGAGCAGAGTCGAAAGACGGTCATAGTGATCCGGTGGTTCTGAGTGGAAGGGCCATCGCTCAACGGATAAAAGGTACGCCGGGGATAACAGGCTGATACTGCCCAAGAGCTCATATCGACGGCAGTGTTTGGCACCTCGATGTCGGCTCATCACATCCTGGGGCTGGAGCAGGTCCCAAGGGTTTGGCTGTTCGCCAATTAAAGTGGTACGTGAGCTGGGTTCAGAACGTCGTGAGACAGTTCGGTCCCTATCTGCTATGCGTGTAGAAGAATTGAGAGGAGCTGTCCCTAGTACGAGAGGACCGGGATGGACGTACCACTGGTGGACCGGTTGTAGCGCCAGCTGCAGTGCCGGGTAGCTAAGTACGGACGAGATAACTGCTGAAAGCATCTAAGCGGGAAACTCACCTCAAAACTAGTTCTTCCTATAGAGCCGTGGTAGACCACCACGTTGATAGGCTGGGTGTGGAAGTGCGGTAACGCATGTAGCTGACCAGTACTAATAGCTCAATTGGCTTGATTTATGCACTGAAAAAAATTTTAGGAAATCCTTGGATATGTGAATGTATTCAAGTAAGTTTAAGAATGAATGATAAAAAGTTTGACAAAACTATAAAATGTTTTGATGAACCTCATCCACCAATCAAAATTGAAGAATATATTGATAATCAAAAACCTGGTAAATTTCTAAACAAAGCTCATAGGGATAGTTATTTGCAACAAATGTTGTGGATCAAAAGTTGTAGTGGGATTTCAAGTATTTTCGAAGTTGGTCCAGGCGAGGGCTTTTGTGCAACTAATTTGAGAAAATTGGGTTATCAATATGAAACACTTGATAAATTCAAAGTCGCAAACTTCGAACCTGACTATAATCAAAGTTTTACAAATTTTTCAGCTGATGATCATCCTAAAAAATATGACATGGCTTGCGCATTTCAGGTGTTTGAACATTTCCCATATGAAAAATTTAAAGAAAATATTTTAAAATTAGCTAAAATATCAAAAAGGTATGTTTTCATCAGCATACCATATAGTTGTTATGGTTTTTCATTCAATGTTAGCTTTACATTTAATCAAAAAAGTTATTTTAGGAAAATAGGCTTTTATATTCCAACTTTAAAAAAAAATAGAAAGTACAGAGAGGAATATATGAAAAGATATCCTTGGGCAGTTCATTATTGGGAAATTGGAAGAAAACAATTTCCTCTTAAAAAAATATTAAAGGATATTGATGAGCTAAAATTAAAAGTGATAAGAAAAAGTCATGGAGAAAATCCTTATCATTATTACATATTATGTGAAAAAATATAGTTATTGGTTCAAAGCTGTTTGATATTTTTTAGATTATATCTAAATAAGCCATTTTTCAGCGTATTTTAGTGAAGTCATCACTGCATCGGGTAAAAAATTTAATGATTTTAGCCTTTTTTTGTAACTTTTAATTTGATTTGGTCTGCCCCATCTTTCGGGACACACTAAACACGATTTGAATTTGTTTACTATTTTTAAATTTTTCTTATTTAAAGGTAATTTAGAAACTGTGTCAATCCATAGCCACTTAAAATTATTTTTAAATAATTTTGCTGTTTCTATGGGTTCATTTTCAGAAAATCTTATAGCAATATTTTTTTGTCTGTTTTTTAGGCACTTAAAAATATAAGGAAATTCAACATCTAATAAAAAGTAAGATTTAATTTTTGCATTCTTAACTTTTTTTAACACTTTATCTTCTATTCCATCTTCTTTAATGTTAAGGATTAACGTTCCATGTTTATAATGTTTAAGAAAATTGTCTAAAGTGTCTCCAGATTTAAATGGCTCATGATTAAGTATTATTTTAGATTGGTATACTCTTAAATCTATCTCAACCCCAAAATTATTTGGAATTTTACGTAATTTTTTAATTGAATTAACTCTATGAATTATAATTTCCATATTTGTTTATTTAATTGAAAATTTATAATAAAAATATATTTTAATGTGTTAATTGTTAATTTGATTTTACCATAGAGTGACCCACCTCCTTTTGCAATATCATTTTTTCTGTTCTTTACTTTTAAAGGTAATTCCTTAATAGTAAGATTATTTTTTGATGCCAGCAAAAGTAAAAATAAATCTAAAGAAAAATCGTTAGGCCCTAACTCCAAAATTTTTTTTATCAAAATTTTGCTAAACATTTTTGGTTGTCCATTTATATCTTGAATATTACTGTTGAATATAAAATTAACCAAAATTGACATGCCTTTAGTAAAAAAAATATCAAAAAGAGGTCTATTTTGTCGTTTTCCTTTGATAATACAATTGGTCTTAATTATCTCATCACAATTTTTTCGTAAAAACTTTACAATATCGTAAATATCAAATTGTAAATCTGCATGTGTCCATGAAACAATTTTTCCAGAAGCAAATTTTATTCCATATTTGATTCCAAACCCATAACCAAGATTTTTTTTTACTCTTACAAACTTAAGTTTAGGATAAAATTTTTTGTTATTATCTAAAAATTTTTTTGATCCATCAGTTGATCCATTGTCTACTATAATAATTTCTATATCTTTATTTTTAAATAAAATCTTATTTGCCTTTTTAATCAAATTCTTTAGGTTATTAACCTCATTATAAGAGGGAATAATAATAGAGAGTTTTTTTTTAGTTTTTATCATTTTTTTTGCAAATCTCTTGGAGTTCCAAAGCTTTTAAATTTTTTTACCAATATATATTTTACACTATAATTTAGATCCAATGCACATTTTGCAACAGTATCCATATAGTATTCATTATTAATTTTATATTTTTTTTTAATCATTTCGTTGTAGCAATGATGGAAGATTTTTTTATTTTTAAATGTAAAGCTACCAGTTATTATGTAGTCATTCTCTGGGTTTTTACTTACTTTATTTTTGCATTTTATAGTTTTTACAGAATTATTTTTTTCTTTTTTCACCCAACCATATTCCTTAAAATTTATTATATTTTGAATTTTTGGTTTATGAACAAATAAAATTAAATCATTACTTTTAATTAATAGATTAAATTTTTTGATATCAAAGTTATAGGAAAAATCACATGATCCGTATGTAATGATATCATTATAATTAATATATCTGGAAGCTATTTTACATGTTGTCGCTTGACCATTAGTTTTTTTTTTAATTTGCAAAACTTTGCTTTTTCTAAAAAATTTTTTTAGATAATATTTAAATTTACTATTATAAACAGTCTTCTTATTACAAATAAAAATATTTTTTTCAGATGGAGGGAGGCTCTTAGCAGCATAATAAAACATTGGTTTATTTTTAATAACAATTAAAGGTTTTGGTATTTTAAAATTTTCATTTATAAACCTTTTACCAAAACCAGCCATTGCAATTACATTGATTTTTCTCATTTTAATTTAAATTTATAAATTTTTTTATGTTTATCTTTATCTATTTCCCAAATAGAGAAGTATTTTACATCCAATTCCTTTTTAAAATCTTTTTCTAAAAGAAAATTCTTATAAATTTCACTCTTTATACTTAATGTTGTTCTAATTGAGGCTATAGTAAAATGTGGTATCCAGTCTTTACCAACAAAAGGAAAACCAAATTTTTTATAATTTGATTGATACTTTTTATTTTTAAAAAAATTATTTTTTTTTATTTCTTTATTAATTTTTTTAAAGTGAATCAATATTTTTTTTTGAAATGAAACAAGTTTTCGACTCCTCTTTATACCAAAAAAAAAAGTGTCACCACCCGTAAGAATATCATTGTAAAAGATACTTGGCTTTGTGATATTTACTCTAAATCTACTGTATAAGCTCATTTCATTTTTTAATGATTTGTAGAAATCCTTGTTTATTTTTTTATTAATATCAAAAACAGCAATTGTAGCGTGAATAGGGTGAGAAAGATATTTTTGATTACCTAGTTTCTTTTTAATAATTTTTTTCCACTTACTTAAATAATTAAACTTATTTTTTGGAGGTTCTATAAATATTCCAATTTTCATATCATTTATTAAAATTATTAAACAATCTAACTCTATCTATATTTGGAATTATCTTATTATTTTTAATAATGAAGTTAAAAGGTTGAATATGTTTGACAGATATTTTTATCCATAAATATTTTGGAATTTCAAAAATATTACCCAAATAGCATCTCATAAGTGCATTATGAGTCACCACAATACTTATATTCTTATTTAAATTACCCTTCAATTTTCTTTTAAGCAGAATTTCAAATAGACTAATTCTTTTTAAAATATCATCATCATTTTCACCAGATGGAAATTTTGGATCTTTCTTTTTTTTCCAATTTGAAATTATTGAGGGATACTTTCTTTTAAACCTTTTATAATTTAAGCCCTCAGCTAATCCATAGTTTTTTTCTATAAGTTGATTGCAAATAATAATTTTATCTTGATCTTCAAAGGTTTTAGCTGTTTCCAAAGATCTTTTAAGAGGACTTGCGAAAACAATTTTTTTATCTCTTTTTTTTAAATAATTTAATTTTTTTACAATATTTTTTTTATTTATTATCCCTGGGTTTCTTCCAACACCTAAAAAGGTACCATCATTATAATTAGTTTTAGCATGTCTTAAAATGATTAAGTCATGTTTCTTGTAATTTCTCAAATATTTTTGAAAACTTCCAATGAAATTTTTCAAAAATTGATTTGGATTTAGTTTTAACTTACCATCATATTTTCTTTTTAATTTTTTTAATAAAAGAAAATTATTTAAATAAAAATGATACTTATTAGCAAATAACCTCTTAAATATTAATTTTATTTCGATATCATTTGGAATTTTATTTCTTTGTTTTTCAAATTTATATAAATTTACAATTAAAAATTTACATAAATGAAAAGAGAATTCCAATTTATGTTTATCATTAATTTTAAACTTTTTATTTACTAATCTACATAAATTCTTTTCAAAAATATATTTTTGGTAAGAAATATGATTTTTGTTTAAATTATTCAAATAAGAATTTATACCTCTCCTCGATTTAAAAAAATCTACTAATTGAATTTTTCCTACCGGAAATATTTCTTTTAATGATTTGCCCCTGTAATCTGAACTTCTTTCCCAATCAAAACACGTAAAAGGACTTTTGATAACATGCTCAATATGACTTTTAATATCGTATATCATTACGTGAAAAACAATGTTATCTTTCGTATTAAATTTTAATGGCCCAAAAGTTGAATTTATATAAGATTTTAAATGCCCTAAATTATATTTTTTTAAATTTAAGCTCCTAATTTTGTTCAAACATTCTTGATAATTGTTCTTACTAAATTTTTTTAAAATTATAATTACATCAATATCACTAAAATCTTTAGACTTTTTATCTTCCCAAAAAGAGCCCACCAACGTAATAGAAATTACATTCTTATTTTTAATGAGAGTTTTAAATAGATCTTCCTTTAATTTTTTTTTCTGTTTGCTTGAAAACAGCATCTCCTAAATATATCTCCCAAACGTCTTTAATCGCATTATTTGTTCTCTAGGATCTTTATTATTTAAAACATCTGAACCCGATACTATATTTTCAACATTCATATTTCTTATGTTTTCCATATTAATTCCGCCATCAACAAACAAATTAATTTTTTTTCTTTTTTGAATTTCGTTTATTTTGTTTATTAGATCAAAACTCTTTTTGACAAATTTTTGACCTGAATAACCAGCTTCTGGTATTGATAAGATCATAATATTATTAAATTGGCTTGTAAGTGCCTCAAGTTCACCATCATAATTATTTATTGCGTGCAAAACTATTCCAGGTTTTGAATTCAGGTTATCAAATAAATTTATTACTTCGTTTATATTTTCATTTATTTCTTTATGAAAAAAAATTAAGTCAGAAAATTTAGAAACATTTTTTATTAGGTTAATTGGATTTTTAGTCATTAAATGAGTATGTATTTCTTTACCCTTCCAATATTGTTTAATTAGTTCATATTTTTTATAATTTATGGGTCTTGCATCTTTGACAAATGATTCATCAACAATATCAACATGAATAAAGTCAGGGTAAATACCGATCTTCTGAAAAATGTCATGCACGTTTGTTTCTTTAGAAGCATATATTGCGACACCTAACCTAGCTGAATTTTTAAAAGAAAATCTTTTATGCAGCAAGTATGCGAAAATAAAAATAGTTCCAGAAATAATTAATCTTTCAATTTCATAATTATAAAAAATGTCAAGATGAAAATCAGTAAAATTATTTATGCTAAATTGTAAAGATATAGAAATTATAGAAATTAAAAAATAGTAGATTAAAGCTTTCTTAAGCAAATTTTTTTTAATAAAAAAATTTAATTTAATGTTTAAAAAAAAAGCAATTAATATTCCAAAAGTAATACTCAAAATCGTACTAGGAATTTCGCCTATATTTATTGCAATTAAAAATTTTCTTATTATTAACTCACAAAGAATAGAAAAAAAACCTATCAACGTATATATGATGACATGTCTAAATCTATAAAAAATAAACGTTAGTTCTTTTAATAGGTTTGAACTAATCATTATTGGCCGTAATATCTTTTTTTTCCGTGTTTTCTAAAAAAATGCTTTTCAATCAACTTTTTACTTATCTTTTTTTTATTTCCAATAATTGTGGTATAAAAAGCTAACTCCGCTATAAATTCCATAGCTTCAAGATTTTTTACCGCTTCATCTGAAGATTTTCCCCACGCAAACGCCCCATGAAATATTGATAGTATGCCTGGGCAATTATCTGGATTTAATTTTTTTTTTTGTAATGTTCTAAGAATTGCTTTACCAGTATTGTATTCATAGTTTTTGATTATTTCTTTGCTCTTTAAATTATCAGTAATAGGAATGTTTTTATGCCAATAATCTGAATGAGTGGTTCCTAAATTAGGAATTGATTTTCCCGTTTGAGCCCAAGATGTTAGAAATACTGGGTGGGCATGAGCAATACCTTTTATTTTTGGAAATTTTTTATACAAGATTCTATGTGTTTCAGTATCTGAGGATGGTTTTAAATTGCTTTTGATTTTTTTCCCAGAATTGATCTCAATAATAACTAAGTCCCTACTTTTTATTTTTTTTAAGTTAATTCCAGAAGGTTTTATTACAAACAAATTTTCATTTATCCTTTGACTTACGTTTCCGAAAGTTTGAATAGCTAATTTTTTAATTAAAATATCTTTATTTGATTTAAAACAGTTTTTTTTATATCTAGCAATTAATTTTTCCATAGTAATTTAAGTACAAAAAATAACTTATTTCTTCGAATATTTAAACTAATTATTGATTATTATTTAATATCTTTCTTAAAGCTAGACATTTTACAAAATAATAATTTTTACAAATTGTATTTCATCATATTACTTTATTTTTATTTTTTTTATTATAAAAAACTCATCTTTATAAATCACATTTTTATCATCTTCTTTAGAGGAATATTCTTTGTTTTCAAACAAGATATAACCAATTAAATCTTTATAAGATCTATCTATATTCAAATTATCCTCATTCTGAAGATGGTCTAAAATTTTCTTCTCAACATCGCTTCGTTCAAAATATTCTTTTATATATGTAGGGGAAAATGGAAAACCTTCTTTATCATAGAAAATTTTTTGTTTTCCAAAAACCCGTAAAAACTGAATTAAATTAAAATCGTTTTGTTTTTTAATTATAAACTCCTTTTTATCATCAATATTTTTATTAACCCATTTTGTTATCAAATGGTATTTTTTGAATGAACTATCATTTAATGGGTGTACGTATGTAAATTTAATAATTATTAATGTGATAATAAAAACACAGAATAAACTTTTAAAAATATTTAATTTGAAGTCATATTGGTTATTTTTTTTTATTATTTTTTGCTCATCATTATTAGATATAAAAAAAATAAAATTTAACGCTAACTGGGTAACAAAAATTATAGATAATAAAGTTGTGAATCTTGTAATACCAAGCTCAATAAATATTTTAATATATAGTACTTCTACAAAAAAATATTGGATCAAAGCAATAAAGTTAAATCCACAAAAGATCAAAAGATTTAACAAAAATATTTTTTTTGTATGGAAGTATGAAAAGACTGTAATAAAAAATAAAATTATAAACCAGACAATATAGGATGATAGATGAGCTAATTGAATTTTTAATTGTCCTGCATTATCAAAAGAAATTGGTAAATTGAAAATCCTTTCTGAAACTAAATAATGATGAGGGTGTCTATAACCAACATAAATATCAAAAAACTCTTTGCCACTTAATGATGCATATGTCGGAAAATTTATTTTTAAAACTATTATAGGAATTACAATTGAAAAAAAAGAAAATATTAAAAATTTTTTTAAATAATAAAAATCAATTTTTTTAATGTAGAATAAAAATAAAAAAATTAGATTGTTCACGCCCATTGCTGGATGAATAATTGTAGATATAAAAATTATCAAAATTGAAATTGGATTGAGAACATTATCTTTTTTAAAAGCATATACCATTGCATATATCCCCAAAATGAATGAGAGAAACGACGGGTTGAAATCAGATTTAAAATGTATGCTTCCAAAACCTAGAGGACTATGAGCCGAACCTGCGCCTTGTAATTTACTAAACAAACCAAAAGTAAAAAAAATAAACAATAAAATTATAATTAAATAAATTTTATTATTTATATTTATGTTATAAAATTTTAACGTATGACCAATAATAGATGTATAAAGATACCATATGCTTAAATGCACAAGCAAGTTTAAGAGAATTTTAACAAAGTATATTCCATAATACCAGTCAGAGAAAAAAAAATTTATTAAGTGGACAATAATTATTTGTGGACTTTTAAATATTGATGAAGTGTAAAAATCAATATCATCACTATTTTGAAGTTCAAAAGCAGGTATAAAACTATGTGTGTTTGGTTCAAAAGCTGTGAAATTAGATTTTGAAAAAAAATAAAATATTGAAATAACTATTATTATAAATGGTATACAATTTAATAAAATATCAATCCAACTTAATTTATGAATTATTTTTTTGAAACTGTTTTTATCCATAAAGCAATTTCTTTTTATAATATTTTTTAATTACTTAATCTAATTAATTTAAATTATTTAAAGGCAATAAATCTTCTACTCATTAAATATCACTATAAATTTGTCGTTTATTTAAAAATTGCTTAAAAAATTAACTTAATCATATAAATTCTATATTTATTTATATGAAAAAAAGAGGCGATATATTCTCTTGAGATTGAAGTCAACTATGTTAACTATTCAGAAAATTAAAATCTAAATGCAAAATTATAGAACACCTCTTTGTAACTTTGAAAATATTGAATCACGAATCTCAGATGTTATAAATTTGCCCTCTTGGGATAAATTCATGAAATCATTCAAGGATGCTGAACATATTTATATAGTTGGAAATGGTGGAAACTGGGCTGTTGCGACCCACGCAGCAGTTGATTTGGCAAGGCTTACAAATAAAAAAGTATTTTCTCTTGATAGCACATGTTATGTGACATCAATAGCTAATGACGCTGGTTACGAAAATGTTTTTAAAAAATGGCTTAATCTTTACGCCGATACAAAAAAAAAATCATTACTAATTTGTTTTTCTGCAACGGGAACTTCAAAGAATATTGTTAATGCTTTAAATTGGTCGTCAAAGAGGAAAAATTTTAAAAATTTTTTGATAACAGCAAATTCTAGTAATAAAAATAAAAAACAGAATATTTTAAATTTAAATCTTAAATATTTTCATTCAGCAGAACTACTAACATTCATGCTTTTTTATGAAATAGTTTATCAACTTGGCTATCAATGTCCAAGTATTCAAAGTGAAGTAGATAGAAGAAAAAAACCTAAAAGGTAATAAGTCATTATATTATAATGAAGCCAGCTATTATAGTTCATCTAAAAGCAAAAAGCACAAGATTAAAAAAAAAAAATTTTAAAAAATTACTTAATAAACCTTTATATAAAATCACTTTTGATAAAATTAAAAAGCTTAAAAATTCTTTCGATATTTTTATAGATTCATCAAGTGAAATATTTGAAAAGGAGGCAAAGAAGTATAAATTTAATTTTATTAAAAGACCAAAATTACTTAATAAACCTAACGCTCAAGGAAATGAACTAATAAAAAACTGTCTTAAAGAAGTCCAGAATGAAATAATATTTATCTTACATGTGACAAACCCTTTTATCAAAATAGATACAATAAAAAAATGTGTTAAACTTTTGAAAAAAAATAAAATATATAATTCTGTTACACCTGTAACATCGCTACACGATAGGTTTTGGTACAAAAATAAAGAAGTAAACCATAAGTACAATAAACTTATTGGTTCTCAATATTTAACACCAATAAATATCGAGTCTGGATCTTATTGTTTTAGAAGAAGTACTTTTTTACAAGAAAAAAGCAGGATCTCCAAAAAAAACTATTTTATCTTTTTGGATAAAATTCAGTCTGTAGATATTGATGATGAATTGGATTTTATATTTGCAGAAACATTGATGAAAAAATTTAATTTATGATATCGTTAATTTTATAATCGATATGAATAAAAAAAAACCCAAATATTTTATTTTAGATGTTGATGGTGTAATCACAAATGGGCAAATGATTTACGATCACTCTGGAAAAAAATATAAAATCTTCGGTCAGGACGACCACGATAGTCTTAAAATAATGAAAAAATATTTAAATATCCTATTTATTTCAGGTGATCGTATTGGCTTTAAAATTTCAAAAAAAAGAGTTGAAGATATGGGCTTTAAGATAAAGTTTGTTCCATCATCCAAAAGAGCAGAATGGATTGATAAAAATTTAGGTCTCAAAAAATGCATCTATATGGGTGATGGAATATTTGACCATCTAGTAATGAAAAAAGCATTATACTCAATTGTTCCAAATGGTTCACTTGAACATGTCAGTAAATCAGCTAACTTTATAACAAAGAATAATCCCGCTCAACGAGCAGTTGCTGAAGCAGTAATTCATATACTAAAATATTTTTTTTCAGTAAATTTTTCGAGGCTAAAAAAAATTGATCTTTAAAAGATAATATTTAAAATTACCTTAAAATGCATGCTCAAGTGTAATTCCTTTTTTATGATCAAAAATTATTACTAAAATTTTTTTTTGATCAATTAGGTTTATTTTCATGGTAAATTTTATTAAATTAATATACTTTTTTTATTGTATAAATCATTTAATAATTAATGAAAAATAAAATTTCAGGACCTGTTTTTTCAATAATAACACCTTTTACCAAATACCAAAAAATTGACTATAAAAGTTTATTTAAATATTTAGATTTTTATTATCATCGAGGATGTAGAATATTTTATTTAATGGCTTATAACAGTAGATTTAATGTCTTAAGTCAAAAAGAAGTTGAAAATTTAAATATTCGAACAGTCAAATATCTTAAAAAAAATTATAAAGATATAATTTTTATCGGCGCAGAAAAAGTAGAAGGTTCAACAGATCAAACGATTAAAATGTGTAAAAAATTAATAAATAACGGCGTAGATATTATTAGCATTATATTTGGTGAAAAATTTTATTATGATAACCAAGTGTATTCACATTTTTTCAAAATATCAAAAAAAATTAAATCAAGACTTCTATTACACCTTCAACCTTTAACTAATGGTTTATCTCATTCACCGCCAGTTTTAAATTATAATTTAAATTTAATAAAAAGTATTTCCTCATTAAAATCTTTTGTTGCAGTAAAAGAAGATGTAAAGGAACATAATTTCACTCTCAAAGTTTTAAATAAAACAAAAAAAAATTGGACAATAATTCGCTCTGGTGGAGGCATGGAGGGGTTTTATAAGTACCACAAATATGGATGTCATTCGTGGTTGGTTGGAATAGAATGCATTGACCCAAAAATAGCTCTTGATTTCCATAAAGCATTGTTAAGTAAAAATTATAATTTCTGTAAATTAATCTTTAAAAATATTGAAAGGCCTTTTTTTAAATTAGTTTCAAAATATGGCTGGCACTTAACAATAAAATCCTGTTTAAGTTACTCCAAATTGATGTCATCAGATGAGAGGCTGCCCATGAAAAAATTGCCGAGAAATAAGGAGAAAGTGATTTTCAATTTTATGAAAAAAGCTAGAATTTATAGTTTAACAAAACTAAAAAAAGACTATTTTCCAAAAGTAAAATGAATAAAAATTTTATTGGTTTTATTTTTGCAAGAAAAAATTCTAAAAGGTTACCAAAAAAAAATATATTGAAGCTCGGAAATAAGCTATTAATAGAGTATACTTTAATAGCTGCATTAAAATCAAAAATATTCAAAAAAATAATTGTAAGTACTGATGATGAAAAAATTTTATCTTTGAAAAAAAAGTATAAAAAAATTCTATTTTTTAGGAGACCAAAATTTCTTGCATTAGATAATTCAAAGAATATTGATGTGATTAATTTTTATTTAAAAAAATTAAATGTAGAAAAAAAGTATGGCTATTTCTCATTAATGTTGCCAACATGCCCTTTTAGAAACCGAATGCATCTCATAAAAGGTAAAAAACTAATTATTAGTAATAATAATTTGAATTGTGTTTTTTCAGCTACAAAATCAATTTTTCCAATTCAATTTTCACTTAAAGTAAAAAATGGTTTTATAAAACCATATCTTAAAAAATCTCCTTTATTAACAAATAATACGCGATCTCAAAACCAATCTGCCACTTATATCCCTAACGGTGGTTTTTGGATTTGTAATACAAAAAAATTTCTAAAGTTCAAAAATTTTTATAAAGGGAAAGTAAAAATAATCGAGATGTCATCACATGAATCAATTGATATTGATAATCAATTAGATTTTAATTTAGCACAATTAGTATTAAAAACTAAAAAACTGAATTTTTAATTTTTTTACAAATAAACTTAATGTCCTCAGCAGATAATCCAATGTAAGACGGCAAGCTTATGCCTCTGTAACTAATTTTAGATAATTTAGTGTTTTTTTTAAATTTTGAGTATATTTTCATATCTGATGCTGGGTAAAACATTGGCCTAGCCTCAATTCCAGCTTGAGAAAGTTTAAAAATTAAATTATCTCTAGTTTTTTCATTCCCTTCTTTTAATATGATATTATATAGCCAAAAAGAGTGATCAGCCCAAATTTCTGTTTTAGGAATTAATATTTTTTTAAAATTTTTTAAATACTTATCATAAGTTTTCGCTATATTTATTTTATGTTTTATTAGTAAGTTTATTTTTTCTAATTGAGCAACTCCTAATGCAGCCTGCATATTTGTCATACGAAAATTAAAACCTATTATATCGTGCCAATATTTTTTTTTTGGATTCATTCCGTGATCTCTTAGTGATAAACATTTTAAATAATCTTCTTTATTTTTAAATAATATCATACCCCCTTCTCCAGTTGTAAGGGTTTTATTTCCAAAAAAACTGAAAATAGAATAATCGCCAAAAGTCCCAACTTTCTTACTTTTGTACTTAGTACCGATTGCTTCTGCACAATCCTCAATTAATACAATTCTCTTATTTTTTATCAAAGCCCGTATTTTGTCCATATCACAAGGATGACCATAGGTATGGACACATATTATAGCTTTAGTTTTTGTAGTAATTAATTTTTTTAGCGAGCTAATGTTTAATGTAAAACTTTTTTCATCGATATCACATAAAACTGGCTTAGCATTATTATGTATTACTGAATTTATAGGTGAAACAAAAGTAACATTGGGAACAATTACCTCGTCATTTTTTTTTAAATTTAACGAATTAAGAGCAAGTGTTAGACCAGCCGTACAACTACTTACAGCCAGAGAGTAATTTGCTTTATAATAATTCCGAAATTTTTTTTCAAAAAGGGATATATATTTTCCCCTAGAAGAAACAAAAGTTGAATTTATACAATCAATAAGATAATTTTTTTCGTTTCCATTCAAATCAGGCTTAACAAGAGGTATTTCTTTATTTTTTGTAAGTGAAACATAATCTGTTACTAGACCCTTTTTATTTACTAAAGGAATAATTTTTCTCCCTTTCCCTAATTTATTTCTAGCTTCATGACTCTCAGTTTCTGAAGGTAAATAGAAAAAATTTTTATTTAAATATTTTTTAATTCGCCCTTTAATTGAAATTTTTTTTAAAATTAATTTTCTAATATCGCCATCTGTTACTACACCAATAATTTTATTTTTTTTGTTAATTACAAAACACGCTCCTTGGCCATTTGACTTTATTTTTTTTAGTGTTTTTTCAATTGATGACTTGTCATCAATTATTATATTTTTCAATTTATTTTCGACCATTTAATAATTTTTTTACAAGTTTTATTTGAGACTTTATTAATTTTAAATTTTTAATATAGATTTCAACCGAGATATAGTCGACATTACTATTTAAATTTCTGAAAAACCAAGATTTTGAATTAAAGGTTTTATTAGAATCTTCTAACCCATTATTTTCACTTAGGTGGTAACCTTTAATCCATTTATTAACTTTTTTAAGGGTTTTTTCTTTGTTAAATTTTAATGTTTTTGCTGTGACTTTTAAGTGGCCCACATCAATTAATAAATTGACATTTTCTGGCGTATTTTTCATGATTTTTATCATCTCATTATCTGATGTCATTAGAAGAGGATTAGATCGAAATTCTAAATAATTTTTTTTAGATAAAACATTGTTTTCAATTAATAGGCTTACATTTTTTTTTCTTGCAAACTTAGCAAGGATATTTACTCTTTTTATAAATTTGTTAAGACTTTTTTTTCTATTTTGAAGCTTTACTTTTTCTATTTTATTTCCTAGCATTTTGATTTTAGGGTCTATTAAAAACCCAGCATGAAAAGAGTAATATTTAATTTTTAATCTTGAACAGAAAGATATTGATTTTTTAATGAAATTTTCAGTCCTTCTGAAAATTAATTTATTTTCGCTTGCAAGATTAAGTACAAAATCTTTTTTAGGTCTCGGAAAATAATTATGAATTAAAATATTTTGTTTTTTTTTTACTTTACTTAATTTTTTATATATATTTTTTTCGTAGATACCTCCAGAAAATTCAATATTTTTGACTCCAGCATTTTTGAATTGTGATGAAACTTTAGCTATGGAGCTATTTTTAAGAGCTGCAGATGAAACAAAAATATTCACTATATTAAATTTTTATACTTTAATTGATTTCCTTTTTTTATATTATTTTTTAATTTTCTGTTAAGTACTTTCTTAAAGTTTGCTGGTGATATACCATTTCCTGGCCTTTTTGAAATTAAATCATCCTCGCTAATTTTATCTCCCGCAAACATATCTTTTTTTACATGAAGGCTTTTTGACGATATCATCTTCATCTCCTTTTCCTCAGGTTGACAACTTTTAATATTGTTCCCTGAGACTTTTTCAACAAGTCTAATATCATTTACAAATTTTTTAAATTCATCAGGTTCCAGAGAAGACTGATGGTCTGGTCCTTTATCTAACTTATTTAGTGTTAGATGTCTTTCTAGTATTTTGTATCCTTTTGAAACCGCAGTAATTGAGGCAACGTTGCCCACACTATGATCAGAGTATCCAATTGTGCATTTAAATTTTTTCTTTAATGTATTTAATACATTTAGATTTATACTTTCTGGGGAACAGGGGTAGTTAGAAACACAATGCAAAAGAGAAATTTTATTTCTTGATTTATAGATTTTTAAACATTTTTCTATATCAGTAATATTCGACATTCCTGTTGAAATTATTACAGATTTATTAAATTTAGAAATCGTTTTATGTAAAATATAATCACTAAGATCTGCAGATGCAGTTTTAAATATTTTTACACCAATTTTATTCAAGAAATTTGCACTATCTGGGTCATAAGGTGTTGAAATAAAAATAATTCCTTTCTTTTTTGAGTAATTAAATAATATTTCTGTATGCTCTTTTGATAATTCAAGTTTTTTTAACATCTGATAGTGGTTCTCTTTTTTATTAGTATTTTTTTTTTGATAGCTTACTTTTTTAGTATTTTTACTAGCTAATTTTTCAGCATTAAAAGTTTGAAATTTAACAGCATCGGCACCTGCTTTTTTTGCAACATCTATTAATTTTTTTGCATTACTTAATTTACCATTGTGATTTACCCCGATTTCTGCAATCACAAAAGTTGTTTTTAATTTTTTAAAATTGATATTCATATTTAAACAATTTAATCCATTTATTTAGTTAAGCAATTAATATATATAAACTTATCTTCAATATGAAAAAATTAATATTATTTGGTACTGGATATGGTTTTAAAAATTTAGTAGAGGAAATTTGCCTCATAAATAAATATAAAATCATTGGTGCAATCGATGAGTATTTACCAAAAAATACTCTTATCCATAAAAAAAAAAACATAAAAGTTTTGGGGAAAATAAGTGATTTAAAAAAAATGAAACTTAAGAATACATATTTCTTAATAGGAATTGGACATAATTTTATAAGAAAAAAAATAGTAAATGAATTAAAAAAAAAAAAGATAAAAATAAAATGGATCAGTTTTTTTTCAAAAAGCACAATTGTAGCTAAGAATGTAAAAATAGGACAAGGAACAATAATTATGCCTGGGTGTGTAATTAATTCTGGTTCTAAAATAGGCAATCATTGTTATATAAATACAAAATCTTCAATCGATCATGACAATTTAATAAACAATTATTCAAGCACAGGTCCTGGAGTTGTAACAGGTGGAAATGTAAAAATCGACGAATGTAGCCATGTGGGTATTGGATCAACAGTATTACAAAAAATACATATTAAAAAAAATACTGTAATTGGTGGTCACTCACTTGTAAATAAAAACTGTATCTCAAACTCAATATATTTTGGTGTCCCAGCAAAACATATTAGAAAGAGAGTGGAAACAGAAAAGTATTTATAGTTAATTTAATGAAAAAAAGAAAAAAATTAAATTTTTTTAACCCAACTTTAATGGTTGATACCAAAGTGGCTATAGTAGGGTCAAGTTCGAGTATTTTAAAAAAGAAAAATGGCACTCTGATTGATACTTTTGATGAAATAATAAGATTTAACAGAGGAATTACTTTGAAATATGAAGAATATGTAGGTTCCAAAACAACATTGAGAATAATTAATAATAATGTTTTTTTCAGAATTCCCGAAACAGGTAATGAATTTTTTTTAAAAGATTTAAATTCTTCTAAGCTTGGTGTCATAGCACCATTTAAAATTAATCAGGAAGATAAAAAAAAATTTCTGTTAAATAATCATGAATATTTTTTTTTTAATACTTTAAATGCTAAAGTAAAAATTTTAATTTACTTTTTAACTTTTCCAAAAATCTTTTTAAAATTAGTTAATCTTATATATTCTAAAAAACAATTTTCTGTAGGTTTTTTGACTATTCTTGCTTTTATAACTTCTAAAATAAAACCAACTTTGTTTGGTTTTGATCTAAATGAGGATATGAGTAAAAGATCTCATTATTATGTCAAAAACTGGCCGATTGGTGGTAGACATGACTTTAAAAGTGAGCACTTAATAATTCAATTGCTAAAGGAAAAAAATTTAGTTGATATAGTTATATAAAAAATTAATAATTCACTGGTTTTGTTACTATTCTTTTTTTTTGCAAATCTGATCCAACACAAGTCATTGATAAAAACCATCTACCTTCGCTACTTTCAAAATCAATTTTTTGATCTTTGTCAATAGGATCTACAGTATGATAAAGAGAGGGAAAAAAACAAAACAAACTCCCAGAATTTAAATTGTGTTCAATACAGATTTTTTCATCTTTATTTTTAAAAACAGCAAATCCTCCACTTTTATAATCTTTGCCATAAGTATTAAGAACGCATCCTATTTGAATTTTTGTGCTATCATATGGGTCATTATGAGGTGATATAGTTCCACCACCTTTAAGATATTGAATTACATGCAAACGATTTATAATTCCATCTTTTGGTGTATTTTTCTCATACTCGTTATATTTTAAACCACTTAATATTTTAATATATCTCCAAAATTCATAGACATGCTTAAAAAGTATTTCAGAATCCGAATTCCATGGAAAAAAGTAGTATGATCTATCTAAAGCTTTATAACCACCTTCTAAGCTCATATCCTTAATTTGTTTATAAAAGTAATTTTTAGTTCCTTCTTTACACTCAGTTTTTTTTCTTTCATTCCTTTTTGACAACTCGATCGACTTATCTAAAAGTCTATCAATAAAATTTTTTTTTAAGGAATTATTAAACTGGATTATGTGACCGTCCATTAACTTTTCAATTAAATTTTCTTGAAATTTATAGTCATTGACTGCTATTTTTTCTTTTAACTCTGAAAATTCAATATTTATTAAGCTTTTAAAAAAATTAGGAGTGCCTTTTTTAATTAAATTTTGCCATATTTTTCTATTAATTTCAGATGAACTATAAAACATTTATTATTTATTAAGCTAAATTTTTCATATAGTAAATAGTCTAAATTGTATGTACATCTGGAAACTAAAAAAAAAAAATGAGTTTTACAATCAACAAAAGATTTGGAATAGTAAAACCTGGCTAAATATAATAAAAAAAAGAATACAAAAAAATATATCAAATATAAAATCTAAAAAAGCTATCAAGATCAAAACTTTTTGTGCAGAGTCCCCCGTTCCCTTGCTGGTTCTAAATAAAAGAAAAAAAATTAAAATCTTGGATTTTGGCAGTGGATCATTAGAGATGCCACTTAAATTAATGTATGATACCAATTTAAATACTAAAATTGAATTTTGCCTAATTGAGTCTGAAAAAATCTCATTTGAATATAAAAAAGCTTTATCTAAAATTAAAATACCAACTAATTTTTCATTTAAGATTAATACCCAAATAGACTTTAATAAAAAATATGACATATTTCATATTAGTGACTCCATGCAGTATGTTGATGATTGGAAAAATTTTTTGAAAAAAATAAAAATAAATTCACCAGAATTAATTGTATTTAACAATTTGACAGCTGGTCAAAATCCAACCTATGATGCATTGCAAAATTTTTACAACTCTTCAATACCCTATAGGTTTTACAATATAAATGATATAATTAAA
Organism: uncultured Pelagibacteraceae bacterium; assembly: GCA_902581445.1. Classification (GTDB taxonomy): domain Bacteria; phylum Pseudomonadota; class Alphaproteobacteria; order Pelagibacterales; family Pelagibacteraceae; genus Pelagibacter. The sequence goes on from CACHOG010000001.1 coordinate 140,659, forward strand.
AAACTTAGACCATATAAAATTATCTACAAAAGTAATTTTTTAAACAAAATAAAAAATAAATATAAAGAATACCCTCAAAAAAATTTCTCAAAAAAAATGAGGTTAGGCTATCCTTGTACATTAATTTTTAAAAAATAAATAATGAAGAAATTAAATTTTGAATCTACGACACTTTTAATAACACTTAAAGATAACGAAATTTACTCAAATAAATTAGTAAATTATTTAAATTTTCAAAACTTTAATATTCAAATATTTATAGCTGATGGAAGTGCGAAATCACAAGAAGAGATATTTAAAAAATTAAGACATAAATATACTTACTACTATTTTGGAGAAGATATAAATTTTGAAAAGTATTTTCTTAAAATTAAATTATCATTAGAAAAAATTCAAACCGAATATATTTTTTTTTGTGACCAAGATGATTATATAAATTTTAAATGTCTTAAAAAAAAAGAAGATATTTTAATTTCAAATAAAAAAATCTCTGCAACAATTGGTAATATATTTAATTTTACAGAAAACGGTGATGAAAATTATATTGTTGGAAAGATGTACAATTTTAAAATCAGAAATTATGACAACGCTATTATCAGACTATTAAGAAACAAATTGTTCAAAGGGTACTACTGCTTACATAGAAAAAATAATCTTATTAAAAGTTTCGATCTAATTATAAAACATAAAGCTAAAGATTTGAGAACAGCTGAATTTGTTCTAAATACACATTTATTGATGCAAGGTAATATTTTTTTTATCAAGGACGAAATCTCCTTGTTAAGATGGGCGGGAAACAAATATAAAGTGCATCCAATAAAATACAGTGGCAGAAGTCATATTTACTGGTTTTTAAAAAATATTAGCTCTAATAACAAACTATTAGACGAATTAATAATTCATAAAATGAGACTTTTTTCTAAGAGTTTTTCAACAAAAATTTTATTATTTATTTTCCATATTATTCCAATAGAATTAAGAAAATTTTATTTTATCATCAGAAAGTTTTTATTAAGATTATTCAAAATTTTTGTGAAAGTAAGCTATAAAAAAAATTTGTCATTCCCTTCTGGCAAGCCAGAACAAATTTTTATCAATTTTAGTAAAAAAGCAGATACACAGGTAAATGATTAACCAAATAAAAAATAGTGGAAAAGTTATAGGAAGAAAAAATATTCTTAAAAGTTTTATACTATTAATTATATATTTATCTGTAATTTTTTTAGAATTAATTAATTTTGGTTTAATTATTCCAATACTCACTATTTTATTTGAGACAGATACAATTCAAAATTTTAAATTAATGAATTTTTTTAACAATATTCTAAGTCTTGAGGATACAAGTATAATAAATATAGGTATTTTATTTTTTCTAGTTATTATTATTAAGATAATATTATTACTTTTTTTTGAATATAAAAAACAAAAATACTGTAGAGAGATTAATATCGATATTTCACTAAAAGCATACTCCTATTTTCTTCATTCTAGTTGGCAAGAAATTCTGTCGAAAGATCATGGTTATATTATTAGAAATATTAGCTCAGATACTGCCAAATTCGTTTCACAAGGAATTATAATGTTTATAGAACTTATTAAAAATACTTTATATCTTTCTTTTGTTTTAATTTTCTTATTATTTGTAAGTGTAAAAATAACTTTTTTTGTTTTGTGTTTGTTTTTCCTGCTTACTTTAAGTTTTTTTATAGTTGTTAAAAATAAACTAACCAAGTTATCAGAACAATCTGCTGAGTTCGATAAGTTTAGATATAGAAATATATCTGAGAGTATTCTTAATATGAGGGATATTAAACTTATTGGTAATGCAGATTATATTTTAGATTTATACAAATTTAATGAGCAAAAAATTTCTAAAGTGGTTATAGTTAATTCAATTGTCTCAAAAATTCCAAGATATCTTATAGAAATAGTTTTAGTTTTGTTAGTTGTTTTTTCATTAATTTATATTGATAACTCACAATATGATGTCACCCAACTTATTCCTGTTTTAGGACTTTTCAGCTTTGCAATCTTAAGAATGATACCTATTTTTTTAGCTTATAATAATAATCTTCAAGCCATTCGTATTTCAAAATTTCAAATTGATGAAGTGATAAAAAATGCATCAAGAAATGAAAAATTTTATAGTGAAAAGAAAACTACAAATAAAAATGAAATAAAAGACCATATAGATTTTAAAAAAAGTTTAGTGATTAAAGTGCAAAACGCTAACTTTTCATATGAAAATGATAAGCAAGTACTTGAAAATATTAATATCGAGTTAAATGAAGGCAGAACATATAGTGTTGAGGGTGAAAATGGATCTGGAAAGAGCACCTTAGTAGATTTAATTTCAGGATTACTTGTTCCACACAGTGGACTTGTGAAGATAAATGATAGAGATTTAAGTTCAATATCAAGCTATTGGAGATTAAATATTGGATACGTATCTCAGACAAATTTTTTAATTAATAGTTCAATCAAAGAAAATATTAAATTTGGAAGAAAACAACTATCAGATCAAGATATATTTGAAATAATTAAAAAATTGGATATGGAAAATATGATTAATTCTTTAGAAAATAAATTGGATACAAATGTCGGGAATTTAGGCGGTAACTTATCAGGAGGTCAAAAACAAAGAATTAACATTGCGCGAGCATTAGTAACTGATCCAAAATTGATCATTTTAGATGAAGCAACAAATGCTTTGGATGAGGAAGTCGAAGATAAATTTTTACAGAAAATAGACCAAATGAAGAAAAATAAAATAATTATTTTTATTTCTCACTTGCAAAAAATTAAAGAATTTTGTGATATCAATGTTTTAGTGAAAAATAAAAAAGCCACAATAGTTTAATGAAAAAAAGCAAAAAAAAAATTATATCCCTTGCATCTTATAATAAAAAAAAAATAATATGGTCAAAAAATCTTTACAATAATAAAGAAATAAAAAGTTTATCAAAAAAGCTTTTTTTAAAAGCATATAAAAAAAGAATTTCTTACTTAAATACCTGGATGAATGAACCTATACTTCAAACATCTGATGATATAATAGCCTTACAAGAAATAATATATAAAACAAAACCAGAGGTCATAATTGAGTGTGGGGTTTGCTGGGGTGGTTCTATTCTCTTTTATGAACATATGGCAAAGATTACAAATATAAAAAAAATAATTGGCATTGATACTTTTATTCCAAAAGATTTAGAAAAAAGAATATATAAAAAAGTGAGTAAAGATAAAGTAGTCTTAATAAAGGGTTTTACAACTGAAAATGATGTTGTTGATAAAGTAAAAAAAATTACTAAAAAATATAAAAATTTTTTAGTTCACCTCGATAGCGATCATACTTTTCAAAACGTTTTAAATGAATTGAATACTTACTCAAAATTTTTAAGTAAAAATAATTATATTATTGTTGGAGATACTATAGTAAATAGAATTCCTACTCAAAAACAATGGAAAAGAGATTGGAACAAAAATAATAATCCTGAGATTGCTCTAAAGGCTTTTTTAAAAAAAAATAAAGATTTCAAAATAGATAAAAAAATAAATTTTAAACAACTAATAACTCACAACCCATTAGGTTATATTTATAAAAAATAAAAATAATGATTTGTAAAATTACTGGAAAAAAAATTGAGCCATTTATGGATTTTGGAAAAATGCCTATATCAAATAACTTTATTAAAAAAGAAAATTTTGAAAATGAGTTTTTTTTTAATATGAAGGTAGGTTTTTGTGACGACGTGTCATTATTTCAACTAGCAGATTTTCCTAAACCTGAACAAATGTTCAATGAAAACTACCCTTTTTTTTCAAGCAGTTCCTACTTTATGCAACTTCATTTTGAAAAATATGCAAATTGGGTGATAAAAAATTTCTTAAATAGTAACTCAAAAATAATCGAAATAGGTTCCAATGACGGAACTATGTTAAAAAATTTTTATAAAATGGGTTTTGACTCTTTAGGGATAGAACCCTCATCTAATTGTGCTGAGATAGCTAACAATAATAACATTAAAACTATTGTGAGTTTTTTTAATGATGCTTTTTCAAAAACTCTTACAAATCATTTACATAATACCGATGCGATTATTGCAGCAAATTGTATTTGTCATATTTCTGATCTAAAGGAAGTCTTTTTAGGTGTAGAAAGATTACTGTCCAAAAAGGGAGTATTTATTTTTGAAGAACCTTATTTGGGAAGTATGTTCGAGAAAACTTCATATGATCAAATTTACGATGAGCATATTTTTATTTTTTCAGTCAACGCTATTAATAAAATTTCAAAACTGTTTGATCTTGAATTAATAGATGTATTAGAACAAAATACACACGGGGGATCCATGAGATATGTGGTTGGACGAAAAAATGTAAGAACAGTCTCAAAAAATGTAGAAAATATTTTGAAAAGAGAAAAAAACCTAGGACAAGATACACTAGAAAGTTGTATTAAATTTAAGTTAAATTGTGAAATTTCGAAAAAAAAACTCGTTGAAAAAATACAAAGTATTAAATCAAGAGGAAAAAAAATAGCTGGCTATGCCGCAACCTCAAAAAGTACCACTGTCTTAAATTATTGCGATATTGGAACAAATTACATTGATTGTATATTTGATACCACTAAAGAGAAAATAGGAAAATATTCTCCAGGAAAACATATACCGATTATATCGTATGATAGTTTTTATAATCAATTACCTGATTATGCATATTTATTTGCTTGGAATCACAAAGAAGAAATATTTAAAAAAGAAAAAGAATTTATAAATAAAGGAGGGCGTTGGATCTCCCACGTAGATATTTAAGATGAAAATTTTGATAACAGGTGGAGATGGAAGGTTTTGCAATGAACTTAAAAAATTTTTTTATGGAAAGAATATATTTTATTTAAGTAAAACAAAATTTAATATTTTAAAATATCAATTCATTTTGAAAAAACTAAGAGATTTAAAAATAGATACTTTAATACACACAGCAGCCTTGTCTAGGCCAATGGCGATACATAATTCAAAAATAGAAAAAAGTATTGATACAAATATAATTGGGACTTGCAACGTAGTTAAGGCTTGTCAAAAATTAAATATTAAACTGATCTATTTTTCAACTTCTTATGTATATCCTGGAACTCAAGGCAATTATGATGAGGAAAGTCTTCTTAAACCAATTAATAACTATGCATGGTCTAAACTTGGTGGGGAATCTGCCGTTCAAATGTATAAAAATTCGCTTATTTTAAGAATTGCAATGACGGAATATCCCTTTGTACATAAAAAAGCTTATGCAAATGCAAAAACTTCTTTTATATACCAGCATGATTTTGCTAAAATTTTACCAAAACTTCTTAAAGAAAAAGGAATAATTAATATTGGTGGAAAAAAAATGACAATCTATAAATTCGCAAGAAAAGATAATAAGTACGTCAAACCAATTTATTTAAAAAGAGGGGATAACTTTCCAAAAGATAGTTCTATGAAAATATACAAACTTAAAAAAATTCTAAAAAATTAATTTTTATTTGAAATGAATTATGACGAATTTTTAACTCTGATTATAGTTACACATAGGTCTGATAAGAATTTGTTAGAAAATAAATTAAATAAATTAGCACCATTCTTTAGGACTTTGATTATTGAAAATTCTAACGATAAGTCTTTAAAATTATTTGAAGAGAAGTATTCAAATGTAAAAGTTTATTTTGTTGATAATACTGGAAATGGAGGAGGTATTAATCAAGGTCTTAGACTAACAAAAACTAAATTTGCCGCTTACATAGATTTAGACATAGAAATAGATAAACCTGATATTGATAAATTTGTCCAGAGAGCAGAGGAAATAAAAAATTTTGCTATTTTAATCCCAAATCTTGATAATAAATATAAAACTAATGAAATAAAAGAGTGTTACGAATTTACTGGTAGTATGATGTTCTTAAATTTGGAAAATCTGAAGGACGTGGGAGAATTTGATGAAAATATATTTCTGTATTATGAGGAATATGATTTTGCTCACAGATGTAAAATTTTAAATAAAAAAATTTTTTTGCTGCCTGATATAAAAATATCACATAAGCCATCCTCATCAGTTAAAGTTAACGACGAAAAAATAAATGATTTGAAGGTATTAAGACAATGGCATTTTATGTGGTCAAAATTTTATTTTTTTAAAAAAAACTTTAGTTATTTTTATGCACTAAAAAAAACTTTTCCTGATTTTTTTGTAAATTTGGTCAAATTGATAATTTTATTTCCGTTTAACAAAAACAAGTCAAAAATATTTTATGCAAGATTGGAGGGTTTATTAAACTCTATAATTGGAAAACGATCATCAAAAAGACTTTAAATCAATTAAAGCTATATTCGGGTATATTTCTTCTTCATCTCCGTCATTTTCAGCCCCCTCAAGAAAAAGTAGTATTTTCTCATCGTAATTTATTACATCTCTAATACGTCTACCTAACTCTACTTTCTCAAGATTTGAAAATTTATTGTTTTTATCTAAATTAAAAAAGTAGATAGATTTAGCTCTTAAAGAGCTAAATATGTACTGGTCATCTTTTACTTTAGTAATTTCCGATATACCAATTGAAGGTGTAAAATACTTAATGGGCTCAATGAAGCCATGATCTTTATGTGATTTTAATAAAGGATATTTTTTAATTTTTTCCTTTGTTTTTTTGTAGTGTTCTCCATATGATGAAATCGGCCAACCGTAATTTGGCACATCCGTATTGTCTAATTTAATAATATTTATTTCATCACCCCCTTTAGGACCATGCTCCGTAGCTAAAATAATATTTTTACTTTTATCAAAGTATAGACCCTGTATATTCCTATGTCCTTTAGAAAAGATTTCAAATTTATTATTTTCAAGATTAATTTTTATAATTTTACCAAAATAACTATCATTTTGTTGGGCCAATTTTCTATATCTGTAATCACCAACAGTTAATAAAATATTATTTTTGTTTAAATTCACTATTCTTCCACCTGTCTGGTGAAAATTTAACTCTCCATCTTCATTGTTTTTACTTACACATTCTTTAGGATCAAATAACTCCTTAAAATTTAATCTTTGGAAATTTAACTCAGCATAAATGATAATTGTATTCCAACAATCATTTTTCATTTCATTTGTAAGAGAAACAAAAACTTTTTCATCGAAAATTTTCAAATCTTTCACTGATAATTTAGTACTTTTATAAAACTGATTTTCATTAATGAAATTTTCTATATTATTAGGGATTTGATTGAATACTATATTTTCATTATTATCTCTTTCGCTATAGCCAGTAATCCCTATAGCAGTAAGGAGAAAAATTTTGTTTTTATAATAATCTAAATAAGCACTTCCATAATAATTTAGATTTGTTATTCCATATTTGAAGGAAACTCCCTCAGGTTTGAAATAATCAATGCTAAATTTATCAAATTCATCGGTTCTATGTTTAATAAAAACGATGTTCTTATTAGATTTTTTTAAATTAATGTCATCACGAATAATTATATTTTTTAATTTGTTTACTCTTTCCGCTATTTCTTTATCTCTCAACTTAATATCATTCTCCCTTTCGTTAATAATCTTATATGGAAAAAAGATTTCTTTTAAAACTTGTTTGGTTTGATAGGGCAAAATATTTTTTAAGCTACTAAGGCTACTGTTTCCAATACTTAAACTTATAATTAAATAAATAACTAAAAGAGATATACTTATTATGAATAATTTTTTTTTTAGCATTTTTTTTTAATAAACAATTTAATATAATTTTTTTAGTAGGTTTAGAGTGTTCTTAATGTCACGGTTGATATTTTTTCTAAACCTCAATTGTAAGTTTTCTATTTTTTTTTTTGAAACTAGGTAAGAATTTTGATTAAGAACAGGGGAATTTGTTTTTTTTATTTTCATTTTGTATCCATTTTTTTTAATCAGATCTAATATATTTCGGACGGTATAATTTCGTGTTAAAACGTTATAAATTTCACCATTAAAAAGATTTCTATTTATAAAAAAAATAATAGTTTTAATTGCATCATCTAATGAAAGGTATGGTCTAAACTGATCAAGAGCGTCATTCCATACAGGTATTTCTTTTTTAATTATTGTATTGAAACAAAATTTATTAACAGCTGTATGAAATCTCATACCTTTAGAAGTCCCTGTAATTGTCCCAAACCTAAAAGTAACAAATTTTAATTTATTCTTATTTTTTTGAAGAATAATTTCCTCTTTTAACTTTACATCCGCATATGGACTTTGCGGCCTAAGGGCTGAAGTGCTTTCACTCACAATATTTTTTTGTATTCCATATACACTTGTCGATGATATATGCATAAGTTTTACTTTTTTTTTTAAGCAATATTTTAAAACGTTATTAAAAACAGTTAAATTATTGTTTATTACTTCTTCTTTATTCTTAAAAGATTGTTCAGCATTTGTAATTGATGCAAGGTGAATTACCAAATGTATTTTACTATTAATATTATTTAATAGGTCCTGATTTTTTAAGTCTTCGTTGATAAAAATAAATTTTTTTTTTTTTGTTTTTAAATTAAATAAGACATTTAAATTGTTCGATGATGCGTTATCAATTAGATAAATTTTTTTGAGATTCTTCATAGAGTGGATTTCTTCAATCAACTTAGAACCAATATGACCAAGTGGACCAGTTATTATAATATTCATAAAATTAATAAGCTTGTTTAAATTTTTTTTTTATAAAATGACTGAAATTTCTTATATACTCACTCTCTGAATATTCAGTATCACATAATACAATTATTGAATTATTTTGTTTTTTGAATCTATAAGTTACCCAGTGCAATGGTGGTATTTTTAACATTTTGTTTTGATTTGATTTTAGATCATAACTGTATTTATATTTATTCTTGTTAAATATAGATATCTCTGATTCACCATATATTTGATAAATTATTTGTGTACATTTTTTATGCGCATGTTTTCCCCTTAAAGAATTTTTTTTTCCCGTCACAATAAAAAGCCTTTTAAACTTAAAAGATTTTATTTTTTTAAGGTAAAAAGGCACCAACGTGCCATTATTATTTTTAATTTTCCTAATTTTTATAAAACTTGGTTTTGTTGTAATTTTTTTATTCACTAAATTACTCTTTTATTCAAAATTTAACTATAAAGCACTATATTATTTTATTCTACTTACTATGTAACTGGCAGAGTTTTTTTTTGAAATTAAAAAATTTCTAATACTATTTTGTCTTTTTTTAAGTTTAGGATAAATTCTATTATTTGTTAGTAATTTTAAAATTTTTTTGATTTCAATTTCATTTGATATTTCGATAATTCCCAACTTTTCAGGAGTCCTTAGCCACGGAAAAAATTTACTACCTAATTGTACAATAACTTTATTAAAATAAAGACCCTGATATAAAATAGACGTAGAGACTGTACCCATTATTATATCACTTTTGCTTATGATATTTTCTGTAAGATTGTAATTATCTACAATCAGATTCTCCTTCTTTATAATATTTTTAGTGATTAAATCTTTTGAAATTTTACTTATAGAACTTCCCTTTTCTTTAATTTTAAATTCAAATTTATTTTGGAAGTCATTTTTTATAACTTTTGCTACCATTTTGAGATATTTACCATCAATATTATTTAACCAAATATGACTAGATCTTATGTAAATAATTCTTTTCTTTTTGTTAAAATTATTTTTTAAATTTCTTGCAAAATCAAAATCTCTTGCTGATCCACAGATGAAAATTTTATCTGGAACATCAAATTTCTTTTTTTGTAAATTTGAAAAATGTATAAAGTCTGACTGCCCGTAACAAAATAAATTATCTAGACTATTAAATAGAAATTGGGAAGTTAAAGATTGTGTAGTCAAAGAAACACCTTGCACAGCATATCCAAAAGTTTTTATATTTTTACTTTTACAAGCTGCAATAAAAGGTTCATTTCCAATGACGGTTTTAACAATTATACTTTTAGGATTAATCTTATCTAGCAATTTTAAATAAATCTCATAAGATATTTCAAATTTCAAAAAATCAGAGAAACTTGCTTTGTGATTTTTAAAGTAAAAATTAACAAATTTTTTATATTTAAACCAATTTTTTAAGCATTTAAAAAATAGGTTTAAAAATATTTCAATATGTAAAAACTTATAATAATTCAAAATATTTTTATTTTTATATAAGTTTTCATAAATCTTAGATCTTCCATCATCAATACTAGAATAAAAAATATAGTAATTTATATTTTTTTTCTGTAGTTCTTTTACAATTGGTGTGAAAGACATTTGGTTGTGATAATCAAAATTTAAAAATAAAATTAAATCTTTTTTTATTACTTTTTTTCTAAAAATGTTAAAGATTAAAAAAAATTTTACTATTTTTGTACATTTTAAAAAAAAATTAATCAATCTTCTTAAAGAATAAAATAATTTTGAAAGAGATAATATTTTAGTTTTTTTATCATTTTTTTTATTTTCATACATTAAATGCTTTATACTCTCTTCAAAAAGATAATTATAATTTTTTGAGAAAAGTAATGAAATTTTATTTCCGTATTTTTTTCTTATAAATTTTTGACTAACTTGACGAGTTAAAATATTTTTTTCATTAAAATTGATTGTGTTAAATTTACTATTTTTACTTAAATTAGATTTAAAGTTTTTCATTAAGAAATTTATAAAAAATATTGTTTTTTTTAGAATTATATTTATATTTTATTATTAAAAAAAACATTTATAAAATCCAATTATAGTCTAATTTAGGCAATTAAAGTTAATTTGGTAACTATCTTATGAAAAATTTTGCTCCGATTGTCGTATTTTGTTATATTAAACTTAATTCATTAAAAAAACTTTTTCAAAGTTTAAAAAGAAATAAAAATTATAAAAAGCACCGGATTATTATTTTTTCAGATGGACCAAAAAACAGAAAAGATATACCAAAAATAAAAAAAGTAAGAGATTTTTTAAAAAATATCAAAGATTACAAAAGAATAAAAATCATAAAGAGAAAAAGAAACTTTGGTCTTGCGTCCAACATTGTTAATGGTGTAACTGAAGTTTTAAATAAAGAAGATTCAGCTATTTTTTTAGAGGATGACATCATAGTTTCATGTGATTTTTTAAAATATATGAACTTAAATTTAAATAAGTATAAAAATTCCAAAAAAGTCTGGCACATATCTGGTTTTAATTTTAATGTTGATATCAAATCTAAAGAGACCCAATTTTTCACTAGAGTTTCAAATTGCTGGGGTTGGGCGACTTGGTCAAATAGATGGCGCTATTTTAAAAAGAACCCAAAACATATTATCCACAATTGGAGTAAATCTAAAATTAAAAAATTTAATTTTGATAATACAAGTAATTATTTTTCTCAGATAGAGAGAAATTATAATAAAACTCTAAACAGTTGGGCAATATTTTGGTATGCAACAATATTTGAAAAAAAAGGTCTTTGTATAAATCCTGTAAAATCGTTATCTAAAAATATTGGTTATGGAGTAAATGCGACTAATACTCATAGTATTACAAAAGTTTTAAATCCAAAAATTTATAATTTAAACAAAAAAATTACTTTCCCATTGAAAATAACTGAGGATAAAAAAATCTTTCATACCCTTAAAAAAAGCTTTTATTTTCAGAATTCAAAAATGAAATTAAGAAATTTCATAAATTATTTATTAAAATAAATCGAATATTATTTTCTTATATTCATTGTAATATTTTAATAAATTTTTATTACTTTCTAAGTAGGAATTTTTTATAAACTTTTTTTCTTTGGATTTATTAAATTTTTTATTTTCGTTAAACAATATTTCTGCCAATTTTATATTATCATCTGGGTAAAAAAATAAGCCTCTTTTAGGATTTTGTTCGTAATGAATTTTTATTTTTGACAAAATTATTTTTTTTCCAATAGATTTTGCTTGTTCAACAGTACTACTTCTACCCTCAAATTTGGAAGGATTAATCACTGCAATTGAATGATACATTAAGGACATAAGTTCATGGTAAGGCACTATTCCTAAATATTTATAATTTGATTTTAATTTATTTATTGCAATAAATTCTTTTAATCTCTCATAGTTTTGAAAACCCTTTTGATCGTCATTACTGCCAGTAGATAAAATTAATATATTATTATTTTTGTTCTTTTGGCGTAAATAATTTAAAGCTTTTAATACAACAATATGATTTTTATGTGCCCAATATTGATTTGGTAGAAAAAAAAAATTTGAGGAAAAATTGTATTTTTTTTTTAAATTCTCCAATTTAATAATTTTTTTTTTAATTGGAGGAGGGAATACAAATCTATTAATTACAGAATTATCATAACCAGAAAGAGAAATTTTCTTTAAATCTTTTTTTGCATCATTGCTAATTAGTAAAATTTTGGATGAAAATTTTGAGGATAAATGCGTATTTATATTTCTTAGAATTCTTTGTTTTAGAGGAAAGTTTTGTGGAAAATAAAGATGCTGAAAATCTGCCACTAAAGATAAAGTCTTAACTGAGCTTTTTTTTCCTAAGATTATATTATTATTAAAAACATTTATATGAGACAAAACATTGATTTTATTTTTTTTAAAAAAGTCTTCATAATTATTTGATTTACCAAAAAGTATTACTTTAAATTTGCACCAGACTCTTGACCATTTTGATTGATTCCAAAAAAAATCTGTTTTAATTAATTTTAAATTTTTAAATTCTTTTTTTTCATCCTTATTTAATTTTTTTCTAACTATCAAAACCGGTTCAATTTTCCCCTTTGAAAATTTGTTAATACAATAAATAAGATTTTTTAATAGATAGAAACCACCTAGCCAATTTTTATATTCAAAATTTATTAAAAAAGCGACTCTTTTCATTTATTCTATTTAGTTTGTAATAAAAGGTGTTTCAAAATTTAATTCATCAAATATTGTTTTGATGTTTATTTTAATTTTAAGAAAATTTGATTTATTTTCATAAACCTCTCTCCATGTATACAAAACAGGTAGATAATTATTATTTTTAAGTTTAAGACAACCCTTAGCCGCCCATGCAGCTATGTGTCTCCTGCTTATATTTGTTGGCAATGTTCGTATATCTATTCTTCCATTCATTAGTTTTTTTGGACCGCCAGAAATTTTTAAAAAAGATAGTTTAACTGGATCTTTAAAATCGTTGACTTTGAATACTCCAAATTGTCTATGAATTAAGACACATGAAAGAAGCCTTACAGTCATATCAATCTTCTCCTCGCGAGTTTTTGTATTACCTAGCATTCTGTCTAATCTATTTAAGTAATACTCTCTTGTATCGTTTCCAATTTTTTCATACCATCCAATTTTATTAATATCTTTATAAGTCTCATAATTTTCTGAACCTTCTATTCCTTTTTTTTCACTTTCTAACCAATATTTTTTAAGTTTAAGATAATTATCATTTAGTTTTAAGTTTATTTGTTTAATATCAAAATTTGTTTTTAATAAATCTCCAGTTCGTACAATCTTAATAACATTGCTTAAACCAATAATTTTTAATAATTTCTCAAAACTTGTAATATAAGTATCAAAAATTTTATCTAGGTTTTCTCCTTCAATAAATTTTCCCTCAAAATCTTCAATAAAAATAGTAAAACTTGCACCCGGAAAATATTTTTCGCTTATTTTATTATTTAGATCAAAAAGTGTTTTTAAAGATAATACTTCACTCAAATCGATAAAACCTTCATCTTTACCTGAAAAGAATTTTTTTGGACCCCAAGTAAGAATTGTATCAATTGGAATATTCTTATTAACATAGTATTCAATAATATCGTAAAGTATTTTAAATTGGTCAATATCTGGGGCTGAACCTATTCTTGTTTTAAGACTTCCTATAAAACAGTTCGCAATATAGCTAATTGTTTCTTTTTTGTTTATTTTACTATTCTGATATAAATCAAAATTTCTTTTACTGATTTGATTTAAATTACTAAAATATTTACTTAAGTCTTTTTCAATTTTTTTTACAATTGGATTATTTTCATCTTCTTTAATAAAACAAGTCAACTTAAATGTTTTGTTTGTATTAAATTCTTCAACTATTTTAAAGCATTCTTCTAAATGCGTTAGGTTACTAGTTCCTGTTAAAAGTGTCACATTATTATTTAGAGATAGAGAATTAAAAAAAATTTTTTTTCTACCCTCCAAAGTTGATCTTTGTTTTTCATCACTTTTTCTATACAAAGAATTTAAGATAATTGTTTTATTTAATATTTTTAATTGTCTCTCTAAATCTGGTCTTTTAATTAGTATGTTTGCATTTAGTTGTATTACATCAAATAAGCTTGATAAATATTTCTTTGATATCAAAAACTCAAGATTTTTTTCAGTTGATATTGAAATTCCTATAAAATTTATTCCACCAACTCTTTTTTTTTTAATCTCATTGAGTCTATTTATAATCTCACTATCTTTACTCATTACTGTTTCTAATGTTTTGGTTTTAACAGCTGGGTTTGTATGAATATATAAAAGATCTATTTTTTTAAGAATTTCTAGGCTATTTTTCAAAGATAGGTTTAAGTTTTCCAACGAATAATCTTGAATGCTAAAATCATTATTTTTAAATTTTAGTCCCCATTTAGTACATATAAACATTCTAGATAAATTTTTAGGATATTTTTTTATGTAATCACCAATTCTTTTTTCACTCTCTCCGTATTGAGAGGAAGTATCAATCATCAAAATTTCAGATCCATTTTTTTTTAAATGTTTAAATGAGGAATTTATTAGATCTTCAATTTTTTTATCACTTGGTCTAGTATAATTTTTATTATTAACCATATTAACACCTGCGAGTGAAGCTGTACCAAGACCTAAAGGGAAAAAACTTATTTTTCTATCATCAATAAAACCGTTTTTTTTAAACATTAGTAAATATATCTAGCAAATTTGACATATAAAAGTAAATGATTAAGATTTATATAGCCCTTATATGAATAATAATAAATCATTAAATTGCAGATTATGTGAAGAGAAAGCAAATTTAGTTTTTAGTAAAAAAATTTTAAATAAGTTTATAGTTAACTACTATAAATGTTCAAATTGTGAATCTCTACAAACAGAAAAACCTTATTGGCTAGATGAAGCTTATAGTAAATCAAACTTATGCGATGACGATTTGGGAGCAGCATATAGGGCTCTAAGAAATCATGAAAAAGTATTTATTTTGAGTAAATTATTAAAAGTTAATAAAGGATTGGACTGGGGTTCAGGAGATGGACTGTTATGCAGGTTACTAAGGGACTACGAATTAAATTTTTTCTCTAGTGATAAATACTCATTACCAAAATATTCATCTAAATTTTTAATTTCAGATTATAATAATATAGATTTAATCGTCTCATTTGAGGTATTTGAACATATGTCAGAACCAAATAATGAAATTGATTTTTTATTTAAGACAGGACCAAATTCAGTTTTTATTTCAACTTTGTTTTATAACAATAACGAAAAAAATTGGCACTATTTACACCCTGATAGTGGAATGCATGTTTTTTTTTATAGCAAGAAATCAATAAAAATGATTGCTAAAAAGTATAATTATGACGTTTGGTTTTTTGATAATCAATATGCATTATTTTATAAAAAAAACTACATATCAAATTTGAAATTAAAAATTTTAAATTTCTTTTTCAATAAATATGCAACAAAATTAATTAGAATGTATTTGACTATTTTACCAGCCAGAGGTATTGAAAAAGACAAAAAACAAATTTCCTAATTAAGACAATGAAAGTAAAATTTACCGATCTGTATAAATTAATTAGAAATAAAAAAACAATTTTTAATAAAATTAATGGATTGATCAAGAATTCTAAATTTGTAGGAGGAGAAGAAATTACAAATTTTGAAAAAAATTTTTCAAATTTTGTAGGAAGCAGATATTGTGTAGCTCTGGGTAATGGAACAGATGCTTTAGAGATAGCTATTCAGTCACTAAATATAAAAAAGGGTTCAGAAGTCATACTTCCTGTAAATACATGGATTTCTACCGCTGAAGCAGTTATTACTAACGGTCTTAAAATAGTATTTTGTGATATTAATTTAAACGATTATTCAATTTGCTTAGATGATTTAAAAAAAAAAATTAATAAAAAAACAAAATTAATAATGCCAGTACATCTTTATGGAAATCCATCAGATTTACCTAAAATAAAAAAAATTGTTCAAAAAAAAAAAATTAGCATCATCGAGGATTGTGCGCAAGCTCATGGTGCAAAAATTTACAATAAACATGTTGGTACTTTTGGGGATGTGGGAACTTTTAGTTTTTTCCCTGGTAAAAATATTGGAGCATTTGGAGATGCAGGTGCTCTGATTACTAATTCAAAAAAAATCTACAATTTTGCCATTCGAGCAAGAAACCATGGAGCGCAATACAAGTATGATCATAAATTCTCTGGAAGAAATTCTAGACTTGACACCATTCAAGCTGCAATTTTAAATATTAAGTTAAAAACGTATAACAAAGTCATTAAAAAAAGAAATAAATTAGCTAAAATTTATCTCAAAAACTTATCAGAAATAAAAGAAATAGGACTTTTCAAATTAAAAAAAAATAATACTTATGCTTTTCATCAATTTGTGATTATTACAAAAAAAAGAGATCAACTAAGAAGTTTTTTAAAAAAGAGGGAAATTGATACCATGATCCATTATCCATATATGTTAAACGAACTTAAATTTTTCCCAAAAACAAAAAATCTTAAAAAAAGTAAAAAACTTGGTCAAAAAATATTAAGCTTACCAATTTCTGAGGAACATACAGAAGAACAAATTTATTTTATAACCAAGAAAATTAAGGAATTTTTTAAATATTAAAACCTAATAATTCAAAAATGAAACAATTATTCAATGACTTAATTGGGATAACTGGTTATCAAATAAAAAATAAAAAATATTTATACGATCCAGATAAAAATTTATTAAAATCTATTAAACACTTTCAAATCAAAAGTATTTTAGATGTTGGAGCAAATAAAGGACAGTTTGCACTCAGACTTTTGAAAAATAATTTTGAAGGCAATATAATGAGTTTTGAGCCACTAAATGAGGAGTATGAAATGTTAAAAAAATTATCTTCCAAAAAGAAAAATTGGAAAGTTGCAAGAAGATGTGCGCTTGGCGATATAAACAAAATTAAGAAATTTCATATTTCAGGCAATAGAGAGAGTAGTAGTTTACTAAAAATTTTAAGAAAACATACTGATTTAAGACCTGATAGCAAAACAATTAAAATTGAAAAAATTAACGTTGAAAGATTGGACAATTTTAAAAGAGAGATCAGTAAATTAGAAAAGAATTTATTATTAAAAATTGATACTCAAGGTTCAGAAATTGATGTTTTAAAAGGGGCAGGCAATCTAATAAAAAATATTAAATGTCTTTTTGTTGAGGTATCCTTAGTACCTTTATATAAAAATCAAAAACTATGGTTAGATATAATTGAATATGTTAAGAAATTTGATTTTAATGTTTGGTCAGTAGATCAATTACTTAAGAATAATATTACAGGACAAACTTACCAGATAGATATTTTTTTTTATAAAAACAGATGAAAATCGTAATAACTGGCAGCTCAGGATTTATAGGATATCATTTAGCATCTGAGTTATTGAATAGAAGATATAAAGTAATCGGAATTGATAATAATAACAATTATTATTCTAATCTTATAAAAAAAAAACGTGCTAACAAATTAAAAAAAAATAAAAACTTTACATTTCATAAAGTGAACCTTGTAAATGAGAAAAAATTAGAAAAGATTTTTTTAAAACATAAACCAGAAATTATTTTTCATTTAGCTGGACAACCAGGTGTATTATATTCGCTTAAACACCCAAAAAGTTATTTAATTAATAATGTAATTGCTACGCAATCGCTTTGTAAAATATCAAAAAAACATAATATAAAAAAATTTATTTTTGGTTCTTCAAGCTCGGTTTATGGAGATCAAAAAAAATTTCCTATACGAGAAACTTTTAAAGAAAACCCAAAAAATCCTTATGCAAAAACTAAACTTTCATCAGAGAAAATTATTGAAAAAAGTTTTAAAAAATCAAACACAGACTATATCATTTTTAGATTTTTCACTGTTTACGGACCTTTTGGCAGGCCTGATATGTTCATACATAAATTTCTAAATTCTATAAAAAAAAATAAAAAAATAAATCTATATAACTCTGGACTTAATTTTAGAGATTTTACCTATATTGATGATGTTGTAAAAATTTTGTTAAAAAATATAATGATTTCTCCAAGTAAGAAAATTTTTAATATTTGTAGATCAAAACCGATAAAAACTATTCATTTAGTGCAACTGATTGAAAAAATTTTCAAAAAAACCGTCAAAATAAGAAAGATCGGCTTTGTTAAAGGTGAAATGTTAAAAACACATGGAAGTAATAGTTTATTAAAAAAAAATTTTAAAAGTATTAGTTTTACAGATATAAAATATGGCTTAAAAAAAACAATAGCATTTTATAAAAAATACGGATATTAAAATACTCATTGTAGATCATGATAAAAATTAATAGACCATTTGTTTTTTCCAGTAAAAGATATTTTGATAAAAGAGGCTATTTTCAAGAATTATATTTAAAGAAAAATTTCAAAACATCTGCAAATTTTACTGCAATCGCACATTCAAAAAAAAAAGTGATAAGAGGTATGCATTTTCAGTTAAAACATAAACAAACTAAGATAATTACGGTATTGTCAGGAAAAATTATGGATATATCAATAAATCTGAAAAAAAATTCAAAACATTTCGGGAAAAAATATTATTTTTTGATGGAGGAAGGTCAATCAGTTTATATTCCTAACTTTTTTGCACATGGTTATGAGTGTTTGTCTGCAACTGCTACAATTTTATATCATCTTGATAATTATAGAGATCCAAAAAACGAGTCTGGTCTGCCATACAATGACAAGGACTTGAAAATTAAATGGAGAACAAATAATCCAATATTATCGCCTAGAGACAAAAAACATATGAATTTTAGAGAATTTAAAAGAAAGATAAAAACTTTATAGCTTTTTTGAATATGCTTTTATAAATTTGAGAGGTTTCTTTAATATTTTCACTAAGTATAAAAAATATACAAAAATTTTATTTTGATTATTATCAATTCTAATTTGATTTAAATCTTTCAGATGATCAATATAATTAATTTTTGATGAAAACCCGCCTTTTTCAAATTTTCCAAATACCTCAATTTTTTTTGATGAAATACCTTTTAGTTTAAATTTTTTAATCATTTTGTAAAAAAAATTTAAATCAGCACTTAAATATTTATGGTCATATATTCCTACCATTTTATGTTTCTCTGTTTTGATAAAGAAGCCAATCGAATGTGAGGTATAAAAACCAAAACTCCAAGATAATTTCCATGGCTTGTAACCATGCATAAGTTTATATTTTTGTACACATCCGAATAAGAAATCAATTTGATTTTCTAAAAAATAACGATTTACAGTTTGTAAAGCATTATTATAGTAAATATCACCAGAGTTTAAAAAACCAACTAAATCACCATTTGCTAAATTAATTCCTTTATTCATTGCATCCCAAATACCACTATCCTTTTCGCTTAATAATATTGATATATTTTCTGTATATTTTTGAATGATTTCTAAAGTTCCATCTGTTGAGCCGCCATCAATAATTATATATTCCAAATTTTTGTACTCTTGGGCAAGAACACTTTTTATAGTTTCTTCTATAGTGTTTGATGAATTTTTTACAACGGTAATAATTGAAATTTTATTTTTTTCCATTAATTCATAAATTAATATATACCTCTAAGTAAGTAATATAAATAAGTTTTTAAATTGAAATGATAAATAATTTTTTAATTTTTTTTTTAATTTTTTCATTTACTCTAATATTTTTTTGTAGAAAATATAATATTCTTATTGATCAAAAAATAGAAAAACACAAAAAATATTCCACTAAAAGTAAAAGTTTTTTAATTGGTGGAATTTTAATTATTTCTTTTTTAAATTATTACCATCTTTTCGTGACATATGATCCTGTGCTATGCTTATTTATAAACTTTATATTTCTAATTGGTATTTTGTCTGATCTCAAAAAGATAAATAATGTAAGTTTAAGATTTTTTTTACAATGTACTCTAGTTTTATTTTTTGTAAATTTTTTAAGCTTAAAAATTACAAATACTAGAATAGATTTTTTTGATCAATGGCTAACTTCACCTCTGGTTAACATTTTATTTGTGACCTTTTGTTTGCTTGTTCTAAAGAATGGTTCAAATTTCATCGATGGTATCAATGGTTTAACGATAGGATATTACTTTATTATTTTTTTGATAATTTTTTTTAATTTAAATTATTTTGAATATGATAAATCTCTATTAGAAAACTTAATCATAATTTTATTTATTGTTTTACTATTAAATTTATATGGAATCCTGTATCTTGGTGATTCTGGTTCTTATACTTTAGGATTATTTACAGGAATTTTCTTGATTGATTTTGCGCAAAACAATATTTCAATATCTCCATATTTCATAATCATTCTGCTTTGGTACCCCTGTTTTGAGCTTTTATTCTCGATGATTAGAAGATTTTTAAAAAAAATAAAAACTTATGAGCCTGATACAATTCACTTACACCACCTAATTTTCAAAAAAATTAAAACATATTATAAAATTAAAAATAATAATGTTTCCCATTTAATAACTACTTTTATTATTAATTTTTACAATTTAATATGTTTTTTTATTTCAACAAAATATATTTATTCTTCAGGAAGTTTAATAACAATTTTTCTAATTAATATTTTTGTTTATATTACTTTATTTAAATATTTTAAAAGAATATAAAAAAACTACTTCCTCTTTAATGAATTAATGCTTAGTAAAAAGAGATAAAATACTGATTTTAAAAAATTAAAATTTAAATAAGTATTATAAACTTTAAAACCATCGGACAATTTTTGTATAAAATTCGAAGATAATGAATTTTCTGAATGACTCCATTCAACTAAAAAATACGGAAAATTGTATGCATATATATTATTTTTTGTAATTTTAAGCCATGCCACATAGTCCTCTTTAGTTTTCAAGGGTGGAAATAAATTTTCTGTAATTAGTTCTCTACTTAAAAATACAGTTGAAAGTCCAATTTCACAGTCTGTTAGCAGATCTTTATATGTAATTTTAGATTTTTTGCTAATTGCATGAATTATTTTATTCCCCCCCTTTTTTTTATAATTACAGAAAGTAAACTTATATTTATTTTTTTCCATAAACTGCAATTGTTTTTCTATTCTATCTGGAAGCCAATAATCATCAGCATCTAAAAATGCAATTATTTCTCCTGAAGAATTTTTTATTCCTACATTTCTTGATTCTCCAGCACCTAAATTACTTAAATTTTTAATTATTTTAATTTTATAATTCCCTTTTGTGATTTCTTCTAAAAAAAATAAATCGTCTGTGATTGGATCATCATAAATTAAAATTATTTCAAAATTCTGAAAAGTTTGATTTAAAACCGATTCCAAAGTTTTTTTTATATGATTTTTTTTTCTATAATAAGGTATTATTATACTTACTAATGCCATATTTTAAATTTACTAATTAATTTGATATCTAATATATATTGAGAGAATATAAATAACAAATAATGTATTATACAGTAGCTAAATTTTTTTTGTCTCTTTTTGACTCACAAAACAAAAAAAAAATTTGTAATTATTTTTTAAAAGAAAATAAAGGAAAAATTCAAACTTTAATTGATGTTGGCGCTCACCGTGGCGAAAGTATTAAGTTTTTTAATAAATACTTTTCAATTAATAAAATTTATGCATTTGAACCAAGACTAGATAATTTCGAAATTTTAAAAAAAAAAATAAAAAATTTAAATAACGTCGAAATTTTTAATTTTGCATTAGGAGATAAAAAAGGTTATGCAGATTTACACAATCATTACGATTCTGAGTCCTCAACAATTGCAGAAATAAATCAGAATTCTAATTATTTTAAAAAAAAAAACCTTTATTTGAATTTTTTGAATTTAAAAAAAAAAAATAACAAAAATACAAAGGTAAAAATCGAAACTTTGGATAATTTAATAAATGTTGAAAAAATAGAATTTATTGATTTAGTTAAGATAGATACAGAAGGTTATGATTTTCATGTTATCAAAGGTCTTGGTGAATTAATTACAAAGGTAAAGTTTATTTATTTCGAACATCATTTTCATGATATGCTTGTAAAAAATTATAAATTTTGTGATATTGATCGTTTTTTGAAATCTAAAAATTTTAAAAAAGTTTTTAAAACTAAAATGTTTTTTAGAAAAACGTTTGAATATATATATAAAAATAACTCAATTTATAAATGAGAGATCTTACACTAATTATACCCACAAAAAAAGAAGCAGAGTCTTTGCCTGTATT
The DNA here is from genome assembly GCA_902581445.1 of uncultured Pelagibacteraceae bacterium. Lineage (GTDB taxonomy): Bacteria > Pseudomonadota > Alphaproteobacteria > Pelagibacterales > Pelagibacteraceae > Pelagibacter. The sequence goes on from CACHOG010000001.1 coordinate 163,124, forward strand.
TTTAAAGGAATTAGAAAACTTTTCATGTGAAAAATTAATAGTTTTGCAAAAGGAAGATAACGAAACTAAAAATGCTATAAGTAGTTTTAATAATATAAAAATTCTAGTTCAAAAAGAAAATGGATATGGTAATGCTCTGATTGAGGGCATAAACCATGTCGAAACAAAATATTGTTGCATAATTAATGCTGATGGATCAATGGATCCTAAATATTTAGACGAAATGTTAATTGAATGCCAAAATAAAGATCTTGTTTTTTGCTCAAGGTATCAAAAACCAGGAGGTGGAAGTGATGACGACGATATAGTTACACTGATAGGAAATTATTTTTTTACATTTGTTGGTAATTTGTTATATAATTTAAATATTACAGATATTTTATACACGTACATTCTTGCAAAATCTTCCTCTTTAAAAAAATTAAAACTTGGGAATGGTGACTTTAGAATTTGTGTTGAACTTCCAATAAAAGCTAAGTTTTCAAATTTTAAATATGTTTGCCTACCTTCCCACGAGAGAGAAAGAATAGGTGGTAAAAAAAAAGTTAATGCTATAAAAGATGGATTACTTATATTTATTGAAATTATTAAGTATTTTTTTAAAAAATAAAAATTATTGATTTATTAATGAAAAAAAAAGCTTTAATATTTGGAGTAACTGGTCAAGATGGCTCTTACCTAGCAGAACTACTAATAAAAAAAAATTATATCGTTCATGGTGTCAAAAGAAGATCTTCATCAATTAATACAGGAAGAGTTGACCATATATATCAGGATCCGCATATAAAGAAGCGAAAATTTATTTTACATTACGGTGACATAACTGACTCACTTTCAGTTACAAGATTAATAAATTATATAAAACCTAATGAGGTTTATAATTTAGCTGCACAATCTCACGTACAAGTTTCTTTTGAGTCACCAGAGTATACTGCAAATGCTGATGCAATTGGAGCTCTTAGAATTTTGGAGGCAATAAGATTTAATAAGCTGGAAAAGAAAACAAAATTTTATCAAGCAGGAACATCAGAGCTTTTTGGTTTGAATGAGAAAATACCACAAAATGAAAGAACCCAGTTTCATCCAGCAAGTCCTTATGGAGTTGCAAAACTATACGCACATTGGATTACTATTAATTATAGACAGGCATACAATATGTTTGCTTGTAATGGTATTTTGTTTAACCATGAAAGTCCAAGAAGAGGCGAAACATTTGTAACACAAAAAATAATTCAGGCAATGTGCAGGATTAAATTAAATAAACAAAAAACTTTATATCTTGGAAATTTATATTCAAAAAGAGATTGGGGACATGCAAAAGATTTCGTGAATGCTATGTGGTTAATTATGCAATTAAAAAAACCAGATGATTTTGTAATTGCAACTGGAAAACAGACAACTGTAAAAAATTTTGTAAACATTGTAGCCAAACATCTAGGAATTAAATTAAAGTGGAAAGGATCTGGCATAAAGGAAAAAGCATTGGATGAAAACGGTAGAGTAATTGTAGCTTGCGATAAAGCATATTATAGACCTTTGGAGGTTAATAATCTTTTAGGTGACGCTAGAAAAGCAAGAAAAATCTTAAAATGGAAACCCAAAACAAACCTTAACAATCTAATATCTGAAATGATAGAAATAGAAATGAGCAAAATATCATTTTGATAAGCCCATGAAAATTTTTTTAGCAGGACATAAAGGTTTAGTAGGTTCAGCGATACACAGAAAATTAATTGAAAAGAAATATAAAAAAATAATTACAATCGATAAAAAAAAATTAAATTTACTTGACCAAGGCAAAGTTTTTAAATTTTTAAAAAAAAATAAACCTGATGTTGTAATAATTGCAGCAGCAAAAGTTGGAGGTATATATCATAATAGTATTAATGGTGCAGATTTTATTTACGAAAATTTACAAATACAAAATAATTTGATACATGGCAGTTTTAAAAATAAAGTCAAAAGACTTTTGTTTCTTGGTTCAAGTTGTATTTATCCCAAATTTTCAAAGCAACCTATAAAAGAAAAATATCTTCTTTCAGGAAAACTAGAGGAAACAAATTATCCCTACGCCACTGCGAAAATAGCAGGTGTAAAAATGTGTGAAGCATATAACGATCAATATAAAACAAATTTCACTTGTTTAATGCCAGCTAATACTTACGGGCCAAATGATAATTATCATAGTTTAAATTCTCATTTTTTCCCTGCCTTGATAAAAAGAGCTCACGATTGCAAAATAAAAAAAAAAAAATATCTTAAAGTTTGGGGATCTGGCAAGCCATTTAGAGAGCTAATATTTGTAGACGATGTTGCTGATGCATGTATATATTTTATGAACAAAAAAACTAAAAGTTCCTTGATAAATATTGGTACAGGAAAAGATATGTCAATTAAACAGTATGCAAATTTCTTAATAAAAAAATTAAAATTAAAAGTACAAATTAGATTTGATAAATCAAAGCCTGATGGTGTTCCAAAAAAACTTTTGGATACCACTTTGGCTAAAAAGTATGGATGGAAGTCAAAAATCTCATTAGATAAAGGCTTTGGGATTACTTATAAAAGTTTTTTAGAAAATAATAAATAAAAGTGAAAAAAAAAATATTGGTTACAGGAGGAGCTGGATTTGTTGGATCTAATTTAATTAAGTATCTTTTAAAAAAAACTAATTATAAAATTTTATCAATTGACGACTATAGTTCTGGTTCAAAAAAAAATCATATTAAGAATAATCGAGTAAAATATATAAAAGCTGATACCAAAGATATCAGTAAAGTTATAAAACAGCCTCAAATTGTAAAAGTTGTGTTTCACTTTGGTGAATTTGCAAGAATATATCAAAGTTTTATACAAATGGATAAATGCATAAACTCTAATTCAATTGGCTCAAATGCTGTTTTTAATTTTTGTTTAATAAATAAAATTAAGCTTGTGTATAGCGCAACTTCCGCATCATTAGGAAATAAAGGAAAAGATAAAAATTTATCACCGTATGCTTTTACAAAAGCAAAAAATTTAGAATTATTAGAAAACTTAAAGAAATGGTTTAAATTTAATTATGAGATAGTTTATTTCTATAATGTTTATGGACCTAAGCAAATTTCAACAGGTTCTATGGCTACTGTTATTGGGATTTTTGAAAACTGCTATAAAAAAAATAAACCCCTTACAATTGTAAGACCAGGTACTCAGTCAAGAAGATTTACTCATATAAACGATACAATAGAAATATGCTATAAAGCATGGAAGAAAAATTTAAATAGACATTACAGCATATCTCATAGAAAAAGTTATACAATTTTAGAGGTTGCAAAATTATTCGGGAAAAAAGTAAAATTTTTACCAAAAAGAGATGGTGAGAGATATGCCTCCGCTTTAACAAATATGAATTTATCTAATAAGGTTTACAGGCATTTTGGAAAGATAGATTTAAGAGATTACGTAAGAAAATTTAAAGAAAATAATCAATAATTTATAATTGCTTTTTCGGTTTTTTTTTATATAAGTTCTGTGCCTGGTGATTATTGCGAAGGTGTAATACCCGATCCCATTCCGAACTCGGAAGTCAAGCCCTTCAGCGCCGATGGTACTTTGTCTTAAGGCATGGGAGAGTAGGACGTTGCCAGGCTAATTTTATGAAAGTAAAAAGTTCTTTAAAATCGTTGAAGCAAAGGGATCTAAACTCAAAGTTAGTTAGAAGAAGAGGAAGAGTTTATATAATAAATAAAAAAAATCCTAAGTACAAAGCTAGACAAAAATAATCACATTTTTTATGATAATTGGATCAATCTCTGAAAACAAAAATTTTGAAAAAAGAGTATCAATTACACCTGAAATTTCAAAAAAATATATTTCTAATGGCTTTAAGGTAAAGATTGAAAAAGGTATGGCAGATCACCTTGGTTTTAAAGATGAAGAATTCACTAAAGAAGGTTGCGATGTAGACAGCAAAGAGAATATTTTAAAGGAGTCAGATATCTTATTGCAAATGAATCTACCAACTGAAGAAAATTTAAACATAATGAAAGAAAAAAATATTCTCATTGGAAATTTTAATTTTAATAGTAACCAAGAAAAAATAAATAAATATAAAAACAAAATTTCTATTTTTTCATTAGAATTATTACCAAGAATTACAAGAGCGCAGTCCATGGATATCTTGTCATCCCAAGCCAACCTAGCTGGATATAAAGCTGTTGTAGATTCATTCTCATTATTTAAGAAAGCAATACCAATGATGATGACTGCTGCTGGCACTATACCTGCCGCTAAAGTACTTGTAGTTGGTGCAGGTGTGGCTGGATTGCAAGCTATTGCTACTGCAAAAAGGATGGGAGCTATTGTATTTGCTACAGATGTTAGGTTAGCTTCAAAAGAACAAGTAGAAAGTTTAGGTGGGAAATTTTTAGTCGTAGAAGGAGCAGAAAATTTAGAGACAGAAGGTGGATACGCGAAAGAAGCTTCGGAAGATTTTAAAAAGAAACAAGAAGACTTAATTTCACAAACTTTAAAAAAAATCGATGTTGTTATATGCACTGCATTAATTCCTGGAAAAAAAGCACCTAAAATTATTAATGAGCAAATGATAGGCAATATGCAGCCTGGATCTGTAATATACGATCTAGCTGCTTCTCAGGGTGGTAACGCCGCATTTACCAAAGCTGATGAGACAATTGAAAAGAATGGTGTTATAATAGTTGGTGAAAGTATCATACTTAATAAACTTCCAATTTCAGCGTCAAATTTGTATGCAAAAAATTTATTTAACTTTGTTCTAAATCTTTATGATAATAAAACTAATAAAATTAATATAAACATGAAAGATGAAATAATCTCAAATACATTGGTTAAATAATATGGAAATTGATCCTTTTATTTTTAGATTAAGTATTTTCATTCTGGCAATATTTGTTGGCTATTACGTAGTTTGGAGTGTTACACCGTCACTTCATACGCCCCTGATGTCAGTTACAAACGCAATATCATCTGTAATCATTGTTGGAGCCATAGTTGCAGCTTTAGCGGGGGACAATAGTAAAATTTTCGATACTGCAAATATTTTTGGTTTTTTAGCTATTATTTTAGCAGCAGTAAATATTTTTGGTGGGTTTCTTGTAACTCATAGAATGTTAGCAATGTATAAAAAGAAAAGGAAAGATAAATAATGTCCGCAAATCTTTTGGCTGTATTTTATTTGATATCTGGCGTTCTGTTTATTTTAGCACTAAGAGGGCTTTCGTCACCAGAAACATCAAGACAAGGTAACTTTTTTGGGATTATCGGAATGGCAATAGCTATAGGGGTTACTATTATTTCAATAGGTAATTTTTCAACTGGATTTATATTTCTTTTATTTTTTTTAATAATAGGTGGATCTATAGGTGCATTTATTGCTTTTAAAATACCCATGACAGCTATGCCAGAGCTTGTCGCGGGATTCCATAGTTTAGTAGGTTTGGCAGCAGTTTTTGTTGCAATATCAGCATTTCTAAATCCTGAAGTTTTTAATTTGGGTGTTCCTGGTAACATAAAAATTTCAAGCTTGATTGAAATGTCTTTAGGCGCCGCTATAGGTGCTATTACTTTCACAGGATCTATAATTGCATTTCTTAAGTTAAGAGGCCTAATGTCAGGATCACCAATTACATTTACTGGTCAACATTTTTTAAATTTAGCATTAGGAATAATAATAGTTGGTTTAATTATCTATCTTTGTAGCATACAACATGAATATCTATTCTGGTCGTTAATAGCACTTTCTCTTCTGGTTGGTGTACTATTAATTATTCCAATAGGTGGTGCCGATATGCCAGTTGTAATTTCTATGTTGAATTCTTACTCTGGCTGGGCAGCGGCAGGAATTGGTTTTACATTAGAAAATAGTGCATTAATAATAACAGGTGCTTTAGTAGGTTCTTCTGGAGCTATACTTTCTTACATAATGTGCAAAGGTATGAACAGATCGTTCTTTAATGTAATTTTAGGTGGTTGGGGAGCCACTGACGAAGGTTCAAAAACTTCTTCAAAAGAGCAAAAACCGGTTAAAAATGGTAACGCAGATGATGCTGCTTTTTTAATGAAGAATGCTTCCTCAGTAATAATTGTTCCTGGTTATGGGATGGCGGTAGCTCAAGCCCAACATGCACTGAGAGAAATGGTAGATTCTTTAAAAAAAAATGGAGTTAAAGTATCATACGCGATACATCCTGTTGCAGGAAGAATGCCAGGGCATATGAATGTTTTGCTTGCAGAAGCAAATGTTCCCTATGATGAGGTTTTTGAGTTAGAAGATATAAATAATGATTTTGCAAATTGTGATGTAGCTTATGTTATTGGTGCAAATGATGTAACTAATCCTGTAGCAAAAACTGATCCCCAAAGCCCTATTTATGGAATGCCTATTTTAGATGTAGAAAAATCAAAATCAGTATTATTCGTCAAAAGAAGTCTATCACCAGGATATGCAGGAATAGATAATGATTTATTTTACAGGGAAAATACCTTAATGTTATTTGCAGACGCAAAAAAAATGACTGAAGACATAACTAAGAGCCTTTAAGGAAAACTTTTGAGCACAAAAATATTTTGTGATATCGCTGATATAAACGTAATAAAAAAATTCACAAAAAAAAAAAAAGTTAAAGGTTTTACAACGAATCCGTCTTTAATTAGGAAAGCGGGTGCTAGGAATTATTTAGATTATTGTAGAAAGATATTAAATGCATCAAATGGAAAACCTGTATCTTTAGAAGTATTTGCAGACAATTACATTGATATGAAAAAACAAGCTTTAATATTAAATAAGTTTGGAAAAAATGTTTATGTTAAAATACCAGTTTGCAATTCAAAAGGAGTTTTTTCTGGAAAAATTATTAAATATTTATCGAGTAAAAAAGTTAAAATTAATATAACTGCAGTCTACACAGCCAAACAAACAAAAAGTATTTTAAAAGTTATAAACAAAAATTCAGATGTAATTATTTCAATATTTATAGGAAGAGCAAGCGACTCAGGAAAAGATCCAATTCCAGAATTAAAAAAAAGTATCTCGATAGCAAAAAAATTTAAAAAAGTAAAAATTCTTTGGGCAAGTGTGAGAGAACCCTACAACTATTTATATGCAAAAAAAACAGGATGTCATATAATAACAGTTCCACCTAATATAATAGAAAAAATAGAAAATTTTGGAAAATCTTATAATAGGTTGACACTTGAAACTGTAAAAACTTTTTTGACTGATAGCAAGAAATCAAAATTTAAAATTTAATGAAAATTTTTAACTACCCACTATCATTTAATTTTATTAAACATATTTACTTGTCATTTAAAAAAAAACTCTCTCCAATAAGATTAACCCATAACTATTTCTTAAAAACAATTAGTATTAAAGGCAAAACAATTGACTTAGGAGCTGGAGATGGGTCAAATTTAACTTATTATGATTTTATTGGTAGTAGTGAGGCAACAATAGAAAAAGCTGATTTTTATAAAAATGCTGAAAATAAAATTGATTTAGAAAATAAAATTGCAATTGAAGATAACAAATACGACAATGTTATTTTATTCAATACAATTGAACATGTTGAAAATTATAAAAATTTAGTATCTGAAATTCACAGAATTTTGCAAGATAAAGGCAATTTTGAGATTTTTGTGCCATTTTTAATTTTATATCATCCAGACCCAAAAGATATATTTCGACCGACTCATTTTTATTTAGAAAAAATTTTAAAGGATCAAGGATTTAAATGTGAAATTACTTTAATAGGTGTTGGCCCATTTTTTGCGTCTTATCAAAATATATTTAGATATTTTAAGTTTCCGTTTTTACAAACAATATTTTTTATATTTTTTGATTTGTTAAATAAAATAGTAAAAATTTTTTCAAAAGATTTTTCTAACTATTATTGCGGAATTCATGCATCGTGTATTAAAAAATAATTTAGAAAAAATTTTATGAATTCAGCTATAGTTGTACTAAATTGGAATGACTGGAGAAACACAATTGATTGTTTAGAAAGTATTTATCAAAATGAGGGCAATTTTGATGTTTTTTTGATTGATAATGGTTCAAAAATTCAAAACATACTTAAAATATCAGGTTGGCACAGAGGGCAAATAATATCAAACAGAGCATTTATAAAACCAAAAATCAAAAAATACGGGAAACTTATATTTATGAATCACAAAAATAATATATTTAATGTTAAAAAAAATAATAGAAATTTATATATATTAAGGAATAAAAATAATTTAGGTCTAACTGCTGGATTAAATTTGGCGTACAATTTTTTAATTAGAAATAATTATAATCAAATACTTAGAATAGATAATGACTTTATTATTCAAAAAGATTATTTTAAAAGAATTTCTAACACAGTAAAAAAAAAAGACATTGCAAGTGCATCTCCCAAAATAATGCATGCCTACATTAAAAAAAGTGTTTGGTTTAAAGGATTTAAAATGAGCTGGTTTTACTTGAAATTTCAAAGAACTATGAACTTGAAAAAAAAAAGATACTTCGATAATGAAAATCTAAACAGATTAGTAGAAACAGATGCTATAAGTGGATGTTGCTCAATATATAAAGCTCATATTTTAAAAAAAACAGGACTAGGTGATGAAGATTTTTTTTATGGCCCAGAGGATATTGAGTTGTCATATCGATTAAAAAATTATGGCAGGCTTGTATGCGATCAAAAAATAAAAACTTTTCATAAAATAGGCAGAAGTTCTTCGATTGCAAATCCACTTGACAGAACTTTTCAAACAACTTTTGGGTTTTTAACTTTGATAAAAAAAATAGGTACCTTTTCGGATAAATTATTTGGGTATACTTTTTTTATTCTAAGAGGTTTTTTTTACTTATTGACAGAAAAAAATCAAAGTAAAAAAAAAGGTTATAAAAAAGCATTGATAAAATTTTTTATTAAAAAATGACAAAAAAAAAATTCATTTTTAAAAAAAATATTTATTTTTCTATATTTTTATATGCCACGCTTCTTGCCGGTTTTTTTTGGGGCGAGAACCTAAATTATGGTGCCAAACCAGACTGGTATAATACAAACTTTCCTGTCATAAGAGATTTTTCAGAAAATTTTATTAAAACGTTTTACAATTACGATCAATATAATCACAGACATTCACCAGTATATTTAATTTTTTTAAGTTTTTTCTCTAAAATTGGTATTAATTTTGATTTAATTAGATTTCTCCACTTTAATTTAAGCATTACTCTTATTTATATTTTTTTTAAATGTTTGACTTTAAAATTCAAAAATATAGATAAAAATATTCTATTTTTATTATCAATTTCAATCTTTTTATCCCCAACATTTAGGTCTTTAGCAATTTGGCCAGACAGTAGAATTATTGGATTAACTTTTTTTACGCTGTCGATTTACGAATTTTTAAAATTTAATAATTCAAAAAATATTAGCTCATTTTATAAAAATATTATTTATCTTTTAATAGCGTCTTATATAAGCCCAAACTTTTCGGTATTTATTATATTTTATTTTTTCTGCTTTTTGAAAAATGTAAATAAAAAACATATTTTAATCGGTATATTTTTATGTGGACTATCAAGCTTGCCAGCATTGTATTACTTATTCGTATTAGATATAAATTTTTTACTAGCAAAAACCCCTGGAGCAGATATCAATGATAAGGTAAGTTTAGATTTTAATATCTCAAACAAAATACTTATTGTGAGTACAATAGTATTTTTCCATCTTATTCCATTTCTATTTGAAAAAAAATTTCTAAATGAGTTTATCTTATCTGTAAAAAAAAACTTTTTCTTAGTTTTAATTTTTTTTATAATAAATATATATTTTTTTGATTATTTAAGAGCATTTACTGGAGGTGGATTTTTTTTTCAATTATCCTTATTTCTATTTAATAATAATTTAATATTTTTTATTTTCAGCTTTTTTTCTCTATTAATAATTATATATCTAATAAAATCAAAATTTATAAATTTTTTATTATTTTTACTTTTAATTTTATCGAATATTCAAAATACAATATATCATAAGTATTATGATCCCTTAATTATGATACTATTCTTTTTACTTTTTGTTCATTTTTTGCCAATAAAATTCTTATCACGTAAAAGAAATTTAATATTTATATATTTATTTTATTTATCGTTTATTTCTTTTAGAATAATAAAAAATTCATTTTTATAAATTAGATTTTTTTATATAATTATAATAGTAACAATTAGCTAGTTAATGTTAGATCAAGAAATTCTTAAATTTTCAAAAAGCTTCAAAAGCACTTTCCTATCAAATTATGATTTAAAAAAACTTAATTGGTTTAATATTGGTGGAATTACTAAATTTTTTTTTAAGCCAGAAAATCTAGATGAACTCGCGCAATTTCTTAAAAATTTTGGAAATAAAATTAATATATTTGTTTTAGGCGCTGGATCAAATATTTTATTAAATGATAAGTTATTTGATGGCGTTGTAATCAAATTAGGAAAGAATTTTTCAAATATTTCGCTTTTACCAAATAATATAATTGTAGCTGGTGCCGGAGCAACTGATAAAAAACTTTCAGATTTTGCATTAAATAATTCAATCGGTGGTTTTGAGTTTCTATCTTGTATACCTGGTACAGTAGGAGGAGGGCTAAAAATAAATTCTGGCTGTTATGGAAATGAATTTAAAGATATATTGTTATCCGTTCAAATTATAGATAAGAAAAGTGGTTTAATAAAAACAATACCAAGTTCACAGATTAAATTTGGATACAGAAAAAGCAATATTTCTAAAGATTATATTTATTTAAGTGCTTCATTTAAAGGTAAAGAGAAAAAAAAAGAGGAAATTGAAAGTGAAATTAATTTTATGAAAAATAAAAAAAATATGTCTCAACCTTCAAGAATAAAAACTGGGGGTAGCACATTTAAAAATCCCATAGATCAGACATCTGAAAAAGTTTGGGAATTAATTAAAAAATCTGTTCCGCTTGAAACATGTTTTGGAAAAGCTTCAATCTCAAAAAAACATTGTAATTTTTTGGTAAACACAGGCAATGCATCATTTGAGGATATGTACAAGCTTATTAGATTTATAGAGAAAAATGTAAAGTCAAAAACTGGCGTTATACTAGAAACAGAAATTGAAATAATAAAATAAATGAAAAAAAAAATTTTAATTTTGGGAGGCGGAATATCAAAGGAAAGGCAGATAAGTCTTGAGACCGCAAAACAAGTAAAAAACGCACTTAAAAAAAAATATAAAGTTATACAAGTAGACGTTACCAAAAATTTTGTGAAAAACTTGAAATCTTTTGGACCAGATATTGTATTTAACGCGCTCCACGGAAGGTTTGGAGAAGATGGATATATCCAAAGAATTTTAGAATTTAATAAAGTTAAATATACTCATTCTGGTGTTCTGTCATCAGCACTAGCAATGGATAAAGTTGCCTCTAAAAAATTATTCATTAAAAATGGCATACAAACACCGAAATTTTTAGTTATAAAAAATAATTTTCAAAATTTAATTAGATTAAAATATATAATTAAAAAGAAATTAAATTTTCCTATAGTAATTAAACCTATTAATGAGGGATCTAGCGTTGATGTTTTTATTTGCAATGATAGGAATTTAAAAAAAAATTTAACTAAATTAAAAAGATATAAAGAAATCTTGGTTGAGGAGTATATTGGCGGAAGAGAAATACAGGCAGCTATTTTGGGAGGACGAAAACTTGGAATTATTGAACTTAAACCAAAGAGAAAATTTTACGACTACAAAGCTAAATATAATTCAAATTCAAAAACAAAACATATAATTCCAGTTAATTTGACTAAACAAAATTTAAATAAAGTTTTGAATATAGCTTTAAAAGCACATAAACTTTTAAAATGCAGAGGAGTAACAAGATCTGATTTTAAGTTATTTAAAAATAAATTTTACTTATTAGAAACAAATACACAACCAGGAATGACAAAATTGTCATTAGTCCCAGAAATTGCTGCTTTTAAAGGTATAAGTTTTATTAAATTACTTGAATGGATTCTAAAGGATGCTTCTATTAAAAAATAGAAAAAATAAAATATATTTTTATTTTTCAATTTTTTTTCTATTTACAACAATTTTTAATGTAAATCTGTCAAACTTTCTTTCTGAAGAATTTAATATAAAATATATTGAAAATATTAATAATAATTTGACAATAAAAGAGATTAATAATTTAAAAAATAAAAGCATTTTTAAAATTGATACAAAATCTACTTCACTTGCTATTACAAATAATCCTTTAATAAAGTATTTTGAAATTAAAAAAATCTATCCAAGTACTCTAAAAGTAAATTTAATTGAGACGATCCCTATAGCTAGAGTTATTGGAAATGAAAACGATTTATATATAGGTGATAATGGCAGGGTATTTAAAAGTAAAAAAATATTTTCATCAATACCAAATATATCAGGTGAAATAAATCTTAAATATATTAACAATATTTTACAAATTTTAAAAAATTCTCCTTTTAGAATCGAAAATATGAATTCAATAAAAATTTATCCTTCAAATAGAATTGATATTATTTTTAATAATAAAAGAATAATAAAATTTCCTGTAGATATTGACAATAAGTTCATGGAGTATGCTTTTAATATTTATAATCATAGCGATATGAAAAATTTAATTGACCTTAGATTAAAAAAACGAATTATAACTTCCAGATGACTAATTTTCATTTTTTTTTGAATATTAATATTCAGATTGGAATGATGAATTTTATAATTTCCTCTAGTGATAAATCAAGTCCACTATTTATTAAAAATATAGATCTTGAATACATTAATAATAACAATTTATTTTCCAGAAATTTTGACAGTTACCTGAAAGAACTAATTATTGATATAGAGAGAAAATTTAAAAATATTACAATGCATAAAGTTAATTTGATGGTTGAGGATACTTCAGCTAACTCAATTGATATAGCTCTAAAAGAAAACTTTGAATATAAAAATATTAATAAAAGTAAAATTGAATATTTATTAAAAGATATTAGGTATAAATTAATCAAAAATCATCCTGATAAGTATATTGCTCATATTATAGTAAAAAAATGTTTTTTAGATGGTGTAGAATATAATTTTGTTCCATTTGAAAAAAAGTGTAAAAGTTTTATCTTAGATTTAAGTTTTATATATTTACAGAAAACTTTTGTATCACAGATTGAAAAGATATTTAAAAATCATCAATTAAAGGTTAATAAAATAATTTGTACAAATTATGCTAAATCTTTATTAAATATAGATGTTGATGATTTATCAAAAGCCGGGTTGGCTGTATTGGAAGATAATAATTTGAATGAGGTTAGCGTAATTGGAAAAAAAAAAGCAAAAATGGGCTTTTTTGAAAAGGTTTTTCACCTATTATCATAATTGTATTTTATCGTAATATTAGTTGTTTTTTAAATTCCCCTTACAAAACCTATAAAACAGTATGACTTTTTTAAATCAAAAAACCATTAATCAGCCAATACAATTTGAGGGAATAACCCTACATAAAGGAAAGCAAGCTAACATGAAAATTTTACCTGCTTCTCCCAACAGTGGGATTGCATTTAAAAGAGTCGACTTAAATAAAAATAATATTATTTTAGCAAATTTTTTTAATGTTACTGATGCAACTTTGTGCACAACATTAACAAATGACTCGGGTATAAGCATTTCAACAGTTGAGCATTTAATGGCAGCTTTGTACGGGATGGGTATAGACAATGCCCTAATAGAAGTGGACCAAGATGAAATTCCAATTTTGGACGGATCTTCAAAAAAATTTGTAGAAGCGATAAACGCAGTAGGTTTAAGAGATTCAAATATTCCAATTAAAATAATTAAAATTTTAAATAAAATTGAACTAAACAATAATGGAAAGTATATTTCAATAGAACCCACTAAAACAACTTTAGAAATAGATTTTGAAATAAAATTTAAAAATCAATTAATTGGTAATCAAAGAAATATAATAAATGTTTATGAAAATGATCTAACAGATATTTATAATTCTAGAACATTTTGTCTTTATGAAGATGTAGAAAAATTAAGAAGCATGAACTTAGCTAAAGGTGGGTCACTTGATAATGCAATTGTTGTCAAGAATAATAATATTTTAAATAATGAAAAACTAAGAAATAAAAATGAGTTTGTTAACCATAAAATACTAGATTGTATGGGTGATCTGTTTTTGTCTGGATATAAGATTATTGGAAAAGTGGTTTGTTCCCAAGGAGGTCACAAACTTACTAACGAATTATTAAGAGAAGTATTTAATAGTAACAAAAATTTTTCAATTTTTGAATTAAAAGAAAAAGTCATACCTAACTATTTTATTAACAAAAAAAACTTGAAATCTATAGCCTAAATAATTTAAGTTTTGTAATTTATCTGTTAAAAGCAATAAATGCAAAATAATATAATTTTAGTCTTAACAGCTTTTCTGATAATTACTTTAACATCATGTAATTCAAATAAAGAAAAAATTTCTATTCTTGAAGATGAAAATTTGGAATTGCAAATGATTGATGCTTATAAAGAAGCATATATGGAATTAGAAAAAGGTGATGCAATATACGCAGCTAAAAAATTTAATGAGGCAGAATTATTATTCCCACAATCAGAATGGGCGCCAAAGGCAGTGCTTTTGTCGGCTTATTCTTTTTATTCACAAAATTATTATGATGAAGCAATATCAGAATTAGATCGTTTTTTTAAAAAATATCCAAAACATCCAAACACAGCTTATGCACACTTTTTATTTGCAATGTGTTATTATGAAAATATTATTGATGAGAAAAAAGATTTAGAACCGTTATTAATTTCAAAAAAAAGATTTGAGTTTATTGTAAATAATTATCCAGATACAGATTTTGCTCAAGATGCAAAATTTAAAGTTAATTTAATAAATGATATTTTGGCTTCAAAAGAAATCTATCTTGGAAAATACTACTTAAAAAAAAAAAAATGGGTTGCTGCAATAAATAGATTTAAAAATATTACAGAATTTTACAGCACTACAATTTATGTTGAAGAGGCTCTTCACAGACTTGTTGAAACAAACTATAAAATTGGATTAACCCAAGAAGCTGAAAAGTATGCAAATTTATTAGGTTATAACTATCAGTCGAGTGAATGGTATGAGCAATCTTATAAAATATTTAATAAAGATTATAAAACTACATTTGAAATTAAAAAAGAAAAAAAGTCAGTATTTAGTAAGTTTAAAAAATTATTCAAATGATTAAAAAGAATAATTTAAAAATTAAAGAAATTTATTTAAAAAAAATTAAAATACTTAAAAAATATAATGAAGCATATTTTAATAAAAGTAGACCAATAGTCGATGATTCTGTTTATGATGATTTAAAGAAAGAAATTCTTCAACTTGAAACAAATCATACATTTCTAAAAAGTGCCGATTCTCCTTCTGCAAATGTTGGATTCAAACCGTCGAAAAATTTCAAAAAAGTAAAACATATTGTTCCGATGCTTTCTCTGAATAATGCCTTTGATAGAGAGGATTTGGTAAACTTTGAAAAAAAGATTGTAAATTTTTTGAGCTTAAAAAATAGTGATTTGTTACAATATAGTGCAGAACCTAAAATAGACGGAATTTCAGCATCTCTTTTTTACAAAGATGGTAAGTTTGTCCAGGGGCTTTCTCGTGGCGATGGAGTAGAAGGGGAAGATATTACTAATAATTTAAATACTATTACTGATATACCAAAAGTTTTAATAGGAAATAATATTCCATCTGAAATAGATATAAGGGGTGAAGTTTTTATTCGGAATTCAGACTTTAAAAAATTAAACGAAATATTTGCAAATCCAAGAAATGCAGCGTCAGGTTCTCTTAGACAAAAAAACCCAGAAAAAACAAAAAAAATTCCATTAAAATTTATTGCATATACTTTTGGTTATTCAAAAAAATTAAATATATCAAATCAACTTCAGTTTTTGAAAATGCTAAAAAATTGGGGTTTTAAAGTAAATAATTTTAATAAGATCATTAAAGGAATTGATAATTTAATTCAATATCACAATGAAATAGAAAGCAAAAGGAAAGAGATAGATTTTGATATTGATGGAATTGTATACAAAATAAATGATTTTGGACTACAAAAAAGATTAGGATTTGTTGCAAATGCACCTAGATGGGCCATAGCACATAAGTTTTCTTCAAATAAATCAACATCTGAAATTTTTAAAATAGAAATACAAGTAGGCAGAACGGGAGCTTTAACTCCAGTAGCAAAAATAAAACCAGTAAATATTGGTGGTGTTTTGGTATCAAATGCTACTCTACATAATGAGGACGAGATAGAAAGAAAAGATATAAGGGTTGGAGATATAGTAACAGTTGAAAGAGCGGGGGATGTAATACCTAGGGTTATTGCAGTTGATTTTAAAAAAAGAAATAAAAATTCAAAAAAATTTAATTTCCCTACAAAGTGTCCTTCATGTGGATCTAAGACTATTAAAGAATATAATAGAATAACGAAAAAATTTGATGCTGTAAGAAGATGTGTTAATGATGGTTATGGTTGTGAAAAAATAGCCATTGAAAAAATTAAGCATTTTGTTTCCAAAGAGGCTTTTAATATAGATGGTTTAGGAAAGAAAATTATAGAAAGTTTTTGGGAACTAAAATTAATAAGATATCCCCAAGATATATTTAATCTTGACTATAAAAAAATTTCAGATTTAGATGGATGGGGAAACTTGTCAGTTGCAAATTTAAAATATTCTATAGAAGACAAAAAAAATATATCATTAAGCAAATTTATTTATTCTTTAGGTATCAGGCATATCGGGCAAGAAAATGCAAAATTGTTGTCTAAAACATTGAAGAATCCAAATAAATTTTTTGCTTTGGGCATAGGTAATAATTTTGAGGAGATAATAAATATCGATGGTATTGGAGAAACCCAAATTAAATCTCTTAAAGATTTTTTTTCAAATGAAAAAAACTTAATTGTTTTAAATGAGTTAAAGAAAAATCTTAAAATAATAAATGAAAAGGAAGTTTCTAAAAATAATATTTTAGGAGAGAAAACATTTATGTTTACAGGTAAACTTGTAGGAATTAGTAGAGCGGAAGCGAAGTCCCTGGTTGAAAATAAATCAGGTAAAATTATTAGCAATGTGAGTAAAAAACTTAATTTTTTAGTCACAGGTGAGAAACCTACTGTCAGAAAAATTAATGACGCAAAAAATTTAAATGTTAAAATTATTTCTCAATCTGAGTTTTTAAAAATGTTAAATACTAAAGATTCTTAATTAACCACTTTCTCTCATGTGGGAATAAGTATTTTGATATTTTTGAATAAACTAACAAGTGATAATTAAATAGATATTCTTTTTCTTTTTTATTTAATAATTTATAATTAATTAAGTCTTTATCTATTGGTGCTAAAGTTAAATTTTCAAAATATAATTTTTTATTCTTTTTTTTTATATAGATTAAATTTTCTATTCTAATACCAAATTTTCCTTCTTTATAATATCCAGGTTCATTGCTTAAAATCATTCCTTCTTTTAATTTTATTTGACTATATTTAGATATTGACTGTGGTCCTTCATGAACATTTAGAAAATATCCAACACCATGTCCTGTTCCATGGCCATAATTTAGATTAAACTTTTTAAGAAATTTTCTTGCATGAACATCTAATTTTTTACCAGTATCATTTTTTTCTAAATCACTTGTTACGACTGCAATATGGCCTTTTAAAACTAATGTAAAAATATCTTTTATCCTTTTCGTTTGATTTTTAAAACAGAGTGTCCTTGTTACATCTGTAGTTCCATATCTATACTGTCCACCAGAATCACAAAGAAATAAGTGATTTTTTTTTATAATTTTATTAGTTTTTTTTGTTGCCCTATAATGCACAATCGCTGCATTTGAACCAGTTCCTGCAATTGTATTAAAACTTGGGTATAAATAATTTTTGTTTTTTTTTCTAAATTTTTCTAATTTTTTTTCTGCCTCAAGCTCAGTAATTTTGTTATTTTTAGAATTTTTAATCCAATATATGAATTTAGTTAGTGCTATTCCATCTTTTATGTGAGATTGAGCCATATTTTCAATCTCTTTTGAGTTTTTAATTGATTTATAATAATAACATGGATCATACCTATCTATTATTACAAATTTGGATTTAATTATATTTTCTTTATATACAGATAATGTTTTGTTATCGATAATTATTTTTTTTCCATTTAAGTTTGTTATACAATTTTCAAAATTGTCTTCTTCGATTATTTGATGCCAAAGCAATTTCTTTTCTTCTAGCAACTTTCTAGCTTTATATTTTTCTGTAATTAAATAAACTTTATTATTCTTGCTCAAAATTAAATTACAATTTGGAAGAGGTGAATAAGGAGTATCAGATCCTCTAATATTTAATAACCATGCTATATTTTCAGGCGCACTAATAAATATATAATCTGCTTTTTTTGTTTTTAGATAATCTGATAAAAATTCAATTTTTTTTTTATAACTTTCTCCTGCAGCTTTGTTTGAGATAGAGAAAAAAGGGTTATTTTTTTTTGGCTTTAAATTTAATATTTTGTCTATAAGATTTTCTTTAACAGCTTTTAATTTAATATTATTACCAAAAAGAAATTTTAACTGAGTATATGTGAATAAATTTGGATCGAATCCAAGTTCGATATTTTTAAATATGTCTTTTGGTAATTTTTCATGAATTTTTATAATTTTAAAATTTTTACCCGACTCTAATTTTGCCTGAATAGTGTATCTGCTATCTACAAAAAGACTATTTTTTTTTTTCATGATAACAGCAATTCCAGCTGATCCGCTAAAATTCGATACTAGTTTAAGTCTATCGTATTTTACTTGCTCTGTAAAAAAACTATCATTTTTTGGAACAATGTAACCATCTAAACTTAAATCTGATATTGATTTTAAAAGAGTATTTAAAATACTTTTTTTCATTTTATTCTTTTTTGATATCTAATCCAACCAGGGCTTTTAGTACCTTCTTCTATTTCAAAATCTTGATTAAAATCGAAATCTTGATCTTGATTTTCATTTTCGTCATTTAAAATATTTTTCTCAATAAATTTTTCTGGTAATTCTTCAATAAACCTAGACGCCATACTATCAATCCAATCTCCTTGATAAAACCTATTCATTGAAAAAGATATATAAGCTTTTTTTTTTGCTCTAGTTATACCCACATAGGCAAGTCTTCTTTCCTCCTCTAAACCTTTCTCTCCTTTTTCTTCTATAGATTTTTGATGTGGAAATAAACCTTCCTCCCAACCAGGTAAGAAAACCACATCAAATTCTAAACCCTTCGATGCGTGCATGGTCATTAAATTAATTTTTTGTCCATCCCATTCTTGGTCGATGGATGTAGCTAAAGAGACGTGTTCTAAGAAACTCTCTAAATTATCAAATTCCTTCATTGCACTTAATAGTTCTTTAATATTTTCTAGTCTATTTTCATTTTCTAAATCTTTTTTATTTTTCAACATCAAAGAATAACCTGACTCATCAAGTATAACTTGTAATAATTTAACATGATAAATATTTTTTATTTTATAATCATTTTTCCATTTACTAAGAAAATTTAAAAAGCTACTTAATCCAACTTTTGCTTTTGGTTTAATTTTATTTATCTCAATTAGTTTTTTAGATGCACTTACAAGTGAAAGAAAATTTATTTTTGCATAGTCGTGTATCAACTTTATAGTACTGTCTCCCACTGATCTTTTAGGATTGTTAACTATACGTTCAAAAGCCAAATCATCTTTTTCTTGATAAACCAATCTTAAATAAGCAATACAATCCTTAATCTCTGCTCTTTCATAAAATTTTGTGCCACCTATAATTCTATAAGGCAATCCAATTTTTAGAAACCGCTCTTCAAATTCCCTTGTTTGAAATATAGCTCTTACTAAAATTGTAATACTATTTAATGAAAAAGTTTTTTTAAGTCTTTTTTCAATTTCATCACTTAAACCAATTGCTTCGTCTTTTCCATTTCTATAACAACTAAGTTTAATCAAGTCCCCTTCACTTGATTGAGAAGTTAAAGTTTTACCAACTCTTTTCTTGTTATTAGATATAAGAGTTGAGGCAACTGATAAGATATTCTGAGTAGATCTATAATTTTGTTCAAGTCTGATTATTTTTGTATCTTTATATATTTTATCAAATTCTAGAAAATTTTTTATCTCCGCTCCTCTCCAGCTATAAATTGACTGGTCATCATCCCCAACACAGCAAATATTTTTATTTAACTTTGCTAAAATATTAAGCCATTTGCTTTGTATGTAATTTGTATCTTGATATTCGTCTACTAGAATATATTTAAAATTTTTATTATAAATTTCACAAATATCTTTATTTGTCTCTAAGATATTAACACAATGCAAAATAAGATCTCCAAAATCACAACAGTTTAAATCTATTAGTTTTTGCTGATAAATTTTATAAACTGGTAGAATTATTTTTTCAAAGATATCTTTTTTACTTAAGATAACATTTTTAGGATACCATCCATTATTTTTCCATTTGTCTATGATTGCAAGTATTAGTTTTGGTGAGATTTTTTTAATATCAATATTTTCAGATTTACAGATATTTTTTATGAGTCTTATTTGGTCATCAGTATCCAGAATTGTGAAATTTGAGGTTAGACCAGCTGCCTTTGCGTGTCTTCTCAAAATTTTTGCACATATTGAATGAAAGGTGCCAAGCCAAGATAGGCCTACAGCTTCAGATTTAAGTATCTTGCTTACTCTTGAATGCATTTCTTTTGCGGCTTTATTTGTAAAAGTGACGGATAATATTTGGTTTGGAAAAGCTTTTTTATTTTTTATTATATGCGCAATTCTAGATGTTAATACTTTAGTTTTACCCGATCCAGCCCCGGCGACTACCAAAATAGGCCCATCAGTGTTTATTACAGCCTCTTTTTGAGCAGAATTAAGATCTTGTAAATAATTTAAATTTATCATTTATAAACAACCATTATAAATCATTTTAGTTTTATGAAAAAAATAAATTTTAATATAAAATTAAATTTTAAGATTGGCATTTTCACTTTTGCTAGTTTATTTTTCTTATATCTATTATATCTATCAATACCAAGCTTGTATGACAGTGGAAGGGTTCAAAAAGTCCTTTATGACAAATTAATTCAAGAGTTCCAACTTAATTTTAGCCTCTCAAGCGATATAACTTATAGAATCCTCCCTCAACCACATTTTTACATAAAGGATACTAAAATTTTTGAAAATCAAAAAAAAGTTTTTGAAGAGATAGGCGAAGTTAAGGATTTAAGAATCTACATAAGTAAAAAAAATTTTTTTGATAAAGATAATATTTATATAAACAAAATTGCTCTTTCGAGGTGTAATTTTTTTTTCAAGAGAGAAAATTTAGATTATATCTCAAACTTATTAAATAGAGATCTCTCTGAAAAAAAAATTTTAATAAAAAAAAGTAAACTCTTTTTTAATGATAAAAGTGATAATATTATTTTTATATATTCAATAAAAAACTTAAATTTTTATAAAAATCAAAAAGAAAATAGCAATCAAATTAAAACTAGAGGAAATATATTTAAAATTCCAGTTAAACTTTTTTGGCAAAAAAATTTTAACAATAATAACACTATTCTCAATTTTAAAGCAGAAAAAGTAGATATTGAGTTCACTAATAAAGGAAATTTAATTAATGAAAATTATTTTTATGAAAACAGTTTTAATATTTTAACTAACAATTTAAAAACTAAATACGAAATAATGAATAAGAGTATAAAATTAAATTCAACAAAATCATTTATAAAAAATACACCAATTAGCTACTCTGGGAATATAGAATTATCACCCTTTAGTTTTCAAATTATGATAGACGCTAAAGAGATAGATCTTGAATACTTTTTAAATAACACTTTCTTAATAAGTGAAATCATCTCTTCGAATATTTTAACGAATAAAAATATTAATGGACAATTTAGGCTTAGAACAAGAAAACTAAATAAAATAAGATTATTTGATCAGGTAGACATAAACATAAATTTCGAGGAAGGCAGTATAAATCTTGATAAATCTTATTTATTAAATAATAAATTTGCTAAAATATTAATTTATAATACAAATTTTGGAATTGTTGATGGAGGTTCTATTTTAAATGGTGAAATAAAATTAAATATTTTTGATTATGATCATTTTTATAGAACATTTTCTGTTTCCAAAAAAAAAAGATTAAAAAAAAAATTTGAAAATATAATTTTTTACTTCACTTTTAATTTAAATAATTCGAAATTTTCAATAGATAAAATAAACTTTTTAAATTATGAGGGTAAAGTCATGCAATCAAAAAATGTAGATGATTTTGTTGAAGATAATTATGAAACACGTTTTAAAATCTCCAATAATGTATTATTTAAAAACTTTATGAGGAAAGTTTTAAATATTTATTTAGATGAGGGATAAATCATCTTTAAAGGATTAACTACTTTATCATATTCTATACTGCTAATTAATTTTGTCTTTAAAGCTTCTTCCCTTAGAGATGTATTATTTTTGTGTGCTGATTTTGCAATTTTAGCCGCATTATCATAGCCAATTTTTGGTGCAAGTGCTGTAACAAGCATTAAAGAATTTTTTAGCAATTCCTCAATTCTTTTTTTGTTCGCTTTTATTCCATCAACACAGAAATTTGCAAAATTTTTTGAACTATCTGATAATAAACTTATAGACTGTATTATATTGTGAGCTATCAATGGTTTAAAAACATTTAATTCAAAGTGTCCATGTGATCCTGCAATTGTTATTCCACTATGATTTCCAATAACTTTTGTGCAAACCATAGTAATTGCTTCGCACTGTGTTGGATTTACCTTACCTGGCATAATAGATGATCCAGCCTCGTTCTCTGGTAATTTTAATTCAGAGTACCCCGCTCTTGGTCCAGATCCTAGAAATCTAATATCATTTGCAATTTTCATTAAACTTACTGCTGTAGTGTTTAAACTTCCTGAAAAATTTACTATAGGATCATGTGATGCTAAGGCGGCAAATTTATTTTTTGCGCACTTAAATGGTAATTTAGTAATTTTAGATATTTCTTTAATAATTTTTTTGTCGAAATTTTTTTTTGTATTAATTCCGGTTCCAACTGCTGTACCACCTTGAGCTAAATAATAAATTTCTTTTAAGCTTAATTTAATTCTATTAATCGAGTCTTCCAACTGAGATTGATAGCCAGAAAATTCTTGTCCAAGAGATATTGGTGTCGCGTCCTGAAGATGCGTTCTTCCAATTTTAATCACCTTGTTAAATTCGATAACCTTTTTTTTAAGTTTTTTATTCAATATTTCCAGATTTGGCAAAAGTTCACGGATTGTTTTACTTGCTATAGCTATGTGAATAGCAGAGGGAAATACATCATTTGTAGATTGAGACTTATTTACGTGGTCATTTGGGTGAACTGGTTTTTTTGTGCCTTTTTTTCCTTTTAGTATTTCTATAGCTCTATTTGAAATCACTTCGTTAATATTCATGTTAGTTTGTGTCCCAGATCCTGTTTGCCAAACTTTTAGGGGAAAATGGTCCTTTAATTTACCAGAGATAACTTCATCAGAAGCTTTTATGATGGCCTTGGCAATTTTTTTATCAATTTCTTTATTTTTTAAATGAACAATAGCTGCAGATTTTTTAATTACCCCTATTGATTGAATAATTATAGGATGTATAAAAGTGTCACCTATATTAAAATATTTTTTTGATCTTTCTGTTGAAGCACCCCAATATTTATCCACAGGTACACTTATTGACCCGATACTATCGAATTCTTTTCTTGTTTTCATAATATTATATTTAAGTGTATTGGTATATTTCTTATACATTATGTTTAAATATAATCAAATAGGAGTGATATGACAAATTTTGAAAAAGTTGGTTTGTTTATGAAAACATTTAAGCAGGAAGTAAAAACATCAGCTAGTTTAGGTTCAAGTAAAATTATCAAATTAAGAGTTAGTTTGATAGAGGAGGAATTGAGTGAGTTAAAAGAGGCACTAAAACAAAAAAATTTGGTAGAGGTAGCAGACGCCCTTACTGATATTTTATACGTTACTTACGGGGCTGGTCATGCTTTTGGATTAAATTTAGACGCTTGTTTTAATGAAGTCCAGGAATCAAACATGAGCAAATTAGATAACGTTGGCGAACCAATCTTTAATGAAAAAGGAAAAATAATGAAGGGTCCAAATTATTTTGCTCCTAATTTATCTAGATTGATTAAAAATTAATCATTTTTTTTTTAAAAAAGCTATATTTGAAGATAAAGGCTTTTTAAGATTTCCCTCATAAGTGTAAATTCCCTCTATATTCTCAAACAGATAGCCCTGGTCTTCTTTGCTAAGAATCTGAGATTTGAAATATTCTTTATTTTTTATTTTGATTAACATTTCTTCAATGAAAATTTCTTTACCATTACTATCGTTTAAATGTTTTTGATCTTTAGGCGCATTGAAATCTTCTATAATATAAAAACTGCTACTATCAACTTTTTTTAAGAAAAATTTAAGGTTTTTGATTATATGCGTTAAAATATGTGATCCATCATCAATTATAATTTTAAACTTTTTATTGTTTATAAATTTTTTTAAATCGTTAAATTCTTTTGTAACTGTCAAATCACAGTTTATGAACTTCATTCTTTTAGATTTGTAACTGAACTTAAAATTTCTATCTACACCGTAAATATTTGCTTTGGGAAAGTAAATTGTAAATGCAGCTGATGATGCACCAAGCCATGTACCTATTTCTAGTAGATCAAAGTTTTGACTTCTAAAATTTGATAAATGCTTTTCATAAAATTTAGCAAAACCGTGTCCAATAACAAGATTAGAATTTTTATCGTATTGGTTTTTTACATTTGTGCCTTTGTCTGTACCAAAATAATTAAATATTTCATCCAAACTTTGAAAATTTTTGGTAATTTTATCAACATTAATTTTTGGTTTTAAATTTAATGCTATTTTTTTATAAAAGCGCGTAATTTTTTTCATGGTTTAAGATAAGATTTCTTATACTAAAAATTTTTATATAAGGCTATTTTTTTAGTTCAGCCAAAACTTCTTTAGCATGATCTTTTACTCTTACATTCGACCAGATTTTCAGAAGTTTACCTTTCGAACTGATTAAAAAAGTAGATCTGATTATACCCATATAGCTTTTCCCTAAAAATTTTTTTTTACCCCATGCACCATATTTTTTAATAACTATTAATTTTTCATCTGACAACAAATCGAATTTAAGTTTATTTTTTCTTTTAAATTGTAAGTGACTAGTAATAGAGTCTCCAGAAATACCTAAAACAAGTGTTTTTTTTTTTTCAAAAAAATTATTTAATTTACTAAAATCTTTTGATTCTAAGGTACATCCAGGAGTATTATTTTTTGGATAAACATAAAGAATTATATTTCTTTTTACTTTACTAATTTCAAAAATGTCGCCACTTGTACTTGGCAATTTAAAATTTGGAACTTTTTTATTTAATTTTAATTTCAATTGATCAAAGTTTTTAATTCTTTTATAACAGTTTTTTGTTCTTCATCAGTTAGGGTTGGGTACATTGGTAAAGAAAATATTTTCTTTGACATTTTTTCTGTGTTAATTAGACAATTGCAACTTGAACATACAAAGTGTTTATATGCATCCATAATATGAATTGGCCAAGGATAACTAATATTTAAATGTATATCTTTTTTTGCAAGCTCACTTAAAATATTATCTCTTCTCTCATGTGCTACTACATAAATGTAATAAGCATGTTTATTATCAGGGTGTTCCTTAGGTAGAGACAAATTGTAATTATTTAATTCTTCATCGTAAACCTTCGCAATTTTTCTTCTTCTTTCAATCCATTGGTCTAAATATTTTAATTTTTTTAATAAAATTGCTGCATGTACTTCATCAAGTCTTGAATTAGTCCCATGTTCAATGGCATAATATTTTCCATTCCAATGCCCAGATGACATTTTTTTTTTTTCCATCCCTAAAAATCTTATTCTCCTAATTTTATCATAAAGCTGTATATTGTTAGTTGTAATAAAACCACCGTCTCCATAGGCACCAAAAATTTTTGTTGGATAGAACGAAAAGCAACCTACGTCACCTATCGAACCAGCTTTTTTACCTTTGTAAGTTGCCCCATGTGATTGTGCGCAATCCTCAATTACTTTCAATTTATATTTTTTAGCTATAGTCATTATTTTATCCATTTCACACATCTGGCCATATAGATGCACTGGTATTATTGCTTTAGTTTTTTTATTTATTGCAGCTTCAATTTTTTCTGGATCTATTAAAGAGTAGTTATTTACATCAACGAATTTAACACTTGCTCCTGAATTTACAATTCCAGTTACAGTCGGAACGGCTGTATTTGATGTTGTTATGACTTCATCATCTGGTTTTATACCGAGGGATCTAAGTGAAATAGTAATCGCATCTGTACAGTTACCTACACCTACGCCATATTTGCAATCATGGTATGAAGAAAACTTTTCCTCAAATTCCTCAACTTTTGGACCAAATATTAAAGTACCACTTTTAAAAACTTCATCTACAGCACTTAAAATATCGTCTCTTAATAATTCATATTCTTTTTTATAGTCCCAAACTTTGATCATAATTAAAATTATATTATTTATTTAATTTTATCAATATTATATGACCCAAATAAATTTCTTGCTTCAATTGATACCAGATTTTTTTTTATTAATTCTATCATTTGGTTATGCGAAACCCATACATATTTAATATTAGAAAATGATATCTTATAGTTTGGAATTAGACTAATTATATTCCTAGTTTCATTTTTATAAAAACGACCTCCTTCATCAGAATATATTATATCTAATTTTGAATTTTTTTTTGTAACATACTTCATAAATGGTAACTTTTTTGAATTTATTGCAAAATTTCTTTCGCAAATTGTAGCTGTGAATCTTGGTGTTTTTAGTCCTGGTTCTAATGCAATTTTAAGTAAATAATGAGAAGTATTTTTAATATTACAAGTTATTATGCAATTTATCGATTTCTTAAAATCGCTTATAATAGGCTGATCCCAATTTCTTACCTCTCTTTTAAGTGCTTTGACTTCTAGAAAAATAACTGAAAAAAACTTTTTTTTTAAATCATATATTTTATTTTTGTCAATTTTCCATCCTTTCAAGCTTCTAAAGTCAATTTTTTTTTTAGATATTTTATATTTTTTTTTAAAAAAATTTAATTTTTTTTTAATTGAATTAAAACTATTTAATGGTGAATCAAAACGATTCTTTTTAATAATACTGGATAAGACAGATATAGTATCCATGTTTAATAAATTTTTTTTGTTTAAAGCTTTCTTTAAATCTTTTTTTGTAAACCAATAAAAATTATTTCTTCTGTAGATATTTTTTTTTGTTTCTATCAAAATATTATAATTAAACTTCTCTAAAAATCTCGTACCTTGCTCAGAAAGAAGAGATTTTGATAAAACTTTATTTTTTTTATTTTTTTTTTTAAAAAAGTTAAGATACTCTGTTTTTTTTCCACCATGTTTTCTGAGATAATTACTTTTTGTTGCTTGAACAGTGGGTGAAATCTGTAATCCTTTTATATTTCCCGGTTCATTTTTGGCTTGAAGTAAATAGTAATCAATATTTTTTGACTTTTTTTTTACAATTCCTAAAATACCGCTCTCATTTTGAATAATCAAAGGCTGAAACCAGCTAGTTCTTTCTTTCTTAAATTTAAAGGCTTGAATATAAAAAAAACTTTTTTTTATATGTGAAATTTTTTTATTATTAAATTTCCATTGAATTGATTTATTAAAATCAATTTTTTTAATTTTTAATTTGCTGTTTTCTTTATTGACCCTGAGCCAATTATTAATCTTAGCGATACTCATTTCTACTCAAAATTCTTGGTTTTGGCACATGTGTAATAAACTTTCCGCCATTATTCAAAAATTTTTTTTCTTTGATACTTATTTCTTTTACAAAATTCCATGCCCCTAAAAACACGTAATTTATTTTTTCATTAATTAGATTAATTGGTGCTATAATTTTAATATGCTTTCCTGGGGTAAATTTACCTTGCTTATTTTTTGTTGAGTCTGTAACAAATTCGATTATTTTAGAATCTATATTGCAATAATTATAAATAGTTGATGATTTATAAGTTGCACCATAACTAATCACTCTTTCTCCTTTTTTTTTTAAATTTTTGAGAATTTTATTTAATTGGACTTTCGATCTTTTTACTCTAATAGCAAATTTTTTATAGGTAAAATACTTATTTAATTTTTCTTTCTTTTCCAAATCATAAATTTTTTTTACGTTTTTTGAAGCTTTGTGATCTGAATTTTTTCTAGCTACATAAAATCTTATTGACCCACCGTGGGTTGGCAATAGTTCTACGTCAATTACTCTCAAATTCTGAGCTCTAACAAGATTTGACATTGCTAATAAAGAAAATAAGTGAACGTGCTCATCATAAAACTGATCGTATGAATTATTTTTTATTACTGAACCAATATAAGGATCCTCAAAGACAAAAACACCATTTGTACTGAGTGATAAATAGATTGATTTAAAAGTCTCATTTAGTTTAGGTATATGTGAAATTGTATTAGCTGAGTAAATTAAGTCAAATTTACCATGTGAGTTTGTAATTTTTTTTGCCAAACTTAAATTCCAAAATTTATCATATGTATAATAGCCTAATTTATTTGTGATTTTAGCCAGGTTCTTACATGGCTCTACAGCAATTACTTTTTTTTTGCTAAAATTTTTTATAAATACTCCATCATTACTTCCAATTTCCATTAATATTTTTGGTCGAAATTTTTTTACTAATTTTTTAGATATTGATTTAAAAGATTTTTTCATAGTTATAGACTCTGATGCTCTGTGAGCATATTTATTTGTATATTGTTTTTTTGGGCTTATAGGTTTAAAAATTGAAACTAGATGATTTTTTGTGTCATATGAAATTTTAAGATTATAAAAAAATTCTTTTTTAATACTTTTTTTATCTATTTTTGACAAATATGAATTCGTAATTGGCTGTTTTAACAAATCTAAGAATATTTTTTTCATAAAAAAGTAAAGGGGCGTTCTGTTGCCAGGTGCCCCATAACCCCGTTACTTAATTAATAAATTAATTAAGCAGCAAGAGCAAATTTATCATTTGCAATTATAATTTAGCCCGTCACGGTGGAACAATTCCGAACGAAAGAACAGCCTTTAGACATCCGTCGATCCTAGTTCACCCCCATAAGTAGAATTTGGTGGAGGTGGTGGGTACTGCCCCCACGTCCGTAATGTTTATTACGAAATTCGTTTATCGTCATAGTTGGAAATCCAACGATTGTAATATAGTAATTAATAGTTTTAATAACAAGTTATTAATATGTTTAATTAATGCATTTAAATAATGATAAAAATTTTAAAGAAAACATTTTTTTAGCATTTATTTTTCTATATTTTTTTTTAATAAGTATTTTCCAGGCAACTGATAATCACTGGAGCGCTATAATAGATCAGGATATTTTTTTAATTTATAACTCATTACTTATTTACTCAGGTTTTGAACAAGAATACATTGATCATCCTGCATTTAGCACTTTTTTTATTTTAGGTGGTATTTATAAAATTTTATCATTTTTTTTTAACAATTTTACTTTAAATGAAATAATCAATTCAAATAACATAGACCAAAATTTTCAAAATCTTTTCTCAATTGCCAGATTTTTAAATTCTATATATCTTTTTGTTTATTCTTTTTTATTATTTAAAATTTTAAATGAATTAAATATTAAAAAAAATTTATGCTATGCCAGCATTCTTTTGCTACTCACTTTTCACAGTGTTTATGAAATACTTTTTTTAATAAGAAGTGAAATTCTATCAGTCATTCTCTCTCTTTTAAGTTTTTATCTACTCATCCTATTTGTAAAATACAAAAAAAGTTATATTTTCTGTTTTTTTTCCGGATTTTTTTTATGTCTAGCTATTTTAGCAAAAGTTCAAGTAATTTTCTTAATATTTATTTTACTTTTAATATTGCCTTTTTTATTTCCCTATTATGATTATCAGGACTCAAATAATCAGATTTTAAAAAAAAATAAATTTTTTGTATTTTCATCATCTGTATTAGTTTTATTTTTTTTGGGATATATAGGGTTCGAATTTTTTTATGCTTTTTGGTTACTTACTGAACAATCCTTAATTTTCAGATATAAAATTTCTATACCTCACTTAATCGATCCTATCGCATATACATCATGTATTTTATTTTATTTTTTAGTCTCGTATTATTTATCTAAGAAAAATAATATTAAATTAAAAACCTTAATTAACCCGTTTGAAATAATTATATATGGTTTTATTTTTTGTTTGTTATTTATTTACTTTCTTGACTTAATTAAATTAATCTCTTTCAATGATAAAATATTATTTTCTATATTAAACCCAATTCACAAAATGTCATATTATGGCTGGGGTACTTTTAATCCAGAGGCAACAAATGAATTAAATTTTTCAAATATAATATTTAGCATTAAAGAAATCCTTTTTTCCCGTAGCAAACTTTTTCCAAATGAAAGTCTTACAATACAATTTTTAGGTATTAAAATTGGAATTTTAGACTTCTTCAGATTTTCTAATGTTTTGATTTTAGCAATTTTGTTTTTAATTTTAGTTTTAAAAAAAGGAAACAATAAAAATTTAGCTATAATATTTATTCCTTTTTTAGGAATTGCAGTATTGAATTTATCATTTAGTGTTAGGGATTCTTTGGGATATAATATTTATATCTATCCACTATTATTAATAGCAGTACTTACTTGCTTAAGTTATCTAAAAAATAAATATATCTCATTATCATTTTTTATAGCCTTATTTATTGTATCGATCCTAGAATTTTATTTGCTTAAAAACTATTATAAACTTCAATTTACCCGTGAAAATAGAATCTATGGTATTTGTAAAATTGAAAATTGGAAAAATTCAGAAAATTATATAAATAATCACGATTTAAACTCTTTTATCCCCCTAACCAAATATCCTGATAAAGTATTGAGTACATTTAGTAATTTAGATCAAAAGTTTTTTGATAATTATTGTGGACAGATAGAAAAAAAAACTAGCTGGAAAACAAACTTCTTTAATATAATAATAAATTAATATCAAAAATTTAATGAAACTAACAAAAGAACAGCAACAAGAGATAAAAGATTTACAATCTCAAGAAAATAAAACTAAAAGGGTTATTGCACCAGAGTTAGAAAAAATATTATTTGAGGTTATACCAATTCTTGATCATGGTTTTGTTAGAGTAATTGATTATATGGGAGACGATACATCTATTGTGCAGGCTGCACGGGTTTCTTATGGCAAGGGTACAAAAAAAGTTTCAACAGACGCAGGGTTAATTAAATATTTAATGAGACACTGGCATAGCACTCCTTTTGAAATGTGCGAAATAAAATATCATATCAAGTTACCAATATTTATAGCCAGACAATGGATTAGACATAGAACTGCAAATGTAAATGAGTATTCAGCAAGATATTCCATTTTAGATAAAGAATTTTATTTACCTAACAAAGAAAACTTAGCTGCTCAGTCAAAAAATAATAGACAAGGCAGAGGAGAGATTTTGACTGGAGATCAAGCAAAAGAGGTTTTGAATTTGTTAAAACATGATGCAGAAAGAACCTACGATAATTACGAAACTATGCTTAATGAACGTTATGATGGATCAGTAATAGATGAAAAAAAATCTGGGTTAGCAAGAGAGCTGGCTAGAATGAATTTAACACTAAACACTTACACACAATGGTATTGGAAAACAGATTTATTAAATCTTATGAATTTTTTAAGACTGAGAGCAGATAGCCATGCACAGTATGAAATTCGAGCATACGCTGATGTAATGTTAGATACTTTAAAAAAATGGGTACCGATAACTTATGAAGCTTTTATGGATTATAGAGTTGGAGGAACTGAGGTCTCTTTAAAAGGAAAATCAATCTTAAAAGATTTAATCTCAGGAAAAAATGTTGATATTGAGGGATCAGGATTATCCAAGAGGGAATGGAATGAATTAATGAATGCTTTTGATATAAAAGAAAAAATTGTAAAATAATTTATGCAACAAAAAATAAAACTTCCATCAAATCGAAACTTTGGAATTGTATTCTTTTTAGTATTTTTAATAATATCAATTTGGCCCATTTTAAGTCAAAATGAGATTAGAATTTGGTCTTTAATAATTTCAGGTATTTTTTTAGTTTTAGGAATATTTAATTCAAAACTGCTTTTACCATTAAATAAAATTTGGTTTAAATTTGGTATATTTTTAGGAAACTTTATAGCGCCAATTGTGATGGGAATCGTTTATTTTATGGTTGTTACACCAACAGGCTTAATAATGAAAATGTTAGGTAAGGATTTGCTTAATTTAAAAAGAAACAATAAAAATACTTATTGGATTGAAAAAGATAATTCAAATAATAATTTAAAAAATCAGTTTTAATATTATGAGTTTTTTAATTGAGTTCTGGAATTTTTTGAAAGTTAGAAAAAAGTTTTGGTTATTACCTATTATCTTGGTTTTAGCATTATTTGGTGGATTAATTATTTTAAGCCAAGGTTCTGCTGTTGCTCCTTTTATTTACACAATTTTCTAATTGAACACTTTAAAAAAAATAATTTTAAATTTTTCCGTTATATTAATTTCTTTTTTATTGATAGAAATATTTACAAGAGTAATTATTTTTTTTCCTACAAATTCAAAAATTTTTAAATTTGGTTTTGATAAGAATATAATAATTGAAATAGTTGATTTATCAAAACTACAAATTAACATTACAGATAGACAATCTTATAGATCAAAGGAAAAAATAATTAAAAAGAAAGAAAATGATACAATTGATATTTGGACATTTGGAGGCTCCACCACTTATGGAAATAACTGTGGGGAATCCTCGTCCTGGGTAGATGAACTGCAAAAAAAGAATAATAAGATAAATTTAAAAAATTTTGCATTTAATGGTGCCGATAGTGATCAACAAGTGGCTATTTTAAATATTAATATAAACAAAAAAAAAATTCCTGACATTATTTTATGGGCGAGTAAATTTAACATGACTAATATATTAACTAAATCAAATTATAGAAATCAGAAAATATTAAAACATAAATTTAGAGATGTTGAAAAGCACAAAAAATTTTTATATATCAAGAGAGTCGATAAGACTTTAAAATCTTATTTAATATCTTACACACTTATGGATGCAATAATTTTAAGATTATTTCCCTCCAAAATAAAATATACTAAAAAAACATTATCAGATATAGATGTAAAAATGATGGTTAAAAATTTCCATATTAATACGAACGAAGCAATCGAAATATCAAAATCAAGAGGTGTAAAAGAATTTTATCTGATTTCTTTATTTAGTGATGGCAATGAAACTAAGAAAAATAATTTGGATTTAAAAACTATTCTTTATAATTCATATTTGGAAGATTTAACCAATAAACATGCAAATTATGTAAAAATAATTGATCTAACGGATTATTTATCAATCGAAAATAAGGATATATTCTTATGTGATGCAATGCATCAAACACTTGAGGGTAATATTTTTCAAGCTGATATAATAAATAACTTTTTAGTAAATAACTCAATTTCGTTAAAATGACAAAAATACTTGGTATCTCAGCATTTTATCATGATAGTGCCGCTGCTCTTATAATAGATGGAAAAATAGTTGCAGCAGCTCAAGAAGAACGTTTTACAAGAAAAAAACATGATTCAAGCTATCCATTTAATGCAGTGAATTTTGTTCTTAAAATTTCAGAGTCAAAACTTACAGAAATAGATCATATAGTATTTTACGAAAAACCTTTTTTAAAGTTTGAGAGACTTCTTGAGACCTATGTAGCTTTGGCTCCCAAAGGATTTAAACAATTTACTAAGTCGATGCCAACATGGTTAAGAGAGAAACTATTCCAAAAAAATTTACTTATGAAATTTCTTAAGGAACATGATAAAAATTTTAAAGATGAGAAAAAAATTTTTTTTTCTGAACACCATTTAAGCCACGCTGCAAGTGCTTTTTTTCCATCTCCTTTCGAGGAGGCAATTATTTTGACTGCAGATGGTGTAGGAGAATGGGCAACAACAACTGTCGCAATCGGTAAAGGAAAGGAGTTAGAAATTAAAAAAGAAATTCACTTTCCACATTCTCTTGGGTTGCTTTACTCTGCTTTTACTTATTATACAGGTTTTAAGGTCAATAGCGGCGAGTACAAACTTATGGGTTTGGCTCCTTATGGTGAGCCAAGATACAGCGATTTAATTAAACAAAATTTGATTGATATAAAAAAAGACGGTTCATTCAGATTAGCACAAGAATATTTTGATTATACAACAGGACTAAGAATGACAAGTAATAAATTTCATAAATTATTTGGGCAAGAACCAAGAGATAGCAAAAAAGATAAACTTAACCAATTTCATATGGATATTGCTTCTTCTATTCAAAGCGTCACAGAAGAAGTCATGATCAATTTAGCATCCTCACTAAGAAAAGAATATAATATTAAAAATTTATGTCTAGCTGGTGGAGTCGCCTTAAATTGTGTTGCAAATGGAAAAATTCTTGAAAAGAAAATTTATGATAATATTTGGATACAGCCTGCTGCTGGTGACGCTGGGGGATCGTTAGGAGCAGGGTTGGCCCTTTGGCACATAGAACTTAAAAAAAACAGAGTTACATCAAATAATGATATGAAAGGTTCTTATCTTGGACCAAGTTTTTCACAAAAAGAAATTGAAAATCAACTTAAAAATTTAAATGCAAATTTTGAAGTTTTAGAGGAAAAAGAATTAATCAATAAAACAGCTGAAAGTTTGAAACATGGAGATGCTGTAGGTTGGTTTCAAGGTAGAATGGAATTTGGACCAAGAGCCCTTGGAGGAAGATCAATACTTGGTGATCCAAGATCACCAACTATGCAAAAAAATTTAAATTTAAAAGTAAAATATAGAGAAAGCTTTAGACCATTTGCACCCTCGGTTCTAAGAGAGGATCTAAATAAATGGTTTAAAATGAATGATGATAGTCCCTATATGTTATTTGTCGCTGAAGTATTAGATGAAAAAAAAATTAACATGAATGATGAAGAAAAAAAACTATTTGGTATAGATAAATTAAATGTAAAAAGATCTGACATTCCTGCTGTTACCCATGTTGATTACTCTGCAAGAATACAAACTGTT
The DNA here is from genome assembly GCA_902581445.1 of uncultured Pelagibacteraceae bacterium. Classification (GTDB taxonomy): domain Bacteria; phylum Pseudomonadota; class Alphaproteobacteria; order Pelagibacterales; family Pelagibacteraceae; genus Pelagibacter. The sequence continues at coordinate 198,496 of CACHOG010000001.1, forward strand.
CACAAAGAGACAAATCATAAATATTATTCGTTAATTAAAAAATTTAAAGAAATAACTAATTGCCCAGTTTTAATAAATACATCTTTTAATGTAAGGGGTGAACCAATTGTTAATACACCCGAAGATGCTTTTAATTGTTTTATGGGAACAGAATTGGATAAATTGGTTATAGGCAATTGTTTTTTAGATAAAAAAAAGCAAAACAAAAATTTAAAAAAAGACTATAAAAATCAATTTCAATTAGATTAACCTAAATAGTCCTTTTTAATTTTTTCAGCTAAAAGCATATATATTTTAGTTGCATTATGATCAGGCAACGCCTCAACAATTGGTTTGCCCTGGTCACCATGTTTCCCAACTTCTGGGTATATAGGAATTTCTCCTAAAAATTCTTTAGAAAATTCATCTGCAGTTTTTTTAACTCCTCCAGTTCCAAAAATATTATATTTTTTACCATCATCTCCTTCAAAAAAACTCATGTTATCTATAAGGCCAATAACTTTAGTTTTAAGTTTATCAAACATTCTAATACCTCTTTTTACATCTTGGAGGGCTATTTCTTGAGGTGTAGAAACTATTATCGCACCATCAAGCTTAATTTCTTGTGCAAATGTTAATTGAGTATCCCCAGTTCCTGGCGGCATATCAACAATGATAAAATCAAGATCTTTCCAATCAACTTTTTGTGTAAAAGTTTTTATAGCACTAGTCACCATTGGACCTCTCCATATCATAGGAGTTTGTTCATCTGTTAAAAAACCAATTGACATACATTGTATGTCAAATTTATTTATAGGTATTAATTTACCCTCCTCACTTTTTGGCTTTTCGTTAATTGAAAAAAGTTTAGGAAGTGATGGTCCGTAAATGTCAGCATCTAATAATCCAACTTTGCAACCAGATTTTTTTAGAGCAAGAGCAAAATTTGTTGCAAAAGTGGACTTTCCAACTCCACCTTTTGCACTTGAAATAGCAATAGTAAATTTAGTCCCTTGAATAGGGTTTTTTATAAACTTTTTTGTAGGTTTTGTTTGTTCCATTGCTTCAATAAGTACTAATTTACCCTTTTAACTTACCTTGTTTTTCAGATTAAAGACACTATATAGAGTGTCATGGTTGATGATTTTAGAAGTAGAGGTGGAAGTCCATGGGGTTCTCCCCCAGGCGGAGGAGGAAATGGATCAGGCAGAAAGGGTCCGACACCTCCAGACATTGATGAAATAATTAGAAGTCTTCAGGATAAAATAAATAAATTTATGCCAGGTGGAGCTGCTAAAGGTGGAAAACCAATAATCTTAGGATTAGTTATTCTATTAGTTATTTGGGCACTAAGCGGCCTTTACAGAGTTTTGCCTGACGAACAAGGAGTTGTTCTTAGATTTGGAAAATTTGTGAAAACTACTCAACCAGGTTTAAATTATCATGTACCATTTCCAGTAGAAAGTGTTCTTACACCAAAAGTCACAAAAGTTAATAGAATTGATATCGGTTTTAGGTCTGAAAGAGACAGTGGATTTACTTCATCAGCGGTTGCTGACGTGCCAGAGGAAAGTTTAATGCTAACTGGAGATGAAAATATTGTTAACATAGATTTTTCTGTATTTTGGGTGATTAAAGATGCAGGAAATTTTTTGTTTAAGATACAAGATCCCGAAGGAACCGTAAAAGCTGCAGCTGAAACAGCTATGAGAGAAGTTATTGCTAGAAGTAATATTCAACCAATTTTAACAGAGGGAAGATCTAAAATAGAAACAGATACACAAGAAATTATTCAAGCAATTTTAGATGAGTACACAAGTGGTATTCAAGTTACACAAGTTCAAACACAAAAAGCTGACCCACCAGATCAAGTAATTGATGCATTTAGAGACGTGCAGGCCGCAAGAGCAGACATGGAAAGATCTAAAAACGAAGCCGAGGCATATGCTAATGACGTAATACCAAGAGCGCGTGGAGAGGCAGCAAAAATTCTACAAGCAGCAGAAGCTTATAAAAAAGAGGTAGTTGCTAAAGCTGAAGGTGAAGCTAGTAGATTTTTAGCAATATTTAATGAATACAAAAATGCAAAGCAAGTTACGCAAGAAAGAATGTATTTAGAAACTATGGAAAAAGTATTAGCAGATATAGATAAGGTCATAATTGACAAAGAAGCTGGATCTGGAGTTGTGCCATACCTTCCATTACCAGAATTAAAGAAAGCAACAAACTAATATGAAAAAAATAATTTTGCCAATTATAGCCGTGATTGCTGCAACAGCTTTCTTTTCTATATTTATTGTGAAAGAAGTTAATCAGGCAATAGTTCTACAATTTGGTGACCCAAAAAGAATAATTACAAAACCTGGTTTGAACTTTAAACTCCCTTTTATTCAGAACGTAGTTTTTCTTGATAAAAGAATATTAAATTTGGATGCTCCACCAGAGGAAGTAATTGCATCAGATCAAAAGAGACTAATTGTAGATGCATTTGCAAGATTTCAGATTATTGATCCTCTTAAATTTTATATTTCGGTTGGAAACGAGAGGGTAGCAAGATCTAGATTATCAACGATTATTAACTCTAGAATTAGAAGTGTGTTGGGTACTCAAAGACTTCAAACTTTACTATCAGAAGATAGAACAAAACAGATGGCTTTAATTCAAGAAGGAGTTAATAACGAAGCAGAAAAATTTGGTATAAAAATTATTGATGTTAGAATAAAAAGAGCAGATCTTCCACAAGCAAATAGTGACGCAATTTTTGCCAGAATGCAAACTGAGAGAAATAGAGAGGCAAAAGAATTTAGAGCGAAAGGTGCTGAAATGGCAGTCACAATTACTTCAACAGCTGACAAGGAAGTTACAGTGATATTAGCAGATGCACAAAAAAAATCAGAGATTATGAAAGGAGAGGGTGATGGTCAGAGAAATAAAATTTTTGCTAACGCATTTGGTCAAGATCCGGAATTCTTTGCTTTCTATAGGGCGATGCAAGCTTATGAAAAAGCTCTTATAGGCGGAGAAACCTCTTTAGTATTATCCCCAGACAGTGAATTTTTTAAATTTTTTGGAAACGTAAAATCTAAAGCTAATCCATAATTAATTCATGAATGAATTGATCATTGCTTTTGGTCTATTCTTATTTATTGAAGGTATTTTATATGCCATATTTCCATCAAAAATGAAAAATATGCTAAAAAAAATTGAAATGTTCAAAATATCTCAGATAAGATTTTCAGGCCTAACTTTTGCAATTATTGGATTCGTAATTGTGTGGTACTTTAAAACATAAAATGAAAAAAAGTTTTTTTAAAATAGCATTAATTTTTATTATAACCTTAAGCTTTTCTTGTAGTGTTAAGGCTAAAAATGTACCTAATTCATTCGCTGATTTAGCAGAAAAGCTAATGCCATCTGTTGTAAATATTTCAACAACACAAATAGTTGTATCTAGATCAAATCCTTTTCCATTTGAATTTCCTCCAGGTTCACCTTTTGAGGATATGTTTAAAGATTTTGGAACTCCACAAGAGAGAAAAGCGAGCGCTCTTGGATCAGGTTTTATAATTGATGAAAAAGGTCTTGTTATTACAAACAATCACGTCATAAAAGGTGCCGAAGATATTTTAGTGAGATTTAATGATGACAAAGAGTATAGCGCTAAAATTATTGGTTCAGATCCATTATCTGATATTGCTGTATTACAAATTGACTCTGAAGATAGTTTTACTCCAGTAAAATTTGGAGACTCAGATAAAGCAAGAATAGGAGATTGGGTAATAGCAATAGGTAATCCTTTTGGATTAGGAGGCACCGTTACAGCTGGAATTATATCTGCTAGAAATAGAAGTATAGGTCTCACTAGATACGAAGATTACATTCAAACCGATGCTTCAATCAACCAAGGTAACTCTGGAGGACCACTATTTGATATGGATGGAAACGTAATTGGAATTAATACTGCAATATTAGGACAGTCAGGTTCAATAGGAATTGGATTTGCAATTCCTTCAAACAGTGCTGAATTAGTTATTGATCAATTAATTGAATTTGGAGAAACAAAAAGAGGCTGGTTAGGAGTTAGAATTCAACAAGTTACAAAAGAAATTGCAGAAGCTGAACAATTAGGAAAACCAAGAGGAGCATTGGTATCAAGTGTATCAGATGGCAGTCCATCAGATAAAGGAGGAGTTAAAGCGGGCGATATAATTTTAGAATTTGACGGAAAAAAAATAAACGAAATGAAAGAACTTCCAATGATTGTTGCACAAACAAAAGTTGGAAAAATTGTTAATGTAAAAATATGGAGAAACAAGAAACTTATTAGTAAAAAAGTTACTCTAGGAAGATTAGAAACATCAGAAGATTTTAAAGAAACAAAACCAAAATTAGTTAAATCTTCAAGAATTGAAAATCTTAAAATTGAAGTAAGACCTCTAAAGAAAGAGGATATAAGTAACAGAGGATTGCCGTCAAATACTAGCGGAGTTGTAATCACAAAAATTGATAATGATAGTCCAATATCTAATTTAGCAATAAATAATATAATTATAGAAGTACAAAAAAGAAAAATTAAAACACCTGGAGACCTTGATAATATTATCAAGTCTGCTGTAATGGCAAAAAATAAATCTATAGTTATTGTAATTTACAATAATCAAAATCAAAAAAGTTATATCGGCGTCAAACTAGACTAGGATATGGACAAAAAGTCCAAAATAATTTTAATTGCTGGACCAACTGCATCTGGAAAATCAAAATTTGCAATCAAACTTGCGAAAAAAGTAGATGGTGAGATTATTAATACAGATAGCATGCAGATTTATAAAGAAATTAAAATTCTAAATGCCCGTCCAAAACTTTTTGAAATTGAAAATATTACACATCATCTATACGGATTTCATAGCGTTAGAAAAAACTTCTCAACAGGAGATTGGCTAAAAAAAACAATTAAAATAATTAGATTGATACGCAAAAAAAACAAAATCCCGATTTTAGTTGGTGGTACAGGATTATATTTTAAAGCTCTTATAAGTGGGTTGGTTAAAATTCCTGTGATCCCAAAAAAATATAGAAACAAAATTAGAAATTACCATCGAAAAATTGGTCAAAAGAAATTTTTTAATAATTTAATAAAATTAGATCCATTAGCAAAATCAAAAATAAACGCAAATGATGTGCATAGATCCTTAAGAGCATATGAGGTAAAGAAGTATACAAAGATTTCTTTATATAAATGGTTTGAAAAAACAAAAAAATACTTTGAAGAAAATGATTTTTTAAAAATTTATATAGATTGTCCTAGAGATGATTTAATTGAAAAGATAAATAAAAGGGTTGATAATATGATTTTGGCAGGGGCAGTCAATGAAGTAAAAAAATTTAGGAAACTTAAAATAAGAAAAGACAAAACATCAAATAAAGTAATAGGCATCTCTGAAATTTGTAAATTTTTAGATGGAAATCAAAATATTGACGTTACTAAGGAGCAAATTTCCATAAAAACAAGACAATATGCTAAAAGACAAAGGACATGGGCAAGAAATCAAATGATCAACTGGGAAAAAGTTGATTATAAAAAGCTTAGTTCATTCTTAAAAAAAATAAAAATATCCTCTCTTAAACTTGACCAATAAGCACAACTTCAGCTAGATTGGTTAAATGTCAAAATTATCAACAGGAGCTGAAATTGTATTCAAATGTTTAGAAGACCAAAATGTTGAATTTATTTTTGGTTATCCTGGAGGCGCAGTTCTCCCAATATATGACGAATTAAAAAATCATAATTCTATTAAACATATTTTAGTAAGACATGAACAGGGTGCAGGACATGCTGCAGAAGGATATGCGAGATCATCAGGGAAACCAGGCGTAGTATTAGTTACATCAGGACCAGGAGCAACTAATGTTGTTACAGCATTAACAGATGCATATATGGACTCTATACCTTTGGTTTGTATTTCGGGACAAGTACCAACTCATTTAATCGGAACTGACGCTTTTCAAGAATGTGACACAACAGGAATTACAAGACCATGTACAAAACATAATTGGTTGGTGAAAGACATAAAAGATTTACCAAAAATTATCCACGAAGCATTTGAAGTTGCAACAACTGGTAGACCAGGTCCTGTTTTAGTAGATATTCCAAAAGATATTCAATTTCAAAAAACTACATACTCTAAACCTAAAAGAAAAAAAAAATTAAATGGTAAAAGGCATAACAATTTCAATCAAAACGATATTGATGAATTAATAAAATTGATGTCTAAAGCCAACAAACCAATATTTTATACTGGCGGTGGTGTCATTAACTCTGGACCTAAAGCAAGTACTTTATTGAGAGAGCTTGTTGATGCTACAGGTTTTCCTATTACATCTACTTTACAAGGTTTAGGATCTTTCCCAGGTGATGATAACTCATTTCTTGGCATGCTTGGCATGCATGGAACATATGAAGCAAACAATGCAATGCATGATTGTGACTTAATGATTAATATTGGTGCAAGATTTGATGACCGTATTACAGGAAAAATTGATGAATTTTCTCCTAAATCTAAAAAAGTTCATATTGATATAGACCCATCTTCAATAAATAAAAATGTTAAAGTGCATTTACCAATAATAGGGGATGTTCAAGATGTTATATCTTCAACTTTAAAAACAATAAAAAAAATAAAACCAAATTTTGCAAATTCAAATAAACAAAAAATTTCAAAATGGTGGGAGCAAATTCAAAAATGGAGAGAAAAAAAATCTTTAGATTATATAAATAGCACTGAAACAATCAAACCTCAGTATGCTGTTCAAAGATTATATGAATTAACAAAAGGCAAAGACACATATATTACAACTGAGGTAGGGCAACATCAAATGTGGGCAGCCCAACATTATAAATTTGATAAACCTAATAGATGGATGACATCAGGAGGACTTGGAACTATGGGATATGGTTTGCCAGCTGCTGTTGGTGTACAAATTGCACACCCAAATAAACTTGTAATTGATATAGCTGGCGAAGCATCGGTTCTGATGACAATGCAAGAAATGTCTACTGCAGTCCAGTATAATTTACCTATAAAAATATTTATTTTAAATAATGAATATATGGGAATGGTACGACAGTGGCAGGAATTACTTCATGATAAAAATTATTCTGAAAGTTATACTGCTGCACTACCAGATTTTGTTAAATTAGCAGAGGCGTATGGCTGTGTTGGAATTAGAGCCACAAATCCTAATGAATTAGATGATAAGATTATCGAAATGTTAAATACAGATAGACCTGTTATTTTTGATTGTTTAGTTGATAAACAAGAAAACTGTTTTCCAATGATTCCGTCAGGTAAACCCCATAATCAGATGCTGTTAGGTCCAAAAGACCAAGAACAAAATAAAATTACTGGAAAGGGCAAGACCTTAGTTTAAAATGAGTAAATCAGCATACAGCACCCCTGGCAAAAAAGGTAAATTTGATAAGCATATAATAGTTGTATGGGTTGATAATGAATCAGGGGTTTTAGCTAGAGTTGTCGGTTTATTTTCAGGTAGAGGTTATAATATAGAATCCCTAGCAGTTGCTGAGGTTGATGCAAAATTAAATATATCAAGAATAACTATAGTTACAACAGGAACACCCCAAGTAATTGAACAAATAAAATTACAATTAAGAAAGCTGGTGCCAGTACATAAAGTTGCAGATTTTAAAAGAGAAGATAAGAATGTAATTTTTAAAGAAATGGCCTTATTTAAGTTAGTAGGCAACATTTCTAAACGAAAAAAAGCTTTTAATGCTTGTAAAAAGTATAATGCTGTAATATTGGATAAAACAAATAAATCGTATGTAGTTCAAGTAACAGCCTTAAGAAGAGAAATAGATATAATGTCGAAAAATTTAAAAAAGCTTGGTTTGGTAAGTGTATCAAGAACAGGAGCAGTTGCTATGACTAGAGGAGCAGAAACTTTTAAATAAAGGAAATACTTATGAAAATGTTTTATGAAAAAGATACTGATAAAAACTTGATTAAAAACAAAAAAATTGCAATTTTCGGTTATGGAAGCCAAGGTCATGCTCATGCTTTAAATTTAAAGGATAGTGGAGTAAAAGACGTTGTAGTTGCTTTGAGAGATGGTTCAGCAAGTAAGGCAAAAGCTGAGTCAAAAGGTTTGAAAGTAATGAATTTATCTGATGCAGCTGAATGGGCAGATGTGGTTATGATACTTACCCCAGACGAACTTCAAGCAACAATTTATAAAAATCATATTGAACAAAGAGTAAAAGAGGGAACCTCAATTGCATTCGCTCATGGATTAAATATTCATTATGATCTGATTAATGCTAGAAAAGATTTAGATGTATTTATGGTAGCTCCAAAAGGACCTGGGCATTTAGTAAGAAGTGAATTTGAAAAAGGTGGAGGAGTTCCTTGTTTATTTGCTGTTCATCAAAATGGTTCTGGAAAAGCAAGAGATATAGCTATGTCTTATGCATCTGCAATTGGTGGAGGAAGGTCAGGAATTATTGAAACTACATTTAAAGATGAAGTTGAAACAGATTTGTTTGGAGAACAAACAGTTTTATGTGGTGGATTAGTTGAATTAATTAAAAATGGCTATGAAACATTAGTTGAAGCTGGATATGAACCCGAAATGGCGTATTTCGAGACAGTACATGAAGTAAAATTAATTGTTGATCTTATTTACGAAGGTGGAATTGCTAATATGAATTACTCCATTTCAAATACTGCAGAATATGGAGAATATACTTCAGGCCCAAAAATCATTAATAAAGAAGAAACCAAGAAAAGAATGAAAGAGGTTTTAAATAAGATACAATCAGGAGAATTTACTAAAGAGTGGATGAATGAGTGTAAAAACGGTCAAAAAAACTTTCTTCAAACTAGAGCTAAATTGGCTGAGCATCCAATAGAAAAAGTTGGAGCTGGCTTAAGAGCAATGATGCCATGGATTACAAAAAAGAAATTAGTAGACAGCGATAAAAACTAATTATTACATCATATTGGGTTTTAATATTTCTTTTGTTTTGCATTATCTACGAGAGGTTGTATTATTCATCAGCTAATTTTTAAAAATATGTCTGATAAAGAAAGAGTTTTTATATTTGATACTACCATGAGAGATGGAGAGCAATCTCCTGGAGCTTCAATGAGCGTTGAAGAGAAAATACAAATTTCTAGAGTATTTGATGAAATGGGAATTGATATTATTGAGGCAGGTTTTCCAATTTCCTCTCCTGGTGATTTTGAAGCAGTTTCTGCAATAAGCAAAGGAATAAAAAATTCTATACCATGTGGATTAGCAAGAGCAATGCGAAAAGATATTGATGCTTGTCATGAGTCTTTAAAGTACGCAAAAAGATTTAGAATACATACTTTTATTTCTACAAGTCCTGTGCATATGAAGCACAAACTTAATATGTCAAATGACCAAGTTATAGACGCAATAAAAGATAGCGTGACATACGCTAGAAAATTTACAGATGATGTTGAATGGTCATGTGAAGATGGAACGAGAACTAGTTTAGATTTTATGTGTAAAACAATTGAACTTGCAATTAAATGTGGAGCAACAACAATAAATATACCTGACACGGTTGGATATTCTATTCCTGAGGAATTTGCTAAAACAATTACACATATTAAAAATAATGTTCCAAATATTGACAAGGCAATTATATCTGCTCATTGCCACAACGATCTCGGTTTAGCAGTCGCTAACGCGCTTGCAGGCCTATCTGCTGGTGTAAGACAGATAGAGTGTACAATTAATGGAATTGGTGAGCGTGCTGGAAATGCTGCACTAGAGGAAATTGTAATGGCAATTAAAACAAGAAATGATTTGATGCCTTATGAAACCGGAATAAAAACTGAACTTATAAGCAAAGCATCAAAAATAGTTTCTAATGCAACAGGTTTTCCAGTTCAATTTAATAAAGCAATTGTAGGCAAAAATGCATTTGCCCACGAGTCTGGTATTCACCAAGATGGAATGCTTAAAAATAGAGAAACTTATGAAATAATGACACCAGAGAGTGTAGGAGTAAAAAAAACCTCTTTGGTAATGGGAAAACATTCAGGTCGACACGCTTTTAAAGATAAATTAAACGATTTAGGTTATACAGACGTGACTGATGATGTTATTCAAGCTGCTTTTGGAAAATTTAAAATTTTGGCAGATAAGAAAAAACATATATATGATGAAGATATTGTAGCATTAGTTGATGACAGTTTAATAATTGATAACAAAATAAACGCTATCAATCTTAAATCTTTAAAAGTATTTGCTGGAACAGGCGAACCTCAAAGAGCAGAAATGACATTAGATGTTTTTGGTGAAGTTAAAAATACTGTTCAAACTGGCGATGGCCCAGTAGATGCTATTTTCAAATGTATAAAAGAGCTTTATCCTCATGATGTAAAATTATCTTTGTATCAGGTTCATGCAGTAACAGAGGGAACTGATGCTCAGGCAACAGTAAGTGTTAAAATAGAGGAAAATGATAGGACTACTGTAGGGCAGTCAGCAGATACAGATACTTTAGTCGCATCAGCAAATGCATATTTGAATGCTTTAAATAAAATGTTAATTAAAAGAGAAAAAAAATCTCTTTCACAAAATATAGAACATCAAAAAATCAAAGGAGGAGTATAAAATGGGACTTTTAGATAAGGTAACAGCAATGTGGAGCCAAGATATGGCTATCGATTTAGGTACTGCTAATACTTTAGTAGTGCTAAAGGGTCAAGGAGTGGTTTTAAATGAACCGTCTGTGGTTGCGGTTGTTGATAACAAAGGAAAGAAATCTGTTTTAGCAGTAGGTGATGAAGCAAAGACGATGCTTGGAAGAACACCTGGAAATATACAAGCAATTAGACCATTAAGAGACGGTGTGATCGCTGATTTTATAGTCACGGAAGAAATGATCAAACATTTTATAAAAAAAGTTCATAAAAGAAGTTCATTTGCAAACCCTAGAATTTTAATTTGTGTCCCTACTGGGTCAACACCAGTAGAGAGAAAAGCTATTCAAGATAGTGCGCTTGCAGCAGGTGCTAGAAGAGTTCAATTAATTGAGGAACCAATTGCCGCTGCTATTGGTGCAAACTTACCAATATCTGAAGCGACTGGCTCAATGGTAATTGACATAGGGGGAGGGACAACTGAGATTGCAGTTATGTCTTTAGGAGGAGTTGTTTATTCAAACTCATTGAGAGTTGCAGGAGATGCAATGGATCATTCTTTGATAAGTTATATGAGAAGAGAATATAACTTAATGATTGGGGATAGTACTGCTGAAAAAATAAAAAAAGAGGTTGGTACTGCGATCGCAACAAATAATAATACTTATGCTGTAAAAGGAAGAGATTTAAGATCTGGAACCCCAAAAGAGGTAAATATAAGTGAGGAAGATACTGTAGAGGCATTAAATCCAATTCTAAGAGAAATGATTAATGGTATCAAAGATGCTTTAGAAAATACCCCACCTGAATTATCAGCAGATTTGGTAGATATGGGCTTGACACTAACTGGAGGTGGAGCTTTATTAAAAAATATAGATAAAAGATTTTCCAAGGAAACTGGATTACCGGTACATATAGCTGATGACCCACTGGCCTGTGTTGCAGTAGGAACGGGAAAAGCTTTAGACCAAGAAGAAACTTTTAATTCAATGTTATCGGAGTATTAATTTGACAAAATGCAAGCTAGCAGAGATGACTTTGTAATTGCTATTCGTTCAGCCTTTTTAAAAAAAGAGAACAAACAGAAATTCTCATTAGTAGCTTTAATTTTTTTAACTTTTTTAATACTTGTTTCAGAAAAATTTAATTTAAAGCCAATTGACTATCTAAAAATTTCCTTAAGAGAAATTGCTTATAGGTCAACATTTATAGTTTCAATACCAGAAAACTTTATTAAAAAATCTTATATTGCGACCAAAAATCATTTTTCTGTTTATGAAGAAAATAAAATACTTAAAGAGAGATTAGATATTGAATTATCAAAAAATTATAATTCCGAATATATTATTGAGGAAAATAAAAGATTAAGATCCGCTATCGAAGAATTAGAGAGTATACCTTCTGAAATTGTTGGTAAAGTTCTTGTTGATAAAAAAAGCCCTTTCCTTAGATCTATAATTGTGAATAGAGGCAGCAGAGACGGAATAGAGCTAGGTATGGCTGTAATGGACAAAAGTTATTTGATAGGAAAAATCGTTGAGGTAACTTTTACCACATCCAGAGTTTTACTCCTTTCAGATTTAAATAGTAAAATCCCCGTAGATTTAATGCCAAATAATATTCAATCTATTTTATCTGGCACAGGAGAGCATCATGGATTAATTCAATATACAAGACAACAATCGCTTATTGAAAACGATGCTATTGTATTTACATCTGGTGCAGGCGGGCTATTTAAATCTGGAATACCAATAGGAAAAATTTATAAAGACCCTCTAAACTCCAGGGTTATTGTTAATTTTTTCTCAGATTTTTCACAACTTCGATTTGTAAAAATAGTTTCATTTAAAGGAAAGCCTGAATAATGGGAGAAATAAATAAACTTAATAATTTTAGAAAGATCCTTGAAAAGGGACCAATTATTCTCCTTATAGTATCTGTATTAAACGAATTTGATTTTAATTATTTAAATTTAAAGTATTTTTCATTTAATTTTCCATTTATTCTTATCTATTTTTGGAGCCTCAAAAGATCTGGAAGCCTTGGATATGGATTAATATTTTTAAGTGGTTTATTTAATGATATTGTTACTGGGTTGCCAATTGGCGTCAGCTCATTAGCTTACTTATTAATTTGTGGTTTTTCTGCATATCTAAGAAATATAACACTTAGACCAAGTGCAATTAAAGACTGGTTCTTTTTTGGATTTACAATTTTAGTTGTAAATTCATTAATCTATTTAATTATAAGCTTAATTTTTAATGTCGAATTAAATTATTACAGCATATTAGTAAATATTTTATTTACTTTTTTATTTTATATAATTTTTAGTGGACTTTTTAATTATTACTTAAAATTAATATTTGGAGCTCAAAGTGTTTAGTGATGGAGATTCAAATGTTAGAAAGTTTAATACAATTAATAGAAGAGTATTTATATTATCAATTGCAAAAGGTGTCGTTTTCACTGGGATATTGGCTAGACTATTTACACTTCAAATAAGTGATAATAAAAAATATCTCACTTTATCAGATAAAAATAGACTTCGAGAATGGCGACTTCCACCTGTAAGGGGAGAATTCAAAGATTATTTCAATAATACAATTGCAGGAAACACAGAAGTTTATCAATTACATGTGATTCCTGAACAGGTTGAAAATTTTAGAAATTTGATGGTAAGATTAAAAAATATTCTTCCATTAAATGATAAAGAGTATTCAAAAATAATAAAAAAAAAGAACCAACAAAAACCATGGGAGACACTCATAATATCTGAAAACTTAAGCTGGGATCAATTTTCAAAAGTGAATTATTTTTTACATGAGTTATCTGGTGCAAAACCTGTTTTATCAGTTGCTAGGAGCTATCCTTATAAAGATAATTACACTCATGTGTTAGGATACGTTGCACAAGCAAGTGAAAACGACTTGTTAAATAATGAAAATATAAAAAGTAAACACGTTCCTGGTTTAAGAGTTGGCAAAACTGGCTTAGAGAAATCTTTTGAGGATGAATTAATAGGAACCAATGGAGTTCAAAGATATGAAGTAAATGCATTTGGAAAAAGAATTAAACAAGTTAATTTTCAAAAGGGAGACAAAGGCAAAGAAATTAAACTTACTTTAGATACAGAGGTTCAAAAATTATGTAATGAACTGTTAGCCAACAAAGCTGGATCTATAAGTGTAATGGATATTTACACAGGCGAAATAATTGCAATGCATTCTTCACCATCTTTTGATCCAAATTTATTTTTATATGGCATTAGTTACAATGATTGGGATATCATTAGAAATAATCCTAATAAACCTCTTATTAATAAAACTATTTCAGGTCTTTATTCACCTGGCTCAACTATAAAACCAATTGTAGCATTATCAGCACTTGAAAATAATGTAATATCTCCAAACTTCAAAGTTAGATGTACTGGTAAGATGGATATGTACGGACAAACGTATCATTGTTGGAAAAAAAAGGGACATGGAATTGTAGATTTAAAAAGCGCTATAGTTCAATCTTGCGACACTTATTTTTACGAGATGTCAAGAAGACTTGGTGTTGATCGTCTTAAAGTTACTGCATCAAGATTTGGTCTTGGTAATAAAGTTTTTGAAAATTTATATAGTGAGGAAAAAGGAGGTTTGTTTCCCTCTACTAATTGGAAAAAAGCTAACCTTGGCCAGGGTTGGGTATTAGGAGAAACTCTTATAACTGGAATTGGTCAAGGTTACGTTCAAACAACACCACTTCAATTATGTTTAATGACAGCTCAACTAGCAAATGGTGGTTTTAAAATTTACCCGACACTTATTTCCAACAAAAATCAAGAAAGTTTAGAGAAAATTAAATATAAAATGAGCCAAAAATTGCTTAAAGAGGAAAAATATGACTCGTCAATAATAAGAACGGCAGAAGAATTCTTTAGACCAGGTGAAAAAGATTACAAAAAACTATTTCGAAATCAAGAAAATGTAAAGTTTGTGCTTGATGCAATGTTTGCTTCAACAAACCAATGGAACGGAACATCATACAAATCGAGAATAGAAGATAAAAAATATCAATTTGCTGGCAAAACAGGTACGGCACAAGTTAAAAAAATTACAGAGAAACAAAGAGAACTTGATCTAGAAACTTCTCAAATACCTTATGAGGATAGAGACCATGCATGGTTTGTAGCTTTTGGCCCTTATAAAGATCCAAGATACGCAATAAGTGTTTTTGTTGAACACGGTGGATCTGGAAGTAAAGTGGCTGCGCCACTTGCAAAAAAAGTCATAAAGAAGGTAATTGATAGACATGAGGAGCGAGAAAAAATAAGAAGAAGAAATTTAATAAATATTTAAATGTTCCAGCAATCATCATATTCAGAGCAATTAACTTTTTTTCAAAAATTAAGATCTTTTGATTTTATTCTAATATTTTGCGTCCTTATTTTAGGATTAGTAAGCAATCTTTCAATGTTTTCAACAGATGGTGGTGAATTCTTATATCATACCAAGAGTCACTTAATCCGTTTTGTGGTTTTCTTTATATTGATGTTTTTTTTATCTTTTTTTAGTTTGAGATTTTGGCATTCTACTGCATATCTTTTTTATATAATTATTTTAGGCTTTTTAATTTGGGCTTCTTTATATGGTATAACAGCATCAGGATCTCAGAGATGGATTAATTTATATTTTATAAATCTACAACCTTCTGAATTAATGAAAATTGCTATAATTGTTTGTTTCGCTAGATTTTTTCATAGAGAACAAATTACAAATGTAAGTAGTTTTAAAAATATAATTGTATCGCTTGCAATTTTAGTAATGCCAATAGTGTTAGTTGTAAGTCAACCCGATCTAGGAACATCTATTCTAATAGCAGCAAGTGGACTGATCGTTTTGTGGTTAGCAGGATTAAATATAAGATATTTTGTTTACAGTGGTTTAATTTTATTGGTTTCTTTTCCGTTTGTGATTTCTTTTTTAAAACCTTATCAAAAACTACGTATTTTAAGTTTTTTCAATCCTGACCGTGACCCATTGGGTGCAGGCTATCAAATTATACAATCTAAAATAGCTGTGGGCTCTGGTGGATTTTTTGGTAAAGGTTTTTTACAAGGTACTCAAAGTTATTTAGAATTTCTTCCTGAAAAACATACAGATTTTATTTTTACACTATTTTCTGAGGAACAAGGATTTGCTGGATCTGTATTCCTTTTAATAATTTATGGAATACTCATATATAGGATAATAAAGATTGGCTCCATCTCAAGAAGTTACTTTGGAAGATTATATTGTTATGGTTTTGGATCCGCAATTTTTATTTATATTGCTGTAAATATGTCAATGGTTTTAGGTTTACTTCCAATAGTTGGCTCTCCCCTACCAATTATGTCTTATGGTGGATCATCGATGCTCGCTACAATGATAGGTTTAAGTATTGTAATGAGTACTAAAATTTATCATAAGCAAATAATAAATTAGTAGAAATTATAGATTAATTTGTCGCGATAGATTCTATAAGATAATAATATATATTTAATTTATGAGAAAGTTTCGTGTTGGAATAATTGGTGCAGGTATTCAAGGGGTGTGTAATGCATTATTTCTACAAAAAAAAGGATTTGAAGTAGTATTATTTGACAAAGAAGAGCCAGGTAGTTTAGCCTCTTATGGCAATGCAGGACATTTTTCACCATATGCATCAGTACCATTAAATAGACCAGATATTCTCACGGATGTGCCAGCAATGCTTTTGAGTTCAACTGGACCTTTGGCTCTTAAATGGAATTATGTACCAAGAATGATACCGTGGTTTTTAAAATTTATTAGAAATTGCACTAAAAAAAAAATGATGCATACAGCAAAGTATATGCATCAAATATTGGATTTATCATTGCCTGCTTATGAAGAATTATTTGATGAAATTGATACTGAGAACTTAGTTGTAAGCAATGGTATTATGTACATTTGGAATAACAAAAATTTATCAAGTAGAGAACTTGAAATAAACATAAGAGAAAAATTAGGAGTTAAGCAGCAATTACTTAACCCTAAAGAAATTCATGATTTAGAACCAAATATAAAACCAATATATGATGGCGGAGTATTTTATTCTTATGCAAAACATACAAATAACCCTAGACGGCTTCTTCTTAAGTTATTTGATTTGTTTTTAGAAAAAGGGGGAAAGTTTAACAAATATCAAATAAAGGATATTAATTTTGATGAAGAGAAACCAGTTTTAAGAACAGAAAGTCAAAGATTTGTTTTTGATAAAATTGTAATTGCTTGTGGTGCATTATCCAAAAAATTAACAAATGATTTATTTGAAAATATTCCACTTGATACTGAGAGAGGCTATCATATTCACTTTAAAGACTGTGAGCATTTAATTTCAAGACCGGTTGTGTTTTCAAATAGAGGTTTTGGAATGACACCTATGGAACAGGGGTTAAGAGTTGTTGGAACTGTTGAATTTGGAGGTTTAAAAAATTCACCATCGAAAGGAAGGATTAAAAATTTAGTCGAAAATGCAAAATTTATGTTAGATGGCTTACCAGAACATGAAGACGAATGGTTGGGTTTCAGGCCAACTCTTCCAGATTTTTTACCAGTCATTGGGCCATCAAAGAATTATAAAAATGTATTTTATTCTTTTGGCCATCATCATTTAGGTTGGACTTTAGGAGCAATATCAGGGAAAATAATTTCAAAAATGATTTCTGAGGAAAAAACAAATTTGGAATTAGATCCTTATAGCTCCTTAAGGTTTAGCTAGTGAGTCTTAATATCAAAGCTTATGTGATGCTAGTCCTAGCATCAATCTTTTGGGCTGGAAATTTTATTATAGGAAAGTTCGCTTTTGTTGAAAGTATTTCACCTTTCACATTAGTTTTTTTTAGATGGGTATCTGTTTGGTTTATTTTATTACCTTTTACTTACAAAGAAATACTAAGTAAAAAAAAAGAAATTGTTAATAATCTGCCTTTACTTCTCTTTCTTGGACTAACTAGCGTAGGTTTATTCAATTCATTTGTTTATGTTTCACTACAATATACGCAAGTTATTAATGCATCTTTATTTAATACCGCTATTCCTGCAGCTATTATTTTATCTTGCTTTATTTTTAAAATAGAAAAGACAAACCTTTATCAATTGCTTGGACTTTTAATTTCAGTATTAGGAATTTTAGTAATAATTACCAAATTTAATTTAAATATTTTATTAAATTTAGATTTTAACATTGGGGATATTTGGATGATAGGTGCGGTAGTTTGTTGGGGCTTATATTCGTCTTTCCTAAAAAAATTAAAACTAAAAATATCACTTCTAAGTTTTGTTCACATTGTTTGTACCTGTGGTTTAATTTTTTTGTTACCTCAATTTAGTTATGAATATTTTCAGGGTAATGCAGCAACCATCGATAAAACATTTATATATTGTTTAATTTATTTAGCTTTATTTCCCAGTATTGGATCTTATTATTGCTGGGCAGGAGCCGTTTCAATAATTGGACCCAATAGATCAGGAATTTTTTTATCATTAATACCTTTATTTAGTACATTTATGGCAATGTTCTTTTTCGATGAGCAATTTAGATATTTTCATACTATAGGTTCAATTTTAGTTATAATTGGTTTATTTTTATCGAATAAAAAAAAATAAAATGTCTAAGATTGATAAATCTAAACTTACAGCTGAACAAAAAATAGTTTTACTAGAGGAGGGCACAGAGTCTCCTGGTTCTAGTGAATTGAATTCTGAAAAAAGGAAAGGAAGTTATCATTGTGTGGGATGTGGTATAAAATTATTTGAATCCTCTACTAAATATGAAAGTGGATCTGGATGGCCTTCTTTTTTTGAATCCTTGCCGGATGTTTTTGAAACCAAAACAGATCATATATTAGGATATCCTCGAACAGAATATCATTGTAAAAATTGTGGAGGACATCATGGTCATATTTTTGATGATGGACCAAAACCAACAGGAAAAAGATACTGCAATAATGGTATTTGCCTTGTTTTTAAGTCCAAAGATTAGATATTAATATATATATATATACAATTTTAATTAAATAATTTAAAAAATATATTATGAAAAATATTATTATAGCAATATTTACAGTTTTCATATTTACATCATCTAATGCAGATGAATTAACAAATAAAATTTCAAATATAATTGCTGATTTAATACCTGGAGAAGGCACCACGGAGGTAAGTGTAGACTTAAGAGAAAATCACAAACCAGATTATAGTATTCTTGGTGTAAGAGAAATTGACAAGACTGATAATGGAAATCTTTTTACCCAGTTCTCTTTATTCAATACAGAAAAAAATAACTCAGAGAGAACAGTTGGCAATATTGGTTTCGGTCAAAGAATGTTAAATGACGATAATACAATGATAACTGGTTATAATGTTTTTTGGGATTATGATAGCTATGGAAACTCAAGAGCAAGTTTTGGGTTAGAGGCTAGAAACGCGGTTTTAGATTTTGCAGGGAATTATTATTTAAATCTTGGCGATGGAATAGATGAAGAAAAACCTTTAGAAGGTTATGACTTAAATTTAGCATCACAAGTGCCGTATATGCATTGGGCTGATGTATTTGTGAATGCATACGAATGGTTTGGAAGAGACAGAGATGATATTAAAGGAACTAAACTAGGTTCAGAGCTACTACTAAGTCCTAATTTAAATTTAGAATTAGCATATGACGATAAAGACAAAAAAGGTTTAGAAGACGAATGGTACGCAAGAGTAATGTTTGTGTATCCCCCAAGATCAGGTCCTTCGTTACAGGATGGCTTTTTAAGTGAAAGACCATGGAAAGAGGAAAAAGATATGAGTGGGGAACTTTTAAGCAAAGTTAAGAGAAATAATAAAATAGTAGTAGAGTTTAAAGGAACATCTACAATTTCGAGAACAGATTAATGAATAAATTATTTAAATATTTTATCTTTGTAAAAATTTTATTTTTTATTTTTACAAGCAATTTGTATGCAGCGAGCACCACAGGTGCTGCAGATGTATATAAAGTTACTATGAAAAAAGTTGAACTTTGCACAGCTAGTACAAGCGTTACAAGTTGTGAAAATGCTATAGTTATTGGAGAAACTGACAAAACAGTTGATATTGCATCTACTGTTGCTGGTTCAGCAGCAGCTTCATATGGTGATCCAGCACTTTTACCACTTGGTGTAACTTACACTCATATGAGAGTTACTATTGATAGAAAATTTACAATACAAGCTGACTTAGCAGTGGATGGTGTAGATGATAACTGCACAACTACTGCTGCACTATCTGGATCAGCTTATCCTGGAGGAAGTTTAGATAGCAATGAAAAATATGACAGAACGCCGGTAATCGAGGATGGAGGAACAGCTGCCGAGGCCGAATTGTATTTAAAAAATGATCAAATGAAACTTTGTGGTAATACAGAATGTGGCAACTTAGGTTTATCTGATGCACAAACTGTAACATATGATCAAGGTTCAATATCTACTTTTCAAACTCAACACGCAGACGGGAGTACTTCAGACGATCATGTTATGGTATATGAACTTTCCGCTCCTTACACGGTAGCATTGATTGCACCTGTCATTGATATTTCTTTTGGAACTTCCACAGCAATCAAAGCAAGCGAACATCCTACTCAAGCAAATCTCTGCTACTTTGATCCTCAAGAGCCCAACGTAACAATCACAATTAAATAATTTAGTGATTATTAAATATATTAGTTTTTTGGTTGGAATAATTTGGTCCTATTCATTAATAAAAACACAATCTATTTTCAGTAAAAAAGCTGGTCTAATTTTTAAAGTATTTATATCTAATGTTTCCTGGCTAACTTTGATTGCTGCAATTTATTTTGGATATAAAAATTTTTCTATTAAATTTATTTTAATTGGTGTTATTTTTTCAAGTGTATTAGTTCATTTAGGATTTAAATTTTTAGGTAAATTTTTGGCTTCAAAATTTACTGAAAAACAATTGATTATGACAAAAACTTTTTTTGAATATTCTTTGATTGTTTGGGTTATTTATTATCTTTTTTATTAAACTTTAAATTAATTTTATTTAAAAATTTCTATTAATTTATTTGCTAAAACTTTATGCCCAATTTTATTAAAATGTGGGTCATTTTTGAAATAGTATTTTTTATAAGTTTCTAAGTAAGAAGAATTATTTATTTCATCAAAGAAAATTGGAAAATAATTAATAAAATTTTCGCATTTGTTTTTACAGAATTCCTGCCATATTTTTACATGGATGGAGTTTACCACATCGTTTTTTAACTGATGAGGCCAAGGATAAACTGCTAAACTCAATTTGATATTGTTTTTAGATAATATTTCATAAAGTTTTTCCATATGACTAACCATTATTTGATTTCCCTCTTTTATTCCTAAATCGTACTTTTCAATTGTATCTTCTTTCGAATATGTCCATTTTGCTTTGAGATTGACTTTGTCAGTGAAGACAGGATTTTCATCATTTGCACTTAATTCTTTATCTTCCTCACTCTTAAACTTATATTTTTTCAAGACAAACATATAAAAATTTGTCAGTGGAAAATTATTTCTTAAAAATTTTCTGCGTTTTAAGTTTTTTTTTTTAGAATATTTTTCAGTAACTTTTAAACTTTCATCTATAGAATAAAAATTTGTATCATCATAAAAGTCACTTATATCTATAAAGACAACCACATGGTCAAAATTAAAACCTTCATTTATTAAATAATTAATTTTTGATAAATATATTTTTGGGGAATATGATACTATTCCAAGGTTAGCAGTTTTATACCCAGATGCTTCAGTGAAAATCCCAACAAAACTTTCCTCATATTCTATAGGCGTTCCTTCGGTAAAGGAGTCCCCAATAAATGCAAATTCAAAGTTTTTGTCTATTACTTCATTACACTTTGATTTAAATCCGTGGTTATTTGTACAAAGTTCGTAAGTTCCCAGAAAGCTTACGTTATTAGTGTACTGAATATTCGCTCTTAAAGTATGATGGTATATTGGATGGTCAATCCTTACTAATCTTTCATAGAATTGAGATTTTGCAAAATAATCATCGAAATATTTTAGAATTTTTGATCCAAGAAAAAAATCAATAACTAATGAAAATATAAAAGTAATTAGAATTATCTTTACTAAATTGAACAGTTTTTTTAAAAAAATCATCTAGATAAATATTTTCCTAAAAAATTATTAGATTTTATTGAAAAATAACAATTTTGTAGACTATTTTGAGCCAATTCTACAGTTTAAAATTTATTTTAATATAGCTATTATATAAATAAATATCATGTTTGAAAAATTAGAAGAACTGGCAAAAAATAATAAAAAAATTTCTGACTTTCATATTAGAAGTGGTTGGCCGTTAGCTTATAGACAAACAGGAGAGATCCATAAAATTCCCGATGTAATGGTTAAAGCTCAAGACCTTCAAGATTTAATATCTACAAATTGTAACGAGATAGAAATGAAAAGATTCCAAGATACTCATGAGCTAGATTCATCTGTAACATTAAGTGGATTAAGATTTAGAGCAAATTTTTATAAAACTATTCATGGACCCGCAGCAGTTTTGAGAAGAGTAGAAAGCGTCATACCTTCAATGGAACAATTTGATCTACCTCCAGTACTTTATGATATTATTGATATGCATAAAGGTCTTGTTTTAGTGACTGGTCCCACTGGTTCTGGTAAATCAACTACGCTTGCTGCAATCGTTAACGAAATAAATAAAACTAGAACATCAAATATTATTACTGTTGAAGATCCAGTAGAATTTATTCATAAAGATTTAAAAAGCATTGTCTCACATAGAGAAGTAGGCAAACAAACACAAACATTTGCAACAGCACTAAAAGCAGCACTACGAGAAGATCCAGATGTAATATTAGTCGGTGAGATGAGAGATTTAGAAACTGTTTCATTAGCTCTGACTGCCGCTGAAACAGGTCACTTAGTGTTTGGAACACTTCATACTAGTGGTGCACCAAGTACAATAAATAGAATTATAGACGTATTTCCACCTGAACAACAAGCACAAATCAGAGCGCAAATTTCAACTTCACTAAAAATGGTTGTAACTCAAAGACTTCTAAAAACTAAAGATGGTCAAGGAAGATGCGGTGCCTTTGAAGTGATGAAGTGTACTCCACCAATTCAAAATTTAATTAGAGAAGCAAAAATTCATCAAATTCCAAGCATCATGCAAACTGCAGTCAAAGAAGGAATGATTACTATGACCAAGTCTTTGGAGGAATTAGTTAAAGCAGGAAAAATAGATGCAGGAGCAGGAAAAGAACAATAAAGGTTTTTCATTACTAGAAATAATTGTTGTGTTAGCAATAGTTGGTGCTCTTGCTGGAGTTGGTATCCCTAACTTTGCTAAATGGAATAACAAAAGGATAATAGCTAATGCGTCTGAAGAAGTTGCATCCTTGTTAAGAAATATACACGCCACAACTGAAAGAGGAACTTTTGCTTATGTTCAGTTAATATTTGAGAGCGATAATGAAGATGGAATTTCAATTAAAACTAAAGGTGTGACAATGGATAATTTTACAACCATAATGAATGACACGAGTGCTAGATGGAATACTTCAAGTGATAATAGGTGTTCAGTGACACCTTTGGACGATGAATTTTGGACCAGCGAAGATACTGATAGAGATGAATTAAAAGCAAATATATTTGAGATTTCAAGAAGCGATGTAGTATTTAACTTTATAGGTGAAGCTTCTTTGTGTTTGTCAAGGAATGGAAAATTTTATTATGGAACGGGAGCAATAGCTACAGGTGAGCAACCAGAGAATTATATATATTTACTATTAAATAAAGGGGAGAACACAGACTGCACTATTACTTACATTGATGATGAACCTGATGAAAAAGTTATTCCACAACCCGATGCATGGGATGAAGGTGGGTGCAAATATGTAGGAGCAGTAAGGTGGACAAGGTTCGGAGAAATAGATACATTTAGATGGAATAGGAGAGATACTGAAGATTTATCAGAATGGAAGTAAATTTTATGAAGATAAATAACAAAAATAATTTAGGAGTTTCAATAATAGAAGCACTAATTTCAATGGTAATTGTTGGTATTGGATTTGTGGCTGTTTTACAAATAACTCAGTATTCAATCAATTCTGTAAAAACGTCTGGGGAAAGAACTAAAGCTACTTTTTTTGTTAATATGTTTGTAGAGGACTCGCTTTCACTTAGAGATAATTCGACTAGTGAAAATTTTACAGATATTTTAGCAGTTGATGATGCCAGACAATTCAGTTCAGCATGCGGAACACAAGGAGCCAAAGATTTAGTCAAAGCTGATACTGCAGGAGATATTTATAAAAATTCAACTTCAGATAACGATCCAGCGGAAAATAAAACTGAAAAATGGAATGCTTTAGTGGCTAATAGAGATTATATGGATTGCTCAAGCAGTGGAAGAGAAATAAGAGCTTTTGAAATTTTTAAGCTTTGTAATAACACATCTTCACCAGGATGTATCGAAAACAAAAATCAAAGAGATGAAATCATGTATGTAGGTAGAGCTCAAATGACTTTGAACAATGGTCAAAAAAGAAAATATTTATATTTTCAGTCTGATTTTAGATTAAAACCATGATTAAAAAAAATAAAAATAATAAAGGTCTTACTCTTATTGAAATATTAATTTCAATAATAATTACATCTGTGATGGTTGCAGCAATGTACACATCTTATAATGTGGTTAGTGGAGCATACAAACAGGTTAGTGATAAAGCAAAAATTAGTGGATCTAGTAGAGATCTAGTTACAATGATTATGAGAGATATAAGAATGGCAGGTTTTAGATATTATGCGGGAGAACATGCAGCTCAAGAATTTTTAAACAATCCATTAAATGCTACATGTGTTGCTGATGGCCTTCGACTAACTGAAAGAAATTATATTTCATTTAATACTGGCTTTGATGGAGATGAAGCCAATAGTCATGCGCCTTTAGTTATCAGAAAAAATGTAGCGAAAGATGCGCCAAGTCTTCATAAACCCTTTGATACATGTTGTGACAGTATTGAAATAATTTATGAAGATTTTAGTTTACTTACAGAACAAGATCAGTTTCAACCATATAAAATATTTAAAATTTCATACTATGCAGCTCAAATAGATAAAGATAGTGACAAAAGATACGGAGTTTATAAAAAAGTACAAAGTTGGGTACAGCCAAGGGAAGCAGCTTATGAATTAGGAATATGTAATTGGCCAGGTCGTGAAGAAGACCTAGTTATGGGATTTTGGGATGATGATTGCCCAGAATGTTACGAAGATTTAGTAAGAGATCATGTGGTAGATATGGAATTTATACCATTTGATGAAAATGGCAGAATAATAACCGACCCGGCTAAAAATTTCCCTGCACCAGAAAACTTAAACCTCAGAGATAGATTATTTGATATTAGAACAGTTGATATGAGACTTACTTTCAGATCAAAGAATGAATTTTATAAAGATAACAAACAAATAGATCCAAGCAATCCAAGCAATAGGGTCGCAAGAAAAATTTATGGTTTGCAAAGAAATTTCACACCAACTGATGATAAATTAGATAAATATTTGAGAGACTCTGTAATTGTAACAGTGAACACAAGAAATATAGGGCAAGCATTTCAATGATTAAAAAAAATAATAAAGGATTTGCTTTAGTATTATCTTTAGTTTTACTATTAGCTATGTCTTTAATGGGTGGAGCTTTAGTAATTACTGCTTCCTCAGATCATTCAAGTAATAATAGTAGCGATGAATATCAACAAGCTTTTTATGTAGCTGAAAGTGCTTTGCTTGAAGCTCAAAAAAGTTTAATGGATCAAATGATAGGTCCGATAAATAGAGATAATGGATTTAGAGATTATAGTGCAAGAAATGTTCCAGGAAACCAAGAAGTTGCACTTCCAGGTACAACTGGAAGCGACAGCACACCTTGTGTAAAAAGTTTTAAAAATATTGATAGTAGTGATGGTTCCACATTTAGGGTTGTTGAGTATATAAGAGATCAAAGTTTTTATCAGCTGATTGGACCTATTATTGAAAATGATCTATTAGGTGCAACTTTAGGAAGTCCCGAAGATATTCAAAGAGAACGAGACAAGCTACAGACTTATAGATATGAGTATATTTCAACTTATATTGGGGCAGAAACATATTCGGGTAGCGGCACAAGTCTTAAAAAAAGTGCTACCAATATTCAAAGAAGAGGTGCAGCTTACAGGTTATATGGATGTGGTATCCTAGGAACTGTCGATAGGCCACAAATTCTAGTTCCGCTAGAGACTATAGTTATATTGGCATACTGAGTAATCAAATGAAATAATTATTTAAAGCTTAAATTCATCACTTAAGAGTGTTGAATATTGAGTAAATTTTACTAAAATCTTTATAATGAGAAATATAATCATACTATTGTTTCTAGTTTTAATTACACAATCAAAAGCATATGCATGCTCTATATTAAATGTTGATATAGGAACTTCAGTTAATGTTGCTAAAGAGAAATTTGATTTTCTTGAAACATTTGATTCATCTACATATGGGGATGATTTCTCCGTTAGATACACTGTACCTGCCAAAGATTATTGTGAGGACTCAAATTTAGAAAATGCTGATTTAGAAGTGATTGTATACAACTCCCAAATTGCTGGGATTAATGTTTTATCCTGGGACCCTAATATAAAAAATGAAATTTATGATTTTACAAACAGTTTTATTGGTTCAATAGGTGAAGATTTAAAAAGCGACAGAGCTGGCTTAAAAGATTTAAGTCTTGGAAATTTATTAATAATATATAGTAAATATGAACATCAAGAACAAATACACGAACTTTTAGAGATAACAAATAATCAATTAAGCAACTACGTCGTTGGTGAACAAATTTTAGATGCAAATTTATAAAATGAATAAAATTTTAAAATTATTGTTTGTAATATTTATTTTTTTTAATTTGCAAACAAGCTCAAATTCAAAACCAGTTCCACCAGGAGCTGGAGAGGGAGATGTAGCAGCCAATATTTTATTTTTGGTCGACAGCTCAGCGAGCATGTCTGCCTGGATTGGTAATGATGGTTTGGATAGTATACCAAACGCTGTATATGACTCAGCTGGAAGAATTATAGTTACTCAGTCAAGAGGCCAAGGAGTAGTTAGATATACATACAATAATGATGCTGACGTCCTAGCTTATGAAAGAGATCGATCTTTTGGTTCTAGAGGTGCGATTAGATTTGCAGGCACGTGTAGGCAAGTTTTATTTAATAATGGTGCAACTGGCATTAATCAAAGAATGAATACAAACGTCTCAAGGAATAGAAATGTTAAATCTGTTAGAGGACTGACTACTAATGTTTTAAATAATGAAAATTTAATTTTTTTTAATACAACAGTAAGAAGAACATTTCATTTAATATTTGCTTTTGACGAAACAGGTAGAAATTGTAGAATGGTATTGGATCTTCCAGAAATTGGAACCGTTAGAGGTTTTGATGTTAAAACTATAAATGGCGTTCCTTATATATTTGCTTTAGGCGTGAGTAATGCAAGTAGAAGAAACGGATCTTTTGCGTCTTGTAATTTACAAACACTAATGTGTGAGACACAAAGATTTGGTAGAGGAGCTTGGAGTAACTTAATAAATAGTTTCTCTCGAATGTCTGTAAATAATGAAGGTACCATGCTGTACTTAGGAAATGGCGATTTACATGGTCATGCACTTACAAGAAGTGGAAATGCGTTTACGTTAAATCAGAACAGACAAAGGTATTGTACAAGGACTAACAATCCAGACTTAGACACTCAATTAGTAAATGTAACTTCAGTAGCTGTTTCTCCAGGTGATAGTAATATTATCTATGTTGGCTCAGGCATCAATTTTGCAATCCAAAAGTTACAAGTTTCAGATACAGGATGTACTGTAGTTTCGAGTATTGGAAAAGGTATAAGAAGTTACAATAAAAATACTCCAGACTCAGGCTCAACTACTATAGATGCAGATAGTGTTAATTTTTCACAGGTTTGGGGATTGGAGGTTGATTCTGCAAATAACAGAATACTGACATCAACCGATTTTGGATTTATTGATGAATTTAACGAGGACGACTTTACTAATGCCGCCAGAGATTCTGCTTGGTTAGAAAGTATGGGAGGTCCAAGAATAAATAGATGGACTGGAGTTAAGCAAGCTATTGATGCAATTGTAAATGACACAACTTTAACAACTGGAGCTCATTTTGGATTTGGACATTGGAACGCAGGCGAAAGTGGTCGAGGAAAAAATAGTAGAAGAGGCGGTAGGCATTGTCATAGAAATGACGGGTGTGTTTACTACCGTGGCTGGAATGGTTCTCACCCAGAGGGTAGAAGCCAACTATGTAATAGTGACTCTTGTATAAATGTTGGAGTAAGCTCAAGAGGCGCTGGCAGGATAATGACTGTTCTCAGACCATTGGGGCTTGCGTGGGGTACAGATGCTAATGCCTTTTCACAAATGGCACAGAAATATTTTAATGATGCTAGTGCAGGTGGATTAGTTTTTGATGAGACGTCTGAATGTCAGTTAAATTATGTGATTGTCGTTGGAGATGGTGCTATGAGAAATACAGGTCCAGCACGAGCTCGTATCGCAGCATTGAGACAACAGGGTATTAAGACATTATTTGTAGCATATGGTGGAAATATAAGAGGATCCTCTATGAGAGCATTTGAGAGGTTAGCTGATGCTGGTTCTTGTGGCGACGATAGTTCAGATGAATGTGAAGACGTCATTGTAGCAAATACACCTGAAGATTTAAAAAGTGAACTGACAAGTAAAATTAGGCAAATTATTGCTGACAAGTTAGCGTTTACAGCTCCATCAATTACCGCAACTATTCAAGAAGGTGGATCATTGTATCAAGCACAATTTGGTTATGAGCAATTTGCAGAATGGAGAGGAAAAATATTAAGAAAAAAATTAGATAAGGACGGCACAGTAACTCATGAAATGAATGTTGAGGGAAATTGGAATGCAGCAGTAACGATTAGAAATCAATCAGCATCAGCAGGCGATGAAGATAGAAGAAATCTTTGGACTGCTATGCCAACTGTTCCATACATAGGAAATTGGGATAATTTCACAACTGCAAACTCAAGTGCGATTGGAAATCTATTTGAATCTTTAAACTATACTGTAAAAGATTATCACGATGGTGCAACAGGTTGTAATTTAGGTTCTAATGGAAATTCAGATGATATAATTGGACTAATTAATTTCATGAGCGGTACAGATTATTTTGATTACGATGGAGATTGTAACATAAATGAAAAAAGAGATAGCGTCATGGGAGATGTTTACCATTCACAATTGGTAGAAGTTGGAAAACCAGACGCAAATGTTAAATTTGATAGTGAAAATAAAGAAGCCTATTGGAGAGGCAAAAATAATTATCAAAGCTTTGCAATAAATAATGATTCAAGAAAAAGTGTAATCTATGCTGGAGCAAATTCAGGTATACTTCATGCTTTAGATGCAAAAACTGGAGAAGAAATTTGGGGTTTTATACCACCTTTTGTTGCAGGACTATTACCTCAAGTGATAAATAAAAATTATAATGGTAAAGTAAACGGTAATGCTGGTGGTTCCAATCCAATATTTGGTGTAGACGGCTCACCAGTGATACACGACGTTTTCATAAAAGGAATTTCACCTTCGGGAGCTATTGAAACTAAAAAAAGTTGGCATACTATATTATTCATTCCATATGGACGAGGAGGAGCTGGTTTCTCTGTATTAGATGTTACCCATCCAGAAATAAGTGGATCTAAGGGTCCAATTCATATGTTTTCAATTTACAATGATAATATCAATAAAAGAATTTTAATTGCTGACCATGAGGGTAATATCACACAAAAAACTTACAACTCTGGTTTTGCATCTATGTTGCAATCTCAAGAGGGTATTGTGGCACAAGAAAACTATAATGCTGCAAGAGAAGAGGATGAGGGAAATCAAACAGACGCTAATCCTGAAGTTACTGAACGACAAGATGCAATAGCACCATGTGATGATAGTGATGATTTTGCTGTTAATGGAACAGCATCTTGTTTCAGAGGAACAACTTTTAATTTCGATGGTATAGTTCTCGATTACGACGATGGAGATAGAATACCAGATGGAGTTTTAACAGCTACAGAAATAAAAGATGGAGTGGCAAAGTCTATACCAATTGCAAGCGCAATGATGAAAGATGGTAGTTTGCAAGTTACATTTAACGAAGAAAAAGTAATTAATATAAATGTGTCTGATGCTGAACCGACTGAATCTAATCAATTTAGTATCTCAACAGCATGCAGAGGTGCAACTGGAATAGATCCAATTTATGATTATACGCAGTTAGGTGAAACTTGGTCATCACCGAGAATATTTAGAATTCCTTCAGTATCTAAAACAAAAAGAGATGATGTAAAAAACGATACCTATGTGGCAGTGATGGGGGGTGGTTTAAGTAAGAATGATCCATGCGCAGGTTCTGCTCTTTTCTTAGTAAATTTAGAAGATAGAGATAACCCTGGTTCAATTTTTGGCGCAGAAGAAAATGGAGGACCTATAAGTATAGTTGATACCGATCCAGCTGGCATTACAGTGGGTGATAATGTAGAGCCTACACCAGGTGGAAGTGATATAAATAACTCAATACCTTCTACGCCTTTAGTTATTACACCAGATACAGCGTTTAATATTCCTTGGAGAGGAGCAATGGTTTATGTAAATGATCTTGAAGGAAAGATTACAAAAATAAACCTTACAAGTTCACAAGAAAATGATGCAGATTTATTTGATCAAACAACATTATTCAAACTAAATGCTAGTACAGATAATGCAAGGTATAGCTATTTCTCAATGGATGCTGGTATAGGTTTCACTGACAATCAGTTCTGGTTATTTGGTTCTACCGGTAATTTTACAGACTTAGGTGGTCAGGAGCCAGGATTAGATAATATTTTATATGGAGTTAAAGATGAAGATTTTCCATTGTTCAATCATAATGCACGAAATTCCGGTGCACCTCACACAAAAGTTCCAAAAGGATCTGAAGATGGTTTTGTAATTAAAGCGAACCAAAATGCTGAACAGGCAGATAGTTTAGAGGATGCAGTTATTTGTAATAATGTTACTGGGGATGTGTTTGGTGATAAATGTCCTACACGAAACAAGAAAGCTTGGTACATAGCATTAGATAGAGATGAAGGTGGATCATTTATAACACCAAGACAATATAGAAAAGCATCTGCACCACCAACTTTATTTAGTGGTAAGGTATATTTTCCAGTTTACCAACCACCTATTGGTCAAAATAAATGTAATCAAGGTAATGCCTACATATGTGTTACAGATGATGAATGTGGTACGAACAAATCTCAAGGACTACAAACCAACGCTTCAATTGAAACTAATGTTGATAATAACACGGCATCAAGTACTGGTTCTCAAGATACAGTTACCATTGGAACAGAAAATAATGCTTGTGCGTATATTAATGAAGGTGTGTTATCCGAACTTGTTGTGTTTGGAACCAATCTCTACGCTAACGTTGCAGGTCCAAGTGAAGACTCTTCTACACTTTATAGAGTTCCAGCCTTACCTGGAGATATAATTTCAAATAGAGGCGGTTGGAGAGACAGTAGTTATTAATAACTATAAATTAATTATAATAATTAAAATATAATTTTCTCAATCAAACTAAGAACAAAAATATAAAGTCAATAAGTAATAAATAAAGAATACACCCAATTACTAAGTGGGGACCAAAAGGAATTTCAGTACTTAAATTTTTTGATTTTCTAATTAAACTTGGTAAAGAAAATCCTAAAGCTGTTAAAGATGAGAAAATTAAAATGAATGGGATTGAAATCCAACCAAACCAAAACCCTAGAGCAGACAAAAGTTTTGCATCACCTAAACCCATACCGTCTTTATTTTTGATTCTTTTATATAAATATATTAATAACCAAATTATAGAATATCCAAACACACCACCAATAAGAGAGTGAATATAATCCGGAAAGATAGATTGATTTAAATTAGGGTCAAATGATTTAATAAATCCTATAGCCATTAAGCTATATGTTATTTGGTTGGGAATGATAAAATGTTTTAAATCTACAAAAAAAATAATAACAAAAGATATAATAAGTATAAAAAATAACAAAGTTGTAGTCGTTAAGCCAAATAACAAAAAAACAAAAAGAAAAGAAAAAGCGCAAATTGCTTCAACTAAAAAATACTGAAAGCTTATTACAGAATTACATGATCTACATTTTCCTTTAAGAATCATAAATGAAAAGAATGGAATATTGTCATACCAATTAATTTGCTTTTTACATTTTAAACACTTAGACCTTCCAGTAATAACGTCCTGATCCAATGGTAGCCTATAAATACATACATTACAGAAGCTACCCCACAGAGCTCCCAAAATGAATGCTGTAATTGATAACACGGTCTATAGTTTGATTTGGGCTGTAATTTCTAATATACTATCAAAAACATAATGAATTAAAACAAGTGCATCTTGTAAATGAAGGTAAAAGTT
Source organism: uncultured Pelagibacteraceae bacterium (assembly GCA_902581445.1). Classification (GTDB taxonomy): domain Bacteria; phylum Pseudomonadota; class Alphaproteobacteria; order Pelagibacterales; family Pelagibacteraceae; genus Pelagibacter. The sequence continues at coordinate 230,793 of CACHOG010000001.1, forward strand.
AGGTGAATAAATGATTACTTCCATGGTGGAAAATTATCAAAAAAGTAATAGATTGCCAATTAAAAACATGTTTTTTGGTAAGAAAAAAGAATTGAAAAATGAGGTAGAGGATACTAGTAGCAAAGATTTGGCTATTGTAACTCAAATGAACCAGGAGTTTGCAAAGTCTCTTGATTTGAAAGAAACATTACAGAATTCATTAGAAGTAATTATTAAAAGAATTAATGCGCAAGCAGCAAACATTTTTCTTATTGATGACAAAAGCCAAACATTTCAGTGTATTGCATCCAAACATCAAGCTTACCTAGAAGATTTTGAAATACCAATTACTCAAGGTGTAATGGGAAAAGCAGCAGTTATAAAAAAATGTATTAGAGTTGGAGATGTAAGAAAAGATGTAAGAGAAATTGCAGAGTTTTATTTTGATTTAGACAACAAAACAAATTTTACTACATATTCTGTTTTATGTTCACCATTAATTGTTTCAGGGGAATGCATTGGTGTTATACATTGTTTAAATAAAAAAACTGGCAATAAACTTTTTGAAGAAAATGATAGAAAACTTTTAGAAACTTTATCTGGACCAGCTGCTTTAGCAATTAGAAATGCAAAGATGGCAAAAGATTTAGTTGAAAAGAATAGAATGCAAAAAGAAATAGAAATTGTTGGTGAAATACAAAAAACTTTATTATCTCAAAACAAAAAAGAAAATTTTCCAATCGCTGGAATAAATATTCCTGCAAAAGTAGTTTCAGGAGATTTTTATAATTTCGCAGAGATTTCAGACGGAGTTTTTGGATTTGGTGTTGCAGATGTTTCAGGTAAAGGAATTAAATCATCTTTGTTAATGTCAAAGGCTTCAAGTCTTTATAGATGTTTAAGTAAAACAAATTTTTCTGCAGCAGAACTTTTAAATATTTTAAATTCTGAAATATGTGAGACTACTTCAAGAGGAATGTTTGTTACAATGTTGATAGGAATTTATGATAGCAATAAAAAAGAATTAACTTTAGCAAACGCAGGACACGAACCTCCGTTAATTTATTCTAAGAACGGAAACTTTTCTAATTTTGAAGAAGCAGGTCCACCACTTGGTATTGCACCAAAATTTAAATTTAAAGAAACAAAAATTAATTTTTCTAATAGCTCAATGTACATTTTTACTGATGGTATTACGGAGATTAAAGATGCTGAAGGAAAAATGTTAGAGTCTCAAGGTTTCCAAAATTATATAAAGAAGTATCAAGAAGTTCCAAACAACGAAAGATTAAATAAAATTATTGAAGATATAATTAAATCTGGTCGGATACAGAAAGATGATTTAACAATTGTGGTTGTTGATGGTAAATGATTGGTATAAGCAAGATAATGATTATATTTGGGATAATTCTTACAACTATTTTGTATTGGGCCTCAAGTAATGTCTGCAGATATAACTTTGCAATAGAAAAAAAATCAAATATATTAAATATAATTACTAATGAAATAGATCCTTCGTTATATCAATCAAGAAATTTTTACTTTAAAGAATTAAATTGCAATAAAGTTAATCTAGATTTTAATTTAGAGAGAATGATTAATAACTTTAGAACAATAACTGTAATGGTCTACCAAGAATTAAATACAGATATAAGAGGAAACCCTCTTGAATAGGTAAAATTTGATTTATTTCATAATTAATTCTTTAATTTAAAAAAATTTAAAAAAAAACAATTTAAAAGTGCATTATTTTTAAAAATTTTTCTAAAAATTGTACAATTTAAGGTAGAAAAAAAATTTATTTGTCAAATTTTGCATCTTTTGTGAAAATTTTGAGCTCTAAAATAAAAAAATTTTTATAAAAAAATATCTCTAACACAAAAAGGTACTACTCTAACACAAAAAAAGTTAATTATTTAATAATTGTAATTATTGTTGATTTTATTGAGTTTTTTGAAAATTTAAAAATTTAATATTCTCTAACACAATTTAAAAATCTGACTTGTGTTAGAGTTTTTAAAAATTGTGTTAGAGATTTGTAAATTTACCCCAATTTCAAAAATTTTGCTTAAAATTTTTTTTTAATTAAAAAGTGTTGATTTAATTGGATTTTTGCATAAATAGCCCATTTTGGTCATGCAACTTATAGTTATGTGTTAGACTTACAATGATATTTGTGTTAGAGATTCGTAAATTTGTGTTAGAGAAAATATATTTAAAATGATATGAACGATCAAGACGACGAAAAAAAAATAGTTAACGAGGAAAGTTCTCAGTCAAATGATGAGAATCAATCAAAAATTGATTCAAATGATAGCACAAAACCTGAGGAGAGTTCAAATAAAGAGACAACTTCTGAGGGAAATGAGAGTAAAGATCAAAAAGTTGACCAAAATCAAGAATTAAGAGTTGAGAGCAGCACAAACGACCAAGATTCTGGTTCTGGCCACCAAGTAATACATAAAAAAGATGGAAGATTACATATTTATGTAAGGCAAGATAAGTATAAAGGCGAATTAAAATCAAAAAATTGGGTAGGTAGACTTTATATTGACGGAAAACAAAAAATTTCTTCTTCAGGTACGACGAATTTGGATGAAGCAATACCAATTCTTGAAAAATGGTACGATGACGTTATTGCTGAGAGCGAAAGATTAAAAAAACAAAGTGTTCAAGCAGAAAATATTGAAAATCAAACAAGTGTTGAGGAAAATAAACCAAATATTAATGAACAACCTGCGCCTACCGCTTCAGTACCCGAGAGTGTAGCTGCAAACCAAAACACAGAAAATAAAACTTCAGATCAAGCAACTCAAGCTCAAACAACAGAAAGCTCTGAAGTTTCAAAAACGGATCAAGTGAAAAGTAAACTAACAAATATATTTGGAAAATTAAAAGATATTAAAATTAAAAAACCAAATATATCAGGAATTAAAACACCAAAACTTTCAGCAGGCTCAAAAAATAATTTAAAATCTAAACTTGAAGGTTTTTTTAAATCTAAACTTGGAAAATCTTCCGTACAAGGTGAAGAAATTCTTGGTGTGGAATTATCTAACAAAGAAATTAGACTTGCTCAAATTTCAAGTAACAAAGCTAATCAATGGGTTTTAGATAAATTTCATACTCACAAAATAGAAATTTCAGATGAAAGTACAGTTTTAGAAAACGCTGATAAATTTACAGAAGAACTTAAATTAGTCCTTCAAAAATATAAAATTTCTACTCCTAATGCGGCTTTGTCAATACCAGTTACAAGCGCGATAATAAGAGTTGTAACCGCCCCACTTATGAAAGAAGAAGAATTACAGAAAGCTATCGAAACAAATTCATTGTGGGAAAACTTAGTTCAATTAACTGATAATCTTGATGACTATTCTATTTTTCATCAAGTAATAAATAAAAATGAAAAAGCAAATACAATGGATATATTGTTTGTTGCTTCAAAATTAGCAGACATTAATAGTTATACAACAATTATTAAAAATGCTGGATTAAATCCAGTGATCATTGATGTAAAGTGTTTTGCATTGAAATCTGCAGTAGATCAAATTAACCAAATTTCAAATAAAACTGAGGATGCGAGTTTGACTGCTGTCTTAGAGTTTGGTTTAGATGAAAATTATTTAATGATATTGTACGATAATAACCCTATTATTACTGATATATTTTTAAGAGGATTAGACAGAAAAATTATTCTATCCTCACAAGATGTCGAGGAGAAAGAGGGACTTGTTAGAAGGTATGTAACACAAGTCAAACAGGCAATTCAAGATTTTGAGACTAAATACGAAAAAAGAATTAGAAATATTAAAGTAGTATCTGATATTGAAAACGTCGACGAATATTTATCTTTCTTTAGGAAAAACTTAATGAATGTTGGGTTTAATCTTTTTGACCCAATCGAGGGTTTAAATGTTCCAAAGCAATTTGAAGAAAAAGTAAATCTACCAAATAGATCATATCTTACAACAGCTATTGGTCTTGCATTTAGAAAATTAGATGTATTCGGTTACTATAAATTTGTTACTGCAGTAAAAAATATCAACCTGTTGCCAAATAGACAAAGCATGTTCAAACAAAAGAAGATGAAGGCAATTTCTGGTTTTGCCTTCAAAGGCGTAGCTGCAACCGTTGCAGGTCTATACTTAATTTTATTTTCTTTATCATTTTGGCAAATTTATTCATATAACAAGCAATTATCTGATTATGAAAAGGTAAAAAAAATTCATGTTGAGAAAGGAAAAGAAGTTAAGGAAATTGATAAAGAGTTAAAGCTAATTGAGACCACATTAAAGTTGAGTAGAACTTTAAAATCAAACAAGGAACTTACATATAGAGTTCTTGCACAAGTTGCTTCTAGTGTACCAAAAAGGGTAAGATTTGACTCTGTTGAATACAACGGGAAATTTAATATCACTATTCAGGGTATCGCGGCTACTGACCAAGACATTTTAAAATTTATTGAAAATTTAGGAAAACAAAAATTGATAGAACAAGCATCCTTGTCATCAATGAAACTTCCAAGATCAACTGTAGGAGGAGCAACAATGAAAGGATTTAGAGTTTTTGTAAAAATTAAAAGAGGCTAATTATGGACTTAAATATTGATTTAAAAAATTTAAAAGTCGAGGATATAAAAGAAAAAATTTTAAAGTTAGCAGATAAAAAAACTTTAACTAGAATAGGTATTGCGGTAGGAGCTGTAATATTTTTCTTAATCATTTACTATGCAGTTTTAAATCCAATAGTTAATAAGAAAAAAATCCAATTAGATGACATGAACAAGAAAAAACAGGAAACTGTCGAATTTGTTCAACAAATTAAATCAAAACAAAGAAAAATTAAAAAACTTAAACCTAGATATGATCAGTACTCAACTTTATTCCATTCAAAAGCTGAGGTTGAAGGCTTGTATAACACTTTAAGTTTATTTGCTGGAGAAAATGATTTAGTTATTTCGAAAATTGAAAAAAAAGAGATAAAGCAAGTTACCAAATCAGCTGCACTTGCCAAAGTATCTAAAGGCAAAAAAAAGAAGAAAAAAGCAAAGAAAAAAGGTGCAATTAAAAAAGAAAATGTGGCTTACTACACAATCCCAGTAGATTTTGAGATTACAGGTAATTTTATTGGCTATATCAAGTTTAAAAGAGCTCTATCTCTATCTAAAAAAATGTTAAACTTTGACAAAGAGTCAATCAAAGTGGTAAAAGGGGATTCAACCGGGACGATAAAAGTAAGTGGAACTTTAACGATAGTGGGGTTGGCTGATGACTTTTTTTAAAACATTAATTTCATCGATAGTAATTTTATTATTATTGGTTAGCCACTCTATGTCTGATAGCCACGATAAAGAGCAAAACATTATTGAGAAAGCTAAAAAAATTAATCAAGAAGTTAAAAAAGAACAAGCATTAAAAAGTGCAGAAGAACCATTACCGCTGAACGATCCTTTTGTAGGCGACTCTTCAATAAGTGGCAGAACAGAAGTTAAATTATTAGAAAACGATCAAACTAGTAGCGAGCCTAAATCAGGTGAGAGCTTGTACAATTACAAATTGGTAGGAGTTGTAGCTAGTGAAGCAGATAGCTTTGCAACACTTATAAACGCTGGTGGAGACACACTCACATTAAAACTTTTTGAAGAATTAAGTCCAGGAGTAAAGTTAGTTGCACTTAATAATAATGAGGCTGTATTTGAAAGAGATGAGGACTCATACTTAGTAATAAATTTTAAAAACCAGATTGTCGAGAGGGCAAGATAAAAAATGAATAAATTAATTAACAAAACAATATTAATTTTATTTATCTCAATTATCGCCTTATCAGGTTGTCAAACCAATCAAAAAGATAAATTTAAATTTGGGAAAAAATATAAGCATAACACTCCTTTAATAAAAACTGATGTAAAAGAATTAGGAAAAAAAGAAATAGATCAAACTGTTGATATGGGACCAACTCCTGTTGAAGGCGATGTTATAAAGTTAAATAAAAGAAAAAAAATTTCCTCAGTTAAAGAAAAAAACTATCTATTAATACCTGACGATTATGATCTTCTAAAACAAAATGTAACATTTAAGTTTCAAAATTTAGATTATAAAGAAGCAATGAACTTAATGGCTAAAATTGGTGATATAAATATTTTAGTTGGTGAAGATGTTGCTGGATCTGTAACAGCTGAGTTAGTCGAAGTTCCGTGGGATAAAGCGTTTAATGCTCTTTTAGATATTAAAAGTTATGCAGCAGATATCGATGTTGCAAGTAATATAATTAGAGTTGCAACTCCTTCTACTTTAACCTCTCAAGAAAGCTACAAGTCAGCAAGAGCCTCTGCTGTTAAAAAGAAAATCGAAATAGAAGACTCTGTTGAACCTATAGTTTCGGAAATTTTTAGATTATATTATATCTCTCCAGCCGAAGCTAAAGCTACAATATTAGAACTATTTACACAGACGGCTGGAACAGGAAGCTTTGTTCCGATCCAAGTGACTGAGGAAAGCACCACAAGATCAGTAATTGTCAGAGGAAAAGAAAAGGATTTAGATGTTGTAGATAAAGTAATTAGAGAAATTGACGTAAGAACAAAGCAAGTATTGATTGAAGCTTTTATAGTTGAGGCAACATCAACTTTTGAGAAAAGATTAGCTTCGAAACTTGGTGGAGCTTATACAAGAAAAAGTCTGAGAGCCGCAGGTACAGGAGGAGATGGACCGACTATAACTTCTGGTCCAAGCGGATCTGAAGGTGCAGATTTTACTGCAGATACAGCAGCAATCACAGGTGCAGGATCTTCAGGCGCTGATGGAATATTTAATTTTAATGCTTCTGGTACCATACCAGCTACCGCAGGTTTAGGTGTATTGAAAAAGACACCTGCTGGTATATTAAGAGTTCAGATAGAAGCTTTACAAGCAGAAGGACAAACAAAAATTATTTCAAACCCTAAACTATTTTCCTTAAACAATCAGTCAGCATCTATAACTCAAGGTATTCAAATACAAGTACCAGGAAGCGGAGACAGCCCAGTCACATTTAAAGACGCAGCTTTAAAAATGCAGGTAACTCCAAATATAATAGGAGATGGAAATGTTCTTTTAGATATCCAAGTAAATAATGATTCTCCAGTTGGATCAGCAGGTAGCATAAATACTATGGAAATACAGACTAAATTGCTTATTGCTGATGGTGATATAGTTGTAATAGGTGGGATAAAGAAAAATGACATTTCAGATAACCTAGAAAGCGTGCCAGGTCTTAATAAGTTGCCGGTTGTAGGAAAAATGTTTTCAGGTAAAGGAAAAGTGGATAATATGTCTGAACTTTTGGTATTTATAGCACCGAGAGTACTTTAAAATTGTTATGCTAAAAATAAGTAGAGAAAGCGAAATTAATTTAATTAACGTCTTAATTGATAATGACGTTATATCTGGCAAAGATTTAATAAGTATAAAAAAAAATAGTACTGAAGGTAATAAGTCACAAATTGAGGCTGTATTTGATTTAAAACTAACTGATGAAGATAAGATTTTACAACTTTTAGTAAAAGAGCAAAATCTTGAAGTGGAAGATTTATCTAAAATTGAAATTTCAGATGATATTAAATCAGTACTGCCATCTAATTATATTAAAGTAAATTTTGTTGCACCTTTCAAGATAGATGGAAAAACACTTCATATAGCTATACCGGACAGTTCCAAACTTGGCTTAATGAGAAACCTTAAAGCAATAACAAAAAAAAATATTGAATTGCATGGTGCTAAAATAACTCAAATTTCAGAATTTATAGAAAAATTAACTAGCGAAAGTGGCGAAGTTACAACGGCAACAATTAGAGAAGAGAATAAAGAAAAGACAAAAACTTTTGACTCTGATTTAGGTGAAGCAGGAGAAGTTCTAGAAAAAGCACCAGAAGAAGATATAGAAGCAATTGAAAATGAATCTGAAGTTATTAAGTTTAGTACAGCAGTTGTTGCAGATGCAATCAAATCAGGCGTCAGTGATATTCACATAGAACCATATAGGTTTTCATCTAGAGTTAGATATCGTTTGGATGGAATGCTTCAAGAACAAGAGCAGTATAGAAAATTTTTACATGATAACTATGGTGCAGTTGTTACAAGATTTAAGATAATGGGCAAACTAGATATTGCTGAAAGAAGACTTCCCCAAGACGGAGCAATAAATTTCAAAATTGATGGAAAAGTTGTTGACCTTCGACTATCAATTTTACCAACAGCAAACAATGAAAGAATTGTTATGCGGGTTCTAAACAAAGACGCAGGAGATATAACCTTAGAACAATTAAATTTTGATGATGCGGATTTAAAAAATTTAAGAAAATCAATACATAGTACTCAAGGATTAATTCTAGTTACTGGACCAACTGGATCTGGTAAATCAACTACTTTGTATAGTATATTAAAAGAAGTTAGTAAGCCTCATCTTAATATTTTAACAGCTGAAGATCCTGTCGAATATGAACTTGATGGAGTTGGACAAGTTCAAATTAAGGATGATATAGGATTAACTTTTGCATCAGCACTAAGATCTTTTTTAAGGCAAGACCCTGAAATAATACTCGTCGGAGAGATGAGGGATAAAGAAACGGTTGATATTGGTTTGAAGGCTGCATTAACAGGGCACTTAGTATTTAGTACACTGCACACTAATGATGCACCAAGTACAATCACGAGATTACAAAACATGGGAACTCCAGATTATTTAATTAGCGCAGCTTGCCAATTAGTTTTAGCACAAAGACTTGCAAGAAGAACTTGCAAAGAATGTAGAGTACCAGACGAAGATGTAACACCAAAAGTTTTACAAGATTTAGGATTTACAGCTGAACAAGCATCAAGAGCTAAAGCTTTCAAAGGAAAAGGTTGTCCTAAGTGTAAGGATACAGGTTATAAAGGTCGTCAAGGTATTTATGAAATACTGGTTGTTTCAAAACCATTAAAAGAAGCAATATTAAGACAAGCAACAACTCCTGAACTTAGAGAAATTGCAATCAAAGAAGGCTTCCAAACAATGCAAGATATGGGAAGAAGATTAATTTCTGCGGGAGATCTTAATTTTAGAGAGTACGAAAGAGTTCTCACTTCAGAATAAAAAATTTTATGGAAATTTATAATTATAAAGGTATTTCGGATGGTAAATACGTAGAAGGTGATATTGAGGCTCTTAATCTCGATGAAGCATCTCATAAACTTAAAGAGCAAAAAGTCATTATTACCAATCTTATAAAAGGCAAGAAGAAAAAAACTGAAAAATCAGGGGAAAAGAAAAAAGGCTTTTCGTTATCATTTTTAGGCAAAAGTAAGAAAATTAAAGTTGAAGAAATTCTTATATTTACAAAACAATTTGCAACAATGGTAAAGGCTGGACTACCAATTCTTCAGGTTTTAGCAATGTTAAGAGATCAGCTTGAAGGTCCAGCAATAAAAGAAGTTATAGAGGATATTAGGAAAAGTTTAGAAGGTGGAGTTACTTTATCAAAATGCTTTGAAAAGTACCCACAACATTTTGACAACGTTTATGTAAACCTAATTAAAGCAGGTGAGGCTAGTGGTAAATTGGATGTCTTTTTATTCAAAGTACTAGATGCAATAGAAAAAAAAGAGAAAATTAAAAAGAAAATCAAAGGTGCATTGATGTATCCTAGTATAATGTTCACAGTTGCAATTACTGTAACAGCATTCATGTTGATTAAAGTCGTTCCAATATTTGCAGAAATGTATTCTGGAATGGGATTAGAATTACCTGCTGCAACAGCAACGATTATGGGTATGAGTGATTTTTTAAGAGGTGCAGGCGGTAAAGTAATATTTTTTGGCGGTATTGCTTTTTACTTTGGATTTAATTTTGCAACGAAAAAAAATGCAGCTATTAAATATAGATGGCACAAACAAGTTTTAAAGTTACCATTATTTGGTGAAATGATATTAAAATCAATGCTGGCAAGAGTTTCATTAATTCTTGGAAATTTAAGTGCAGCTGGTGTTAATTTATTGGAAAGTTTAGAAATTGCAAAATCGGTAAGTAACAATGTTGTTGTACTTGAAGCTCTTGAAAATGTTAAAAAAGGAGTTTTCTCGGGAGATACTTTAACAAAATTATTTTTAAAAGAACCTCTCTTTCCACCAACTTTCAGTCAATTAATTTCTGTAGGTGAACAAACAGGACAACTCGATGAAATGTTTAATTCAGTTGCAAAATATTATGAGGAAGAATTTGACCAAACGGTAGATAATATGTCTGCATTAATTGAACCTATAATGATTGTATTTATGGGAGTTATGATTGGTGGTTTAATGATAGCTATGTATTCACCAATATTTAACGTTGGTGCTTTGATGGGAGGTTAAATTTTATAATTGTTTAGTGAGAACTAAATGATTAATCCAAGGTTTTTTCCCATCCTTAAATTCCACAGCATCCATTATTTCTTGAATAAAAAAAGTTCCAAGTCCACCTGGTTTCACATTATCAATTTCTCTATGCTTTACTTTTTTTGGATCAACAGGTGTTCCTCTATCGTAAAAAGCTATTTGGAGTTTGTTGTTTTCACAACTTATTTGAACAACCATTAACTCAGTTGGACTTGCGGAATTTTTAAATGCATGTTTAACAATATTTTGTGCAGCTTCTGCAATAGCTAAAACTAATTCTTCTTTTAGATCTTCTTGGATATGAAGTTTTTCAAATACTTCTCTACAAAAAACTCTAACATCTTTTAGGCTAGATGAATTTACCAAAAATGCTTTTTTTTCAATGTGATCTTGGTGAGCGATTTCACTCATGAATTTATTCCAAATTTAATATTTGTTCTAATTTTGCCATCATAATAACTTTTAGAACTGACTTACTTACATCCTTAATAATAACTTTAGTATTTTTCTCAAGTGCTCTTTGATGACTTTCTATTAATACTGATATTCCGGAAGAGTCCATATATTGAACTTGACTTAAATTTAAATGAACTTCTTTACCACTATCAATAACTGGAAAAATTACCTCTTTAGCTTTTTCTGTTACATCCATATCTATTTCTCCATCTAGATGTACAGTGCTTATATTTCCCTCCTCAGTAACTTTATAACTCATAAAAATTTCCTCGCCATTGATAAAACTTTTTCTACAGGTTTACTTACCTCTATTAATTCAAATTTTGTACTTTTTTTTTCAGCAAGTTGTTTACCTTCAATGAGTACTGAAATACCAGAGGAATCCATATAATCTACTTTGCTTAAATTTACTTGAACACTTTTTCCACTCTCAATTAATGGTAAAATAGTTTGTCTTGCTTTATCTGCAACATCCATGTCAATTTCACCATTTAGGTGGACAATGCTTACGTTATTTAGTTCCTCTACTTTATATGTCATAATTTACAAATTTTGCCCAATTTGAGCATAATTCTTTCATTTTATACACCTTTTTTGATATTTACATAATCAAAATTTATTATTAATGTTTCTTAATAAAAATTTATAAAAGAGGTTTTAATGAAAAAAAATAACAAAGGTTTTACTCTTATTGAGCTACTGGTTGTTGTAGCGATTATAGGAATTTTAGCTGCTGTTGGTGTTGTTGCCTACAATGGTTACATATCTTCAGCTAAGAAAAATGCGGTAAAGTCTATTCATAACAATGTTATGAAATACATTGCATCAGAGTACACAAAATGCTCGATTAATGATGGCGATACTATAATGAAAAAAGGTGGTTCAGGTGGTTTAGCCTGTAAAACAGGAACACAGTATTTAGCTGCGAGTGATATTACAGCCCACTTAGAAAGTACATCCTCTTCACCAATCGAAGACAAAAATCCGTACGATTCAGGATCACTTGCTGTGGATGAAGGAACTGGTGATACTTACTCTTCTGGAACTGTTACTATATCACCAACAAGTGATAGCTTAATAACTATTACAACATGTTTTGGAAATGGTAAGACTGATGAGCCATGTACTGCAGATGGTGATTTTGTTTTAAAGAATACAGTAACTGTTGAATAATAATCTAAATTGTTTTTATAAAAGCCCGGGTAAAAGCCCGGGCTTTTCACTTATAGAGCTACTGGTCGTAGTTGCTATTATTGGAATCTTAGCATCTGCTAGTGTACTAACTTATAACGGTTATTTAAATTCTTCGAAAAAAACTACAATGAAAAGTTTAATGCAAGCTGTTGCTCTCGCAGAGGCAGAATGGTATGCAGAGACTGGTTCGTACTTAACTAATTCAGAAGACGAAACTTGTAATCCTAGTGAGACCACAGTTGCAGCATTGAATGACTCACTTTTTGATGATGAAGATGTAGTGCCTGACGATTTAGGATGGACACTTTGTGTTGCTTCAGCTGGTAGCGGAGGATCATTTCAAATTTTCGCTGAAAAAACAGGTGGTGGCGCTGAAGATGTAATGTGTCTTAACAGAAATGGCTCAATACGTGAGGGTGGTGATTGTAGTTAATATTAAACGATCAATAAATATTAGATTATCTAGCTAAACTCTCCATTTATCTTAGACATTTGAAGAAAAAAATTAATTGAAATTTTCATTTATTAAAATATTCTCTGTTGAATTTTGAGTTAGGGAACATGTACAATATTAAAAAAATATCAGTAATTTTATTCATTACTTTTTTATTTTTCACGAAAGCTATTTCATCTGAAAAAAATATCACTTACATGCAAATATTGCAAAAACCTAATGATTTAGAATTAAATATAAAGTACGCGCAGCAACAGGGAAAGATGGGTAACTTCAAACAAACTATTTCAACATTGGAAAGATTAAATATGGTTTATCCAGATAATATTGAAATTAAAATGTATTTACTTTCTGTTCTTGTTCAAGCAGACTCGCCAGATAAAGCATTAATAGTTATAGATGAAATTAAAAGCAACGAAGATGCAACTGAGGAAGATTTGTTAACAGTTGCAGAAATAGAGCAAGAGCTAGAGGATAGAGCAAGACCTAAATTATGGAATTTTGTTGCAGGGGTGAATTGGGGTCTTTCTCAAAGTAATAATGTTAATAGTGTATCGACAACAAGATTACAAATGAGTTCGGATGCACTTGATGTCTTTACCACGCCAATGCATGATAGAACTTACAGTGCGAGTACTGATATTTCTGCAGTAAGACAGATTGGCGAAAGTTCGTCTTTTTTACTTAGTGCAAGTGTCTCAGACTCTAGACAAGTAATAGAAACAGGCGACGATGTTGAAGGTTATACACTTACATCTGCATACGATACTCAAATAGGAAATCAGGGAATATCAATATTTGGAATGTTAAGCAAATCTGATTATATAGATGATGCCGATAGTTTTTCAACAATGGCAGGATTATCTGGTTTTTTTCCAAGTGGTGATAGGAGCACTTATAGTTACTCATACACACTTTCCGATTCAAAAGGAAACCATAATTCATCTGACACTACAGCAAATGAATCAAATGCCATAGGGCACAGCGTTACTATAGGACATGATTATTTACTTTCTGAAATTATTTCAACAAGTATAGGTTCGGGATATAGCATATCTGAAAATAAAGTTGGCGCTAATGACTACGAAACCTTTGATTTAAATTTTAGAGTCAATTTTAACTTGCCCTATGCTTATATTTCAGTTGGAGATGCCCTTTCTTTCAATGAATATTTTGAATTTGACTCTAGTAATAATTCAGCTTTAATTAGATCAGATGTAGCAAATACATTCGATGTAATTGTTTTAAAACCTCTAGGAGATTTTTTTCCATTCTTGGATCCTAATAAATTAATAAATTTGTCTTTTTCATATGATAAGACAATTTCCGAAGCTAATATTATAAATTATGATTATGTTGCAGAATCTTTTGGCTTTGGTATCTCGAGATCATTCAATTTAAGATAATATATAAAGAGGCAACAATTAAATTTTTTTGTATATTTAAAAAAGGTGGTTTATTAGGGATTTTTACACAAAACATAGGTTGAAAAAACTCAAAGTGAGTAAAATATATGTTTTTTGTATTCAAAAAATTGATATAAAATCATTTATATGAGAAAAATTTTGTCACTACTTGTAGGTGTAATATTCTTAAGCAATATTTCGTTTGCTGAAGAATTAAGCATTGAGAAACAGTTGGTTGGAATAGTTGGAGCAATTAATGGAACTGTTAAGACTGAAACTAGAACTTTAAAAGCTGGAGACAAAATTTATCTTAACGAAACTATATACGCATCTGAAGATTCTGGAACACAAATATTATTATTAGATCAATCAACATTTACAATTGGTTCTGAGTCTGAAGTTGTAATGGACACCTTTATTTACGATCCAGAAACTAACGATGGTAAAATTGTTGCTAGCGTCAAACAAGGAAGTTTAAAAGTAATCTCAGGATTAATTAGCAAAAAAAATCCAGATAGTTTAACAGTAGAAGTTCCAGAGGGGACACTAGGATCAAGAGGTACAGAATTTCAAACAAATGTATCTAAAGGGAAAACAGATACATTATTAATCGGACCAGGAAAAAATAATACTTTAGGACTAAGACCTGGAGCAGTATTAGTTGGAAATAATCTTGGCCAAACATTATTGAATAAACCTTTTAGTGTTGCAAGTATGTCAAAAGGAAAGGCTCCTAGCAAAGCAAGACAGATTACAAAAAAACAACTAAAAAAATTCAATAAAAAAATGAAAGCTTTAAGAGTAGCTAAAGCTTCAGGTGCATCTAAAGAGGAAAAGAAAGCACTAAGAAAAAAAATTAGACAGGAATTAAAAGCACAAGGTTTTGAAAAAGAGGAAATAAGAGTTTTAATAAAAGAAAATCTTAAAAAAGATAATGAACAGAGAATGGTTCTATTAAATGAAAACGAACCTCAATCAACAGAATTAGATGTAGATCAAAATATAGCTGAAGAAGTAGAAGTAGATGCTCAAGAAATAGATGTTGCTGAACCAGAAACGCCAAAAGCAACTGAGCAGAAAAAAGACAAAAAGAAAAAAGAAAAAGCTAATAAGAAAAAAGACAAAAAGAAAAAAGGAAAAGCTAAAAAGAAAAAAGGTAAAAAGAAAAAAGAAAAAGCTAAAAAATCTAAAGGCAAAAAGAAAAAAGCAACTAAGAAAAAAGAAACTAAGAAAAAAGCAACTACGAAAAAATCTACAAAGAAAAAAGCAACTAAGAAAAAAGCAACTAAGAAAAAAGCTACAAAGAAAAAAGCAACTAAGAAAAAAGCTACAAAGAAAAAAGCTAAAAAGAAAAAAGCTACAAAGAAAAAAGCTAAAAAGAAAAAAGCAGTTAAGAAAAAAGCACCTAAAAAGAAAAAAGTAGTTAAGAAGAAAAAAGTAGTTAAGAAGAAAAAAATAGTTAAAAAGAAAGTAGCCAAGAAGAAAAAGAAGAGAAAAAAGAAGAGAAGAAAGAAATAATATCTTAAATCCTACCCCTAACTTTTATTTACTTTAATTATAATAGATATACATTCTAAGGGTGAAGCTATTATTATTAAAATATAAAAATTATTTAACTTTTGTTGCTTTATTAATATTTTTAATTTCAATAAAAATAGCTAACCCGAGTTTCGTTAAGTCAATATCGTTTATAAGTTTTGATTTATATCAAAAAATATTTCCACTAAATAAAAATGAAACAGATGTGGTTATAATTGATATTGATGAAAAAAGTTTAGGAAAATTCGGTCAATTTCCATGGAGTAGATCAGTTTTTGCTAAAATTTTAGAAAATGTAAATGCCACAAACCCTAAAGCAATTGGTTTCGATGTTTTTTTTACTGAAAAAGACAAGCAATCACCTGATGAATTTTTAAAAGCTTATAATTTGATACCGACAGATGTAAGCAAAATTCAAAATTTAAAAGGACACGATCAGATTTTTCAAGAACAGTTAGAAAACTCAAAATCTGTAACTGCAGTTTTGGGAAGTAACGTTCCTTCTCATAGTAATTACGATAGAAAAGCTAAAGCTAAATTTCTATCTAAAGGAGGCGATCCCAAAAATTTTACTTATTCATATCCTTATTCAATTGGATCTTTAGAAATGTTAGAAAAAAGTGTCAAAGGTCTTGGTTCAATTTCTTTTTTAGATCAAACTGATGGGATTATTCGATCGTTACCACTAATAGTTCAATTCGAAAAAAAAATTTATCCAACTATGGGACTTGAAATGATTAGAGTTGGAGGTAAACAAAAAAATTTATATGTGGAAATGAATGAGGTTGGAATCACTAGAATAAGTTCTAGACCACACAAAATTTTATCAGATCCAAATGGAATAATCTGGATTAAATATAAAAAATCTTTAAAGAGCCAATATATATCAGCTAGTTCAGTATATGATGGTAAATTTGATGAAGAACGATTTAAAGATAAATATGTTCTAATTGGAGCTTCTGCACAAGGTCTATTTGATTTAGTTAAAACTCCTTTGGGAAAAACTATTCCAGGGGTAGAAGTTCACGCTAATGTTATAGAAAATATAGTTGATCAATCTTATTTAGTCAGAAATCCAAATACATATGTATTCGAATTATTTTTTTCAATACTTGTTGGCTTTATAACCTTTTTCCTATCACAAAGAATAAAACCAAAATTTAGTTTATTAGTATTTTTTGGAAGTTTGATAGTGACAATAGTTATTGGTGTAAGTTATTTTTTATTAAAATCTGAATTAGTCGATATAAGCTATCCAATTTTTATTCTAACATTAACTTTTTTAACAGGCTTATATTTTAGGTTTTTAGAAGAAAACAAAATTGCGTTATCAAATTTACAAAAAGAAGCAAAACTTCTGAAGGAAAGAGAGCTCGCTGGTGGGGTGCAAAAAAGCCTTTTCCCAAATATTGAAAGATTTGAAAATTTTATTTATGCGAAAAATGTTCCAGCTAGAGATGTTTCTGGAGATTATTTTGATGTTGTAAAGGTAGGATCTAATGAATATTTTTTTACACTAGCTGATGTATCCGGAAAGGGAATTAAAGCAGGGATGTATATGGCAAAGGCATCATCCATATTCAGAACTTTATCCAACTTATCTTTCCCACTTGAGAAAGTGGTATTTGGAGTAAATAACGAGCTAGTAGAGGCAAAATTTAAAGGCATGTTCGTTACAGCAGTTTTTGGTAAATTTAATATAGAAACTGGTGATGTAAATTTTGTTAATGCTGGTCACGAGAGCATTATGGTATTTGATCGTAATAAAAATTTTGAGTTTATAAAATCTGAAATGCCACCAATTGGTATTATTAAGTATTTTGCAGAGTCAATGGTTAAATCTAAGACGATTAATTTAAAAGACAAAACTTTTGTTGTTTATACAGATGGAGTGACTGAAGGATATTTAAAAAATGGTCAAGAACTTGGAGCAGAGGGTGTTCAAAAAATAGTTACAGATCTGAAAGATACTACACCAAAAACTATTGTAGATACAATTGCAGAGCAACTTAATTGGGGAGCTGAAAAATTAAGAGATGATATTACATGTCTCGCTTTAGATTTAAAAAATACAGAATTATTAAAACCAATTAAGAAAAAAAAGCCGGTAATTGGGGAAAAAAATAACAAGTAAAATAAACTCAAATTGGTTTATGAAAATTTTTCTTTAACTTTTTTTTATATATAATATTAATAATTTAATTAGGGAAGCATGAGAAAATTACTTGTTATATTATTAGCTGTTTTATTTTTAAATGGATGTGCGCAAACAACATCATTAGTAGGTCCTACTTATACAATGGTAAAAACAGGCAACATTATTCAAGCAGGTACATCTGTAGCAACTTCATATGGAGTTAAACATACATTAGGAAAGTCTCCATCAGAATTTGTTTTATCATTAGCAAAAGAAAAAAGTCAGTCGAGAGAATGCCAAACATCGCATTCAAGTAGTTTAAGTGCAGTATTTTTTGATACTTTAGATAATTTAGATTGTTTGAGAAATCCCTTTAGTGTTTTAAGATAACTAATTTCCTAAAATATTTTTTAATTCACCACTTTTTTCTAAAGCTCTAAGTTCTTCGTATCCACCTATATGATTGTCTCCTATAAATATTTGTGGAACAGTTCTTCTTCCATTACTTTTTTTGATCATCTCTTCTCTGATCTTTAAATCATTTCCTATATCAATTTCTTCAAACGATGTGTTGTTTCTTTTAAAAAGTCTTTTTGCTGCATCACAGAATGCACACATAGGGCCAGTATACATAATTATATTTTTCATAATTTACATATAACAATTTATAAATTTATTACTAGGTTTGAAAATTGTTTTTATTTATTTTAATTCTGATATTTTTTCTATTGGCTTCAAATTTTTTCCTGTGTTTTATACTTTTTGAATGAACGCGTTTTCTCCAAAGTCTGAAGGATGATGGTTTAAGAGATTTTCGCATAATTTTAATTACCTCATTTTCTGATTTTCCAGTTTTGCTCCTAATCTCTTCAAAGGTGATTCTATCTGCCCAGGCTGCCCATATAACCCAATCTGGACTCTCTATTTTTGGCTCAGGATTTTTAACTCTTGTTTGTGGTCTGTGACTTTTTTTCATAATTTTTTAAACAAATTTGATTAAATCATTAATGAAATTTTTATACCATGTGTTATACTGATCCTAGATAGTCCTATCTAGCCATCTTTAGCTCCCGGTTTTATAGGACTATCCACATTTTTCAGTAATTCAACTTCCCATTTTTTTACTAATTAGAAATTTTTGGTGTAATAATAATGTTATCAATTTTTTATGAAACTAGGATTTATAGGTACAGGAAATATTTCATCAGATGTCATCACTGGTATTTGTAGATCTAATTTAAAATTTAAACAAATAATGATTTCCCCTAGAAATAAAAATAAAGCAAAAAAATTAGAAAAAAAATTTAAAAAAGTAAAAATAGCAAAAAATAATCAGGAAGTTGTAAATAAATCTGACTGGATATTTATCGGAGTTCTACCCAAGGTTGCTAATCAAATATTACCTAATTTAAATTTTAGACAAAATCAAACAGTTATAAGTTTCGTTGCAACTTTGAATCTGTATAAACTAAAAAAAAAAATTAAACGTAAAATAAATTTAGTAAGAGCAATACCTATGCCACCGATATCTCTAGGACTAGGTCCGATTGTAATCTGTCCACCAAACGCAAAAGTTAAGAATTTTTTTAATAAAGTTGGAACTAGTATTGAAATTAAAAATGAAAAATTATCTAATAATTTTTGGGCTATTTCAGGAACAATGGCAGCATTTTATGAAACTTTAAAAAATTTATCAGACTGGCTAGTAAAAAAGAAAACTAATAGAAAAAAAGCGCAAGAATATATAACTTCGCTTTATTTTGCTTTAGCTGGCTTAGCATTAGAAAACTCTGATAAAAATATGAAAAAATTTGTTTCTGACTCCCAAACTCCCGGAGGATTAAATTGGCAAGGAGTAAATCAATTAAGAAAAGCTGGCTATTATAAATTGTTACAGAGTTCTCTAAATAATTTATTAAAAAGATTAAACAAATCTTAATTTATGCAGCAAAACACAAATATTTTGCAAGTTAATGGTCTTTCAAAATATTTTGGAGGTTTAGCTGCAGTATCAAATTGCACACTTAATATTAAAAAAGGTTCTATCACAGGAATAATTGGACCCAATGGTTCAGGAAAGACAACATTATTCAATTTAATTGCCGGTAATTTAAAACCAAACCAAGGTAAGGTTTTATTCAATAATGATGATATTACTGGAGTTCCTGCTTACGAGCTTTTTTCAAAAGGTATATTAAGAACATTTCAAATAGCTCATGAATTTACAAATCTTACTGTATTAGAAAATTTGATGATGGTACCTGGAAATCAAACAGGGGAAAAATTAATGAAAGTTTTAATGAGTTCCAAAATTATTAAATTAGAAGAAGAAGAAATTAAAAACAAAGCATTAGAGGTTGCTGAATTTTTGAACTTGAAGCATTTATCAAATGAGTTAGCAGGCAACTTATCTGGAGGTCAAAAAAAACTTTTAGAACTTGGAAGAACTATGATGGTGGATGCTAATCTAGTTTTATTAGATGAGGTTGGTGCAGGAGTAAATAGAACACTATTAAAAGATTTAGGAACCGCAATACTCAGACTAAATAAAGAAAGAGGGTATACTTTTTGTATGATTGAACATGATATGGATTTCATAAGCCGAATGTGTGATCCTGTTATCGTGATGTCTGAAGGCTCTGTTTTATTTGAAGGCACATCTGATGAAGTTAAAAAAAATGATAAAGTAATTGATAGTTATTTAGGGAGAAGAAAATAAATGGCATTTTTTGAGGGAAGTAAAATGACAGCAGGATATGGAGATGGTCCAGATATTATTAGCTCTTGTACAATAAATGTTGATAAGGGAGAGATTGTTGCAATCTTAGGTCCCAATGGAGCAGGCAAGTCAACAGCGATGAAAACTATGCTTGGACTACTTAATCTAAAATCTGGCAGTGTTTTGATTAATGGTGAGGACATCACAAATTTGTCACCACAAGACAGAGTCAAAAAAGGAATATCTTTTGTTCCTCAAAGTAAAAATGTATTTGCTGAGTTGACTGTAAAGGAGAATTTAGAAGTGGGTGCTTTTTTAAGAACGGATAAATTGGATAAAATCCTAAATGATATTTATGACTTATTTCCTATTTTAGAGGAGAAACAATCACAAATAGTTGGAGAGCTATCAGGTGGTCAAAGACAACAGGTTGCACTTGGACGTGCATTGATGATTAAGCCTTCAGTATTAATGTTAGACGAACCTACAGCTGGTGTATCTCCAATTGTGATGGATGAGTTATTTGAACATATCATTAAAGTAAAAAAAACTAATGTTGCAATAATAATGGTAGAACAAAATGCTAAACAGGCTCTAAGTATTTCTGATAGAGGTTATGTTTTAGTAACAGGTCAAAACAAGTTTGAGGGATCAGGCAACGAACTTTTAAATGATCCAGAAGTTAGAAGATCTTTTTTAGGAGCTTAAATGGATTTTATAAATGCAATTGTATTACTTTTAAATTACACAGTAATTCCAGCGCTTACATATGGATCCCAGCTAGCATTAGGTGCGATATTTGTAACGTTAGTCTACGGTATTTTAAGGTTTGCTAATTTTGCAACTGGGGACATGATGTCATTTGGAACAATGGTTGCTGTACTTATAACATTTTATTTTCAATCTTTAGGAATTAGTTTTGGTTTTTTGCCTACTGCCTTACTAACAATACCACCCGCGGTTTTAGCGATGATTTTTTACATGTTATTTATTGATAAGTTTGTATTCAGTTATTATCGAGTTAAAAAAAGCCCACCTGTTCAATTAGCGATGGTAAGCGTTGGTGTAATGTTCGTTACACAAGCAATAATAAGGATAATTATAGGACCATTTGACAGAAGATTTTTTGATGGGGAAAAATTCATTTTAAAAGCTAATGAATTTAAGGAAATGACTGGGTTAAATGAAGGTTTAACAATCAAATCTACCCAAGCAATAACAATTTTTGTTACGGTTCTTGTAGTTTCAATAATGTTTTGGTTTTTAAATAGAACTAAAACTGGAACAAGCATGAGAGCTTACTCTGACAATGAAGACTTAGCTTTACTCTCTGGGATAGATCCAAAAAAGGTTGTTTTAATCACTTGGATTATTGCAGGTATCCTAGCAACTATTGGTGGAGTACTTTATGGTTTAGATAAGAGTTACAGACCTTTTGTTTATTTTAATAATATGTTGCCAATTTTTGCAGCAGCCATTGTTGGTGGAATTGGAAATCCATTTGGAGCTTTTCTTGGAGGCTATGTAATTGCATTTGCAGAAATTTTAGTTACTTATGCTTATAAAAAATTTTTTGCATATTTATTGCCAGAATTCATGGAACCAGATTCCCTTATGCAATTATTATCAACCGACTATAAATTTGCAGTATCATTTTCTATTTTAGTGATTGTGTTACTATTTAGACCATCAGGAATATTTAAGGGTAAAACTCTATGATGCAACACAAAAATATTATTGCTGCTTACTCAATAATGATATTATTGATTATTGCTGTTGGAGTACTACAGTCATGGACTATAGCTCTTACAATTTTAAATTATTGTTTAATATCTGCTGTAATGACAATAGGGGCAAATATTCAATGGGGTTATGCTGGTCTAATTAATTTTGGAATTATGGGTTACACCGCCCTAGGAGGTTTGGCGGCAGTTTTAGTAAATGTGCCACCTGTTAAAGAAGCTTGGAAAGCTGGAGGATCAGGTATGGTTGTTTCTTTAATTCTTATAATATCTGGTGTTTATATAATCCGTACAGTTCTAAGAAAATTCGAAAATTCAAAAAAAAGAAATTATATAGTTGCTGCAATTATTATTATAGGTTTTGTAATCGTAAGATATATTTCTGGTCCAGCAATTGAAAATATAGAAGCTATTGACCCAGCCAAAACAGGGTTTCTTGGTGGATTAGGTTTACCAATAATTTTCTCATGGATAGTTGGTGGTTTATTTGCTGCAGGTATAGCTTTCATAGTTGGTAAAATTGCACTTGGACTAAGAGCAGACTATTTAGCGATAGCAACTTTACTTATAGCTGAAATTATAGTTTCAATAATTAAACATGAGGATTGGTTAGCAAGAGGTGTAAAAAATGTTATTGGTTTAAAAAGACCGGTTCCTTACGAAGTTGATTTACAAGGCTCAACATGGTTTATAGATTTAGTAGAAAAATTTCATTCAAAAAAATTAGATGTAATAACCTCCTTGACTGAAAGACAAGATGTTTTAAATCAATTAGTAATTGATGCATCTTCAGTTTACGTAAAATTGTGTCTTGCAGGTCTATTTTTGACCGTTGTAATAATTTTATTAATTCTTACTCAAAAAGCATTGTATTCACCTTGGGGAAGAAAGATGAGAGCTATAAGAGATAATGAAGTGGCTGCAAATGCAATGGGAAAAAATGTAGTCAAAGAACATTTATTAATATTTATTTTGGGTTCAGCAATAGTTGGAATAGCTGGTGCTATGATGGTTACAAATGATGGCTTATTCACACCGGGTAGTTATAGACCTATGAGATACACATTTGTAATATGGGTAATGGTTATTGTAGGTGGTACTGGTAATAATTTTGGTGCAATTCTTGGTGGTTTTGTTGTTTGGTTTTTATGGGTAGAAGCTGCACCAATTGCTCTATTTTTTATTAATTTTTTTACTGCACACCTAGAAGAAACTAATGCAGTTAAACAACATTTAATTCAAAGTGCTGCATATTTTAGATTCTTACTAGTTGGAATTGGACTTTTGATTATAATGAGATACCGTCCCAAAGGATTAATACCAGAGAAAATAAATATTAAATAATTTATGTTTTTTTACATTCTAACAGGCATTGCAATCGGGATTATTATTTATCTGGGAGATAAATACATATTTTAATGAATAAAAATCTTATTTTACTAACATTAAGTCAGATATTTAGTTTTACAGCAGCTCCAGTTACTGTTTTTTTAAGTGGAATTATAGGATCTCAAATAAGTCCTATGAAATCATTAGCGACTTTACCTATGTCAATCTCTGTTGTTGGAATAGCTATTGGTGCAATTGTGGCTACAAAAATTATGAGCTTAGTAGGAAGAAAACTTGGTTTTATTTATGCATCAATTGGTAATGCATTATTTTCAATTTTGGCAGCTTATTCAATATTTAATCAGAATTTTTATATTTTTTGTTTTGCAAACTTTTTTATAGGTATTGGAATGGCCTTTACTCATCAATATCGTTTTGCTGCTGCAGAAAGTGTCACAAAAGATATGGCTCCAAAAGCGGTTTCGATATTATTGTTTGGAGGTATCATCTCAGCCTTTTTAGGACCAAGTTTAGCCAACTATTCAAAAGATTTAGTTAGCGAGAATTTGTACGTAGGGTCATATTTATCTTTAGCAGTTTTAACATTTATACCCACAATTCTTTTTTTGTTTTATGAAAGCAAAACAATTAACAAAGAAAATATTAATTATACTGGAAGAAGTTATTTAGAATTAATTTCTCAACCAAGATTTATTCAAGCGCTAGCAGCATCAGCATTTGGATATGCAATAATGACTTTTTTAATGACAGCAACACCTATAAGCATGCATGTTATGGAAAAAATGAGTTTAAGTAATACAGGTATTGTAATTCAGTTTCATGTTGCCTCAATGTTTTTGCCATCACTTGTAACAGGATATCTAATTAAAAAAATAGGCCATAGCAACGTAATCTATATTGGTATATTTTTTTACAGTATTACTTTATTTATAAGTATTTTTGATCAAACTTTTTTTAATTATTTGTTTGCTCTTATTTTTTTAGGTATAGGCTGGAATTTTTTGTTTATTTCAGGGACAAGTTTACTTGTGCTTACATACGAAGAAAAGGAAAAATATAAAGCACAAGGCTTAAATGATTTTATTGTTTACTCAGTTCATGCATTAGGCAGTTTATCAGCAGGAGTATTTATTGCTTTAACAAGCTGGAAGATAATGAACTTAATTTGTATTCCTTTTATCATATTAATTATATTAGCAAGTATAAGAGCTGATATATCAAATAAACAAAACCCTAGCGTTGTAAAACGCTAGGGTTTTTAAAATAAAAATTATCTTTGTTTTTTAGTTTTAAACTTACCGCCTTTAATTTCTTTCTCTAAGAAAGAACCAAAAGCTTCACCAACATCTGTAAATTCCACGCCAGTTGCTCCTTCATAATTTACAGCTTTTCCTTTAGCTAGCAAATCAAGAGCTTTTTTAAGTTGGCCTGGGTAAATTTTTGTTCCAGGTGCATTCGCAACAGACATTACATTTTTTTGAATAGTATTTCTGTCTGCTTTACCACCAGCTTGCATAGCAAGAGTAATTAATGCAGCTGCATCATAAGATTCTCCTGTATATGGTCCTGATGAGTCAATACCAGCAGACTTAGCTACTTTGGCAAATACTCCAGCACCTTTTCCAGTTGAACCAGGTATAGATCCAAATGATTTATTTAAAGCTTTACCAAAAGAGTCTGTAAGAGAGTCTCCAATCATACCATCAGATAGAATAAATTTATCAAATGCGCCTGAGTCTAAAGATCCTTGAATAATACCTTTTCCGCCTTGGTCAAGATATCCAATAACTGCAACAGCGTCTCCACCTGCAGAAGCTAATGTTGCGACTTCTGATGAATAATCTGCTTTACCATCTTCGTGAGCTGCAACTGTTGTTACTTTGATACCATGAGCTTTAACTGCAGCAGAATAAACATCCGCAAGTCCTTTTCCATAGTCATTATTTGTATAAGTTATTGCAACGCTTTTAACTCCCCTGTCTTTAGTTATATCTGCAAGAATTTGACCTCCTCTTGCATCCGATGGAGCAGTTCTAAAAAAATAACCTCTATCATTAATATCCGTTAGTCCTGGAGATGTAGCTGACGGCGAAATCATAACAACCCCATTCGGTACAGCAACTTTTTCTGCGATTGCCCCAGTAACTCCTGAACAATCTGCTCCCATAATTGCAACAGTTCCACCAGAAACTAATCCTTCAGCAGCTGTAACAGCTGCAGCAGAGTCTACACAAGTCGAGTCTGCTCTAGTTACTGAAATTTTTTTACCGCCAAGCAATGAGCCTGAGTCAGAAGCTTCTTTGAAAGCAAGTTCTGCGGACGCTGCCATTGCAGGTGTAAGTGATTCAATTGGACCAGTGAAACCTAAAATAATACCCATTTTAATTCCGTGTCCATCTGCATTAGAATTTGTAATCATAGAAGATACAAACAAAAATACAGCAATTATTAATTTTCTCATTTTTCCTCTAATTTGTTAGTATTTATAAAAAATCAATTTAAGGACGATTAAATTTAATTTTCAACATTAAAATTATTATATATTTTGATGTAAAAATGCTGGTATTTTATACAAAAAAGAAATTTTTAACATGAAAAAATTGTGGCGAGCATCAAAAAATCAAATTTTGAATTCAAATTTGATGCAGTATGAAAAATTCATAAAAGATAAATATCATCTTAATTTCAAAAGTAATTACGATAAAATATTTAATTGGAGTATAAAACATAAAGAAAATTTTTGGGA
The DNA here is from genome assembly GCA_902581445.1 of uncultured Pelagibacteraceae bacterium. GTDB lineage: Bacteria > Pseudomonadota > Alphaproteobacteria > Pelagibacterales > Pelagibacteraceae > Pelagibacter. The sequence continues at coordinate 256,906 of CACHOG010000001.1, forward strand.
CAGTATTTGGGATTTCTGTAAAGTTAAGGGACTTAAAGGAAAAAATAAAATTAAAAATTCAAAAATTTTTTATAAAAATTTATTTTTAACTGACTACAAATTAAACTTCGCTGAAAACATCTTAGTCAAAAGTGACAATTCAAAAGCTATTACATTCATAAGTGAAAATGGGTTTAGAGAAGAAAGATCATGGTTTCAGTTAAATCAAAATGTAAGCAAGATAATTTTATATTTTAATAAAATAGGTATTAAAAAAGGTGATAGAGTGTCTGCATACTTGCCAAATATAATTCAAACTGTTGAAAGCTTTGTCGCTACTTCTGCAATTGGAGCAATATGGTCATCTTGTTCTCCAGATTTTGGTTTAAATGGTCTGGTTGAAAGATTTGCTCAAATAAAGCCAAAAATTTTAATTATTGGTGATAGATATTATTATAATGGAAAAGAAATCAACGTTATTGAAAGACTTCCAGATATATTAAAAAGAATTAAATCAATTAAACATGTTTTAGTAATTAATTACCCCGGAAAAAAATATCTAAATTTTAAGAAATCTAAAGATATAAAATTTAAATTTTGGAAAGAAATTGAAAGATATTCCTCATCTTCAATTAATTTTAAAAAATTTAATTTTAATACTGAAATTGCTATCCTTTACTCAAGTGGAACAACTGGTAAACCTAAATGCATATGCCATAGATCAGGTGGTATACTGTTACAACATTTGAAAGAGCATCAGCTTCATTCAAATATAAAAGAAAATGATAATATTTTTTATTTTACAACATGTGGATGGATGATGTGGAACTGGCTAGTAACCTGTCTAGGTTCTAAGGCGTCTATCGTTTTATTCGATGGATTTCCAATGTTTAAAAAAAAAGATTTACTATTAAAAATTGTTAGTAAAGAAAAAATCACACTTTTTGGCGTAAGTGCAAAATATATAGATGCTTTAAAAAAAAGTAATATTTCAAATAATTTTGATTTAAAAAAACTAAATACAATATGTTCGACTGGATCTCCCTTATCAAAAGAAGGATTTGAATATGTATATAAAAAAATTAAAAAAAATGTTCATCTTGCGTCAATTTCTGGTGGCACAGATTTAGTTTCATGTTTCGTACTTGGAAATATTTATAAATCTGTAATTCCAGGAGAAATACAATCAAAAGGCTTAGGAATGGATGTGGATATTTTTAATGAAAGCGGCAAATCAGTAATCAATATAAAGGGAGAGTTAGTTTGCAAAACTCCATTTCCTTCAATGCCAACAAAGTTTTGGAATGATAAAAATAATAAAAAATTTCAAAATGCCTACTTCAACAAATATAAAAATATTTGGCATCATGGGGACTATGGTGAAATAAAAAATTCTGGTGGGTTTTTAATTTATGGTAGATCAGATGCCACTTTAAATCCTGGCGGTGTAAGACTAGGTACCGCAGAAATATATTCTGAAGTAGAAAAATTTAAAGAAATAAAAGAGTCGATTGTTGTTGGTCAATCTTGGGATAATGATATAAGAATAATTTTATTTGTTGTCCTTAATAATGGTGTCATACTAAATGATGAATTAATAAAAAAAATAAGACAACAGATTAGAATAAATGCTTCACCTAGACATGTTCCAAATAAAATATTTAAAGTAAACGACATTCCGAGAACTAAAAATGGAAAAATTGTAGAATTAGCGGTGAAAAATATAATAGAAGGTAACACAATTAAAAATAAAGAAGCGCTGGCAAATCCTGAAGTTTTAGAGGAATATACACAAATAAAAGAATTGTATGAATTTAAAAAAAATTGATCCGAAATTTTCAAAAAAAACAAACCCTAGGATTGGATTGATTGCCTTAGCCTCAGATTTTATAATTGAAAAAGATTTTGCAGATGTCATCAAAGATAAAGATATAGATTTTTTTGTTAATCGTATAAAGACATATGACCCCTTAACTAAAGAAAATTTAATTAAAATGTCAGAAGATCTTACAAATGTCACAAATGATATTTTGCCAAATGAAAAAATCGATTGTGTTGTTTATGGTTGTACGTCTGGAACAATTGCAAGCGGTTATGAAACTATTGAAAAAAAGATAAAAGATGCAAAACCTTCATCAAAAGTTACAACTCCTAGCACTGCAGCTATAGCTGCATTAAAAAAATTGAATATTCAAAAAATTTCTATTTTTACTCCTTATCCCCAAAAATTGAATAATCAGGTTGTCTCTTTTTTCAAGGATGAGAAATTTCAAGTAACATCAAATTCATATTTAGATATTGATTCCGATAGTGATATTTGGAAAGTAGATCCAGATTTTTTGTATGAAGTTTTAACAAATATGGATCATGGAGATGCTGATGCAGTATTTATTTCGTGCACCGCTCTTCCAGTTCTTCAAATTATTCAAAAACTCGAGAAAAACTTAAATAAATTTGTTCTTTCTAGCAATCAGGTTTTAATTTGGGATACGTTAGAAAAGATTCGACAAAATAATTCCATATCTGGTTTTGGAAAGTTGTTTAATTCAAATTAATCATGTCCTTTACAAAAGATGAATATAAAGAAAGATTAAAAAAAACAAAACAGTCTATGCAACAAAAAGGCATAGAACTACTAATATCCCAAGATACCAATAATATGAATTATCTTACTGGATATGATGCTTGGTCTTTTTATTATTCTCAATGTGTACTTGTTCATGTTGATCTAGAAGAACCGATTTGTTTTGTTAGGGCCCAGGATGCTGGAGGCGCTTATATTAAGACGTATTTAAAAAGGGAAAATATTATTGTTTATAACGAAAAGTATATTCATACATGGCCAACACACCCATACGACGCATTAATTGATTTTATAAAAGAAAGAAAATGGGAAAAATCAAATATTGGTGTCGAAATGGATAGTCATTACTTTACTGCATTTTGTTACGAAAAGTTAAAACATGGATTACCAAATGCAAACATCAAAGACTCTAAAAGATTAGTTAATTGGGTAAGATTAATAAAGTCAGATGCAGAAATAAATCTAATGAAGGTAGCTGCAAAGATTTCTGAAAATGCAATGAAAGTTGCAATGGATAGTATAAATCCTGGAGTAAGACAGTGTGATGCAGTAGCAGAAATTCAAAGCGCTTTATTTAGAGGAACTCCAGAAATTGGTGGAGAATATTCAAGTATTGCTGTTTTATTACCCACAGGCAAAGGCACATCCGCATCACATTTAACGGCTACAGATGAAAAATTTGTGAAAGGAGAGGCGACTGTTGTTGAATTATCTGGAGTAACCAAAAGGTATCATTGTCCTATGGCACGAACAGTCCATCTTGGAAAACCAGAGCAAAAAAAAATAGATGCAATGAAAGCTACAAACGAAGCTTTGAATGAAGGAATATCTGTTGCAAAACCCGGAAACACAGCAGATGATGTGGCTCAAAAATTTTGGGGAGTTCTTGATAAATATAATATTAAAAAAGAATCCAGAACAGGATATTCAATTGGAATTGGATATCCTCCTGATTGGGGTGAACATACTTTAAATATTTACAAAGGTGATAAAACTATTCTTAAACCAAATGTTTGTTTTCACATGATTGCTGTAATGCAATTTGGTGATTGGGGTGTTGAAGCATCAGAGTCTGTAAGAATTACTGACAAAGGAAGTGAGTTATTTTGTAATTTCCCCAAAGATTTGCATATAAAATAACTTGAAAAAACATCATACAAATGTTTTAAAACACGCTTATGACTAAGAATTCAGAATTCGTCAAATTCGATAAAGTCGATAAAAGTTATGATGGCAAAGTTTTAGTTGTTAAAGATCTTAACTTAGATATTTCAGAAGGTGAATTTATAACAATGCTTGGACCATCTGGCTCTGGAAAGACAACTTGTCTAATGATGTTGGCTGGTTTTGAAACTCCAACAAATGGAGAAATTTATTTAGATTCAAATCCAATTTCAAATATTCCTCCACACAAAAGAGGAATTGGAATGGTATTTCAAAATTATGCACTGTTTCCACACATGACTGTTTATGAAAATTTAGCTTTCCCTTTGAAAGTAAGAAAAGTTTCAAAAGACGAAATCGATAAAAAAGTAGATAAAGCACTGTCTATGGTTTCTCTAACTGGTTTTGAAAACAGAATGCCAGGGCAATTATCAGGTGGACAACAACAAAGGGTCGCTGTAGCTCGTGCGTTAGTTTTTGATCCGGCTGTTGTTTTAATGGATGAACCATTAGGTGCTCTAGATAAAAATTTGAGAGAGAGCATGCAGTATGAGATTAAACATATTCATGAAAGTATTGGAGTTACAGTAGTTTATGTTACACATGACCAGGGTGAGGCATTAACTATGTCAAACAGAATTGCTGTATTTAATGATGGTAAAGTTCAACAACTTTCATCTCCTGACAAATTATATGAAGAACCAATTAATTCTTTCGTAGCTGAATTTATTGGGGAAAATAATACTTTCCAGGGTGAAGTAACAGATATCTCTAATGGAAAATGCAAAGTTAAACTAAAAGAGGGTGAAATAGTAGCTAATCCAATAAATGTTAAATCAAAAGGTGATAAAACTACTGTTTCTATAAGACCTGAAAGAGCTCTTATTAACCCATCTCAAAAAATGGATAATAATTATAAGGGGAAAATTGAGGAAGTGATTTATCATGGTGATCATACCCGTGTAAGACTTAACGTTCTTGGAAATACTGAGTTTATTTTAAAAGTCCCAAATAGTTCACAAAATATCGATATCAAACTTGGGAATACAATTAATATTAGTTGGAACTCAACCGATGCAAGAGCTTTAGACCCAAAATAAACCAATTTAGAATTATTCTTAATATAATCAGCCCTAATCCACTTAATTTTTTATAAATACTTGGTTGACTCCGTTTTTTTTACTTGTTGTAATTATGTTTTTAAAAAAAACGTTTAAACGGAGGATAAATGAAAAAATTAAGTAAATTATTACTTACCCTTTCTTTTGCTCTTTCAATAACTTCATCAGCATTTGCAGTTACAGTTGCATCTTGGGGTGGAGCATATACTGAAAGTCAAAAATTAGGATATGGTGATCCTACTGCTAAGAAACTTGGTGTACCTATTAACTGGGTGGATTATTCTGGTGGATTATCAGAAATTAAAGCACAAAAAGAAGCTGGTGCAATTACATGGGATATAATCGATGTATTTGCAATGGATACTATTACTGGATGTGACGAAGGTTTATTTGTTGAATTTGATTTTGATAAAGACTTTCCTCCTGCTCCAGACGGAACTCCAGCGAGTAAAGATTTCTTTGCTCCAATGCCAAGTAAATGTGCTGTAGGAAATATTTTATATTCTTGGACTTACGCTTATAATACTGAAAATGTAAAAGGTACTCCAAAAACTATAAAAGATTTCTTTAACACAAAAAAATTTCCTGGAAAAAGAGCTATATACAAAGGTGCTTTAACAAATTTAGAAATTGCTTTAGCAGCTGATGGTATTAAACCAGGAAAAGGTGGAGCAAAAATCTATGAAGCTTTAGAAACAGAAAAAGGTGTTGATAGAGCGATGAATAAGATCAAAAAACTTTGCACAGACCCTCAAGGTGGATGTGTATTTTGGTCTGCAGGTGCTCAACCACCAGAACTTTTAATGAGTGGTGAAGTAGTAATGGCAACTGGTTGGAATGGTAGATTCTTTAACGCAATCGTTGGAGAAGGTGCACCATTAAAACAAGTTTGGGATGGCCAAGGTCTTGACTATGAATATTTCGTTTTAGTCAAAGGAGGACCAAACGAAGCTGATGCTAAAAAAGCATTGGCTGAGATGACAAGTACAGAAGGTTTGGCAGGAAGTGCTAAATATATAGCATATGCACCTTGGAGAAAATCATCTTTAAAAATTATGGAAGCAGGTGAGCCGTGGTATAAAGACGGTAAAACTAACATGGTTCCAGAAATGCCAACTGCTCCAGGAAACACAAAAAATTACTTCTTAGTTGATCCAATTTACTGGGCCGATAATGGCACAGAGCTTGGAGAGAAATGGGAAGCAATGAAAGCTGGACTATAATTTAAGTTTTAAAGACTAAAATTATATAATATATTTAGGGCGGTTTTAATAACCGCCCTTTTTATTTTATGAGCAGTGAAACTAAACAAATATTAACTACTGACGGAATTCCTTTAGAGGTAAGCTTAAAAAAAGCAGAAAAAAAAAATAAAATTAAAGCTTTTCTTTTAGTGGCTCCATTATTACTTTTTTTAATAATTACATACATTTTTCCAATAGGTGAAATGCTTTTTAGAAGTGTAGATGATCGAATGGTCACAAACATGCTTCCAAAAACATTTAAAGCAATGGAAAAATGGGATGGTAAAGAATTACCCTCAGAGGAAGTTTTTGAGGCATTTTATTTGGATTATAAATTTCTTGTTGAGGAAAAAACATTTGGAAAATTAGCCACTCAATTAAATTACGAAAAAAACGGTTTTAAAAGTATTCTTAAAAAACTTCAACGTAAAATGAAAAAATTTGAACAAGGTAATTATAAAGAGCAAATCATGAATGTGCATAAACGTTGGGCAAATGTTGAATATTGGAGAGCTATAAAGAGAAGAGCCCCAGATATTACTTATTCAAAATATCTAAAAGCAATGGATATGTATGAAAATGAAGATGGAAAAATATCACAAGTTTCAGAGGATAGAAGAGTTCACAGAATATTATGGCTTAGAACTTTGGAGATTGCTTTTTTTGTAACTATATTATGTTTTTTAATGGCGTATCCGATAGCACATTTACTAGCAACCTTACCAATGAAATATAGTAATCTATTAATGATTTGTGTTCTATTACCTTTCTGGACTTCTTTATTAGTAAGAACCGCAAGTTGGATGATACTTTTACAACAACAAGGAATTGTAAATGATTTTTTTGTATGGATTGGCCTTGTTGGCGAGGAAAACAGACCAGAAATGATGTATAACAAAACAGGCACTTATGTTGCGATGACCCAAATTCTATTACCTTTTATGGTGTTACCGCTTTATAGCGTTATGAAGACAATTTCCCCAAGTTTAATGAGGGCAGGAAAATCACTTGGAGGAACTCCTTTTGTAGCTTTTTGGAAAGTTTATTTTCCCTTAACAATTCCTGGAATTGGGGCTGGATGTTTATTGGTTTTTATACTTGCAATTGGATACTATATTACACCAGCACTTGTTGGAGGCGCTTCAGGCACTTTAATAAGTAATCAAATAGCTTTCCACATGAAAAGTACTTTAGATTGGAGTTTTGCATCTGCAATGGGTCTTATGCTTCTAACCGGAGTTCTTGTAATTTATTGGATTTATAACAAACTTGTTGGAGTAGATAATATTAAACTAGGATAATTATGGCACTACCAAAATATACAGAGACAAGATATAGAATTTGGCACTATTTTTATCTTTTTATTTGTACCTGTGTTTTTTTCTTTTTGATTGCACCTTTGTTTGTAATTTTTCCATTATCATTTAATGCAGAAGAGTTTTTAGTTTTTTCAGATGGAATGAAAAGATTAGATCCAGATGCATTCTCACTAAGATGGTATAAGGATATGATATATGGAACTAAAAATCCTTGGGGTCTTGCAACAAAAAATAGTTTTATAATTGCAACCTTTGCCACAATAGGCTCAGTGATACTTGGAACAGTTGCAGCATTAGGGTTAAGTAGCAGACACATGCCTTATAAAGGAATAATAATGGCTACATTAATATCTCCGATGATCGTACCTTTGATTATTTCTGGTGTTGCAATATTTTTCTTTATGGCAAAAGCAGGTTTGGCTGCAACACATACAGGAATAATTTTGGCACACATTGTTTTAGGAACTCCATTTGTAGTAATTACAGTGACTGCTACACTATCTGGTTTTGATCATAGTGTAACTAGAGCTGCATCAAGTTTAGGAAGTGATCCCGTTAATACATTTATGAAAATTACATTACCATTGATTTTACCAGGAGTAATATCTGGTGGTTTATTTGCCTTTGTAACTTCTTTTGATGAAGTAGTAGTTGTTTTATTCTTAGCTGGATTAGAAAATACAACTATTCCAATTCAAATGTGGACAGGTTTAAGAGAGCAATTAAGTCCAACTATTTTGGCAGTTGCCACATGTTTAATTGTTTTATCAACTCTTATTTTGGTTACAGCTGAACTTTTAAGAAGAAGATCAGAAAGAATTAGAGGAATAAGTAGATAATTAATCTACCGACTCAATTACTGTAGCAATCCCCATACCAAGACCAATACATTGAGTTGAAAGCGCGTATTTTTTATTTTTTCTTCTTAAAAGATCAGCAGCTTTTCCGGTAATTCTTGCTCCTGTAGCTCCAAGCGGATGTCCTAGGGCTAATGCACCCCCATCAATGTTAACTTTTTTTTGGTCAATACCTAAATCTTTTATACACGCTAAAGATTGCGATGCAAAAGCTTCGTTAAGTTCAAAGATATCAATTTTATCAATTGATAATTCTGCACGCTTAAGTGCTTTTCTTGATGCACCTATTGGACCAAGTCCCATGTAATCAGGATCACAACCTTCAACTGCTGTAGAAACTATTCTACCCAATATATTAAGATTATTTGCTTTTGCATAATTTTCTTCACAGATTATTGTTGCCGCTGCTCCATCAGTTAATGGTGACGATGTTGCTGCTGTGACTGTCCCTTTTGTATCAAAAGCAAGTTTTAATTGATCTAATTTTTCTTGAGTACTATTGGGTCTAATATTTCCATCTTCTTTACATTCACCTATTGGAATTATTTCTTCAGATAACTTTCCATTTTTTTGAGCTTCATGTGCTTTATTATGACTTGATATTGCAAATTCTTGTTGCTCTTCTCTTAAAATATTAAATTTTTTTGCTACGTTTTCAGCTGTAGTACCCATTGAAAAATATACATGAGGGTTTTCTTTTTCAGTATAAGGATAAGGGACTGGGTCAAATCCAGTATTTACTCTAGACATACTTTCTACTCCACCACAAATAAAAACTTTGCCTGACCCCATTGCAATTTTACCTGACGCTATATGGATAGCCTCCATTGAAGATCCACACCACCTGTCAACGGTCATACCTGAAGTTTTAACATTCATATCCGCTAAAAAAGTAACTAATTTTCCAATGTTGAAACATTGTTCACCAACTTGAAAAGCACAACCGACCACAATATCTTCAATATCTTCCTTATTAATTTTGCTTTTAGAAACTAAATTTTTTACAACTTCAGATAATAAATTTACTGGCTTAACATCAATAAGTGCACCCTTCCTTGCCATAGTGAAGGGTGAACGAGCATATCCAACAATAACAGGTTTAAACATATTAATATGTATATATATTTATTTAGGAAATGGCAAAGAGGTAATAGCACCTTTTGCTAATTTGCCGTCTAAGGTTTCTACTAAAACTTTTTGATTTTCTTTCCAATAATCTTTTGAAATCATTGAAAGACCTATATTTTTTTTTATTCTTGGTGAAAAAATTCCAGATGTAATTCTTCCAATAATTTTTTTACTTAGTGAAAGTACTGGCAAAAGCTTACCATTGGGTTTATAGGGTTTTCCACCAAACATAACCCCTCGCATTTTTTGTTTTAATCTACTTTTTTTTATTTTTTCAAGAGCTTTTTTTCCAATGAAATCATGATCATCAAATTTACAATATTTTTCTAAATTACATTCGTAAGGATTATTTTCTTTAGTAAAATCGTTTCCATACGACATTAGCCCACCTTCTATTCTATCTATTAGATTAGGACATCCAGGTGAAATATTAAATTTTTTTCCAGCTTTCCAGATTGTGTCCCAAAGCTTTTGTCCCAAATCTTTACTATCAAAATATTTTTCAAAACCTTTAAAGTAAATTTCAAAACCATCTTGTTTACTATAACCTGATCTTGCTATTATTTGTTTGGTTCCCATAAAGTCAAATACTCTAAAATTGAAAAATTTTATTTTTCTTATTTCTTCTCCAAAAATGGATACAAGTAAATCTTCAGATTTTGGTCCTTGCACTGCTAATGGATAAACATCTGGTTCTTTTATTTTAACATCCAAACCTAATCCAATTGCAATACCATTGGCCCAGAGCAATATATCTGAATCAGCAATAGAAATCCAAAACATGTCATCATCTAATTTTAGGAGAACAGGATCATTAATCATACCTCCTTTTTCATTTAAGATTGGAATATAAAAACATTTCCCAGTTTGCATTTTTTTTAATGGTCTTGGTGTTAATTTTTGAATAAGTTTAAATGCATCTCTACCAGATATTTGAACCTGCCTTTGACAAGAAACATCCCATAGCTGAACATGTTTGCTAAGGTGCCAATAATCTTGCTCTACAGTTTTTCTAAAACCTTTTGGTAAGAGCATATGATTGACAACAGTAAAATCTGATACACCTAATTTTTCAACCCTGTCAGTAAAAGGCGTACGTCTTATACGTCTTGACATATTTAATTTGATATTTTTTGATTTATGAACTGATATTTTTCTCATTAATTTATTTTGACCACCACACAGAATATCCGTTTGGAGCAATTATAACAGGTATATGATATTTTTTCTTAGGATTTTTCATATTAAACTTGATTACGATATCTGTAACATTAGTTTTTTTTTTATAGTAATTTTGTATATTAAAAATAATTTCATATTTTAAGGAGGTGTCTTTTTTTGTAAGAGAAAATTGTTTATAAATTCTCCCATTTTTATCTGTTTTAGATTGAAAAATTTTTCTTCTTGATCCATTTTTATTTATTTGATTTATAATTACTTTCACACCTGATGCATGTGAACCATCTGTTGAACTTAATAAGTGTGATGAAACTATTGCCATTTATTATTCAATTGATGCTTTGTCTCTCTTATTGCTTACCGCAGCTACAATCGGGCTAATAACTCCTTTAGCTTTTACATTTACACATGCAGTTTTTCCACTTGCCAGAGCTCTTTTAAGTGCTGGAGCAAGCTCTTCTCTTTTAAGGACAAGCTCACCATGACCTCCAAATCCTTCAAATATTTTATGAAAGGGAATATCTCTAAAATCAGTTGCAAAATGTTTTCCACTTTCAAACAACCTTTCTTGTTGTTGGGAAATACAATCTAACCCACCATTATTATCTATTACAACTACTATTGGCTTCTTTTCTTGAAAAGCTGCCTCAATAGATAAGCCTCCAGATAAAAAAGCCCCATCGCCACTTATCAATACTACATTTGATTTTGGATTTAGATTTTTTGCAGAAAGTGCAAACGGAACTCCAACACCGAGCATACTAAAAGTTCCGGGATGTAAAATACCACCAAGTTTTTTTCCTTTATGACCAGCAATATTAATTGCTATTTCAGACCAAAAATGAGTATTTCCACCATCTATCACCAACCAATCATTATCCTTCATTGCATCTTGTACATCTAAAGCTAATTGGAGAGGATGAATTTTACCACCGTTTTTTTTTGCTTCGATTGTTTCTTTTTCAAGATCTTTTAAAGATTTATCAATCCATTTCTTTTTTTCTAATATGTTTTGCTCAATCCATTTATTGTCTAAATTCCATTTATTATTTACTTTTAATTTACTTAAAGTGTCCAAAAATACCCCTGGATCACACAGCATATTAATATCTGCAGCTCTATTTAATTCGATTTCTTCATGAGATCCATTTATACAAACAATTTTTGTAGACTTAGGAAATAGTGGGGGATTCCCAAAATTCATCTGATTGTCAAGTCTTGTTCCAACCATTAAAATTAAGTCTGATTCATCAAACGCAAATTTTGAAGGGGGATATTGGTGTATATCTGCCAATCCCATGTACGATTTAGCTTCCTCCCCTAAAAGTTTTTGATGGTATGGAACATTAAAAATTGGAATATTTAAATTTTGACCTGCAGCTTCTAATTTCTTCTCAGAACCTGACCACCAGACACCATGGCCACCAATAAGCATTGGTTTTTTAGAATTCGATGCTAATTTTAAAACTTCACTCATTTGATTGGGATCTGGCCAAGCAATATTTTTTATTTTTTTTGATTGAGAAAAAGGTCTTTCCTCTAATCCTGCATTTTCAGGAAAAGATGAAAACATGATATCCACAGGGACACTTAAGTGAACTGCTCCCGGGTAACCATTTGTTGCTATTAAATAAGCTTTATCTACAAATTCACGAATTCTATTTCCATCAGTAATACTTGCGCTATATTTTGTTAATGGTTCAGCAATTTTTACATCATCAATTTCTTTAAATCCTCCTGCTCCTTGTCTTCTTAAACTACTTGATCCAGTGATAAAAATCACTGGAGATCTTTCTCCCCACGCTTCCATCATAGATGGCACAGCATTTGCAAATCCCTCTGGCCCGACTAAACATACAGTAGGTTTTCTTGTAATTCTTGTGTGTCCATCAGCAAGGTGTCCTGCAATCTGTTCATGAGGGCAATTTATTACATCTATCTGACATTCCATTAATCCTTCTAAAGCAGGATTACAGAAACCACCTGATAAAGTGAAAACATTTTCTATGCCTTTATCCCTTAAAGCTCTTGCAATTAGAGATCCGCCTCTTATTTTTTTTTCTGACATTTTAATATTTAAATTCTCTTATAAATCTCTCAGCTATAATATCTGAAGATATATCTTTTATATCATTTAAACCTACTAATCCCAAGGCCGTACTAACTTCCTCTTTAATTATGTCGACTATTCTTTTCAATCCTTTAGCCCCGTCAGCTCCAATACCATACATCAAAGGTCTACCAACCATTGTGAAATCAGCTCCAAGAGCTAATGCTCTTACAATATCACTGCCGCCTCTAATACCGCTATCAAATATGATTGGAAAATCTTTTCCTAGAGAATTCCTTATCAAAGGAAGTACTTCAATTGATGCTGTTGCGCTATCTAATTGTCTTCCACCATGATTTGAAACTTGTATAGCATCAGCTCCTTCTTCTTTAATTTTAATAGCATCTTCTGGGGACATCACTCCTTTTATAATTAGTTTTCCTTTCCATTTTTCTCGTACTCTTTTCAATGTATTCCAATCTGTGGATCCTCTACTTTCTCCTCTATTAAATTTATTTCCTCGCTTTGATGTTTCATAATTCATTGGCTTAGGAATTCCATATAGAAGTGTGCTTATTGACCAAAGTGGATGTGTAGCAAAATCAAAAAATTGTTTTGGGCCTAAATTAAACGGTACGGTAAAACCATTCTTATTATCTTTAGCTCTTCTAAATTGTATAGGTACATCAACAGTGAGAATTGCTACTTTATAACCTTTTTGATGGGCTCTATCTAAAAGCTCCATTAGAAATTCTTCATCTTGAAAATTATATAATTGCAACCAGCAATTTCCTTTAGAAAGATCATACATTTTTTCTAATGAAGTTGATGACGCCATCGATACACACATTGGTATATTATTATTTACACTTTCTTGCGCTAACATTACATCTGCACCAGGCCAAGTTAAATTACACATTCCCATTGGTGCAAAACCAAATGGTTGATCATATTCAGAACCTAAAAAACTTTTATTGATTTTTCTTTTTTCTACATTTCTTAGAACACGAGGTTGAAGTCTAATCTGATCCAGCGCTTTACTATTATTTTCACATAATTTTTCGTCCCCAGAAGCTCCATCCACAAAATCAAACATCATTCTTGGCATTCTTTTTCTGGCTAAATTACGTGCATCATCAATACTATGAATTCTTTTGCTTGGAAAAATATTACTCATTCGTTTTTTTTATATGATCATTTAATACAATTCTATTGTTATTATCATCAATAAAATATGCATTTCTATTTTTGTTTGAAGAACAAACAGAAGTTGGTTTACCGTTTATGAATAGAACAGCAACACCATCATCAATAGCTATACCAGAAGGTATTTTTTTATTCTTAATACTTAATTCAAATTCATAAATTCTATTTTTCTCTGACGCATGAGGTGTACAACTTCCTGATATAAAATTCATTCCTCTAAGAGGTTTATATCTTTCTCCTAGAGAATCTGTAAATATCCATTCAAACCAACAAACAGCACCAGCGCTAACACCTGACAAAATAATTCCTGAGTTATAAGCTTTTTCAAAATATTTATACAATTTATTTGCCTGCCACAAATCTAGCATGAAGTTGGTATTTCCTCCTCCAACATAAATTATATCTTGATCCATTATCCAATTTGAGAAACCTTTTACTTTTGAACAAAGTTCAAAATGGGAAAGTTCCAGATTATATTTTTTTAATTCTTCATAATATACTTTAATTTTATTTAAATTATCTTTGCTTGCAGTAGGTAAAAATCCAAATTTAATTTTTCTATCAATTATTTGATTAATTACAAATTCATCTAAAAATTTGTCTGTTTGATGTGTGAATCCGCCACCGCCTATAGATATAATTTTTTTCTCAACAATATCCATTTAAAGAAACTATTTTGTTTGAACTCCCGGCCAAGGTTCTGGCTTAGTTGGTATATTTTCTATTAAGCCCCGAACTATCTCGTTTTTTTTATCGTACATTGGTAGACTGCAAATTTCACCTTTATAAATTTTTCCATCTGAACACTTCACATCTATTACTGAGCTAGGTCCAAATTGATCATTATTTAAATGAATAATTGCAACCCCACAAACTTGAAATGGTGACCATGTGCTTGATGTAACTTTTCCAATTACTTTGTTATTAGAAAAAATATTTTCACCTTTTAGAGCCACACTTTCTTTAACTCTAAGGCCCCATGTTCTACATTTTTTTTCAACATTCGATAAAGCTTTTTTTCCAATAAAATCTTTTTTATCTAAATCAACAAATTTACCAAGTCCAACAGAAAAAGGATTTGTATTCTTGTCAAAGTCTTGTCCTGCCGAAAGAAGACCTGCCTCTATTCTTCTTCCTCTAAAAGATGGTGTAGCTGTTAAAATCATGCCTATCTTTTTTCCTTCAGATAGAATTAAATCACCAATTTTCTCAGCGTTATTTTCAGGTCTAAAGTAAATCTCCCATCCAAGTTCGTTTGTAAATCCAGTCCTGCTTATTATAATCTTTTCACTAAATATTGTTACTTCTTTGCAATCAAAATAGTTCCATTTTTCCACAATGTCTTCTTTTATTAATTTTGATAACAACTCCATTGATTTGGGACCTTGTATTTGACTTATCCATACATTTGGATCAGATATTTTTACATTGTAACCTTCGGCATTCGCTTTGTACCATGAAAAAAGATCTCCATCAGCTTGAGCAAACCAAAATTTATTTTCTTCTAATCTTAATAATATTCCATCAGTTATCATTCCACCATCATGGTAACAAGCAAACTGATAAGAACATCTACCAACTTTTATTTTTGAAATATTTCTAGGGAAAATTTTTTCTAAAAATTTCAAAGAGTCAGGACCTGATATTTCATAAGGATATTCTCCCGTATGTCTTAAAATTATTTCTTTTCTTGTTTTCCAATACATTTGATCAGGAGTTGCATTTGATAATTTTTCTGTAGTAAGTCGCCCAGCATAATGTGAATACTCAGGGTCGTAAGGCAGTTCTTGATAGGTAAGAGGATGAATAGGGAGAGTTCTAGCTAACTCTACTTTATTTTCACCATTCAGTTTAGTTGGCTTTATTGAAAACCTTACGTTTTTTAGGATATCGTGCATATAATTTAATAACGATGATTATTAAACAACAAATGCCAATAAAACAATAAAGTTTTCTTTATTGATATCAAACAAATGAATTGTTAACTTTATGCTTTAAAAAGAGGGGCAATTTTATGAAACAAATATATAAAGTGATATCATTTTCATTGATATCTTTAATGTTGTCTTTTTCATTAGCGAATGCATCAAGCGGTGTCTTTAAATTATCGCATGATCTTGGTTTTGGAAAAGATACAAACCTTGATGCAATTACTAAAGGGCGTTTATTTCAAGTAGTTATAATGACTCAAAACCGTTTAGTAAGAAAAAATTTAAAAGGCAAAGTCACAGCATCATTAGCAACAAAATGGTCAGCAAATTCAGAAGCGAACGAGTGGACTTTTAATCTCCGTAAGGGAATAAAATTTCATGATGGTTCAGACTTTGATGCCGAAGATGTTAAATATTCATTAATGCGTGTTAAAGATCCTGATATTGGATCACCTGCGAAAAAAAGTATGAGCTCTGTTACAGATATTGAAGTAATAGATTCACATACAGTAAAAATGAAATTAAATACTTCATTTGCAGATTTTCCATTATTATTAACTGATTATAGATTAAGAATGATACCTTCAGGTTCTGGAGATACTATTGGTCAAACCGGTATTGGAACTGGACCCTTTAAGGTAGCAACATTTGATCCTGAGGGAACGACTGTGCTTAAAGCAAACCCAAATTATTGGGAAGGTGCGCCAGGAGTTGCGGAAGTACATGTTATCGCAATACCTGATGGTGAAGCAAGAGTACAAGCTTTATTAACTGGTCAAATTGATATGAACAGATATGTACCATTTAGCCAAAAGAAAATTTTTGATGGTAATAAAAAGTTTAATGTTTCAGTAGTACCAACAGGAAATTGGAGAGGTATGGTAATGAGAACAGATACTGCACCTTTTGATGATCCAAAAGTTAGAAAAGCTGTTAGACTTGCAGTCGATAGACAAGAGCTTGTTGATTTAGTAATGGGTGGAGCAGCCACAGTATCTTGCGATACACCAGTTGCACCATCAGATCAATATCGATTAAAAATGAAGTGTCCTCAAGACATTAAGAAAGCGAAAAAACTTCTTAATGAAGCAGGATACCCAGACGGGTTTGATATGGTAATTCACGTTTCTACTAAAGAACCTACTTGGCCAACGATTGGTGAAGTATTACAACAACAATTAGCTAAAGCTGGTATTAAAGCTGAAGTTAAAATGACACCTTCAAAAAGTTATTGGAAAGAAACATGGATGAAAAAGCCAGTTGCAATGACTCGTTGGAATGAAAGACCTGCAGATAGTATTCTGCATGAAGCGTATCATAGTGGTGCAAAATGGAATGAATCATTCTTTAAAAATGCAGCATTTGATAAAAATCTTTCTGATGCAAGAGGTGAACTTAACTTTAGCAAACGAAAAAAAGCTTATCAAAATGCACAAAAAACTTTATGGGAAGAGTCTGGTACGATGATTCCATATCACGTATCAAAACTAGTCATTACTTCATCAAGAGTTAAAAATTTAGATGATGTAGAGGTTTTTTCTGTACGTTGGCATAAGCTTAAAGTAACAGATTAATACAAAAATCTTTTTTTACAGGCCTTTAATTAGGCCTGTAAAATCCTTTTCATTTAATATAAATATTGTTTAACAGAAGCTTTACAATTTTATTATGTTAATTTTAGTTCTAAAAAGAATTCTTCTTGGGTTAATTACCCTATTTATTGTATCTTTGATCACTTTCGTTGGAGTCGAAGTTTTACCGGGTGATGCCTGCACAACTTATCTAGAACGGGAGGCTTATGGTGCTGCACTTGAAGCATGCTACAAAAGGCTGGGGTTAGATATACCTGCATATGAGAGATATGTTAGTTGGGCTATAGGAGTAATACAAGGTGACTTTGGTTATTCATTAAGTGGTGAAATGAAAATCAATGATGTCCTTGGTCCGAGAGTAAAAAATTCTTTAGTACTTGCTTCTGCATCTATTTTGATTGGAATTCCAATTGCCTTACTATTAGGAATAATCACTGCATTATGGAGAGATAAAATGCCAGATATTATAATTTCAACATTCACTATTTTTTCTATGACGATTCCAGAATTCATCAGTGCTACTTTATTAATATTAATTGTTGCAATTTGGCTGGAGTGGCTTCCAGGAATAGTAATTGTTCCAACAGGAGCGTCTGTATCTGAGCTTTTACCAAACATAATTCTACCTGTTATTGCAATATCAATGATTATGACCGCCCACATGGCAAGAATGGTCAGATCAAGTGTTATTCAAGTTATGGCATCGGACTATGTTCAAATGGCAATTCTAAAGGGTGTTCCTTACTGGAAAATGGTGTTTAAACATGTTTTACCAAACGCTTTATTGCCAGCAATAAATGTAGTTGCGCTTACTATTGCTTGGTTATTAGGTGGAGTAGTTGTTACAGAAGTAGTATTTAATTACCCTGGATTAGGTAGATTGGTAATTGAGTCTATTTCAAATAGAGATTTGCCTGTTGTTCAGGCTTTAGCAATTATATTAGCCTCAATTTATGTAATAATAAATCTCATCGCAGATTTATTGACTTTAATGTTAAATCCAAGATTAAAATCCTTACAAATTAAAAAATGACTTTAGTTATTAAACAAGAAAAACCTAAAAGCACATTTTCTAAAATAGTGGAAATTATTTCAACTATGGCCTCAAGGCCGTCTGGATTAATTGGTTTAATAATTCTAGTTTTTCATGTCACACTAGCCATCACAAGTCCTCTATATGCACCCCATGATTACAAGGCTATTGATCCATCTTTAATGTTACAAGCACCTTCTTCCGAGTATTGGTTTGGTACAGATAGTCTTGGAAGAGATGTTTTTACAAGAACTATACTTGGAGGCAGAACTGCACTAACGGTAACTTTTTTTGGATCTTTAATTGCTTTGCTATGGGGAGGTGCGCTAGGAATTTTTTGTGGATTGGTTGGTGGAAAGATAGATGACGTAGTTATGAGAATAATTGATGCTTTTCTCTCTATTCCCTGGATACTTGCGATGCTTTTAATAGTTTCACTTTTAGGTACGTCAACAATTGTTTTGATACCAGCTTTAGGCTTTTTTTATGGAAAAGGAATTGTAAGAGTAGCAAGAGCAGCAACACATGATGTAATAGCAAAAGACTTTATTGTTTCAGCAAGAGCTAGAGGTCATGGTAATTTTTCAATTATTTGGAATGAAATATTACCCAATGTAAGAGATGCAATTATGGTCGAGGGTGCAATGAGATGGTCATGGATGTTACTTGGTTTTAGTTCATTATCCTTCTTAGGTTTTGGTGTGAGCCCTCCAACTCCAGATTGGGGATTGATGATATCTAATGCAAGAGGCTTAATGTCTTTTGCG
Organism: uncultured Pelagibacteraceae bacterium; assembly: GCA_902581445.1. Classification (GTDB taxonomy): domain Bacteria; phylum Pseudomonadota; class Alphaproteobacteria; order Pelagibacterales; family Pelagibacteraceae; genus Pelagibacter. The sequence continues at coordinate 276,060 of CACHOG010000001.1, forward strand.
TATTGGGCAGTACTTGCACCGATATTTGGATTAAGTTCACTTATAATAGGTATAAATCTAACTGCAGATGCTTTTGCAAAAGCATTAGGTATTGATAGGTCTACAAAAGCACCAGTTTAATATGCAACAAGTTGTACAAGAAATAAAAAATTTATCTATTGGTTTTACCAGTAAAAAAGGGGAACAAATTTCAATTTTAAAAAATATTAGTACCACAATTAATAAAGGTGAAACAGTCGGTATAGTAGGAGAGTCTGGTTCAGGAAAAAGTACTCTCGCATTAGCAATGATGGGATATGTTAAGCATGGTTTATTTACAATCTCTGGAGAATGTATTTATCAGTCTAATGATATTTTAAAAATGAAAAACAGAGAATTAGAAAATATTCGAGGAAGAAAAATAGCAATGATACCACAGAATGCTGGGCAGTCTTTAACACCAAATTTAAAAATTGGTTATCAAATTGACGAAGCATTAAGATTACATACAAATTTTCAAAAGGAAGATAGAGATGTAAAAATTTCGGAGTTATTAAATAAAGTTAGGTTGCCTTCTCCAGAGACAATTGCAAAAAGATATCCCCATGAACTTTCTGGAGGTCAACAACAAAGAGTTGCAGTTGCAATGGCTTTAGCTGGGAGCCCAGATCTTTTATTATTAGATGAGCCAACTACAGGGCTGGATGTTACAACTCAGGCTCACGTTTTAGAGCTATTGAACTTTATAGCAAAGGATACAGGTACATCAATGGTTTATGTAAGTCATGATTTAGGAGCTATAGCGCAGGTAAGCGATAGAGTAATTGTAATGTATTCTGGTGAAATTGTTTTAGACGGACCGGTAAAGACTATATTAAAAAATCCAATTCATCCATATACTTATGGATTATTAAAATCTATACCAAAATTAACTTTATCTGGACTTCCCAATTCAATGTCAGGTAGCCAGCCACAACCTGGAACAATAAAAGAAGGATGTAGTTTTTACGATAGATGTGAGTTTGCTGAAGATAAATGTAAAATAAACTCACCAGAGTTAGAATTTGTTAGTGAGTTAAATTCAAGTGTTAGATGTTTTAACCACAAAAAACTTCATAAAAAGAAGGACGAGGATACAAAATCTTCAAAAAAAGTATTACGAAAATTAACCAAAAATGAAATTTTAGATATATCTTCTGTTTCAATTAGTTATGCAAAACAAAAATTCATAGAACAATTACTAAATAAAATTGATGACACAAATCCAACAGTTAAAGACATAAATATAAAAATTGATAAAGGCGAAACATTGGCACTTGTGGGTGAGTCCGGGAGTGGAAAGTCAACTATTCTTAAATCTATCGCAGGACTTATCAAAGCAAAAGATGGGATAATTAAATTTGATAAAAATAAAATTTTATCAAATGATCTAAAAAAAAGAGATGCAAATTACCTAAGAGCAATACAATTGATTTTTCAAAATCCTGATGAATCATTAAATCCAAATCACACAGTTGAGGAAATTGTATCACAACCTCTTAAACTATATTTTGGTCTTAGTGGAAATGAACTTAAACAAAAAATTATAGAAGTTTTAAAAAAAGTAAGATTAGGTGAGTTTTATCTTACAAGGTATCCACGACAATTGTCAGGAGGTGAAAAGCAAAGAGTAGCTGTAGCAAGAGCTTTTGCCGCAAAACCAGATATAATTCTATGTGATGAGGTAACCTCAGCGCTTGATGTTTCCGTTCAAGCAGCAGTCTTGAATTTACTTCAGGAATTGAAAGTAGATTTTGGCACTACATATATTTTTGTCTCACATGATCTTGCAGTTGTAAAAGCAATAAGTGACAGGGTTGCAGTTTTGTATCAGGGAAGATTATGTGAAATTGGTCCATCTGAAAGCGTATATAAATTTCCTTCGCACCCTTATACTGAGGTCCTTCTAGGAGCAGTGTTAGAACCAGACCCAGATATTAAACCGAAGTTAGTTGCAGAAGATATTGTAGAAGAAAAACCACCCGAAAAAGGATGCTCATTCCAAGGAAGATGTCCTAGATTATTAGGTCAAATTTGTAAAACAGATGTTCCACCATGGCAAATAGATGAAAATGGAAATGCAATCCGGTGCCATATAAAAATTAATGATTTAAAAAATCAGCAAATTTCAAATTGATACAATTTTTTTATTTCATGAAACAATTAAATTTAATATAAAATTGACACATGAAAATAAATAAAGTTGTTGTTATTGGCTCTGGAACGATGGGAAGCGGTATTGCTGCACATCTTTGTAATGCCAATGTTCCTGTCACCTTATTAGATCTGACAACAGAAATTAGTCAAAAAGCAAAAGAAAGGATTCAAAAATCAAGACCACCCCTGCTAATTGATAAATCAAAAATTGATGGTATCAATGTTGGAAATATTAATGATGATTTTAAAGAAGTGGCTGATGCAGACTGGATTGTCGAGGCTGTTGTAGAAAGAATTGATATTAAACACAATATTTATAAAAAAATATTTGATACAAGAAAAAAAAACACCATCGTATCCTCAAATACATCCTCTATACCTATTAGCGTTTTATCTGAAAAATTATCAGATGAAGATAAAAAAGACTTTTGTATTACCCATTTTTTTAATCCTGTGAGATACATGGGTCTTTTAGAGATTGTAAAAAGTAAAAGTTCGGATTTAGAAAAAATAAATTATCTTAAAAATTTTTGCGAACATGAGCTTGGCAAAGGAGCTATTATTTGTAACGACACACCTGGATTTTTGGGAAATAGAATTGGTGTATTTGCTATGCAAGTAGCAATGACAGAAGCATTTAAAATGAATTTATCTATTGAGGAAGCAGATGCAATTTTCGGTAGACCAATGGGAATTCCAAAAACAGGTGTGTTTGGACTTTATGATTTAATTGGTATTGATTTAATGTCAGACGTTTTAAAAAGTTTTATAAAGGAATTACCTGAAAATGATCCATTTCAGAAAGTTGCAAAAGAAATTCCATTAATCACAAAACTAATTAAAGATGGATACACTGGGAGAAAAGGTAAAGGTGGTTTCTATAGAATGAACAAACAAGAAAATAAAAAAATATTAGAGGCTATAAATTTGCAAACAGGAGAATACTCAACATCTAAAAAAATTGAATTAGGAATAGAAAAAGTAGATTTAAATTTGTTAATAAACAGGAAAGATAAATTTGGTGAGTATGCCTGGTCAGTAATTTCACAAATCATAAAATACTCATCTTCTTTAGTTCCTGGTATTACAGATAAATTTAATGATATCGATGAAGCTATGAGGCTTGGTTTTAACTGGTCAATGGGACCCTTTGAAATGTTAAAATCGATTGGGGTTAAAAAATTTTTTGATAGAGTAGGAGATGTTAAAGGAAACTCTTTCCTAGAAAATTTATCTAAAACAAAAGATGAAAATTTTTATGGTCAAAGACAGCTTTATACAGATATTGAAACTCTGGGTAAAATTAAACCAAAAGCAATTAAAATCGATAAAAACAAATCGGCTGATATATTTAGATTTAAGGATTTCAATATTGTTGAATTTACCACTAAAGCTTGTGCTTTAGATTATGACTCAATGGATGCATTAAAAAACGCTACTGATAAACCTTTAATTATAATTAATGAGAGTATGCAATTTTCAGCAGGAGTTAATTTAAAATACACAATGGAATTTGTGGAAAAAGGAAACTTTAAATCTATAGAAAAGTTTATAAAATATTTTCAGCAAACTTGTAAGCATTTAAAGTATTCTAAATATCCAGTAATATCTGCTCCATCCGGTTTAGTTTTAGGCGGAGGAGAAGAGGTAGCAATTCAATCTAATTTTGTAGTTTCACATACAAATATAGTAATGGGACTAGTTGAAACTGGAGTTGGTGTAGTACCAGCTGGCGGCGGATGTAAGGAAGTTTTATGGAGATGGTCGCAAACAGATGAAGCAAAGAAAGACCCAGATTATGCTCCTCTTCAAGTTTTTAATATTATTGGTTATGCTAAAACAGCAACTTCAACCGTAGAGGCTTTGCCATTAAAATTCTTAAGACCTGAGGATAAAAAAGTTATGAATAGAAATAGTCTTTTTGAAGAAGCAAAAAAACTATTAGAGGAAAATAAAAATTTTCAACCGCCAAAAGAATGTACGTTTAAACTTTCAGGCAAACCTTTAAAAGATAAAATGATAGAATCCTTAGAGAAGCTTTATAATGATAAAATTATTTTGGATCACGGATTTAAAGTTGGAGAAGAATTAGCAAATGTCTTAAGCGGAGGAGATACAACAATAGATAAACAGCTTAGTGAAGATGATCTTTATAATCTTGAACTTGAAGCTTTTATGAGACTTATACAAACTGAAAAAACACAACAAAGAATTAAACACACACTTGCAACTGGAAAACCATTAATCAATTAATTTTAGTGATTTAATGTAATCAGGTCTTAAAACGTAGTTTGATTTGTTCCCTTTTTTTATTTTTTTAAGAGCATCTAAGCCAAGAATTACTTTACCTATAGGAGTATATTCACCATTATAAATTTCAATATCTTTTAATATAATAAAAAATTCACTGTCTTCTGTATCAAAATCATCACCTCGAGCCATAGCAACAGAGCCAGCAGTAAATTTAAAATCTTCATTTATTTCGGATTTTAAATTCCCTAAGCCGGATTTTCCACTACCAACCTTTACATAATTTATACTTTCAATATTTCCATACTCAATATCACCTGCTTGAATTAATGTGTTCTCTATAACTTTGTAAAAAGCTGAATTATTATATAAACCCTTTCTAGTTAATAATTTAAATCTTTTTACTGAATTTGGTGAGGTTTCAGGAATTAATCTAATAACGACCAAACCACATTCTACTTCCATTAAAATAATATTCTCTTTATCGATAAAATTTTGGTTTTCTAAATTTACATCATCAACAAATAGACATTTATTTTTTATACTATAAAAAAAACCAAAAGAAAAAATGCCTAATAAAATTAAAAACGATAATAATATCTTTTCTGATCTAGATGCTTTGATTTTTTTAATCATTTAAAATGTTTGACTATCTATTTTATTTATAGAATTTTTAATAAAATCTATTTTTTTTTTTAGTTTTTCGTCTTTTTCAGAAAGTTTTGTTAAAATATTTTCCTTTTTGATAATAAAACTATATATTTCGGCCATATCTTCAGAGGGAATTGTTTTTGAATATTCAGTAATAAATCCATCGGTTTTTTTATATTCATCTAAACCAATACTATCAGAACATATAGAACATCCTGCGTACTGAAACGATTTATCATTAATCTTTTTCCATAAATTATCATCAAATAAAATCGGATGGCTATCATATATCATATGAAAAACTTCGTGGTGTATAACTCTTTCAAAATATTTTGGATTAAAATTTATATTTAATATTAAAGTTCTTTTTTGTATATCAGGGATACCTGCTGTACCAATACCTGATATAGATAAATTTTCACACAGTACAACAAATCGGACATTATTTTTTTTTAAAAACTGATAATTATAAATATCCAAGTTTTTTTTAATTATTTCATATTTTTTTTTTAGATTGTTTTCATTAGCTTTATCACAAGTAATATTTTTAGTTGTTCCGATTGTAAAACTTTTTTTTAAACTTAAATATTTGATTTTATTTTCGCTATCTAGATTAAAAACTTCTAAATTTGGAATTTTAATAAGATTAAATATTTCATTTGCATTAAGTGAGGAATAATAGGAAAAAAATATAAAAATAATTATAAGAATTCTCATTTTGAAAACATAAATGATATTCCATTTAATTTAGTTGTGGTACATTTAATTTTATAAATAAAATTAATGACAAAAAAAAAAGAACCAGTACAACCGATTAGCGGAACAAAAGTTCCTCGATTTGCAGGTCCAAGTACTTTTGCAAGATTACCAGAATTAAGGGATGTAGGAAGTTGCGATGTTGCAATAGTCGGTATTCCTTTTGATGCTGGAACTAGCTACAGACCTGGTGCAAGATTTGGTCCACAAAGTATACGACAGGCATCAAGACATTTGAGAACAAATTATCATCCAAATTATGATGTCGAACCATTTAAAGTTCAACAAGTTGCGGACGCAGGAGATATCACTTGCAATCCCTTTAATATTGATGAAGCTATAAAACAAATTGAAGCTGGGGCTTTAGATTTATTAAAAAAAACCAAAGGTATAATAAGTTTGGGTGGAGATCATACAATTGCATTTCCTTTATTAAGAGCAATGAATAAATTTAACAAAGGACCTGTTGCTCTAGTGCATTTTGATGCACATTTAGATACTTGGGATACATATTTTGGTGCTCCTTATACACACGGAACACCTTTTAGAAGAGCAAGAGAGGAAAGTTTATTTTTAGATGATTCATCAATACATGTTGGTATTCGGGGACCGCTTTATAGCAGGGAGGATTTGAAAAATGATGAAAGCTTTGGTTTTAAAATAATTCATTGTGATGAATTTCAGTCACAAGGTGTTGATAAAATTGTCGAAAGAATCAGAAATAGAGTTGGTAATAATCCTTTGTACTTATCAATTGATATTGATGTTTTAGACCCGGCTCATGCACCGGGAACAGGTACTCCAGAAATTGCAGGAATGACCTCTAGAGAAATGGTTAATGTTATTAGAGGATTATCTGGAATGAAAATTATATCGGCAGACGTAGTAGAAGTTGCACCGGCGTATGATCATGCAGAAGTTACATCATTAGCCGCAGCAACGATTGTATATGAACTTACAAACTTGTTTGCAAAAGCAAAAAGATAGGTTAATTTTTAAGTATGCTAAATAAGAAAAAATTCTATATTAATGGAAAGTGGACCGATCCTATAAAAGAAAAAGATTGTTACGTTATTGATCCATCAACAGAAGAAAATTGTGCTGTAATATCTATAGGCAGTAAAGCAGATATTGATGCAGCAGTTCAAGCAGCAAAAAATGCTTTTGAAAGCTGGTCATTTACATCAAAAGAAGAAAGATTAAAACTTCTAGAAACACTTTACGCTAATTATAAAAAAAGATGGTCAGATTTTGCAAACGCTATAACTGTTGAAATGGGTGCTCCAAAAGATTTTGCAACCAAACTTCAAGCTGGTACTGGGGCAAGTCATATGAAATCTTTTATAAGATATTTAAAAGAATTTGAATTTGAAAAACCATTGGGTGATCATGCGCCTAATCAAAGATTAATTTATGAACCAAAAGGAGTTTGTGCATTAATAACTCCATGGAATTGGCCTATGAACCAAGTTTGCTTAAAGGTTATGCCAGCATTAGCTACTGGATGTACAATGATTTTAAAGCCATCAGAATTAGCTCCTTTATCGTCAATGATACTCGCAGAAATAATTGATGAAACTAAATTTCCAGCAGGTGTGTTTAATTTGGTTAATGGCGATGGTGAAACAACTGGAAATGCATTAACTAGTCATCCAGACGTTAACATGGTTTCTTTTACAGGATCAACTAGAGCAGGTGCTTTAATATCTAAAAATGCAGCAAATGATTTTAAAAGAGTTAGCCTAGAATTAGGTGGTAAAGGTGCAAATATTGTTTTCAAAGATGCGGATCCTGAAGCTGTAGAAAGAGGAGCCACAAGATGTTTTAGAAATTCTGGTCAATCATGTAATGCTCCAACCAGAATGTTAGTCGAAAAATCAATCTATAAAGAAACAGTAGATAGACTAATTAAATTTGCAAATGATTTCAAAGTAGATAACCCTAATAAAGAAGGAGATCATATTGGTCCTGTAATATCTGAAACCCAATATAACAAGATACAAGGATTGATTAAGAAGGGTATAGACGAAGGAGCAAAATTAGTTGCAGGAGGACTCGGTAAACCTGATGGTTTAACAAAAGGATATTATGTAAAACCAACAGTTTTTGCGGACGTAAATAATCAAATGGAAATAGCACAAACAGAAATTTTTGGACCAGTTTTATCTGTTATTCCTTTTGAGAGTGAAGAGGAGGCAATTAAGATCGCAAATGATACGACATACGGATTAACAAACTACATTCAAACTCAAGATCAAAATAAAGTACATAGGGTTGCAAGAAAACTTAGATCAGGAATGGTTGATGTAAACGGCGCAGGTATTGCGGTTGATGCACCATTTGGTGGATTTAAACATTCAGGTATTGGAAGAGAAGCTGGGAAAGATGGTCTACTAGAATTCTTAGAAGTAAAATCTATTGGTGGGTGGAGTTAATTAATTACCGATTTTTCTTTTACACCTTCTAAAAAAGCCAAACACTTTTTAATTTCACTAAGTTCAATAAATTCGTCGATTTTATGAGCTTGTTCTATCGATCCAGGTCCACAAACTACAGTGCTTATTCCAATTTCTTGAAATAATCCTGCCTCTGTTCCAAAAGATACGACTTCTCTAGAATTATCTCCTGTAATACTGGATACAAATTCACAAGCCTTGGAGTCATTTACTCTATTAAATCCAATTATTTCTCCTATTATTTTTTTTTTAATAGATGCATTTGGATATTTTTTTTTCATTTCTAATAAAAGACCATCTGCATATTTATCGATTTCAATATTTAGAAATATACCGTCCTCTTTATTAACAGGTCTGGTTTCCCAATTGACATGACATTTGTCAGCTATAACATTGTGAGCAATTCCTCCAAATATTCCACCAATCGATAAAGTTGAATAGGCAGGAGTAAATATGGAGTCTTTTGGTTTTCTTTTAATTAAATCACTTCTTAATGACATTAATTTATTAACATACTTTGATGCGTATTCAGCAGCATTCACTCCTTCATCAGGTTTAGAACTATGACCAGCTAGCCCTTCAAAAAAAGTTGTATACTCATAACATGCTTTGTGAGAGTCTATAATTTTCATTTCTGTGGGTTCACCTACAATACAAATTCCATTTGTAATTTTTCTTTTTTTTAGTTCTTTAATCAATAAGGGAGCTCCAATGCATGCAGTTTCCTCATCAAAGGTGAGAGAAAAATGTATATCTCTTGAAAGATTTGATTTTGAAAATATTTCTGCAAAAGCCAATGAACAAGCTAAAAATCCCTTCATGTCGCAAGAACCTCTTCCATATAATTTTTCATCTTTTATCTCTGCAATAAAAGGGTCTGTGGACCAACCTTTAGATACTGGCACTACATCTGTGTGACCTGAGAGAATTATAGGCTCTTTTCCATTTGGTTTTTTTGCTTTTAATGTAGCAAAAAGATTTACCCTTTTTTTTTCATCATCAAAAACCTTAAAAGATGATGCACCACATTTTGTAAGTATATCTTCACAATAATTAATTAAAGAAGAATTATTTTCACCTGAAATTGTTTTAAAAGATATTAAATCTTTAAGAATCTTTATTGATTTTTCAAATAATATGTTATCTATTTTCATTACAACTAATTATATATTATTATTATGAAAGAACAAATAACCTATAATGATTTTCAAAAGATAGACATTCGTTTAGGAACAGTAATATCTGTTGAAAAAAATGAAAAAGCAAGAAAACCTTCATTAGTTCTAAAAGTTGATTTTGGAAGTGAGATTGGAATTAAACAGTCTTCAGCACAAATAACACATTTTTATAACAAAGATAATCTAATTGGAAAACAAGTTATAGGAGTGTGTAATTTTCCAGAAAAAAATATTGCTGGAGTAATTTCACAAGTATTAATTTTGGGATCTATTGATAAAGAGGGAAAAGTAACATTAGTTCATCCAACTCAAAAAGCTGATAACGGATTACCAATAGCATAAAATATGCACCCAGAATTACTGTCATTGTCGCTATTTATGCTTGGTACTAGTTGTTCACCAGGACCGAATAATATAGTTGCGTCATATTCAGGTTTTAATTTTGGAGTAGTTAAAACTTTTCCACACATGTTAGGTGTAATTTTTGGTTTTACTACAATGGTGTGTGTACTTAATTTTGGTTTAATAAATGTATTCAAAATCTATCCCTTATTACAAGATATACTTAAAATTTCTGGATCACTCTTCCTTGTTTATTTAGCTTACAAAATAGCATTTTCAAAAAACCAAAAAGAAAACAAAAAAGAGAATCCTGTTAAGTTTTTTGATACATTTTTTTTTCAATTTTTGAACCCTAAGGGAGTAATTGTAGGAATTATAATAGTATCAACATATGTTGAGAGTGGAAATAATTTTATTAATTATTCGTTTTGGGTCATCCTAGTATCATTTACTTGTGCGTTAATCAGTATTACTTTTTGGACATTTGTAGGCAAATTTTTCAGACGATTTGCGACAAATGAGAAATTTATTAAAATCTTTAACTATGCTATGGCTTCTCTTTTATTGGCTTGTATTGGAACATTTTATCTATAATTTAATACATAATTAGGACTTAATAATCTATAAGATATAAGTTATGAAACCAGGTAATAAAAATTCATATAAATCTTTAAATACAATAAATATTAATTCTAAAGATTATAAATATTATTCACTCACTGAGGCCGAAAAAAATGGATTATCAGGTATATCCAAACTTCCAAAGTCACTAAAGGTACTTCTAGAAAATTTATTAAGATACGAGGATGATTTATCAGTAACACGAAAACAAATTGATTCAGTTAAAAATTGGCTTAAAGAAAAAAAATCTAATACAGAAATAGCATATAGACCTGCAAGAGTTTTATTACAAGACTACACAGGAATACCTGCAGTTGCAGATTTAGCTGCAATGAGGGAAGCAGTTAAAGAAAAAAATAAAGATCCTAAAAAAATAAATCCACTATCCTCAGTGGATTTAGTTATAGACCATTCAGTTCAAGTAGATCAATCGGCTAAATCAGATTCTTTTGAAAAAAATGTAGATATTGAATTTGAAAGAAATGGTGAAAGATATTCTTTTTTAAAATGGGGACAGCAAGCATTCAATAATTTTAGAATTGTTCCTCCTGGGACAGGTATTTGCCATCAAGTAAATCTAGAATATCTATCAAAAGTTGTTTGGAAAGAATCTTACAAAAATGATGAATACTTGTTTCCAGATACCCTAGTTGGAACAGATAGCCATACAACAATGGTTAATGGTTTATCAGTTCTTGGTTGGGGTGTTGGAGGTATTGAAGCAGAGGCGGGAATGCTTGGTCAACCAATTTCAATGTTAGTACCTGAAGTGATTGGCTTTGAGGTGAAAAATAAATTACCAGAAGGAACCACAGCAACTGACTTAGTTTTAACAGTTGTTAAAATGTTAAGAGATAAAGGAGTAGTTGGAAAATTTGTTGAGTTTTTTGGAGATGGATTAAAAAATTTATCACTCGCAGACCGTGCAACTATAGCTAATATGGCACCAGAATATGGAGCCACTTGTGGATTTTTTCCAGTTGATAACGAAACCTTGAAATATTTAAAATTTTCAGGAAGAGACGAAAATGAAGTTAAAATAGTTGAAGAATATGCAAAAGCTCAAGGTCTCTGGGCGAGTGAAGATATAGAATTTACTGATACAATATCATTAGATATGTCAAAAGTTGTTCCAACTATTTCTGGACCAAAAAGACCACAAGACAAAGTTTTATTAAATGAAGCCTCAGCAAGTTTTAAAAAAGTTTTTAAAGACGCAACAGGTCGAAATGAAAAAATTAATTCAAAAGTTGAAAATACAGATTTTGAAATCGAAGATGGATCAATATTAATCGCTGCAATTACATCATGTACTAATACATCCAATCCAAATGTTTTAATTGGTGCAGGATTACTTGCAAAAAAAGCTGTTGAACTTGGTCTCAAAACAAAACCATGGGTCAAAACCTCACTAGCACCAGGCTCGCAAGTTGTTACAGACTACTTAGAAAAAGCAGGGTTAAATAAATATTTGGATGCTCTTGGATTTAATCTAGTTGGATATGGTTGCACAACATGCATTGGAAACTCTGGTCCTCTAAATGATAATATTGTTAAAGCAATAGAAAGTAAAAACTTATATGCAGTTTCTATTCTGTCAGGCAACAGAAACTTTGAAGGAAGAATATCACCACATATAAAAGCTAATTATTTAGCATCACCCCCTTTAGTTGTTGCTTACGCTTTAGCTGGTCATATGGAAGTTGATCTATATAAAGATTCTTTAGGTAAAAGCAAAAATGGAAAAGATATTTTTCTCAAAGATATTTGGCCTACAAACAAAGAAATTGAGGATACTTTAAATAAATCTTTAAATCCTGATATGTTTATTAAAAGATATTCAAATGTATCATTAGGACCTACACAATGGCAAAAAATTAAAACAGATAAAACGAGTATTTATAACTGGGATGAAAGTTCTACATATGTTAAAAGACCTCCTTTCTTTGACTCTCTTTCAGATAAACCTGAGGGATTTAAAGAAATTAAAGATGCGAGACCATTGCTAATTTTAGGAGACATGGTTACAACAGACCACATTTCACCAGCTGGATCTATTCAGAAAGATAGTCCAACAGGTGAATATTTCATGAAGCATCAGGTTTTGCCAAAAGATTATAACTCATATGGCTCAAGAAGAGGAAACCATGAAGTAATGATGAGAGGAACTTTTGCAAATATACGAATAAGAAATGAGATTGCTCCAGGTACTGAAGGTGGTTTTACAAAATTATACCCTGAGGGCAAGGTTATGCCTATATATGATGCGGTCGTGGAGTATAAAAAAAGAGGCGTAGATTTAATAGTAATTGGAGGTAAAGAATATGGTACAGGCTCATCAAGAGATTGGGCAGCAAAAGGAACAAAACTTTTGGGTATTAAAGCTGTGATTGCTGAAAGTTTTGAGAGAATCCATAGATCCAATCTAATTGGCATGGGTATACTTCCTTTACAATTTATTGAAGGAGTAGACAGAAAAAAACTAAAACTAAATGGTTCAGAGTTAGTTTCTATTCTAAAAATTGAAAACGGAATAAATCCGTCAGATAAAATTGAAATAGAAATAAAATATCAATCAGGTGATATAAAGAAAATCAAAACATTATGTAGAATAGATACACAGAATGAACTTGAGTATTATAAAAATGGAGGAATCCTACAATTTGTTTTAAGGAATATGATGTAAGACATGGAAGAAGAAATTCAAATTATTAATGAAAACGCAAGAAAAGAAAAACTAAAAAATTTTTTTGCAAAAAACAGTAAATATTTTATTTTTTCGATATCAGCTATAATAATTTTAATAATAGCATATTTTGTTCATGTTGAAATACAGTCAAAAAACCAAATTAAAATTGCTGAAAAATATAATAATATTACAAATAATTTTAATAATTTACAAAATACAGAACAAACAACTAATGAGCTGATAAGAATAATTGAGAAAAAAAACCCAACATACTCACCTTTAGCTTTATATTTTATGTTGGATAATGAACTAATAAGTGAAAAAAATGATATAAATAGGTATTTTGATATAGTTATTAATATTAGTTCTTTAGAGAAAGAAATTAAAAACTTAAATATTTACAAAAAAGCAATTTATAACTCTAATTTTGTGGATGAAACGGAGCTAGTGGAAATTTTGAGACCAGTAACAAACTCTGATAGTATTTGGAAGTCACATTCACTATTTTTACTTGCAGAATTTTTTTATTTTAAAGAAAATAAAGCAGAGTCAAAAAAACTTCTTAATGAGATTATAAATTACGAAAATAGTAATCCAGAGATAAAATTAGAATCACAAAAAAAACTGACTAGAGATTTTAGTGAATAAAATATTTAAACATTTATTATTATTCTTATTTCTCGCTTCATGCTCTCTTAATTCAGACTCTTCGTTTTGGTCTAAAAGAAATATAGATGAAAAGCAAAAAATATTAAAAATTAAACAAATTACAAAAAAAGAAGAAGTTTTACTTAAAGAAATTAATAAAAAATTAGAAATTAATTTATCTAATTTAAAAATAGAAAATTATTCCCTTAGTTATTTTGATAATAATAATGGCAGAACAATGTATAATGGAAATTTGAAAAGCATATCTAGATATAAATTTTCAAAAATTGAAAAATTTGACGAATATGAACCTGAAATAATAATAAACCAAAATAATGTTATTTTTTTTGATAATAAGGGAACTATCCTTAAATTCGATGAAAGTTCAAAACTTCTTTGGAAAAAAAATTATTACTCTAAAGTTGAAAAAAAACTAAATCCAATTTTATTTTTATCGGCAAATCAGGATACACTTGTTGTAGTTGATACAGTTGCTAAATATTTTGCTGTAAATATAAAAACCGGCGATCTATTGTGGTCTAAATACAATGACTCACCATTTAATTCTCAAATAAAAATTTTTAAAAATAAATTTTATGTAGTAGATGCAAATAATATATTACATTGTTATTCTTTAAAAAATGGAGAAGAAATATGGGCTTTAAAAACTGAAAAACCATTAATTAAATCTCAAAAAAAAAATTCATTAATTATCAAAAAAAATAATATAATCTTTAATAACAGCATTGGCGATATAACAGCTGTGAATTTGGACACAGGTGATTTAGTTTGGCAAGCACCTACTCAATCAAAAAAAATTTATGATGAGTCCATGTTTTTTAAAAATTCTGATTTGATATCAGCTAAAAACTCAATATTATTTTCAAACAATAAAAATGGTTTTTTTTCATTAGATGCAGACAGTGGTCTTGTAATTTGGAAGCAAAAAATTAATTCAAATGTAAGACCTACGTTTTTCAACGATCTTATTTTTACAGTTACAAATGAAGGTTATTTAGTAGTAATAGATAATGAAAACGGCAAAATTATTAGAAGTAATTATTTATTGGGTAGTTTCAAAAAGAAAAAAAGAAATAAAATTAGACCAATTGGATTTATTGCAGGGAAAAATAATATTTATTTGACCTTAAATAATGGAAGACTTCTTATTGTTGATATTAAAACCGGATCTGTAAATTCTGTTTTAAAAATAGATAATGAAAAAGTCTCTGCACCGATTGTACAAGGACAAAATTTATATGTTACAAAAAATAATTCTATTATAAAATTGAATTAATGATTTTAAAATTACTTGAAAAGCTTGGTAGAAAAAAAGTTGTCTTAGACAGGGGTCCGTCTCATCCAAAGTATAATGAGGCTAAACCATGGATGAATAGATATTATTTGCTTTTTAGAAATCGACCAAAATGGTTTCCATTCAACATTTTAATTCATGAAATGCTAGATGATGATCATGGTGAAGGAGTTCATAACCACTTATTTCCATATATAACTATAATTTTAAGAGATGGATATTATGAAACTTTGAAAAAAGGAAAATTTTGGAGGCCACCTGGTTACATTGGTTTCCGATCTGCTAATAACTATCACAGAGTAGATTTAAAACCTGGTACAAAACCAATGACAATTTTTATTTCTGGACCATTTGGATTAAGAAAGGGTCCACGATCGGAATACGGGATTGATTTCAAAAAGAACAAATGATCCAAAAGTTTTTTAATTTGGAAATTTCTACAAACGGACAAAAACTTTACGATTTTACAGAAAAAACCAATGATTGGATCAAAGATAATGGATTTAAAAATGGTATTTTAAATATAAGCATTCAACATACAAGTGCATCTCTAATTGTTCAAGAAAACGCAGACCCAGATGTTCAAACTGATTTAATTAATTATTTTGATAAATTAGTTCCAATGAATAATAAGTTATACGTGCATACCGTTGAAGGAAAAGATGACATGCCAGCTCACATCAAATCAGCTTTAACAAATAATCAAATATCTCTAAGTGTTAAAAGTGGAAATCTATTATTAGGAACTTGGCAAGGAATATATCTTTTTGAACACAGATTAGAGCCACATAAAAGAAAACTTATACATCATTTTATTGGAGATTAATTTTTTTTAAGACTTTGAAATGCGTTTAAAGCTTCCTGTCTAGCAACTTCATGTTTTACCAAGGGAGCAGGGTAGTCTTTACCTATTATGGTTTTAATTGCTTCTTGATATTTTTTTTCCATTTCCCATGGTTTATGAATAAATTTTTTTGGAACTTTTGACAATTCAGGAACCCATTTCTTAACATAGTCGCCGTCTTTATCAAATTTTTCACCCTGAAGAATGGGATTAAAAATTCTAAAATATGGTGCGGCATCTGCTCCGCAACCAGCAACCCACTGCCATTGTGCTACATTGTTTGCAGCATTAAAATCTAATAAACAATTTCTGAAATGTTTCTCTCCTTCTTGCCAGTTAATTCTCAAATGTTTTACTAAAAAAGATCCAACAACCATTCTAATTCTGTTGTGCATCCATCCAGTTTCATAAAGTTCTCTCATTCCAGCATCGACTATTGGGTATCCAGTCATTCCTTTCTTCCATGCTTTTAAAAAATTATTATTTTTAACCCATGGAAATCGATCAAATTCTTTTCTAAGATTACCACTTAACATTTGTGGGAAATTATTAATTAGGCTGTGAGAAAATTCTCTCCAACCAATTTCGTTAATATATTTTTTTATACTAATATTCTTTTGCTTAATACTTGAACATTTTTCAAAAATATTTTGTACACTAATTTGACCATTTCGTATAAACGGTGAAAGCTTTGAAGTACCTTTTTTTGACGGAAAATCTCTATCAATTCCATAATCACTAATATCCTTTTTAATAAATTCGTTCAAAACATTTTCAGCTTGGGTTTCTGATGTGGTCCAGTAATTTTCAAACTTTTTGTACCAGTTTTTTCTGGGAAGTATTTTATCTGAATTAATTCCTCCATTAAAAAAATTTTTAGCTTTTTTAATTTTTTTCACATTTGAACTCTTTTCAGGAACTTTTTCTAAGTAAATTCTTTCAGCATTTCTCCAAAACGGACTATAAACTTTAAAAGGCGTTCCATCACTTTTATTTACTTTATTAAATTCATTAAGAACATTTCCTTTAAAAAATTTAAAATTTATTTTTTCATTTTCAAAAAACGTTATTAATTTTTTATCAATTTTTAATTCTTCTGGTTCATAGATTTTATTCCAGTAAACACTTAAATTTTTTACTTTTTTGACTTTAGAAAAAAATTTTATTTCTTCTGAATTAAAAATTTCCAGATTAATATTAAATTTTTGTAAATCTTTACTAAATTCCTTAAGTGATTTGCTTATCCACCACTTTTGCGCTTCTCTTTTTTGATCGAATTTTAGGTTATTGTATATATAGATTGCAGATACGAATTCATGATTATTTGTTGCATAGGACAATGCTGGATTATTTTTTATTCTAAAATCATCTCTTATCCAAAATACTGCGTGTTTACTCATTTTATTTAAGTGTTTCGTTACCTAGTGAAATCATTCGATTGTAAAGTGTTGTATCTGTGTCTCCTTCACAACCAATTAAAAGAACATTTGATTTATCATTTAAGTCTAACGATTGCTTAATTTTTTTATTATTACAACTCATTATCAAACTCATTATACCTGGCGCAGAACACTCTCCACCTATTATTTTATCATTGCTAAATTCACTTTTAGCTAACATTGCTACCGTTGTTGCTATGTTATCATCTGACAAACTAAGACAATTATTTACAGAATTTTTAATTATTTGCCATGGGACCAAAGATACCTCCCCGCAGGACATACCACCCATTATACTTTCTTTTTTTATGTCCACTTTTGTGAGCTTAGAATTGTAAATGCTTGAAAGTACACAATCTGCGCTTTCAGGTTCGATAATAATTATCCTTGGTATTCTTTTAAAATATCTTGCAACACCAGCAATAACTGCTGAAGCCATACCTCCAACACCTGCTTGTAAAAAAATATGTGTTATATAATGGTTAGTTTGTTCGGATATCTCTTTAATCATCACTGAATATCCTGACATTGTCAATTTTGGAACAAGCTCATAATCTTGCCAGGCAACATCTTGAATAATTTCCCAATTATTTTCAGTTGATTGCTTTATGCAAGCTTTAAGAGAGTCATCATAATTTCCTTTAACTCTTATAATTTCAGCACCAAAGCTTGCAATATCTCTTGCTCTACTTTCGCTTACATTTTCACTTATAAATATTTTACTTTTCAATCCTAGTCTTTGAGCTCCCCAAGCTACTGATTTTCCATGATTACCAGCTGTTGCAGTTGAAACAATAATATCTTTATTTCCAGCAGAAATTTTTTCTACAGCATATGCTCCTCCAAGAGCTTTGAAAGATTTTAGTTTGAATCTTTTAGATTCATCTTTATAAAAAATTTTATTTAAATTATAATTTTTAGACAATTTATTTAAATCAATAAGTGGAGTAGGCTTATACCCTTCCCAACTTGATATTGATGTGTAAGCATCATCAATAAAACTTTTTGGTAAAACTTTTAAAATTTCTTCACGACTAAAATTATATTTTTGATTTGATATAAATTTATTATGTGACCAGCTATCAAATACGTTTCCTGATTGCATTTAACAATCTAAAGTATTTAATTTTTCCCAATCTGTTATCGGGCCTTTTTTATCAAAATTTTCATTTTGGAAGAAACTTCTTATTTCTTCCTTTTTTAGTTTAATGTAGCTATTTATAACTGTTTCACCAAAAGCATCTTTTATAATTTTATTTTCCTCTAGTTTTTCTAAAGCCTCTTCAAGATCATCTGGTAGCTTATCAAGATCTGGATAATTTTTATAATCAGTGTACATATTACATGTTAAAGGCTCGCCAGGATCAAGTTTCATATTCATTCCATGTAGACCTGCAGCAAGTATTCCCGCCTGTAAAAGATATGGATTTGAGGATCCGTCCATAAGTCTAAGTTCAAATCTTCCTGGATCTGGTATTCTTATCATATGTGTTCTATTATTCCCTGTATATGAGATGCTTGATGGTGACCAAGAAGCACCAGATTTTGTTGGAGGTGCATTTATACGTCTAAAACTATTAATGGTTGGATTGAAAAAAGCAGATAGTGATGCAGCGTTTTTCATTAAACCACCTAAAAAATTGTAAGCCAATTTACTTAGTCCATACCTATCTCCACTTTCTAAAAACTTGTTATTTTTTTCATTCCATAAAGAAATATGAGCATGGCAACCATTCCCTGTAAGATTTTCAAATGGTTTTGGCATAAATGTAGCTCTCAAACCGTGCTTTTCAGATAAAGTTTTTACCATAAATTTAAAAAAAACATGCCTATCTGCAGTAGTAAGACAATCAGAGTAATCCCAATTCATTTCAAATTGCCCATTAGCATCTTCATGATCATTTTGATAAGGACCCCAACCTAGTTCAATCATACAATCACAAATTTCTTTTATTAAATCATAACGTCTCATTAAAGCGGATTGATCATAGCAAGGTTTTGATTGTATATCTCTTTGATCAGCTATTGATGCCCCATCTGCTGAAACTAAAAAATATTCACACTCAACACCAGATTTCATAGTTAATTTATCTCTATATAAAATATCAATTTGTTTTTTTAGCATTACTCTTGGTGAAGCCTCTACTTGTTTTCCATCCATCCACAAATCTGATGCAAGCCAACCAACCTCTTTATTCCATGGAAGTTGAATTAAACTGTCAGGATCAGGAATTGCAAACATATCAGAGTCCGCTGGAGTCATATCCAGCCAAGTTGCAAAACCAGCAAAACCTGCACCATCTTTTTGCATTCCCGAAATTGCACTCGCAGGTACAAGTTTTGATCTCAATACTCCAAAAAGATCAACAAAACTAATTAAAAAATATTTTATTTTTTTTGTCTTTGCTATTGTAGAAAGGTTTTTTGACATAAATTATTGTAGCACAATATTATTTAAATAGAGATAAAAAGAAATCTTTGTAATAAATGAAATTTATTACAATAATAATTATTATTGCTAAAACCACACCATATATAGCTTTAGGCCACGCAAGCCTAGACATTTTACTAGGAGTTTTATTTAAATTTTCTTGATTATTATTTTCGTCCATGACTTTAATAAAGGGCACACAACAATTGATGTGTGCCCTTAATTTTAATTACCCGTCGGTAATATTGCTTTTCCAATCATTTGGACCACGTCTTTGCCTTGCAAGTTTTTCAAGCTCTTCTTTTTCTTGCTTGGCAGTAATGACATGCCATCCAATCCAAATTATGAGACCAAGAATTACTAATATTCCTTCTGATCCCACACCTGGATAAATAGCACCTTTGACTTCAGAGGCGCTTAAATGATCTATCCAGTTTGTTACTGTTGCCATATATTATCCTCCTTATCTAGTTGCTGAGGCTACCGATTTTTCATCGTCTTTTGCAGCCTCCATTATTTCGTAGTCTAATCCAGCAATTTCCGCTTCTCTTGGAATTCTTAATCTTCCAACTCCATTGAGAACTTTTGCAATTATATATCCCGGTATCATTCCCAAAACAAAAAACATTATTATTGCCCCGATAAACATACCTAAAGGATTTATTGATGCATAAGTTGATCCGTCCCACATAGCTCCAACACTATAACCTGATGATGGATAACCATTTAAAACAAACCCACAAATCACTAAACCTACAAATCCAGCATAACCATGAACTGCAACCGCACCGACTGCATCATCTATCTTGAACTTACGTTCAACCCAGTAATGCATTTTGTATGCGATAACAACACCGATCATACCTATTATCATTGATTGAATTGGGTGATACAAATCATTACCTGCAGACGCACAGATAATTCCAGCTAGACCAGATGAATAAGTCCAAAAAGGATCTCCTCTTGAGACTACATATCCAGCTAATAATCCTCCAGAAAGTGACATTAAAAAGTTAAATGTAATACCACTTAGTGTAGTAGGAGTTACATAAATGTTTGTTGCGGTAAAGTAAGTTACACCTTCCATTCCGTACTCTGGACCCAAATTGAAAATAGGAATATTACATGCAGCATAGAAACCCCAGAAACCGGTATAAATTAAAAACAATCCGATTGTTACCAACCAAGGATTTCTTGGTCCTATATTTCTAGGTTCTCCACTTGATGTAAATTTACCTATTCTTGGACCTAAAACGACTAAAATACCCAAAGCAAATCCACCAGCTATTGCGTGAATTACTCCAGATGCGTAAGCATCATGATATCCAAGTAGTTTAAGCATCCAACCGTCAAAGTGCCATCCCCATGCAGCATCTATTGTCCAGAAAACAGATCCAATTGCAATTGCTAGTATTCCAAAGGCAAATGTTGTTATTCTCTCTATAACTGCACCGGATACAATTGAAGCGGCTGTCCATGAGAAAAGTAGAAACGCTGCCCAGAAAACCCCACTAATATGATCACCCAAGTTTACAGCCATCAGCTGGCTTGTAGCTACATAAAATTTAGCACTAAAAGCAGAGTCGTCAGTTATTAAAGCATCGCTTCCATTCATTATTGATGGTGCAAGGCCTGGCCCTGTTGGAAATGCCCAATAAATCCACCAACCAAATAAAAACCACGTAACTGTTACCAAAGGTATCAGCATTGTGTTTTTCATTAAAGTATGTTGATGATGTTTGTATCGGGAAGCTCCAACTTCATACATACAGAAACCCACGTGAATTAAAAACATGAGCACTACCGTTATCCAATAGTAAAACTCTGTAAATATGGTCGTCAATGCACCTAGTTCGTCAGTCATTTCAAACCTCCATTTGTTATAACAAATTATGAATATATTATTTGATGTTAAGGTTAGTACAATCCTTAAAAACCTAGATCGAACGCAAATAATTAAATTAAAAACAACCTGAAGTAGATGAAAATTGATTTAGATTCTTAAAACTTTCTATAGGCCTTTTTTAGATCGACTAGCGGGTGGTTTGGAGACATTTGGAATTTTACAAGTAGTTCTCTTGCTATCATGTCTCTGTCTTGTTGATTATTAGGAAGTTTAATTTTTTTAGGTATAGTAACCCAACCGTTTGCATTTCTATCAAATACTGCTGGTCTATCTTCTTCATAACCCATATGTACATCTTCAAGCCAATTTAAATCATCCCAACCCATTGCATCGATATATTTTTTTAAAAATGGAGTTAATCTAGAGTAGTCAGGTAAAAGATTTACATCATATCTGTAACCAATTGTTTGACCGATCATTTTTTCTCTAGCGGTCTCTTTTTTCTTACCTAGTTGACCTTTTACTTCTTTAACTTTTTTTTTATTTTTCTTTTTTTTTGCCATTTTAGATTTTGTGGAAATCGTCAACTCCTACAGTATGGTTTGTACCTGATAATGGAACTTTTGCTAAAGCTGAAGCTTCCATTGTTAAAGCTGCCATATCCTCTGGCTCTAAAGAGTGAATATTAGTTTTACCACACGCTCTAGCTAACAATTGCGCTTCTAAAGTCATTGTGTGCAAATAATTATAAACTCTTAATGCTGCTTCATCAGGATTTAATCTTTTTCTAAGTTTAGGATCCTGTGTTGCTACTCCAACTGGACAACGGCCTGTATGACAGTGGTAACAATGACCAGCTGGTACACCCATTTCTTTTTCAAAGTTTGATTCTGGAATTTCTTTATTACAATTTAATGCAATCATAGCACCAGTACCTATTGCAATTGCGTCAGCTCCGAGCGCTAATGCTTTAGCCATATCAGCTCCATCTCTAACACCACCAGCATATATAAGAGTTACTTTTCCAGTTTTACCTACGTCATCAATAGCTCTTCTCGCTTCTCTTATAGCTGCAATACCTGGAATACCAGTATTTGCTGCGGCAATGTGAGGACCAGCACCTGTTGAACCTTCCATCCCGTCTAAATATATAGAGTCAGGGTCACACTTAGCTGCCATACGAACGTCGTCATAAACTTTTGCCGCTCCAAGTTTTAATTGTATTGGAACTTTATTTTTTGTAAGTTCTCTTAACTCTTGAACTTTTAATGCTAAATCATCTGGACCTAACCAGTCAGGATGTCTTGCAGGAGATCTTTGATCTATTCCTGCCGGCAATGATCTCATCTCAGCTACTTGATCAGTAACTTTTTGACCCATTAAATGACCACCCATACCAACTTTTTGTCCTTGACCAATAAAAACTTCAATTCCATCTGCAAGTTGAGCATGATGTGGATTAAATCCATATCTTGATTGAATACATTGATAATACCATTTTTCAGAATACCTTCTTTCATCTGGTATCATTCCACCTTCACCAGAACACGTTGCGCTTCCAGCCATTGTTGCACCTCTTGCTAATGCAGTTTTAGCTTCGTAAGAAAGTGCACCAAAACTCATACCAGTAATATATACAGGTATATCTAATTCAATTGGGTTCTCACATCTAGGTCCAATTACTGTTTTAGTCTCACATTTTTCTCTATAACCTTCTATTACAAATCTTGTTAAAGTTCCCGGTAGAAATACCAAATCATCAAAAGTTGGAATTTTTTTCATTAATGCCATTCCACGCATTCTGTATCTTCCCAACTGTGCTTTTATATGAATATCGTCGATAACTTCGGGTGTAAAAATTGAATTATAACCTAATAAACTTTTATTTCTTTTTGCAAATTCGCTTTTGCCATTGCCATTTGAGTGACCGTTTTTACCATTTTTTTTCTTTGCCATTATATAGCTCCTTTTTTCTCAGTTGGTTCTAATGCATCGTAATTCCAAAGTTTCTTACCCGCTACGACTTTTGTCATTTTTGAAACATCAAAATTTTCGCCTAATTCAGCTACTTTAAGTTTTCTTTTTAACCAATCTATATCACTTTTTGTCATAGGTGACTCAATCGCATCGCTACCAAATGAGCCAATTTTTCCACCCACGTATATAGTTCCGTCGTACATAGAGTCTCCTAAATTAATACCAACATCTCCCATAATGATGATTCTACCTCTTTGCATCATAAATCCGGTAAAAGCGCCAGCATCTCCACCAACAATAATTGTTCCGCCTTTTTGGTCAATTCCAGTTCTAGCACCAACGCTTCCTTTGCAGATTAAATCTCCACCTCTTATAGCAGCTCCAAAACATGATCCAGCATTTTTTTCAATAACAACTTTACCCGCCATCATGTTTTCTGCACAAGACCAGCCGACTCTTCCATTTACCCTTACCATCGGTCCATCAATTGAGCCGACACCAAAATAACCTAAGCTTCCTTCAAAAATTAAATTTAATTTATTTAAAATCCCGACACCCAAACTATGCTTTCCTTGGGGATTTTTAATTACGATAGTTCCATATCCTTGACTCATTAATTCATCAATTCTTCTATTTGCTTCCTTACAATTCATATCTTTAACATCAAGGTCAGTTCTTTTGTTAAAATCAACATCATATGCACCCCAATAAAAAAAGTTTTCTGCCTCATCTGGGTTGAAAAATTTCTGTTGTGTTTTTCCAGTTAATACTTCTGTATGAAGACCCATTGATTGGGCTTTTGTTTTTTTCTCTGCAGTTTTTAAATTTGCCATACTTTTACTTCTCCATCAAAAGGATCATAGGTATCTATCTCTTGTGGTAATATTGATCTTATTGCTATTTCTTCTGATCCCATTGCAACTAAGTCGTCAGATTCATAAAGTACTAATGGTTTTGCAGCCATAGTATCTTTTGCCATACCTAAAGAGTCTTTTGTTGCAACAAAATAAGTAAACACTCCATCTAAACCAGTTAATGAGTCTTTCATTCCTTCTTCTAAGGTTGCTCCGTTTCTCATTTTTTCTGCTAAATAAACGGCTATAAGTTCTGAGTCACATTCTGACATAAATCTCATTCCTTTATTTTCTAACACTCTTCTATTATTCCAATAATTCGTTAATTGTCCGTTATGAACCACTGAAACATCACTAAAAGGATATCCCCAAAAAGGGTGAGCTGATTTAATATCAACGCCTGACTCTGTTGCCATTCTAGCATGACCTATTGCATGAGTACCTTTAACATTTCCTAAACCATATCTCTCAGAAACTGTCGCTGCATCGCCTAAATCTTTTATTAATTCTAAAGATTTTCCAATAGATAATATCTCAACACTTTCAATGCTCTCTATCTTTTTCGAAAATTCCATAAGATCATCATTAAATTGCATTTCATATCTGAAAGAATAAGGTGTTAATTGATCTTCTTTTATTACTTTTGCTCCTAACTCACCAAGCGTATTATCAACTAATTTTTTTCTTTTATCGTAAACACTTGCATCTTCATTTATAGATGTACTTCCTTCTCCAACGTTTTCTCCAACTTTAAATCTCATTATGAAATTTTTACCATCATTCTCAGCATATAAGGCGTATCCAGTTGAATCTGGGCCTCTGTGCTTTAATGCTTGCAACATTAGTTGAAGCTCAGAACCTACGTTTGAAGATTTTCCTCTATGAATTAATCCTGCAATTCCACACATATTTTTTTCCTTTTTGTTCTACGGCAAACAATCTAAATAAGTATCTAGATCCCATTGCGTCGTAGCACCTAAAAATTTTTCCCATTCATCGTTTTTATACCAGTGAAATACTTTATACATTTCATCGGGTAATGCTGATTTGATTACCTCATCCTCAGCTAGTCTTTCTAAAGCTTCACCTAAACTCAATGGAAGTTTTTTAACATCTTTTCCTGCTTTTTGTGCCTCATAAATATTTCTAGACTCTGGAGCCGCAGGTTTCATTTTATTACTAATACCATCGTCACATGCTTTTAATAAAGCTGCTCCTAAAAGGTATGGGTTATGCATTGAATCAACCGATCTATATTCAAATCTTCCAGGTGCTGAAACTCTTAAACCACAAGTTCTATTTTGATAACCCCAATCA
The DNA here is from genome assembly GCA_902581445.1 of uncultured Pelagibacteraceae bacterium. Taxonomy (GTDB): domain Bacteria; phylum Pseudomonadota; class Alphaproteobacteria; order Pelagibacterales; family Pelagibacteraceae; genus Pelagibacter. Next base: position 301,849 of record CACHOG010000001.1, read on the forward strand.
GCGTAAACTGGAGCCCAAAAACCCTGGTCCCATAATCTTCTATAAGAGTTAACAGTAGATGAACCTAACGCAGTAAGTGCTGGAAGATGTTTCATTATTCCAGCTATTGATTGCAATCCAATTTTTCCTGGTAATTGCATATCCTTTGTATCAGGCATAAACGTGTTAGTTCCACCTGAGACATAACTAAATACTTCTTCGACACCAGGTAATTTTTTATTGCCTAATTTATTTACAGAAATTTTTCCACCCTTCCATAAAGACATGTTTGTATGACATCCACTAGCTGAAACACCCATAAAAGGTTTTGTCATGAAACATGCAATTAATCCATGTTCTCTAGCAACTTGAGCACAAATTTGTCTGTAGGTAGACAGTCTATCTGCATTTCTAAGTACGTTATCGTAAGTCCAGTTTAACTCTAATTGACCTGGCGCATCTTCATGATCTCCTTGGATCATATCAAGACCCATCGCTTTTGAATATTCAATTACTTTCATGAAAACTGGTCTCAAAGATTCAAATTGATCTATATGATAACAGAAAGGTTTGGAAAAACCTTTACCTGTTGGTGTTCCGTCCTCATTTTTAGTAAGCCACATCATTTCTGGCTCTGTTCCAACTCTTAATTCTAAGCCATGTTTCTTTTGGAATTCATCCATGAAAATTCTTAGGTTTCCTCTACAATCTGATGTTAAGTGGCCACCTGGATTATTTCTTTCTTCTCTATTTCTAAAACAAGTACAAAAAACCCTTCCAACTCTTTTATCCCAAGGTAACTGAACAAATGTTTCTGGATCAGGTATACCCACAAGCTCCATAGCCTCAGGCCCGTAACCAATATAATTATTGTGTCTATCTAGAAATAAGTTAGCTGTTGCTCCGTAAACTAATTGAAACCCTTTTTCAGCAGTTCTTTCCCAATGATCTGCCGGTATACCTTTACCTACAACTCTTCCTGTTACTGAAATAAATTGAAAATAAATATATGTAATCCCTAATTCGTTAATTTTTTCTCTTACATTTTTTATTAATTTTGCTCTGCCAGGTTGATTTACGTGTTTTTCTAGATCAGTCATTTTTCCCCCCTAAAGAATTTTTATTTAGTAAAAGTATCGGATATTTAGTTTAGTGTCCATAATGTAAGTCTAACTCCATGGAAAAGGACTGTTCGAAGTAGGGTGTAATTCTCCTTTCGCGTATCGATTGAATCTAAATGGTTTCAATAATTCGCTTTCGTGGCCCATAATTTCTTCTGCAACAAGTTGCCCAACACCAATCATCTTATAACCATGATTTGCATCAGCAATCATATAAACATTTTCAAAAAAACGATCAAAAATCGGGAAGGAGTCTGGAGTTAAACATCCCAAACCTCCTGATGGTCCTTTTCTGTATAGATGAGACTTTCCTTCAAATCTTTTTTGACAATGGGCTAAAGCCGAAGTCCACATATCAGAAAATTTATCGGTAGTTTGATACTCAGGAGACTCTATTCCATACGGGTCCACATTTACTTTATCAAAATGTTTTTCAACAATGTAAGGTGATGTCCCACCTTGTACTCCTAGTCCTTCAATATCAGGCTTGTAATATATTCCCCACAATTTATCTGTAATTAATTTGCCATCTTTATCAGAATATAAAGGAGCATCAGTATCTACATGCGTTACAGGAGGCAATTTTCCATCATTTGTTTTTAAATAATCTTTATCAACTCCTAAAACACCTTCTTGTAAAAACCAATACTTCCACATTTCAACTTCGTGCATTTTTCCGTCTTTGCCTTTAATGTCAGTTGTCTTTGGAAGTTCTAACATGTTCCAAAAATCTCTTACCCATGGTCCTGCTCCAATAACAACCTGTTCACAGTCGATCGTCCCTTTATCTGTTACAACGCCAGTAACTGCATTACTGTTACTTCCTCTTTTGAAGCCAGTAACTTTAACTCCTTTAACTATATTAGTTCCATTATTATTTGCTTTTACTTCTAATGCTTTGATAGAGTCTTTGTTAAATGCATAGCCACCTTTTTTCTCATGAAGAACAGATGTAATTCCTTTTGCTTGCCAATCATCAAAGATTGTTTTCATGTATTTTAAACAATCTTTTTCTCCTTCAATAAAATCTGACTCGTAGCCAATAGCTTTTTGTTGTTCATAAATGCTTGCAACATCTTTATGCATCACTTCAGGTGAAATCTGTAAATACCCAACTGGATTATATTTAAATGCCTTAGGATCGCTTTCCCAAACGCTAACAGAGTGTGCCATTAATTCTCTCATAGCTGGTTGAAAATAATTATTTCTTACAACACCACATGCAATTCCACTCGCTCCTGCTGCGGTATCTTTCTTTTCCAAAACTACTACGTCGTTTGGATTTTTATATTTTTGAGATAATTTCCAGGCAGTACTTAGACCGTGAATTCCACCACCAATGATGACTACTTTTGCTTTTGTCGGTAATGACATATGCTAATTTTTATTTTTCCTGCGACAGAAGTATATATTTTTTTTTATATATAAAATTTATAAGTAGTTTTACAACTTAAAGTTTAACCACTAAAAGCTTAAATTTTTCAAGGTATTTAGGTAATCGTTAAATTCATTGATAAAAGATTTGCTAGGCCTAATAAATTTTTTTCTTTGATCATTAGAAGTTTTTTCTAAATAGAAAAAACCTTTTTCACATGCCTCGTTAATTATTAATGCTGATTTAGGTCGTGAGGTTTTAAATAGCTTAGTTTTTAATTCCTCCACTGATAAATTTTGTTTAAGTTTATATGCGCTCATTACAAGTAGCATCATATGATAGTGAGATGGTGATTTTCTGAAAAAATAATTACTTGATGTGTGAGACTCTTTCATTTGATCTTCCCAAAATTCAAGAAGATCTTTAGTAGTTTTACTCATTATGATCTTACTTTTAATTTTTTTGGATCATAATGTGGAAAAGATACTATTTTTGCTGGTATTCTTTTTTGATGACCATCTATTTTTCCAACCTCAACTTCAGTATCTAATTCCGAATGTCCGACATCTATTCTACAAAGTGCTATATTTTTATTTAAAGTTGGAGAGATGCATCCACTTGTAATAATACCTACTTGTGATCTTCCAATGTGAACACAATCACCGTGATTAGCCTTTTCTTTTCCTGCAAGTTCTAAACCAACCATTTTTTTTTGAGGATTTTCTTTCCTTTTAATCAAAATATCTTTTCCAATAAAATCTTCGTTTTTAGTTTTAAGAGGAACTGTAAATCCAACACCAGCTTCAAATGGATCAACTTGTCCATCGAATTCATTTCCAAATAATATCAGTCCAGCTTCAATTCGAAGAAGATCAAGTGCTCCAAAACCCGCAGGTATCAAACCTTCATCCTTACCAGCATCCATTACAACGTCCCAGACCTTTGGAGCATCAGATGGATGGCACCAAATTTCATAACCCAATTCTCCAGTATATCCTGTTCTTGATACAAGAAGAGGTATTCCACTTAATTCTTTTATTCTACAAATTGTAAATCTAAACCATTGTAATTCTGATATTTTTGGCTGAGTTGGTGGTGTCCAAATAAATTTTTCTAATATTTTTCTACTATTTGGACCTTGCAACGAAATATTGCTTATTTGATCGCTTGAATTTTTTATTCTTACTTTATAATTCTTTTTCTTGGCTTGTTCTTTTAACCATTCGCCCGCATATTCATCACCACAAATCCATCTAAATCCATGATCGCTCATTTTTAAAAGCGTACCATCGTCAAACATAAATCCATTATCATAACACATTGATGAATAAACAACTTGACCAATCGATAATTTTTTTACATTTCTTGTTAAAGTGTAATTCATTAATTCTTCAGCATCAGGTCCAAGAATTTCAAATTTTCTTAAAGCAGATAAGTCAATAACAACAGCTTTTTCCCTACACGCTGTATATTCATTTATCACACCATGCTTAGTGTAATCATTTGGTAACCAATAGCCTCTTGCATCAACAAAGTTTCTTGTTAGTTTTGATGTTCTTTCGTAAAAACCTGTATTTTTTGTTAATTTTGGTTCTGCGTCTGTTTTCATTCTAAAAGCAAATGATTTTGTAAATTCTTTATTTTTATCATAAGTTCTAACAAAAATATTAGTCGGATTCCACGAATTACATGGATCAATATCACTTGGACATGCTGATGTACCACATGTTAAATTTTTTAGAGCCTTCATTATTACATAATCTCCTGGGCGAGCAAAAGATTCATCAGATAGAACTGTATTTTGCCCTCCAGCTGAGGTGTTGAAAAAAAGATTAATCGCATGCCAGCCTTTTTGTTTTTGTACGCCATATTTTTGCATTGCACCTGTTAAATTATCTGAGCAGTTTGGATGACCAAAATATCCAGCATCTTCATAATATTTTGATGTGCATGCAAGATTAAAAGTATCATGTCTACCAACAGTGTCTCTTATTACCTCAACTAAAGGCTCATGATCTGTGTCGTAAAACTTTGAGTATAAACCAGGGCCAGGAAAAGTATTACCCATAAAAGTTCTTGTTGTTTGCCAGTCAAGCCCTTTCTCAACACCCTTTTCAAGCTTTGCTGTATCAAAAGCTACAAAGTCAGAACACTGTCTACCTGTTGGACATATAATTTGAATATAGTCTCCCTCTTTAACTTCAAATGAGATTGCAGTTTGTTTATCGATGTTAGTTTCATTTAATGGATCAAATACAGGATCAGGAATTATGGAATGCTCTTTATCATTAACTATATTTGCTCTTTTAATGAAAATTGTTAAATCAGTAGGTGGGTTTTGTTCATGTACGAGCATTGCAGGTCCTGGTGCTGCAAAAATACTGTAACACTTGTCTTTTGATTTAAATTTTAATTTCTCACCCCACGATGCATCTTTATCAAAAACTATTGCTGATTTTGAGTTCTTTATGTCTAGATTTCTTTTTTTTAATTGATAAGCTGCAACTCTAGAGGTCTCATCTTTTGATGATAAAATTTTTTTTATTTCAACACTGTCTTTTATTTCTTTTAAGTTAAGCAGGGAAAGATCTGAATTACCATCTTTATTGAATACAGCTATCTCACAGATTTGATTTCCCTCATTATTTATTATTTCAATTTCATCATCGGGAAATAATTGTATTCCTGTTAAACCGCCACCATTAACCACATATCTTTCAACTCCAGGTGGCAACACGTTCAATCCGGGTTCTCTTATTTGAAATAATTCACTACTCATATGCAATCATAAACACTTATATATTATATATATATGTTCTTGTTGACTATACATTTTCTTAGGCACATAATTAGGCACTTAATATATTAAGAAAGGGGAAAATAATGAGAAAAATAATATCTCTTATATCTGCTTTAGTGATTTCAATGGTTTCTTTCGTTGGAGTTGCAAATTCAGCAGATAGTAAAAAACCCATTGTTATACCAACACACAACTGGTCGAGCCAAGTAGTTATGGCATATGTGATCGGTGGAATTATGGAGAGCATGGGTAATAACGTTAAATACGTTCCAGCTGACTCTCAAGCTGTTTACGAATCTATTAGAATTGGAGACGTAACTTTATCACACGAAGTTTGGGAATCTGCATTTGGAAAATCTTTTGACACTGCTCGAGATAAGGGCGGAGTTTTAGATTGGGGTGATCATGAAGCACGAACAATTGAGGATATGGGTTATCCTGATTGGGCTGTAAAATATTGTCCTGGTCTACCAGATTGGAACGCTTTAAAGAATCCAGATTGTGCTAAAAATTTTGCAACACCAGACTCTGGTGGAAAAGGACGAATGCTTGAAGGTCCTCAAAGTTGGCACGGAGACCTAATACCTCAAAGAATTGAAGCTCTTGGATTAGGTGATCTATGGACTGTTAAGTTTGCTGGTGGTGCTGATGCACTTTGGGCAGAACTTAAAGCAGCTAAAAAAGAGGGAAGAGGAACTATAATTTTCAACTGGACACCAAACTTTACAGATGGTGCTGGTTTTACTTTTATAGATTTTCCACCATACTATGATGGTTGTAGACCTGTAGACGGTGGTGATGGAAAATGTGGAGCTCCTGACGGCTATTTAAAAAAAGCTGTTAACGAGAACTTTCCAAAAACTCACCCAGCAGCTGCAGCAATGTTCAAAAAATTATCTTTTAACACAAGTCAAATTGGAGCAATGGCTGCTTTAGTTGATGAAGATAAGATGTCTCATGAAGATGCTGCAAAAAAATGGTTAGCTGATAATAAGTCTGTATGGCAAAGTTGGACTAAGTAATCACTTTATTTCAACTTAAAATCAAATTAAAATCTTCCCTAGTTTTACTAGGGGAGATTTTTTTTTTATTTTAGTGTAGTTTATAAAAGTAATGAGAAAAATTTTAATTTATATAATTTTAAGCTTTATATTTTCCAATATTAGTTTTGCAAAAAAATCAGGATGTACCGAAGGAGATTGTAATAATGGTTTTGGGACATGGACTTACACTGATAAAACAACCTATGTTGGTGATTGGGTTAATGGGTCAAAAAAAGGAAAAGGTATTGAAACATGGCCAAATGGATATGTTTATGAAGGTGAATTTAATGACAGTAAATGGCATGGTATTGGAAAGTTAAAATTCCCCGATGGCTCCACTTATGAAGGAGAGTGGAAAAATAGTAAAATGCATGGCAAAGGAGTTTTTACCTGGTCTGATGGCAAAGTAATGGAAGGTACATGGAACGAGGGTAACCATGTTAAGTAACATCTATAGATTGTCTGAAAATTATAAAAATTCAATAGGTTTAGTTAGTTTAACAATTGTAATTTTCTTTACATTTTTTGTACTTAACATTTTTTTTGGACCAGATCCAAATGCTGAAAAAAAAATTGCTGAAGAAAAAAAAATTCAAGAACAAGCAAATGAATTTATTGAGAGTTTACCAAGAGGAGTACTAACGTTTTATGAAAGTGATAAAGGAAGAAAGCTTTCAGCAGAAGAATATAAAATCGTATGCAATAATACTAAGATTATAACACAAAGAGCAATTATGGGCGCGAACATTACAGATGCTAAAGCATTTAATTTATATACAGCAAATGGGGGCACTACCGGAAAATATGCAGTCAATTGGAACGATAGTAAAAATAAATGTTTTGCAAAATTTACGGTAAAACCTTTAGAAGGAACTTCAGACTCAGTAACAGTTGAGGGTGAGGCACTTGGATTTTTAAGAACAAGTATAGATACTAGGGTTTATTTTATTAAAAATTTTTAGATGGAGGATACACCAATAATAATAGTATAATTATTTAAATATGTCTTCTACACCAGTAATTAAATGTGAGTCTGTTTACAAAATTTTTGGAACTAATGCCAAAAAAATGCTTCAAAACGCAAATGGTAACGTAGATGCAAAATCATTTCAGGACGCAGGATGTATTGTTGGGGTTAATAATGCTTCATTTGAGGTTTCTAAAGGTGAAATGCTTGTGGTTATGGGTTTATCTGGTTCGGGTAAATCAACATTGTTAAGATGCATATCTCGTTTGACTGACGCAACTGGAGGGAAAATATTTATTGAAGGTCAAGATCTTCTCGCAATGAACGAGAGACAATTAATTGAATTACGAAGAAATAAAATGGGAATGGTGTTTCAGAGTTTTGCCCTACTTCCCCACAAAACAGTTTTGGAAAACATTGCTTTCCCTTTGCAAATAAAAGGAAGTAAAACTAATGAGAGTATTCAAAAAGCAGTAGAAATGGTTGAGCTTGTTGGTTTAAAAGGTAGAGAAAATTATTTTCCAAGAGAGTTATCTGGAGGTCAACAACAAAGAGTAGGTATAGCTCGTTCACTTGCAGTTGAACCTGATATTTGGTTTTTAGATGAACCTTTTTCTGCCCTCGACCCTTTAATTAGAAAAGAAATGCAAGATGAATTTCTCAGACTTCAAGGAGTTTTGAATAAAACAATTCTATTTATCACACATGATTTTGACGAAGCACTAAGGCTTGCTGATAGAATAGCAATTATGAAGGATGGTTTAATTGAACAATTAGATACTCCAGCAGACATAGTTTTAAATCCAAAAACTGAATATGTTAGAAAATTCACTCAAGAAGTGCCAAGAGAAAAAGTTTTAAAGATCGAAGCTGTAATGGACAAATCTTCAGGGGGACAAATTGCTGACAATATCACTGTTTCAAAAGATGCTATAATTGAAACTGTGGCTGAAAAAATTTTAAGTCAGGATAAACCGGTGAGTGTGGTAGATAAAAATAATAATGTAGTTGGAAGTGTAAAACCTTCAAAAATAATCCAAACTGTTTTTGGGCAAGGTAAAGAAAAAAAATAAAGTATTATGGCTTTTCTTCAAAAATATCCTAAAGCTGTCCAATGGTCATTTTTGTTATTAGTGTTCTTTGGATTATGTTTTGCAATAGAGGTTCCTGATGGATATGAATTTGCGAAAGCTGGAACTGAATTTATTGATAAAGATAAATTAGATCAAACAAAATACAGTGTGTTTTGGAGATTACCTGCTTTTATAGCATGGATGCCTGGATGGATAAATGACTCAGTTTTTTTTCTATTAAATGAATGGGCACCTATAGAATATTTTGATAGCGATATTCAGGAGACAAAATCTCGTCCAGTTGTTCTTCATATTACAAGAATTATTTCTAGATCAATGCTTTTCATGATTGAGTTCATAAGAGAAATTTTAATTGGAGGTGTTGAAACTGTTGTAGCATTTACTAGCTGGGATTGGTTAGATAAAAATCCTTGGGCAGAATTACCGGGCCTTCCTTGGACTATTGTTGCTGGTGCAGCTGTAGTTTTAGGTTATAAATTAAATGGCAGGAATCTTGCTATCTTTGCTGGATTAACCATGATTTATATTTCAGCATTCGGTCAATGGAAACCTTCAATGCAAACTTTATCATTTGTAATGGTTGCAGCGCCAATATCTTTCTTATTAGGATTAGGATTTGGAATATGGGCATACAGAAGTAAAAGAGTTGAAAATATTTTAAACCCACTTCTTAACGTTGCACAAACCATGCCACACTATTCCTATTTAGTTCCAATAATGGTTTTATTTGGTATTGGTGACCATGCTGGAGCAATAGCAACTATTATTTTTGCTACACCTCCTATGGTCAGATTGACTTTGCTAGGACTCAGAAAAGTTTCACCAGAAGTTATAGAGGCTGGAAAGATGAGCGGATGTAGTAATTTCCAACTCTTATTTAAAGTACTAATACCAACGGCTCGTAGAGATATTTTAATTGGTGTTAACCAAGTTATCATGCAATGTTTAGCAATGGCTGTTATTGCATCTTTTATTGGAGCAAAAGGACTAGGCTGGAATTTATTATTAGCTTTGAACCAATTACGAATAGGTTTAGCTTTAGAAGCAGGAATATGTATAACACTAATCGCTGTTTTATTAGATAAAATGTCATTGGCTTGGGCAAACAAACAAATAAATTATTTTGAAAATCCAACTTTCTTTCAAAGAAATAAATATTTTATGATTTTTGTCGGAGTGGTCATAGCTGGATACATTTTATCATATATTGGAACATTCTATTTCAAAGAAGGATTTAATTATCTGTTTATTGTTCCACACAATAAAGGAATATCTACAGAAGCATTTTGGAATTCTGGTGTAGATTGGATACTTGATAACTTTTTTGATCCACTAAAAGTTTTTAATACTTGGTTAATTACACAAGTTTTAATTCCTATGAAAAATGCCTTCTTAAGAATGCCAGCTGTAGCTACTTTTGTACTTTTTATGGGTGCTGGTTATATTATTGGAGGAATAAGATCTGCAATTGTTGTTGGAAGCTTTACATTATTTATAGCTCTAACTGAGTGGTGGGATAGAGCGTTAATAACCATGTATATGGCAACATTCGGTGTAATTGTTTCAGGTATTTTAGGTATAATAATTGGAACTTTAAGTGCACAGAGCAAAACAAGCACTAAAATTACATTAGCGGTGTGTGACACACTTCAAACATTTCCATCTTTTATTTACCTAATACCTGTAATTATGTTATTTGGAGTAACAGACACTTCTGTTTTAATTGCAGTTGTAATTTATGCAACAATACCTGCAACAAGATACACAATAGAAGGATTAAGAAGTGTTCCATCAGCATTACATGATGCAGGCTCAATGTCAGGAGTTAATAGACTTCAAAGATGGATGAGAATAGAACTACCCTTAGCCTTTCCACACATGATGCTTGGAATAAATCAAACAGTCGTATTTGCATTGTTTATGGTAATTATTGGAGCAATGATTGGGACAACCGATCTTGGACAATATATACTTAAAGCATTATCTGACAGACAAGGAACCGGCAATGGTTTGATGTTGGGATTATGTGTAGCATTTATTGGACTTGCAGTTGATAATTTAATACGTACTTGGGCTGAAAAACAAAAGAAATTGTTAGGGCAGGATTAGTATTTTGTGAATGGAATACTTGCCATTGATCAAGGAACCACATCATCTAGAGCAATTATTTTTTCAAAAAGTGGCAAAAAATTAATTTCATCTCAATTAGAGTTTAAGCAATTTTTTCCAAAAAACGGATGGGTAGAACATAATCCCAACGAAATTTGGTCGACAACAATCAAAGTCACAAAAAATGTTTTGTTAAAATCAAAGAAGTTAAAAATAAATATTAAAGCCTTAGGAATTACCAATCAAAGAGAAACAACCGTATGCTGGGATAAAAGAACAGGTGAACCAGTTTATAATGCAATTGTTTGGCAAGACAGAAGAACAGAAAACTACTGCAAAAAAATTAAAAAAAAAGAAAAGTTAATTAGAAAAAAAACTGGTTTATTTTTAGACCCATATTTTTCTGCAACAAAAATAAAATGGATAATAGACAACGTCCCAAAAGCTAAAAAATTATTTAAAAAAAATGAGTTGCTGTTTGGTACAATAGACACCTTTTTGATTTGGAAATTAACCAATGGTAAAATTCACGCAACAGATGCTACAAATGCCTCAAGAACAATGCTTTTTAATATTACAAGTAACAAATGGGATAAAGATATTTTAAAAATATTCAAACTCAACGAAAAAATTCTTCCAACTGTTAAAAATTCTGCTGATGATTTTGGTTTTACAAGCAAGAAAATTGTTGGACAAAAAATAAAAATTTCTGCTGTATTGGGCGACCAGCAAGCAGCAGCAATAGGTCAAGCATGTTTTGAAAAAGGATCAGTCAAAAGCACCTATGGTACAGGAGCCTTCTTATTAATGAATACTGGTGAAAAAAAGATCATGTCAAAAAATAAATTAATAACTACAATTTGTTACAGAATAAATAATAAAACTACATATGCTTTAGAAGGGTCTATATTTATTGCAGGTGCTGGTGTGCAATGGCTTAGAGATAAAATCAGGCTAATAGATAATGCATATGAGACTGAAAAGATCGCGAAATCCACAAAAAATAATAAAAGTGTTTATGTTGTGCCAGCTTTCACAGGTCTGGGAGCCCCATACTGGAATTCCAAATCAAGAGGTTTAATCACGGGTCTTACAAGGGATAGTGATTGGAGAGATTTAGTAAGAGCAACAATTGAGTCTGTTGCTTATCAAACTTCTGATGTATTCTTATCAATGAGAAAAGATGGTTTAAATCCTAAAAGTGTTAAGGTTGATGGTGGTATGGTTTCAAATAATTGGTTTGTTCAATTTCTATCAGAAATTTTAAAAATTAAGATTACCAGATCAAAAATTAATGAAACTACTGCTTTAGGAGCTGCTTATATGGCTGGTTATCAAACTGGTATTTATAGATCCCTCAGTGATATTAAACAAAATTGGAAAAAAGATAGAGACTTTAAACCAAAATTCAATAAAAGTTACAGAAATAAGTTATTGCAAGGTTGGCAACAAGCAATTAAAAAAACTTTAGCATAATTTTGTTATGGCAAAAATATTAGTAATTGGTGGCGGTGCAATGGGATCAGCTTTTACGATTCCTTGTTTAGATAATAAAAATAATGTTACAATTACTGAACCTTATAGCAAACAATTTATAAATAATCTTAAATCAAAAAATAAATTTCATTCAGTATTAAAAATAAAGCTACCAAAAAAACTTAAATTCAGAATATTTTCAAAAGAACTTTTAAAAGAAAAGTTTAATTTGATAGTTATTGCACTTAGTTTACCGGGAATTAATTTCATAAGTAAGGAATTAAAAAATATTAAAAATAAAACACCAATATTAATTTTAACAAAAGGTTTAAAATATGACAAAAAAAGAAATAAAATTTTAACAATTTCTGAGCAAATTAAAATTGACACTAAGAATAAAAATATTTCAGTCTTAAAAGGCCCATGTTTAGCAAAAGAACTAGCAAAAAAAAATCAGACCAAAGTAATTATCGCAAATAAAAACATTAATATAGCAAAAAAAATTGGAAAATTAATTTCAACGAATTATTATTTAGTTGAATATTCGACAGATATAATTGGTGTTGAGGTTTGTTCGGCAATAAAAAATATTTATGCTATGGTTATAGGTGCAGGTCAATCTTTAAATATGTCTTCAAGTTTATTTCAAAAATCACTAATAGAAATGAAATATCTAACAAAATATTTTAATGGTAAAGAAACCACAGTCGAAAGTCTAGCAGGTGTTGGTGATTTATATGTAAGCGCTGCTGGGGGAAGAAATAGTAAAATGGGTGATTATTTAGGAAAAGGTTTTACATTCAAATCCGCTAAGAAAAAATTTATGTTTAAAGACACAGTTGAAGGAGAACAATTGGCCAGAGAAATTGGACCGTTTATTTTTAAAAAAATTAATTTACAAAAAATACCTTTAATGACCAATTTACTTAGATCTTTATTAAAAAATAAAAAATTAAATTTAAAAAAATTGTAAATTTTATGAAATCTAATTGGAACTACCCAACAACCGTCTGGGTCGGTAATAATAGAATAACTGAAATTAATTCTGCATGCAAAAGTCTTAAAATCAAAAAGCCATTGTTTGTCACAGATAAAGATTTAGCAGGTTTAGATTTTGTAAAAAATATAATTAAAATTATTGAAAAAGAATTCAAAAACTTAAATATTTTTTCCAATTTTTCTGGCAACCCTAATGGCGATGATGTTGATAAAGGTGTTAAAGAATTTAAAAAAAATAACTGTGATGGCGTAATAGCTTTTGGTGGTGGAAGTGGATTGGATGTTGGAAAAGCAATAGCGTTTATGTCTGGTCAAACAAGACCAATTTGGGATTTTGAGGATATAGGTGATTATTGGAAAAGAGCGAACAACGATAATATCGCACCTATAATAGCTGTACCCACAACAGCAGGTACAGGCTCAGAAACTGGAAGAGCATCAGCGATAATTAATAATGAAACTGGGGTAAAAAAAATAATTTTCCATCCTAAATTTTTACCGTCGATTGTAATCTTAGATCCGGTTTTAACTTTGGACCTTTCTCCTAGATTAACTGCTGCAACAGGAATGGATGCTTTAGCGCATAACTTAGAGGCTTTTTGCGCTCCTGGATTTCACCCAATGGCTGATGGTATAGCGATAGAAGGTATAAGATTGACAAAAAAATCTTTAATGACTGCTGTTAAAGATGGAAAAAATTTAGAAGCAAGGTCAGATATGTTGGCCGCAGCAAGCATGGGATCTACTGCGTTCCAAAAAGGCCTTGGTGCAATTCATTCATTAAGTCACCCAGTAAACGCTCAATTTAATTTACATCATGGATTATCCAATGCAATTTTTATGCCTTATGTACTCACTTATAATAAAAAATTTATAGAAAAAAGAATAGTATCTATTTGTGATTTCCTTGGTTTAAAAAAAGATTTTAAATGTTTTTTGGATTGGATCTTAGAACTAAGAAAAGATTTAAATATCCCACATGCTTTATCAGAAGTTATCAGCGAAGATAAATTTGATTTAGAAATGTTATCAAAAATGGCTCTTGAAGATCCTTCAACTGCGACAAATCCTAGATTGTTAAATCTAGAGGATATGAAAAAATTATATGACCACAGTATGAAAGGTAATTTATTTTCATGAAAAAAATACTAATAGTAGAGGGTAATCTTAAAGAGGAAAATCAGCAATTTACTAATGCTGGCATTCAAACACACACAGAAAGTTTAAAAGATAGTATTGCATATTTTACAAAAAATTTAGAAATTGATGTAGCAAATCCTTCATCAGATCCTAAAGTTTTTGAAAATATTAAAAACCTTGAGGAGTACGATGGTCTTATTTGGGGCGGCAGTAGCTTAAATATTTATAATGATACAATTGAAATTCGTAGACAAATTGAATTTATGAAAGAGTCTCAAAAAAAAATAAAAAAAATTCTTGCAATATGTTGGGGTATGCAAGTTGCTGTTACAGCAGCAGGTGGAGAAGTAAGGAAATGTCAAAAAGGAACACATAGGGGAATCGCTCATCAAATACAAATAAATGATAACGGGCTAAAACATCCTCTTTATAAAAATAAAAAAAATAATTTTAACACCCCTGCATTTAATTTTGACGAAGTTTCAAAAATTCCAGATAACGCAATACTTTTATCATCAAACAAAATTAATAAAGTGCAAGGGCTAAATTTTAAAATTAATGAGTGTGATATCTGGGGTATACAATATCACCCAGAGATATCATACGATAAAATGATAAGATTAATCCATTTTAGAACTGATAGATTAATTGAAAAGAAGGCTTTTGAAGATCAAAAAGAAATTGATAATCATGTTCAAATGATAGAGCAAGAAAATCAAATATCAAATAGGGATTTAAGAATGATCGAATTGAAAAATTGGATTGATTATTTAAATGAAAATTAAATCTAAGCAACAAATAATAGAACATTTTATTTCAGGTAATAAACCAGATCAATTTATTGGTGTTGAGAATGAAAAATTTCTATTTAAAAAAAAAAGTAACGAAAGGGCAGATTACTCTGATTTATTAAAAATTTTCAATTTTTTTACCTTAAAATTTAATTGGGAACCTATTAAAGAAGATGAAAATATTATTGGTTTAAAAAAAAATGGAAAAATGATTACTCTAGAACCAGGAAATCAAATAGAATTATCTGGTAGTCAATTATCCAATATTCATGAAGTCTGTTCCGAGTCATATGAATTTCAAGAAAAATTAAATTTAGCATGTGAAAATTTTGATTTAAAAACTTTATCAGTAGGCTTCGATCCATTTTCGAGTATTGATAAAATTCCAAATAACCCAAAAAAAAGATACAGAGTAATGACAAAAGAAATGCCAAAAAATGGTTCTCTAAGCTTAGAAATGATGTATCAAACAGCTGGTACTCAGATAAATATTGACTACAAGAATGAAGAAGATTTTAAAAAAAAATTTAAAGTTGCATCTTATCTAACACCAATAAGCATCGCATTATTTTCTAATTCTGCAATCAAAGAAAACAAATTCAGTGGTTATTTATCTTATCGTTCGAAAGTTTGGCAAAACACTTCTAGAGCTGGATTGCCAGAAATTTTTCTTGAAGAAATGTCTTATGAAAAATATGCAGATTTTGTTTTAAATTATCCACTGTTATTTTATCAAAAAAATAACGAATATTTATTTCCAGATGGTAAAACATATTCTGATTTAATAAAACAAGATGAAGCTGACAAAAGTAATCTTGAATTGCATCTATCCACAATTTTTACCGAAGTAAGATTAAAAAGCTACATAGAAATAAGATCTTTGGATGCGTGCGAATGGGACTGTCATTGTGCTGGTCCAGCATTTTTAATAGGACTTCTTTATGGAAATTTAAATAAAACATATGAGATTATAAATAAATGGAAAAAAAAGGACATTTTAGAAGCATATTTTAATAGTCCAACAAAAGGTTTTGGCACAGAAATAGATGGGAAAAGTATTTTAGATTGGTCGGATATTTTTTTAAAATTATCAAAAGAGGGATTAAATTTTAGAAATCAATTAAACTCAAAAAAAAATAATGAAGAAATATATCTTAAAAATGTTGATAGCATGATCACTAAAAAAAGTACTAAGGCTGAGGATTCACTTAAAAATCTAAATCAATGAAAAAAATTATAGCAATACAATCTAACAATCTAAAAACAATTAATCCATTAACAGATACCTCTTTACAATTAGCAATTGAGGCTCAAAAAAGAGGTTTTAAAGTTTTTTGGTATGAAGCTGATAATTTAAGTATAATAAATTCTAAACTCCAGGCTCAAGGTCATCTGGTATATTTTTTTGAAGGTAAAAAAAATTTTTATAAAATAAATAAAAAAATTAAATTTAATATTTCAAAAGCTGCTTTTATTTTAATAAGGCAAAATCCACCATTTGATATGAATTATATTAATTCTACATATTTTTTGGATAATATTGATCAAAAAAAAGTTATTAATAATCCATCTGCAATAAGAAATGTATCTGAAAAATTTTACTCTTCACGATTTTTAAGATTTATGCCTCCGACTATTTTTTCAAATAGTATTAAGGACATCCACAAACATTACAAAAAATATAAGAAAATCGTAATAAAACCTTTAGATGGTTATGCAGGAAAAAATATACTCTTTTTAACAAAAAAATTTTCTAAACCAAAAGTATCTTTGTTTATTAAAAAATATAATTATTTGATGGTCCAAAAATATTTAAATAAAGTAAAATTTGGAGACAAAAGAGTATTTATAATTAAGGGTAAAGTAAAAGGCGCAATTAAAAGAGTTCCAAGAGCAGGATCTAACTTATCAAATATTTCACAAGGTGGAACAGCATTTAAAACTGGCTTAAGTAAAAAAGAATTAAAAATTTCCTCATTAATCAGCAAAAGTTTAATAAAAGATAAAATTTATTTTGCAGGAATAGATTTAATTGATGGTTACCTCATTGGAGATATAAACGTTACATCTCCAACTGGATTACCTCAATTTAAAGATCTTACAGGAAAAAATTTAGCAAAAGATTTTTGGGACGGTTTAGGTTTAAAATAATCCTTCTATGTCACCTTTTTTATTTAGTTTTATTTTATCAGCGGCAGGAACTCTTGGTAAACCAGGCATTGTCATAATTGATCCACAAACTACAACAATAAACTCAGCACCAGATGATAATCTTACCTCTCTTATAGAAATTTCATGTCCTGTAGGAGCTCCTTTTAATTTAGGATCAACTGAAAAACTGTACTGAGTTTTAGCTATACAGACAGGTAATTTTCCATATCCATTATCCTCAAATATTTTTAACTGTTTTTTAACATTTTCATCTGAAGTAATTGAACTTGCTTTGTATATCTCCTTTGCAATTGTTTCCACTTTACTCCACAATGATTGATTATCCTCATATAAAAACTTAAAATTTTTCTTTTTTGAAACTTTGCATATCTTAACAACTTTTTTAGCTAAATCTTTTGCACCCTTTCCACCATCTGCCCAATGTGTAGACTCACTGACTTCAACCTTTTGACTCTTGCAAAAATCTTTTACAGCGGATATTTCTTTTTTTGTATCTAAAATGAAACTATTAACAGCTACAATTGGCGTTAATCCAAATTTTTTTATATTACCTATATGTCTTTCCAAATTTACCAATCCTTTTTTAAGTGCTTCAACATTTTCGTTTTTTAAATTTTCTTTTTCAACACCTCCATGCATTTTTAAGGCTCTTATTGTTGCAACAATAACCACACAACTTGGTTTTAAGTTTGATTTTCTACATTTAATATCTAAAAATTTTTCAGCACCTAGATCTGCGCCAAACCCAGCCTCTGTAACAACATAGTCAGCAAGTTTTAAAGCAGACTTTGTTGCAATTACCGAATTGCATCCATGCGCAATATTAGCAAAAGGTCCTCCATGGATTAATGCAGGATTATTTTCTAAAGTTTGGGTTACGTTCGGTCTTATTGCATCTTTTAAAAGAACAGTCATTGGTCCTTGGGCATTTAGATCTTTTGCATAAATAGGTTTGCCATCGGTATTGTATGCGATTGTTATATTTCCGATTCTTTTTTCTAAATCTTTTAGATCATTTGATAGGCAAAAAATTGCCATGACCTCTGATGCAACTGTGATATCAAATCCATCTTCCCTAGGGAATTCTTTTGCAACACCTTTAGTATTTATATTTATGAATCTTAAAGCTCTGTCATTCATATCCACAACTCTTTTCCAAACAATTCTCTTATCGTCAATTTTAAGTTTGTTACCCCAATAGATGTGATTATCAATTAATGCAGATAGCAAATTGTGAGCTGATGTAATGGCATGAAAGTCTCCAGTAAAATGTAAATTAATCTGTTCCATAGGTACTACTTGAGCATAACCTCCTCCAGCAGCCCCTCCCTTCATACCAAACGATGGTCCGAGACTAGGCTCTCTTAAACATACTATTGATTTTTTACCAATTTTGTTAAGCCCATCATGTAACCCAACAGAGGTAGTTGTTTTTCCCTCTCCCGCTGGAGTAGGAGTAATAGCGGTTACTAAAATTAGATGTCCATCTTTTTTATTTTTTAATTTATTTAAGTATTCAAGGTTTATTTTAGCAATATGTCTACCCATAGGACTAAAGCTGCTATTATTATCAGGAACTTTGATTTTGCCTAAAATATCCTTAATAGGCTTCATTTTTGCGGCTCTTGCTATTTCGATGTCTGATTTGACTGCGCCCATATATGCTTTCTTTAAGCTTTATATTATGGAACAGATTTCTATACTTTATTATATAATTTTTAAAGAAATAAATTAAAATTAGTTATAATAATTTATGCAAAAATATTCATTTTTAAGCTTAATAAAAAATGCATTCTCAGGTCATAAAGGTTGGGAAGTCGCTTGGAAAGATCCAACACCAAAAAAAGAATATGACGTCGTCATAATTGGAGGCGGGGGTCATGGCTTAGCCACAGCATATTATTTAGCTAAAGAACACAAAATTACAAATATTGCCGTTATAGAAAAAGGATGGATTGGTGGTGGAAACGTTGGGAGAAATACAACTATTATAAGATCAAATTATATGCACGATGAGAACGGTCTTTTTTATGAGAAAGGGATGGACTTGTGGAGAAGTATGTCTCAAGATTTAAACTTTAATATAATGTTCTCCCCAAGAGGAATTATTAATCTTGCACATTCTGATGCGCAAATGAATGCATATGCAAGGAGAGGGAACTCTATGAGATTAAATGGTATTGATGCAGTATTGCTCGATAGAGAAGAAGTAAAAAAGAAAGTTCCAGTTTTAGATTTTTCTGACAATGTGAGGTTTCCAATATTCGGCGCGCTGATGCAACCAAGTGCTGGAACTGCTAGACACGATGCCGTTGCTTGGGGTTACGCAAGACAAGCTGACTCTATGGGAGTAGATATTATTCAGCATTGCGAAGTTACTGGGTTTGATATTAGTAATGGAAAAATTCAAGGAATTAAAACCTCAAGAGGAGATATTAAAACTAAAAAAGTTGGCTTATGTGTTGCTGGTAGTACTTCAATTCTAGCAGAAATGTTAAATATGACATTGCCAATTGAAACCCATTTATTGCAAGCTTGCGTTTCTGAACCAATCAAGCCAATTCTTGATCATGTAGTAACTTTTGGTGCCGGACATTTTTATTGTAGTCAATCTGATAAAGGTGAAATGGTAATGGGTGGAGATTTGGATGGATATAATAGTTACGCGCAAAGAGGAAATTTACCAACACTTCAACATGTATTGACAGAAGGAATTGCGATGTTCCCATTTTTAAGTAAATTAAATATGTTAAGAACCTGGGGCGGTATAATGGATATGTCAATGGATGGATCACCAATAATTGACAAAACTCATATTGCAGGATTGTATTTAAACTGCGGATGGTGTTATGGTGGATTTAAAGCAACACCGGCATCAGGTTTTACTTTTGCACATACAATAGCACAAGATAGAGTTCACGAATTAAACGCTGGTTTTAGACTGGATAGATTTAGCACTGGTCATCTCATAGATGAAAAAGGTCTTGGAACAAAAACTTGGATTTCTTAAATGCTTTACATCAAGTGCCCACATTGTGGATTACGATCTCAAAATGAATTTGCTTATGGTGGAGATGCCTCAGTAAAAAGACCAGAACTTAATAAAGAAATTTCAGATCAAGAGTGGGATGAGTTTGTATATTTAAGAAAGAGCCCAAGAGGAAAACATTTAGAACTTTGGCATCATGTATCTGGATGTAGACAATGGATAAAAGTTCTAAGAGATACCTCAACACATGAAATATTTAATACTTATAAATCAGAAGAAAAAGTTGGATAATGAGACAAAATTATAGATTAGATAAAATCGGATTAGTAAATAGAGAAAAAAAACTTTCATTTAAATTTAATGGAAAAAAATATTTTGGGTATGAGGGAGATACATTGGCATCTGCTTTAATTGCTAATGGTGTTCATTTAGTAGGAAGAAGTTTCAAATATCATAGACCTAGAGGTTTTTTTGGTGCAGGTGTCGACGAGCCGTATGCTATTGTTCAATTATATAGAAATGGTGAAACAGAACCAAACGTAAGAGCTACAGAACAGGAATTATTTGAGGGTTTAGAAGCGAAGAGTGTAAATTGTTGGCCAAGTGTTAATTTTGATATTGGTGCAATAAATAATTTTTTGAATATATTTTTACCAGCAGGTTTTTATTACAAAACTTTTATGTGGCCGAGAAGCTTTTGGTACAGAATATACGAACCATTTATCAGAAAAGCAGCAGGTTTTGGCGTTGCATCAAAAGAACATGACAAGGAAAGATATGAACATAAATATGAGTATTGTGATCTCTTAATTGCTGGATCTGGACCCTCCGGATTGGCAAGTGCTTATGCTGCAGCAAAAAATGGTGCAAGAGTTATTCTTGCTGAAGATAAGCCTCGATTTGGTGGAAGTTTATTAACATCAGATGTGAGTATTAATAATCAAAGTGGAAAAGAATGGGCTGATAATATTATTACAGAACTTAAAGGAATGACAAATGTAACTGTTAAAAATAGAGCTCAAATTTTCGGTTACTATGATCACAATATGCTAGTAATGTCTGAAAGAGTGACAGACCATTTACCAAAATCAGAACAATTCACTCCTAAACAAAGACTTTGGTATATAAGAGCAAAACAAGTTGTAATTTCTTCAGGATCAATAGAAAGACCAATTGTTTTTGGAAACAATGATACACCTGGAGTAGTCTTAGCATCCGCAGCTAAGGAATACATGAAAGTTTATGGAGTTTTAGTTGGAAAAAAACCTATTGTATTTACTAACAATGATAGCGCTTATGAAACTGCTATCGAATTTAAAAAAAATAATATTAATCCAATTGTATTAGACAGTAGACAAGACAGTAACTCAGAAATAATTAAAGAGGCAAAGTCTCTTGGTATAGATATTAAATTTTCTCATGTTGTAGTTGTAGCTAAAGGTTATAAGAAAGTAAAATCTTGTGATATTGCAGAAATATCTGAAGATAAACAAAACTTAAATCAAATTAAAAATATTGAATGTGATTGTATTTGTGTCTCAGGTTTTTGGACCCCAACTATTCATCTTGCGTCTCAATCAGGAGGTAAGACAAAGTTTAAAGAGGAAATTGATGCTTTTGTGCCAGATAAGTCGAAACAAAAAGAAGTAACCTTGGGTTCTGCAAACGGAGTATTTACTTTAGAAGAAACATTGAAAACTTCTTTTGACAAAGGTTTTGAATTATCTAAAGAAATTACTAATAATAACAATAGCCAGCAAATACCTAAAGTTTCAGAAAAAAAACACTCTAAACATGATAAGTTTTGGTGTGTTCCGTTACCAAAAGGGAAAAAATATAAAAGATTTTTAGATTTTCAAAATGATGTTGCTGTATCAGATATAGAACTTGCAATTAGAGAGGGTTATAGATCTATTGAGCACGTAAAACGTTATACAACTTTAGGTATGGCTACCGATCAAGGTAAAACAAGTAATCTTAATGGATTACAATTAGTATCAAATATAGAAAATAAAGTTGTTCCAGCAGTAGGACACACAACATTCAGACCACCTTATACACCAATTTCTATTGGAGCTATTGTAGGAAGAGAAATTGGAAAACACTCTAAACCAACAAGAAAATCTCCAATGCATAATTGGCATGAAAAAAATAATGCAGTTTTTGTTGATGCTGGCGTTTGGTTACGACCAAGATACTACAAAAGAGGAAATGAAGGATTATTCGAAGCCTCTAAAAGAGAAGCTGAAAACGTTCGAAAAAATGTTGGCGTTTGTGATGTAACAACTCTTGGAAAAATAGATGTTAAAGGTCCCGATGCAGCTGAATTTTTAAATAGAGTTTACACAAATGCATGGCTTAAACTACCAGTCGGGAAAGCAAGATATGGTGTAATGCTTAGAGAAGATGGTATCGTAATGGATGACGGAACAACTACAAGGATTTCTGAGAACCATTACCATATGACAACTACTACTGCTCAAGCAGCTAATGTATTGTCTCATTTAGAATACTATTTACAACTAGTTTGGCCTGAGCTTGATGTTAATGTTGTATCAACAACCGAACAGTGGGCTGGCGCTGCTATTGCAGGACCAAAGTCTAGAGATTTATTGCAAAAACTTTTTCCAGATACAGATGTTTCTAATGAAGGATTGCCATTTATGGGATTTGTAGAGGCAAATTTATTTGGTGTTAACGCAAGAATATTCAGAATTTCATTTTCTGGTGAGCTTGCTTACGAAGTAAATGTTGAGTCAGATAATGGAAACTTTATGTGGGAAAAAATTATAGAAATTGGTAAAGATTTTGATTTGCAACCATATGGAACTGAAGCTTTATCAACTCTTAGAATAGAAATGGGCCACGTTGCTGGATCAGAATTAGATGGAAGAACTATACCTTATGATACAGGTTTAGATGGTTTAGTAAGTAAGAAAAAAGACTTTATAGGTAAAAGATCTTTACTGAAAAAAGCCTATAATGAAAAGGATAGACAAAGATTAGTAGGGGTAGTTCCGTTAGATAAAAAGACAAGTATTCCAGAAGGATCACATCTTGTAAAAGATCCTAAAGGAAAGTTACCTAATCCAAAACTAGGACATATATCAGCTTCTTGTTGGAGTGTTGAACATAACAATCCATTTTCTCTAGCTATTTTAAAAGATGGAAAAAATATGATTGGTTCAAAATTATATGCTATGTCTCCACTAAAAAATAAAACTATAGCAGTTGAAATTGTATCGTCGCACTATGTAGATCCAAAAGGAGAGAGAGTACGATCATGACAAGCATATCACCATTAAATAACGTTCATTTAGTTGGAGATCATGGTAATTTCAAAAATAAAAATCCAGATGAAATTATAAATATAAAAGAATTGAAAAACTTTAAAATTTTCCAGATCGTAAAGTTTAAAAAAAATAAGAAAAATATTAATGATTATAAATTATCTGGTTTAGATTTTCCTGATAAGCTAAAAGTATCTAAAAATAAGGATGCAAGAATATTATGGATGGGCCCAAATAATTGGCTCATAATATCAAGCTCAAGTAATTTGTTTCAAGAAATATCTAAAAATCTTTCTAACGTTGAGTTTGCGATAACTGATTTGTCCCATTCAAAAGCAATAATTGAACTGTCAGGAAAAAGTGTAAGAGAGGTTTTAAAAAAAGGTTGCCCAATTAATTTTAACGACATAAATAAAAATGAATCAATAAATTCTATTTTTAATGGAATTGCTATCACATTAGATTTTATTAATGATAAACCTGATAAAATAAGAGTTATGTGCCTTAGAAGTTTAGGAGAGTCTTTGTATCATTCAATTACAGACGCTTCGCTTGAATTTGGTTATAAAGCAATTTAATTTTATGGAGTCAATTGAGGGAAATTTTGATAACGTTGAAGTTAATAGTCTTTTATTAAATCATTTTAAAGAATTGAGATCCGTATCCCCTGAAGGGAGCGCTCATGTGCTTGATATTCCAGGATTAAAAGATCCAAGTATAAAGTTTTGGAGTATATGGGAGGAGGCTCATCTTGTTGGATGTGGTGCAATAAAAATACTTAGCAAAGAGCATGGTGAATTTAAATCTATAAGAGTGTCAAATGAATTTAGAAAAAAAGGCTATGGTGAGAAAATTTTAAAACACTTATTATTTAAAGCTAAAAATTTAAATTTAAAAAAATTAAGTATAGAGACTGGATCAGGAGATTTCTTTAAACCAGCAAGAGAATTATTTCAGAAAATTGGTTTCAAAAAGTGTCCCCCTTTTGCTCACTACAAAGAGGATCTTAACTCTTGTTATATGAATCTAGATATTTAAATTAATCTAATACCTCGTCTAATTTTTTAAATTCTCCAATCTTAAAAATTAAAGCATCGTCTCTTTTAAAACCAAATTTTTCTGCATTATCTTTGAATCTTTTTGGAGGTTCCATTATTGGCTCAAGTGACAAAACAAATGTACCCCAATGAGTACCTAAAACTTTTTTACTTTTAAGATCTTGAGCAGCTTGCAAAGCTTCTTCAGGCGATGTGTGATATATTGATTTTTCAAACATTGGTCTAAAGTCATATGCACCAATATTTATCATTGTTAGATCTATTGGTCCAAACTCTTTGCCAATTTTTTTATAGATGTTTCCATATCCAGTATCACATGCAAAAAATATTTTTTTTCCATCGTATTCTATTAAAAAACTACCCCATAAAGTTTTATTTGTATCTGTTAAACTTCTTTTTGACCAGTGAACTGCAGGCAAAAATGTAATTTTTAAATCATTAAATTTTACTTCTTGATACCAGTCAAGCTCTTGAACATCTTTAAAATGGTGCTTTGTAAAATATTTACCTAATTTGAGTGCTGTAAATACTTTTGTATCCTTGTATGGAAATTTTCTTATAGTTCCCATGTCCTGATGATCATAATGATTATGAGTCAGTAAAAATAAATCAATTTTTGGTAGCTCATTTAAATTTAATGCTGGCTCAGTATATCTTTTAGGTCCGAAAATTAATGGTCCAGCATTTTTAGAAAAAACTGGATCAGTAATTATAGTTGTATTACCTAATTTTATTAAAAAGGTAGCATGTCCTATCCAACCTATGTAATCATTATTTTTAATACTGTTTAATTTATCTAAGACTAAATTTTTTTTGATTACATGTTCATCAGGAACAGTCATGTCTAATTTTTTTTTCTCTTTATTAAATGTACTATAGGACCAATTTACATTTTCACTTCTAACAGGTGATCCCTCAGGGTTTCTGAATTTTCCGTTATCTAAATGATGATATGGTTTATTTGTCATAGCAAGAGTTACCGAATTATATTGAAAAAAAATAATAATTAAAATTATAAATTTTTTCATTATTAAATTTTAATAATTGTGGTGAAATGACCCATTTTTCTTTTAGGTTTTATTTCTTTTTTTTGGTAATCAAAAAAAAACTCGTTTTCTTTAACTTTTTTGTTTCGATACTCAGTAATATCTTCACCAATTAAGTTTATCATTTTTGCATTGTAAATTTTTTTTGTTTCTAATTTATCCAAGGCACAAACTGCTCTTATATGATTTTCAAATTGACTTACATTATGTGAATTTATTGTTAAGTGACCAGAGTTATGTACCCTCGGTGCGATTTCATTTACATAAAGATTGTCGTTTTCGTCAATAAAATATTCTACACATAGTGTTCCCACATAATCTAACTCTTCTGAAATTTTTTTTGCCCATTCGGTTGATAAATTTAAGATTTCTTTACTAATTTTTGCAGGTATTTCTGAAAATTTAAGTATCTGATCCTTGTGTGTATTTTCTATTGGTTCATATATCTCATAGGTTTGATTTTTAAATCTTGTAATAATTACTGAAATTTCTTTTTTTAGATTTATAATTTTTTCTAAAATATATTGGTTGTTAAAATCTATTTTTTGCTTATCTATCTCATTTTTATTGTTAAGTCTAAATTGTCCTTTCCCATCATAACCAAGGGTAGTGGTTTTCAAAATACCCGGTAAAAAATTTAAGTTATTATTTAAATCTTTTAAGTTTTTTATAATTACGTAGTCGGTAGTTTTAATACCTAAGTTGTTTATAAAATTTTTTTCAGAAAATCTATTTTGAATAACTTGATTAATATTTGGTTTAGGCAAAACTTGCTTATGTTTATTAATAAATTCAAGGGTATTAAAAGGAATATTTTCAAATTCGTAAGTTACAACATTTACTTTATTTACAAATTCTGTAATTTTGTTCTCATCATTATAATCACCCAGAATGAAATCATCAGCAAATTTTTGTGCAGGCGCGTTTTCATCATCACAATAAATGATGGTTTGTACATTTAATTTTTTTGCTGCTGTTGCAAGCATACTACCTAATTGACCACCACCTAAAATTCCAAGATTTATCTTACTCATTTAACGTGGTTTTTTTTTCACAGATCTAGTTTGTTTAGCACGCCAACTTTCAAGACTTCTTCTAATTTTTTTATCACTAACTGATAATATGGATGCGGAGAGTAAAGCAGCATTTATCGCTCCATCGACACCGATTGCAACTGTTCCGACTGGAATTCCTTTTGGCATCTGTACTATTGAAAGAAGACTGTCTAAGCCTTTTAATTTTTTACTCTCAATTGGCACTCCTATTACAGGTATTCTAGTTAATGCTGCTATCATTCCAGGAAGGTGTGCAGAGCCACCAGCACCAGCAATAATTACAGAAATACTATTTTTTTCAGCTTTTTTTGCAAATTCATACATTCTGTTTGGAGTTCTATGAGCTGATACAATCTTAGTTTCAAATTTTATTTTGAGTATCTTAAGCACTTTGACTGTATATTTCATAGTTGAGTAATCTGATTGGCTACCCATTACAATTGCTACTTTGTGATTTTTTTTATTTTGCATTTATATATTTAATATCAAAAAAGCTAACACTAATATATATTTATTATATGAATTATAAAATCGATAATCTTCAATATTGTAAGTGGTCTCGAGAAGTATTTGAAATAAACCACCAAGCAGGTTTAGATGCTGTGCATGTCACAGTTGTTTACCATGAGGATTATGATGAATTCCTTGAAAGATTAAAAGAATGGGATGATCATTTTAAAAACAATTCTGATTTAATTTTTTTAGGAAAAAATTTTAACGATATTGAGAAAGCTAAAAAAGATAAAAAAACAGCAATTTTTTTTGGTTTTCAAAATTGCTCTCCTATTGAGGATGATATCGGTTTAATAGGAAAAGTTCACGAGCATGGATGTAGATTTATGCAATTAACATATAACAATCAATCTCTACTAGCTACTGGATGTTACGAAAAAAATGACAGTGGTGTCACTAATTTTGGACGAGAAGCAATAAAAGAAATGAACAAGATTGGTGTAGTAGTTGACATGTCACATTCAGCAGAAAAAAGTACTTTTGACGCAATAGATATTAGTGAAAAGCCAATAGCTATCACTCATGCAAATCCTAGTTTTTGGCACAGTGCAAAAAGAAATAAATCTAAAGACCTATTAAAAACTCTTGCTGACAGCAAAGGAATGTTAGGACTATCATTATATCCTCACCATTTGAAAAATGGTACTAATTGCACACTAGAAAGTTTTTGTGCAATGACAGCTCAAACTGTAGAAATAATGGGTATAAATAACGTTGGAATAGGTTCTGATCTATGTCTATTCCAGCCAGATACTGTTGTAGAGTGGATGAGAAATGGAACATGGGCAAAACAAAAAAACTTTGGTGAAGGAAGCAAATCAAAACCTGGCTTTCCCAAACAACCAAATTGGTTTGAAGATGCAAGAGGTTTTAAAAATTTAGAAACTGGTCTTAAAAAAATTGGTTTTAGTGATGAAGAAACAAATAAAATTTTGGGTAATAATTGGTTTAATTTTTATAAAGGCATAAATTAATGGAAATACATTTAAGAGATCCAAAAGAAGTAATGAAATTATCAAGACTCGGATCTTTTCATCAATCGAAACTTTCTTTTTTGAGATCTTTCTTACAGGAATTTAAAAATTGGGAATACAAAAGAGATTTATTAGATTTGGATGAAAATGGTTTTGGAGTTGTTATTTATTCTTTAAAAAAAAAAAATAGAATTTATTCTTTGATTTGTTTTGCTAATAAAATAAGCGACCAAGAAAGATCAGATAGAGTGATTGCTACAAAGTGGGACGCAGCTTTTACACTATTTGACGGCGTTCCAACAAAACAAGATATCGAAAGATTAAAACAAAATGTTCCAAAACAAGAAGTTGGTAGAATGTCATTTAAAGAACTTACATTATCTCGTGCAAACAAATCAGTGAGAATTTTTGATTATGTAGTTGAGTGTCTCTCAAATGGAAAACAACCAGATAAGGATAAATTAGCAAAAGTTGGATACCTTTACAGAACCACAGCTGTCTACGGCTCAGGAAAATTTGGGCTGGCTGATAGATTTAGAATTAAAAATAGAGAAGAAATATATGGACCATTTAGATTAGAAATGATGTTGGTATATCTTGTAAGACAATTTACTTTTGATCAAGTGAATCACATTGCAAAGAGTAAAAATCCTAAAAAAGCAGTCGCTTTAGATCCAAACATATCTAGAAATCTAGGAATTGGGAACTCTACTGGTCTAGGGATGGCTCCATTTATTGTAAATCATCCTTTGTTATTAAATAATTGGATAATGGCAAGAGAAACTGCATTAAAACAAATTAGAGAAATAAAAGAGGTAAAAAAAAAAGATGTTGATCTAATAATTAGTTGCCTGCAAAATTCTAAAAAAAATATTGATAATTGGACAACCGAAAGTGAATTCCAACTATTAAAAATCAATAATTTAAAGAAAGATTTAGATTTATTGTTACAATATTTTTTAACAAAATTTGATTACGAAAAAGAATATTCTTATAACGATTTGTATATTTGGGCAAAAAATAATCTAGGGGAAGAATGTTTAGAATTTATGGTCTCAGTGATAATGGAGCCATATGAAAAAATTACGAGTCCACTAATAAGAACTATGAGTGCTGATGAAGAGAAATTCTTTACAATACCAATAGAGAAAACGATTTTAGATTTAAGAAAAGTTTTAGAACTAAAATACTCAGATATTCTTAAAATAGATTTTAAAAAAAAAGAAAATAATCAAAATTTTTGGTTTATTTCAAAAAATAAGGAAGAACCTAGGCTTGCCAACAGATTTCAAGATGAAGGTTCGGATTTAGAGCAACCATTAGCGATAGCAAGAGATATTTGTAAATTGTATGAAAGAATTTCAAATGAAAAAAATAGTTTAAAAATAGGAACTTTCTTAATGAATAATAACGATCTAAGACATGTCGTAAGAAGAGCGTTCATAACAGAAAAATTTCCGTATGCTGAAATTCAAGATAATACAATAGGTTCAAAATTAATGCCAATTGACATGCTAAGATTAAAGCTTTCTTTTTTTGGTGCGGTAAAATTTGATCCTCGGTCAGATAAATGGTTAAGGATCTGCATGTTTCAAGGAGCTCCATTACCAACTGAGCTCACAACATCAGATGACCATTGGGTTTATAATTCAATAAATTAATGAAAAGCTTTAGTGAAATAGACACCACTGTTAAAAGAGCTTCAAAAAGTATTGGATTTGAGTGGGGTGTAGCAGAAGAATTAGGAAAAAATATACGATTACTAGAAATGTTTGGATTGGCAGGTTTAAAAAATCTAAATTCATATTTTAAAATTTATAATCAAAAACAGTTTCAAAAAATAAGTTTAATATCTAAAATAAATACGTCTAGTATTGCTTATTGCCCAATCATATCAGGTACAAATTTCCTAGATCAGGTAATAAATTTAGAGACGATGGATGAGATAAATTTTGAAAATATGGCATACCCTTTATTATTTTTACCTTTTGTCAGTAGGTCAACAGAGATTATTGGTAAACGTATTTTTTTAAATATTGATGAAAAAGAATTTTTATTAAATTTTAACCAATCTATTTATTCTAATTATTTGAGTGGTGATATAATCGATTCTGCAAAAAAAATTAAAATAAAATTTATAGAAAACAAAAATACATTTGAAGAAAATGAATGGCAAGAACTTTATAAATTATCAGAGGGAACGTTTGTAGAGGAGACAGAACAATTGAAAAATTCAGCTGCTGGAGCAGGGCTTACAGATAATGACTAAAGAAGAGAAAAAATTAAATTTCAAAGAAATTGATAATAAATGTGAAGAATGTGGGAAAACAGATGAAAGTGTAAGAGAAAATTTAATTTTATATGGCTTTAAAATTTGCCAATCTTGTAGGGTTTCAAAAACAGTATTTCCAGTTTAGCTAATTGTACTTATTGGCAATGCATTCATTCTACTAATCACAAAAGATACTGATAAAAATGCAATTAGCAAGAAAGCTAAAAAAATTATACCAAAAGATTTAAGATTGGACTTTAGGCCCAAAACATGTTTCGTTGATATGATGAGAGACGCAAAAATCCAAAATTGCGTTAAAAATATCACAGGTAGAACTAAATCTGGTGTTACTGCAAAAAATCTAATTAACCCGGGTGCATGGGCATAGCCAACACCAATTAAAACTTTTTTAAATGGTATTTTACTATTTTTATCTGGAAATAGTTTAACTCCAATTACAAAAATTAATATTGACCATATAAACCATGTCAAAATTGCAGTTAACCCCGATAATCCTATTGATGTTTTAATAATACTGTTGGCAGCAATTGCTCCAGCAACTCCCTCTAGGATCATTATAAGGCCAGCAAAGTATATAGCAGCCTCCCCAAAATATTTATTATCAGAATAAAGAGATCTATCTAACTTCAGTGATTTAAAAACAATATCTAAAAATACAGCAAACATAATTTAAATGAGGAGCGAATTACTTCGCTCCTCGAATATTGAATTAACCTTTTACCACTTCTCTTGTATTTGCGTGGTATGACTCAGTAAATGGAATATCAACTACTACAGCATCAACAGGTTTACCAGGTTTTGTAGAATATTTTCTTGGTAAATGAACTTTATATTTAGTTCCAACTTTACCTTTTGGAAAACCATTCGGGTTTTTTGTACCATCGTATGGGACATATCCCATTGCGATATTCATTCCCTTTTCCGGATGATACCAAGGCGAAGTAATAAATCCTACAGGTTTACCGCCACTTGGTTTTGAAATTAACCAAAAGTCTGGAGCATATTCTGTTATTGGTTTTCCACCCATTTCCATTCCAACTAATTGAAGTTTGTAAGGTTTTTTTCCTGCTTTTAATTGTTTTTTCATTTTTTCTAAAGCGGCCTTACCAACATAATTAGCTTTTTTCTTCCATTCACCTTTTCCTGATAATGATACTTGGTAACCAAGATTACATTGAAACGGATTGTGTTCGTGATCTAAGTCTTGACCCCAAGATAAAATCCCAGCCTGTATTCTTCTGTGGTGAGCAGGAGCAATAACTCTTAATTTATGTTTTTTTCCTGCTTTCAAAACTGCATTCCACATATCATCTGCATATTTTGTAGCATTCTTTAAATAAATTTCATATCCAGCCTCACCTGAAAAACCAGATTGTGAAATAACACAATCTCTTCCACCAACCTTAGCTTTTGCTAAGCCATAGTACGGCATATTATCTAAATCAACTTGTTTACCGATTAAATCTTTCATTAATGCTTTAGATTTTGGACCTTGTATTTGTACAGGACACGCATCTATTTCATCAATTTCACATTTAAATTTTTTATTTGCATTTACCCCTTGCAAGTAAAGTCCAATATCACTGTCTGATAAACTAAACCAAAATTCATCTTTAGCTACTCTTAATAATATTGGATCATTTAAAACACCACCTTTATAGTTACAAAGAATAACGTATCTTGCTCTCATTGGTGATATTTTTGTTGCATCTCTAGTAATTACATAATTAACAAATTTTTCAGCCTCTTTGCCTTTAACTCTAATTTGTCTTTCAACTGCAACATTCCACATCGTTACATCATTTTTAATTGATTTATATTCAACCATCGCACCATTTTTGCCTTTAACATAACCTCTTGGATGGTAAATACGATTGTATACAGTTGCTCTCCAACATCCTGCTCTCATTGATAAATGCCAATAAGGTGATTTTCTTACCCTTGTTGAAATTAACAATTCAACTTTTGTTGGTCCACTTTGTCTTAAATTATAAGGCACATGTCTGTCTGATTGGTTCACAGACGTTGCATGTTTCATTTTTGAATAATCAAACTCTTTAGACATATTCATTCTCCTTCAACCACTTGTTAGTTTCCTTCAAGCCGCCGAATGTATAAATGTGAAAAAAATCGGTATGCATTTTTAATTTCCCAATTAATTCATTAGGGTCTTTAGGTTTCATCAAATCTAATGCCTTACTAAAATTAGATTTTAGAAAGTTAATGGAATTTTTTGCACCTACAATATTAGCAAATTTAATCAGGCTAGTGATTTTAAGTGGTCCAGTAATTCCAACATGAACTGGTACTGACTGCTTGGATATAAAGTCAATTATAGGCTGAGGATCTAGCAACCATTGGGTGACTATATAATCAGCGTAAGGCTTTTTATCTTCCATTGCTTTTTCCAATTTAGAATCCGATATATCAGGACTCCCCTCTGGATGTCCAGCAATTCCTATCTTCATTTGTTCAAAATAACCTGTCTCCAAAAGTTGTATTGAGCTATCGAACTTACCAACAGGTTCTCTACTTCCTCCAATAATAAGAGCTTGTTTCACACCCCCGTCTTTACATATAGAAATATAATCTTTTAGTTGTGTTTCGCTTTCAATAGATCGTGCCGGGAAATGTGGAATTGGATTAAAACCATTTTGAACTAATTTAACAGCTTGTTCCGCAGTCTCTTTATAATCACCTCCTGGAAGCATTGTGATATAAACATCCTTAAGGGTAGGAAGAGTGGAAAGGTCTGTTTTTGGTCCAATTTCTAAAGAAAAGTTCATTGGAAGATATTTATTTATTTTGAAAAAACTGTCTATAAAAATTTGAGATCAAATTGAAACAGGTTACTTTTTTTGACCTCTATGCTTTTGGATCCTCTGACCGTACTGCTGGGTAACTCTATCAAAAATTATGGCCAAGGCCACAATTGCAAGTCCATTCATCATTCCAAGGGCTAAATATTGATTAGAAATTGATTGAAGAATTGGAATTCCTAGCCCTTTAACACCTATCATCGAAGCTATAACGACCATCGCTAAAGCCATCATTATAGTTTGATTTATTCCAGCAAATATCGTGGGAAGTGATAACGGAATTTGTACTGATTTCAGTTTTTGGAACGGGGTAGCGCCAAAGGCCTCACTTGCCTCCAGAGTCTCCTTGTCGACCTCTCGAATTCCCAAATTAGTAAGCCTTACTATTGGAGGAAGCGCATATATGCAAACCGCTAATAATCCAGGAACTTTTCCAATTCCCAATAACATTATAATAGGAATTAAATAAACAAAGCTTGGAATTGTTTGCATCATGTCTAAAATTGGTAAAATTGCTTTTTCAGCCCTGTTAGATTTTGACATCAAAACACCTATTGGAATACCTACAACTATACATACTAATGTTGAAACAGAAATTATAGCAACTGTAGCCATACAATTTTTCCACATTCCAAAGTATCCAATGATCAGAAAACAAATCATTGTTCCAATAACTAATTTGATACTTCTTGATCCTATCCATGCCAATAATCCAAAAACACCAATTACTAACGGCCATGGACTACTTACTAATAGTTTTTCTAACCATATTAAAAAATGTAAAAGAGGATCAAAAAAACCCTCTATAGAGTCACCATACTCTCTTGAAAATTCTTTAAAACTTAAATCAATTCCCTTCTTTAACTCTCTTAAAGCATCTCTGTCCATTTCAGGAATTTTATTTAAGAAATCCATAATTTTTTTATTTCTGAACCCGTTAATTATAACGGGTTCAGATAATTTTAACTATTAATTAAAGTGCCTTTTTGATTTTTTTCGCAGCACCGCTTGAAACCCACTTGGTCCAAACACTCTCTTGTGTTTTTAGGAATTCAATTGCAGCATCAGCACCTTCTGCTTGGTTTTCACCCATCCAAACTAACATACCGTTCATAACTGGGCCTGGATACGTTCTTTTTTTAAAGTATTCCATACCAGCGTTTCCAGCTGTTTTTTTGAAATTATCAGTTACGATTGTGTAAACTTCAGATTTTGTCCATGAAGTTTTTTTAGGGTTAGCACACTCTTGCTCTGGTAAAACAATACAACCATCCCAGTTGTCTTTACCACCCCATTCACCCATATCCACAGCTCTCATATCATATTTACCAATAATAGCTGTTGGTGACCAATAATAACCAAACCAGTTTTCTCCTCTTTCTGCAGCTTTAGCAATTGAACCATCTAATCCTGCAGCTGAACCAGTTTCAACTATCTTCCAACCTTTTTTCTCCATTTCCCAAGCTCTAAAATGGTTTCTGTTACTTAATTCACAGTTCCAGCCTGGAGGACAAATATGGAAACCACCTTTTGATGGATCTTCTGGATGTGGAAAAAGATCTGGTCTTTTTAAAATAGCTTCAGCAGTTGTTAACTCAGGATGTTTTTTAAGTGTGTGAGGTAATACCCACCAACCTTCACCCAAACCAGTAATTGGCGCTTTGTTAAGTGAGTGCATTTTACCTTCATCAACAGCTTTATTCAAAGCGATGATTGCAGCGTTAGCCCAAAACTCTGGAGCAACATCTGGCTCACCTTTTTCTTGCATCGATGTAAACGTTGGCATAGTTGCTCCTGGAACTAGTTCCACAGTACAACCATAACCCTCTTCTAATATAATCTTATCAACTTCAGCCATAAAATTAGCTGATGCCCAGTTCATATTAGCAACAGAAATCTTTCCACATGCAGCGTTAGCTATTCCACTAAAAGAAGTTAAGCCAAATGCAACAAGTAAAGAAAGAATTATTCTTTTTATTTTCATTTATTATCTCCGTTTTTTAAATTTAAAAAGTAATTAGAACATATATAAGAAAAAAAGCAAACCAGTAACAACTATAAGTTGTAATTAAAAATTGCTTTTACTTAGATTTTGTATTTTGATATTTTTAAAATTATGAAATTTGTCTCATACAAAAATATTTTTGGTTTTAAATTTAATTTAAATTGCAAAACTGTTTTTCAACAATCAATTATAAGAGACAGTTATTAAAAACTTTCCTCAAATAAAAAATAAATTAACTTTTAAAGGAGGAAAATGAAAAAAAACTTATTATCAAGATTAGATGAAGGTCCTGTCATATTTGCAGAAGGGTATTTATTTGCAATGGAAAGAAGAGGATATTTATCTGCAGGCCCATTTGTACCTGAGGTAGTGCTAGAGTATCCTGATGTTGTAACTCAGCTGCATAGAGAATTTATAAGAGCTGGTTCTGATATCGTTCAAGCTTTCACTTATTACGGACATAGAGAAAAATTAAGAATTATTGGAAAAGAACATCTGCTTGAACAAATGCAAAAAAATGCACTTAAAATCGCAAAAGATGCTGCAAATGAATTTAAAGATTTGGATTTGATGGTTTGTGGAGATGTTGCAAATACAAATATTTTTGATCCAAAGGATAAAAATTCATTTAAAGAATGTCAAAAGATGTATGAGGAACAAGTGCTTTGGGCAAAAGAGGCGGGTGTTGATTTCATTGTTGCGGAAACAATCAATTGGGTAGATGAAATGAAGATAGCATTAAAAGCAATTAAGGATGAAGGTTTAATAGCTGTAGCTAATTATGCGATACCTAGAGGAGATTTAACAAGAGACGGTTACACAGCTGAAGATGCGTGTAAAATAATAGAAGATCTTGGTGCAGATGTTGTTGGTTTAAATTGTTATAGAGGTCCTAAAATGACAATGAAACTTTTAAAAGAAGTTAGAAAAAAAGTTTCATGCCATGTCGCAGGTTTGCCTGTTCCATATAGAACAACGGAGGAAGAGCCTGGATTTTTAAATCAAACTGATCACGGATGTGATTGTATCCCAGGAGGAAATGCGTTTCCCGTAGCTTTAGATAATTTATTTTGTAATAGATTTGAAATGGCAGAATTCGCCAAGGAATGTCTTGAGAAAAAAATTAATTTAATTGGTATATGTTGTGGAGCAGAAGCTCATCATGTTAGAGAGATGGCAGTTGCAGTTGGAAAAAAACCGATTGCTATGAAGTATATGCCAGATATGAGTAAGCATTTTCACCATGGGACAGACAAGACATTGAAGAAAGTAAACAAAGAAATAAAATATTAAAATGGAAAATCATGCAAAAGTAGTCATTATCGGTGGTGGTGTAGTAGGTTGTTCAATTCTTTATCATTTATCTAAATTTGGTTTAAAAGATTGTATTTTACTTGAGAGAAATGAACTTACTTCTGGTTCTTCTTGGCATGCTGCTGGCAATGTTCACGTAATTTCATCTGATCCAAATATTTCTAGAATGATGGCCTATACAATTGGTCTTTATAAAGAGATAGAAAAAGAGTCTGGTCATTCTGTTGGTTTTAAACCAAGCGGAGGCTTTTATTTAGCATCTAATGAGGTTTGGGCTGAATATTTAAAGAGGGAAAGATCAAAAGCTAGATATATGGGTCTAGACCAAGAATTTATTTCTCTTGATGAAGTAAAGAAAAAACATCCTTTAATTGATCCTAAAAGGTATTTGTTAGCTTTGTGGGATCCTATTGATGGTGAAGTTGACCCTTCAGGAGTGACATATGCATTTGCAAAAGCCGCTAAAGTTCACGGTGGAAAATATTATACTCACACAGTTGTTAAAGATACTAAACAAAAACCAGATGGTTCTTGGGATGTATTTACTGATAAAGGAAATATTAATGCAGAAATTGTTATCAATGCAGGTGGTCTATGGGCTAGAGAAGTAGGAAATCTTTCTGGAGTAGATCTTCCAGTTCAACCAATGGAGCATCATTATTTAATAACTGAAAGTATTCCAGAAATTGAAGCGATGGGAGATCAAAGATTACCAATTGGCACAGACTTTGAGGGAAATATTTATTTTAGACAAGAAGGTAAAGGAATGTTGCTTGGTACTTATGAACCTAAGTCAACTCCATGGAAAATAAATGGAACTCCGATGAACTTTGGACATGAATTGTTAGAACCAAAGCTAGATAACATTCAAGACAGGTTAGCAATAGGATTTGAAAGAATGCCAGCATTAGAAAAAGCTGGAATAAAAAATATTGTTAATGGACCTTTTACTTTTGGTCCTGATGGCAGTCCACTTATTGGTCCAGTTCCTGGTATGAAAAATTATTGGGTTGCAGTTGGCGTTATGGCTGGTTTTTGTCAGGGCGGAGGTGTTGGAAAATGTATCGCTGAATGGATTATAGATGGGGAACCTTCAATTGATGTTTGGGCAATGGATGTAGCAAGGTTTGGTGAATATGCCACTCCACAGTATGGAACTATTAAATCATCAGAAAATTATGAAAGACGATTTATAATGACATTTCCAAATGAAACTTTACCCAAGGGAAGAAAACAAAAAACAACTGCATTATACGATCGTTTTGTAAATCAAGGAGCAGTTATGGGAGATGGATTTGGTTTAGAGAGCGTTTTATGGTTTGCAAAAAATAAAGAAGATGCCTTTGAAGAGCCAACTATAAAAAGATCAAGATCTCATAATTACGTATCAAAAGAAGTTATAAATGTTAGAGAAAATGTAGGTGTGATGGAACTTGCAAATTTTTCAAAACACGAATTTGAAGGACCTGATGCTAGAAATTTTTTAAACTATATTATGGCTGGTAAAATTCCTAAACCAGGAAGAATTTCTCTTACCCCAATGCTTACTTACAGAGGAAAACTTTATGGTGACCTTACCGTGTCATGTATTGATGAAAATAAATTTATGGTTTTTGGATCTGGAGCAGCTCAAGAAATGCATAGAAGGTGGTTTGAAAGTCATTTAAATAAATTTAAAGTAAATTATAAAAATCGATCAGATGATTTTCATGGTTTAGCAATATCAGGACCTAAATCCAGAGAGGTTTTTCAAAAAATTGTAAGAGAAGATGTATCAAATAAAAATTTTAAATTTAGAGACTCTAAGAAAATGTTTGTTGGTGGAGTACCAGCAATTGTAAATCGATTATCTTTTACTGGTGAGCTGGGATATGAAATTTATACAGCGCCACATTATCAAATTAAATTGTACGAAGAATTAATGGAAGCTGGTAAAGAATTTAATATTCAACCCTTTGGTTTAAGAGCTTTAATGTCTATGCGTCTTGAAAAAAATTGGGGTGCTTGGACACTTGATTATAGACCAGACTTTACTGCAAAAGAGACAGGATTGGATGTATTCATTGATTGGGATAAAGATTTTGTGGGAAAAAATTTTGCAAAAAAAGATGAAAGCAAAAATAAACTTACTCCATTAATTGTAGAAACAAATGATATTGATGTCACAAATAACGAAGCGGTATTAAAAAATGGAAAAGCTATTGGATACGTAACTTCAGGAGGTTTTGCACATTTTACAAATAAAAGTGTTGCGTTTTCATATCTTGATAGCCGAGAAATAAATTCGGAAAAAGGAATTCAAGTGGAAATAAATGGAGATTTGTTTAACTCTTCAGTAATAAAATCACCGCTTTATGATCCAACAGGACAAAAAATGAGAAGCTGATGGCACAAAAAGACGTAGGAAACAAAATACCAATTTATAAATTAAAAAAAACCGATGAGGTAATGAAGTATTATGACGATTGGGGACAAGAAAATAAATATGATAAAGACATGCTTGATTGGAACTATACTGGTCCAAAAGAAACTACTGAAACATTTATTAAATATCAAAAAAACAAGGATGCTAAAATTTATGATGCTGGATGTGGCACAGGATTAGTTGGTGTTGAATTAAAAAAATTTGGGTATCATAATTTTTATGGTGCAGATCTTTCAAAAAAACTCTTAGATTTGGTACCTGACCAACTTTACAAAAAACTTGATCAAGTAGACTTAAATAAACCTATTGAAGAAGAAAACGACTCCTTCGATGCTGTGATGTGTGTTGGGACTTTTACATTTGGACACGTTAAACCTCCTGCTTTAGACGAATTTATAAGAATTACTAAAAATAAAGGACATATATGTTTTACAATAAACGAAGGAATACACGAAGAGTATGGCTTTGATAAAAAAATTGAACAATTAAACAATGAAAATAAATGGAAAGAAATCGAATTTTTTAAATCTGACTATATTGCAAGCAAAGATGTAAATGCTTGGCTTGGGTTATATGAAGTGATAAAATAAGTTATGTCTGAAATTTATAATATTATAGACAAAAAAAAACTAGATGTTGTAAATAACTCTATTGAAAAAGCTCATGGATTACCAAACGAATGCTACACGAGCAAAGATTATACTTTAATTGAGAGAAAAAAACTTTTTGAAGATAAATGGATTGTAGCAGGAGTTGCAAGCTCCATACCTGAAATTGGAGATGTAAAACCAATAGATATTCTTGGAATGCCTATTTTAATTTTAAGAAATAAACAGAATGAAGTTAAAGTTTTCCACAATGTTTGTAGTCATAGAGGAGTGAAACTGGTTTCTAAAAGTGGAAAAATTAATAGCCTTATTCGATGCCCATATCATTCTTGGTCATATAGTCTCGATGGAGAACTAATAGCAACACCTCACATTGGTGGTATGAATAAACATTCTGTAGAAGGTTTTGATAAATCAAAAAGTAATCTAAAAGAAATCAGATCTTATATTTGGTTAGATTTAATAATGATAAATATTAATCAAAATGAGATGTCTTTTGAAGAATATATAAAACCTTTAAGCGATAGGTGGGAGAAATTTTGGCCTGTAAAAGACCGAGAATTAATTCATCACTCAAATGATTTTGGATATTTCAAATTAAATGCAAAATGCAATTGGAAATTTGCAATTGAAAACTATTGCGAAAGTTATCATCTACCATGGGTGCATCCAGGTTTAAACTCTTATTCAAAAATAGAGGATCATTATCATATACAAGGTTTACCCAATCGCTTTGCTGGTCAAGGAACAGTTGTTTATAATCCTCGATTTAAAGGAAAAGAAAAACTTCCAAGTTTTCCAAATTGGCCAAAGGATAAAGAAAATATTGCAGAGTATGTTGCATTGTTTCCAAATGTTATGCTTGGAATTCATAAAGATCATTACTATGCCTATTGGATTGAACCAATTAATCATGAGTTTACTTTTGAACATATGGAGCTATATTATGTTGGTGAACAAGCAGCTCAAGCTAATAAATTTAAATCATTACGAAAACAAAATCATAAACAATGGGAAGACATTCAAAAAGAAGATGTTGATATAATACAGGGTATGCAAACTGGCAGAAACTCTCCATCATATAATGGAGGAAACTTTTCACCTGTAATGGATAATCCAACTCATCATTTTCATAAATGGGTAGCACAAAATTTAATTTAAAATGAAATTTAGTAGAAAAATTGCACCGGAAATTAAAACATCACCAAAATTTTTAACAAAAAAAAGATTAAAAGAGGATGAGATAAATTTTGAAAAATTAAGATCATATAGACTTGATAGAGTTAGAAAAGAATTAAAAAAAAATAATCTCGAGGCATGCATACTCTTTGATCCAGTCAATGTTAGATATGCATTAGACACTGTTAATATGAGTGTTTACAATATGCACAATCTAACAAGATATTGTTTTGTGCCTGTTAATGGACCAACAATTTTGTATGAATACTTTAATTGTGAAATTTTATCAAAGCACTTAAATTTAATCGATGAAATTAGACCAGCAATCACCTGGGATTATTTTAGCAACGGCGATCAAGCAAATACTCAACTCAAAAAATGGATTAATGAAATTAAAGACCTATCAAATAAATATTTTAAAACTAAAAAAGTTGCAATTGATGTATTAAATGGCCCAGCTGTATCTGAACTCAATAAACAAGGTATTGAAGTTGTTGATGCAAAATTAATATTAGAACAAGCAAGAGTAATCAAATCTCCTGAGGAATTAAAATGCATGAAAGCCGCGATAGAAGTTGCAGAGATTGGTGTTGCAAAAATGCGAGAAGAATTAAAACCTGGTATGACTGAGGATGAACTTTGGTCCATACTCCATAAAACAAATATCGAGCATGGAGGTGAATGGATTGAATGTAGAATATTATCTTCAGGTGAAAGAACAAATCCATGGATGCAAGAAAGCAGTAATAAAGTAATGCAAACTGGAGAAATAGTTGCTTTTGATACCGATATGGTTGGTCCATATGGATATTGTGCAGACATTTCAAGATCTTATGTCGTGGGACATAAATTTAACGATGAACAAAAAAAATTATACTCAATGGCAGTTGAACAAATAGACCATAATGCAAGATTAATTAAACCTGGAATGACTTTTAAAGAATTTATTGAAAAATCTTGGTTATTACCTGAGGAGTACTATGGTAACCGATACTCATGTATGGTTCATGGAATTGGTCTTTGTGATGAGTGGCCACAAATTAAATATCCAACAGATGGTGGAGAACAAGGTGGAAGTTTTGAACAAAATATGACTTTAACTGTTGAAAGCTACATAGGTAAAGTAGGTGGCAAAGAAGGAGTTAAATTAGAACAACAATACTTAGTTGGACAAAATGGACTTGAGCTAATGTCTTATCATCCTTTAGAAAAAATTTAATGAAAATTATTTTAGTTATGGGATTGCCTGGTGCAGGTAAAACAACTTTAGCAAATGAACTTGCACCAATGATAAATGCAAAAAGATTAAATGCGGATGAAGTAAGAAAAGCTGCAAATGATTGGGATTTTTCTGAAGAGGGAAGAACAAGACAAGCAAAGAGAATGGCAGATCTTGCTATTAAACTAAAAGCAGAAGGAAATTATGTTGTAGCTGATTTCATTTGCCCAACGCCTGAAGCAAGAAACTTATTTCCAGCTGATTATGTTGTTTGGGTGGATACGATAAAAGAGGGTAGGTTCGATGATACTAATAAAATGTTTGTAAAACCTGACAAATTTGACTTTCATGTTACCTCTCAGGATGCCAAAAATTGGGCATCTAAGATATATGAAGATTTAAAAAAATAGATTAAAAATATCTCTAATTTTTATGAATAAAATTTTCAAATTAAAAATAATTATTTTAGTTATTCTTATTTTGCAAAGTTCAATTACTTTTGCAGCTGTAAGTGGATTTGTTGACAGCAAAGGTATTACGCAAAAACTCGCACATGGAATAACATTTAAACCAGATGGAACTAAAATGTTTGTTGTTGGAATGAGTCAAAATAAAATTTTCGAATTTGATTTATCTACAGCTTTTGATATTTCAACTGCTACCAAAAATTCAAACGAATATCTTCATTTTTCAGAACAAATAGATGCAACTGATATAAAATTTAATTCTGATGGTACAAAATTGTTTCTTGCTGGAACAGATGATCAAGAAATAAACGAGTATAATTTATCAAATGCTTATGATGTTTCAACCATCACACATCAGAAT
This sequence comes from uncultured Pelagibacteraceae bacterium, assembly GCA_902581445.1. Lineage (GTDB taxonomy): Bacteria > Pseudomonadota > Alphaproteobacteria > Pelagibacterales > Pelagibacteraceae > Pelagibacter. Next base: position 344,530 of record CACHOG010000001.1, read on the forward strand.
ACATATTTTAATGGGGATGGTTTGGATTTTGTTGCTATCGCATTTAATACGGATGGAACAAAACTTTTTATTTATGATAAGACAGGTAATGACTCGATTAAACAATATTCATTGGGTAGTCCCTTTGATCTCTCAAACGCAGTTCTTCAAAAAGAATATAATGGAACGAGCAGCAAAACTTTAAGACAAATAAATGGGACTCCACAAGGATTTGCATTTAGTGCTGATGGATCTAAAATGTACGTTACAGGAACAGGCACACAAAAAATTAAAGAATTCACACTAAGCACACCTTTTGATTTATCTAATGTAACACTTGAATCAGGGGGTTATGACCTCTCTGGCCAAATTGAAGAACCTGCAGGAATTGCATTTAGCGCTGATGGTCTTAAATTATTTATTTTAGATTTCAAAAATAATGCCGCTAATAGAGATGTTAATGAATATGATTTAACTTGTGGTTTTGGTGTCATCAGTTGCATCGATCCAACAGCAAACAAAGATGATGTTGCTTCTATTGAAACACAATCAGAGACAACAAAAAAAATTATACAGCACACAACATTCCCAGTTATCAACCGTATGGAATGGTTAAGACGAAATAGTGGAAGAGTTAATTTGACTAATCAAAACATTAAGATTCAGTTTAATAATGCAATTTTGAATTCCTTAACAGATACTTTAATTCCTCTTTATTTTTCTAATGATGGTAATAGTGATTCAAATTATCAAAATTCAAGCTGGTCTTTTTGGAGTGAAGGAACTATCAGTATAGGAAGCACGGGTGACACTAGTCAATCTTCATCAAAAAGTATTAACACTTCTGCAATTACTCTTGGAGCAGATAAAAAAGGTCAGGATAATATCATAAGAGGTATTGCTTTAAGATTTGGTACTGATGATGTTGATGTTGGCGACCTTGGAAGTGCTTTAGATATGAATTCTTTTAGTTTAACTTTTTATGAAACAAAGCCAAAAGGTGAAGAAAGATTTACAGATCATTTATTAGGCATGAGTTTTATAAATTCAAATTTAATAAATAACAGCGGATCTCAATCAACAAATGGTGACAGATACGGCGAACAATTATATGGATCCTTTAGCTTGAGAGATACGTTTTCAAAAAATCGATTAAATTTTACTCCTAAATTAAAAATTAATTATGGAATAACACATTTAGGCTCATATAAAGAAACAGGATCTGAAGGATTAAATTTAGAATATGACGATCAATATATTGGTAATTTTATATCATCTGTAGGAACAAGTTTAGATAATACTTACGATTTTGAAGTTGGATCCTTTATTCCGTATTTTGATTTTGAATATTATGCCGATATGAGTCCAGCTTCAAAACAGACATTCTCTTACGTTTCTAATGGTGAGGAATTTACTTTGAGAGGTATAGAAAACTCTACTCACAATTTTATAGGTGGTATTGGATTTGATTTTGTGTCGGAGACTGGTTTAACTTTAATGACCAAGTACACCAGGGATCAGGCTCAAAATAGTAAGAATGATAGCTTTAATATTGCTTTAGACTACAGAGGTTCTCAAAGGTCCTCTTATGCTATGTCCATTCAAGATACATCAGCTAAGTTTTCACACGATAAAGAACTAAATAATTTTAAAGTTAACATAGATAGTCACTATGATTTTTTAAAAAACGACCCAGATTATGGGCTTTATTTAAAAATTTCGAATGTAAATTAAATTAAATTCCACTATTTTTTGGCACATTAAATAGTGCATTAAATTATAATTCATATAAAAAACTCTAATGTTTTTAATAAGAAAATTCCTTTTAATATTATTTTTATTATTTCCAATCTCTAATTCATTTGGAGCTCCAGTAACTCTTGTCCATACAACGCAGTTTAATGATGGTCCTAGTCCAGGTGGTATTGAATTTAATAAAGATGGAACAAAAATGTTTATAGTTCATAATACAAAAGATACAGGTGATGATTATGAGGCAATTTATGTATATGATTTATCTACACCTTTTGATTCTTCTGAGAGCTCCAGAACCTATACCGGAGACAGCGAAAGATGTGTTTTAGGAGATGGCACCAATGGTATAGATACCAATAACAATGCTGTTCTTTATGATTTGGAATTCAGTAGTGATGGAATGAAATTATTTACTACAAGTAGAATAAATGGCGATGGTACGAATGTGGACAGGGTTTACAGATTTGATTTAACTTCGCCTTATGATGTTTCAACTTGTTTTTATGTAATGGAAACTACAAATCTTGAAGTTGACGCTAATATTAATGGAAGTAATGCTGGAACTTTTGATTTAGGGGGATCGGGTCAACACAGTAATAATCACAGACTCCAAGCTTTGGAAATTAATGATGACGGTACTAAATTATTTTTAGCTTGGATGGATTTGTCCAATACCAATACTAGATTGTTAGAGTATAATTTAACAACACCATATGACATAACAACACTCCAACTTGAAACGAATGCCGGAATTTTAATAGGTTCGGGTACCACAACTGATGTAATTAATCCTAATGGAATGAGATTTAGTGCAAATGGAAAAAGAATTTTTGTTGTTAGTCACCAAGCAGGTGGTAACCAGGGTGTTAGTCAGATTTCCCTTACAAATGCTTATGATACGTCTTCATTTGTTTTAGATGGAAAATATAGTGTAACAGGTTCAAACAACCAACCAAGAGGTATTGGATTTAGCGCAAATGGTTTAAAAATGTATGTAGGAAGTGATCCAAGCGGAGGTTATGGCACAACTAGAATTTATGAATATGATTTAACTTGTCCTTTTAATTTATTTGAAGGTAAATGTGACGCTATAACAGAGGGTGATCGAACAGGTATGGCAGAAGCACAAATGGAACTTGCAAGAAGAACGATCGACCATTCAACAAATTCAGCTTTGAACAGATTAAAATGGATAAGAAGAAACAAAGATAAACAAGATTTAACAAATTTACAAATTGATATTAATTTCTCAAATCAAATGATGGCTTCTCTTACAGAAGCAGTAAAAACTGCAGCTACTAAAAAAAACAAACCTTTTAAAGATAAGAATGTATTTTATTGGAGTGAAGGAAGTATTTCAGTTGGAAAAGTGGGAGACACCAACGTTTCAACTTCAAAAGAAATTAATGCAAACTCTTTAACTATTGGTGCAGACAAATTTACTGACAATAATGGTATTATTGGATGGGCTCTTCGATATGGAAATGATCATACTAAAGTAGGTTACAATGGTAGCAACATGAATGCAGATACATTTAACCTTACACTGTATAACACTAGACCCTCATCTATTGACAATAAATATATTGATACAATCTTTGGAATTGGAAAACTTAATTTAGATATTCTAAATTTACTTGATGGTGAAAATTTAGTTGCCAAAAGATCAGGAAGACAAATGTACGGTACAGTTAAACTTAAAGACGAAATTATCAAAAATACATTAACAATAATTCCATCTGTACAAATTGATTTTGGTCACACAATATTTGATTCTTATAAAGAAACTGGTATCTCAGCAATAAGCTTTAAGAAACAACATGTAAAATCTAGAAATATAAGGGCAGCTATTGCAGCGGTAGATAAAATAGAAAATGATAAATATTCAATTAAAAAACATGGAAAATTAGAATACCAAGCTAATTTGAAACGTTCTTCAAATATTAAATATACATATAAAGACGATTCTTCAAAATCATTTCAAACGAAACTACACTCAGGATCTTTGCACAATATTAATGGTGAGATTGGTGTAGATATAATTTTTCCAGAAAATTATAGTATTTTTATAATCTATGAAAGAAAACAGACTTTTGATCATGGAGGTCTACATCATGGATATGGTTCAGGATATACAGACAACCTCTATATAGCATTAGGTTATTTACCAGGCAAAGATACTGAGTATGCATTAAAATTGAATAGTACAGATAATTTAATGACACAACTTGAGATTAAAAAAGATATAAAAGGATTTGATTTAATATTTAATTTGAATGATGATTTAACAAATATAGGCGATGCAAGAGAAGCTTATATTGAACTAAATAAAGTCTTTTAATTTCAATAATTAAGATTAAACTAATCATTGAGGAGTACCGATGAGTTATAAGTGGGATAACAAAAAACCAACTGCACAAATGCTTGGAAGGTGGCAACCATTTCATGACGGTCACTACGCTTTATTTAAAGAAATAATTAAAAAAACAGGACAAGTTTGTATTCAAATAAGAGATGTACAGGGAGTAGATGATAATCCATTTGATTTTGAAACAGTTAAGAAAAAAATAGAGGAGAGATTAAACCCTGAATTTGAAGGAAGATTTAAAGTGATATTGGTACCAAATATAACTAATATTTGTTACGGCAGAGGAGTAGGTTACAAAATTGAGGAAATAGTGTTGTCCGAGGAAATACAAAAAATATCTGCAACAAAAATTAGAGCTAAAATGCGGGAAGATGGAGATTTAAAGTGAATGAAAGACTTAAATCAATTGTTGATTTAGAAAAATATCCAATTCACGATTTAAACTCACCAATAATAAAAAAATTAGTTGAAAAATGTAAAAAGGAGTTAGACGAAGATAGTTGTTCGACAATTCCAAATTTTATCCTACCAAAGTCATTATCAATAATGAATACTGAGTTAGAAAAGCAACTTGATGAAGTTTACATGTCTAAAGAAAAAATTAATCCCTATTTGTATGCCAAAGATGATCCAGAGTTGCCAAAAGATCATCCTAAAAGAACCTTCATGAATAGATTTAATGGATATTTGAATTCAGATTGTTTTTTAAAAGGTTCCGAAATGAAATTTCTTTACGAAACAGAGGAACTTTTGAAATTTGTTTCCTTATGTTTAGGAGTTTCACCAATATATAGATGGGCAGATCCTTTAGCTTGTCATGCATATAATGTTATGGAGCCAGAAGGAATTTTGCCTTGGCATTTTGATAGTTGTGAATTTACATTAAGTTTAATGATCCAAAAACCTGAGAAAGGTGGAATATTTGAATACTGCCCAAATATAAGAGAACCTGGTAATGAAAATTTTGATGAAGTAAAAAAAGTTTTAAACGGAGACAGATCAAGAGTTAGACAATTAAAATTAGAGCCGGGAGATTTGCAAATATTCAAAGGAAGATTCACATTACATAGAGTAACTAAAGTAGAAGGAAACAAATCTAGATATATGTGTATTCCTGCTTATGTTCTTGATCCTTGGAGAGTAAATACACCAGAGCACTCAAAAGCAATTTATGGAAAAGTTTTACCAATCCATTTAGAAAGAAATGTTGCTCGATCAGATGGTTTAACAGATTAAATGATTAAAAAGATTGCTGTAATTGGTACTGGAGTTATAGGTACTGGTTGGATTATTAGATGTTTGGCTCATAATTTTAAGGTCATTGCCTACGACAAAGATCCTAAATTAAAAAAAAAAATAATAGAAGAGATAAGAAGAGCATCACCGTTTGTAAAAAAACTATTTAACAAAAAAAAAATCAATATTAAAAATTTTCAATATGTAACTTCTTTAGAAATAGCACTTAAAGATGCAGACTTTATTCAAGAAAACACTACAGAAAATTATAAAATTAAAACTAAATTAATGAACCTTATTGGAAAATACGCAAAAAATAATGCAATTATTTCATCTAGTTCTTCTGGCCTACTTCCTACAAAAATTTATTCAAAATGCAGAAATCCTGCAAGAACTATGATTGGACATCCATTTAATCCTGTTTACCTGTGTCCTGGAGTTGAAGTAGTTGCTGGAAAAAAAACTAAAAAAAAATTTTTAAATAAAGCCAATAAATTTTATAAATCTATTTCTATGAATCCAATTATCGTTAAAAAGGAATTACCTGGATATTTAGCAGATAGATTACAAGAAGCGTTATGGAGGGAAGGTTTGCATATTATTAATGAAGGTTATGCAACCACTAAAGATTTAGATAGAGCTATAGAGGACGGGCCAGGACTTAGATGGTCTTTGATGGGAACATTTTTAACTTTTCACCTAGCAGGTGGTAAACTTGGAATGAAACATATGTTAGAACAATTTGGACCAGCATTAAAATTACCTTGGACAAAATTAAAAGCTCCGAAACTTTCAAAAAAATTATCTAGTAGAGTTATTAGTGGTACAAAATCACAAGCAAAAGGCAAGTCTGTGGCAATGATCTCCAGCATCCGTGATGAATATCTAGTTAATCTTCAAAAGCTTAGAAAGAAATATGAAGACAAATTAAGGAAATGATTGTACTTAAATATCATGACCGTATTAGTAAAAAATCTTGGAAATGGAATTAAGAATGTAAAAATTAATGATCCAAAGTCATATAATTCATTAACTTTTGCAACTTTAAACCTACTTTTAAAAACCTTTCAGAAAATGGACAAAGATAATTCGACAAGAGTAATTATCTTAGAAGGAGTTGGTAAAGGCTTTAGCGCAGGTCATAATCTCAAAGAAGTAAGAGGACTTAAAAAAAGATCAAAATATTTAAAACTATTTAACCTTTGTTCAAAGTTAATGATCCAAATTGTAGAAGGACGTAAACCTGTAATTGCGAAAGTTCATGGCGCTGCTTATGCGGCTGGATGTCAATTAGTTGCAAGTTGTGACTTAGCTTATAGTACCAATGATGCAATCTTTGCAACGCCAGGTGTTAATATTGGATTGTTCTGTAGCACACCTATGGTTGCAGTAAGTAGAAAAGTTACAAGAAAAAGAATGATGAAAATGCTTCTTACAGGAGAACCAATTAAAGCAAACTATGCAAAAGAAGTTGGCTTAATAAATGATCATTTTTCAAAAAAGAATTTAAACAAAGAAGTTATGAAAATTGCTAAAACAATTTCTTCAAAATCAAATTTAACAATTAAAATTGGAAAACAAGCTTTCTATAAACAGTTAGAAATGCCATTAAAAAAAGCTTATGATTTCACAGCAAAAATGATGACGCTTAACATGATGTCAATTGATGCCAAAGAAGGTATTCAGGCATTTTTAGAAAAAAGAAAACCCAAATGGAAAAATAGATAATGACCGACGATCAGATTAAAAATATTTTAGAAAAGTCAAAAACAATTGCAATGATTGGTATTAGTTCAGAAAAAAAAGGTGAAGATCCAAAAAATTTAAAAAGAAAACCTGCAAATGTAGTGATGAAATATATGCAAGATTTTGGTTATAAAGTTTATCCAATTAATCCTTTTGCAGAAGGTGAAATAGTTAATAATGAAAAAGTGTTAGCTGACCTAAAAAATGTTCCAGAAAAAATAGATATTGTTGATGTATTTAGACCTTCAAAAGAAACACCAGGTATTGCCCAACAAGCTAAAGAAATTGGATCAAAAGTTTTATGGTTGCAATACGGAATTCATAGTGACGAAGCAAAAGCAATTGCTGAAAGTTCGAATATGGAGTTTATATCTAATAGATGTATTAAGCAGGAATACCAAAAGATTTTTCAAAAATCTAATCCTGTCTTTCCAGCACTGAAAAATTAGTGAAAAAGTTTTTATTGATAAGTTTTATTTTTTTTTTGGCAACCAATGTTGTTAAATCTGAAATATCAAAAGCTTATTTTGCTGGTGGATGTTTTTGGTGTATGGAAGAGGTTTTTGAAAAAACCGAGGGTGTTATTGAAGTAGTTTCAGGGTACTCAGGTGGAACCTCAAAAAATCCTACTTATAAAGAAGTTACATATGGTGACACAGGACATTTTGAAGTTGTTGAAGTTGTTTATAATAAATCAAAAATAAATTTTGAAAATCTAGCAAATATTTTTTGGAAAAATATCGATCCTTTCGATAAGGCAGGTCAGTTTTGTGATAAAGGATACAGTTATAGGTCTGTTGCGTTTTATACAAATAATGATGAAAAAAAACTTATAAATGATGATATTCAAGAAATTGAGAAAAAGTTTAATCAAAAAGTAGTTACATATGTAAGGAAATTTGAAATATTTTATAAAGCAGAGGAACATCATCAAGATTATTATAAAGAGAAATTTTTAAATTATTTGTTATATAAAGAGGGATGTGGAAGACAAAGAAAATTAGATAATATTTGGCAATGAAAAATATTTTTTTAGTATATGGACATTATAATGATAATTCATTTAATGCGGCGATAAGAGAAACTTTTTTAGAGGAAGCAAAACAAAAAGGATTTTCTGTAGATTGTGTAGATCTATATAAAGAAAAATTCGACCCAGTATTTGCAGGTGAAAAACCAGATGATACAGTCCTAGATCACCAAAAGCGAATTGAAAAATCAAATATAATTGTTTTGATTGCACCTATTTGGAATTTTAGAATGCCAGCAATTGTTGAGGGATGGATAGACAAAGTTTTATCCCCACCTTGGGCATTTAGATTTAAAAAAATTATAGGTAATTATGGTTATCCTATTGGAAACTTAAAAGGAAAAAGAGCAGTAGTATTTTGTACTTATGGATCACCTCAATTTGCAATTCGAACTTTTTTTTTAAATATGCCAACTAAAAGATTAAGACGAGGTGTATTTAATATATGTGGGATAACTAATGTAATATATAAAAGGTATTTTGCAGTTCCTTTTGTTTCTGATCAAAAAAGAAAAAAATTTTTAGAAGATGTTAGAAAAACAGTAAGAAGTTTATAACTAATCTATCTTGTATACTCGACAAATTTCTTAAGAGATTTATTTATAAAACTTTCATAAGAAATAGATTGTTTTTTTAAATTAGTTCCATTTAAAAATGATTTAGACATTTTAAAATCGTAAGAAGGCTCAAAAAAGAAAGGTACCGAAATTCTTTCTGATTTATTCCAAAGAACTCTATGATTTGTAGCCTTAAACTTTCCTTTACTTAGATATTCTAAGGCTCTACCAGTATTAACAACTAGAGCATTTTTATTAAAAGGTACATCATACCATTTCTTGTTTTTTCTATTTTGAACTTGTAGTCCTCCTACTTTATCTTGATATAAAACTGTAAATATCCCACTATCCACATGTGTTTCACAACCCAATGCAACGCCATCTTGTTTAGAAATTTCCACAGGTTTACTTTGAATTGGATAAAAATTAAATCTTAAAGTACTCAGTGTTTTAAATCTTGAAAAGGCTTTACCGGATAATAAAGGATCTTTCTTGTATAGTTTGATAATACTCTTGAAAAGTAATTCGCTTAATAAATAAATATCATCATAATAGTTTGATAAATGATTTATTGAATCTTTTTGGAAACATTTTTCCAAATCTAAGCACTCTATATATTGATTTTTAATTTTCTGTGAAAAACTTTCTGATACTCTTAAGTCTCCAATATCCAAACCTTCTTTTCCATTTACGTCACTTGGAAAGTAGCCCCTATAAAAGTTTTTATTTTTTTTATTCCATTTATTTGGAGAAAGTTTAATTTTTTCTTTTTTGTTAAGTTTAAAAAATTTTTCTCCAATTTTTACAATTTTTTTAATTCTTTTATGATCAATACCGTGACCAATAACTTGAAAAAAACCAACCTCAACACAAGCTTTCTCAATCTTTTTAATGATCTTCAGCGATTCTTTGGAACCCAGATCTTTGCTAACTAATGATGAAATATTTATAGTTGGTATATAGTTTTGTTTCATTATCTGTTTGGTGTATCTGTTGCTATCATCTGACCTCTTACTTTTTCTCTAAAGTAAATATAGAACCCAGCTGCAATAATGATTGCTGCACCTAAAAAAGTTCTAGGCACTGGAATAGTTTCGAAAAGAATATAACCAGCTAGCATAGCCCAAACAATATATGAGTATTCAAACAATGATACAATTGATGGAGATGCAATACTGTAAGCTGAGAAAACACAAAAGAATGATATAGATGCAACAATCCCCATAACAAGAACGTATGGCCATGAAGCTGAAGGATTAGTAAACCACTCTCTTACAATAAATTGCATTGTTGGATCTGTAAAAGTATTAAATTTTCCATCCCCAGTTATTAAAAATATCATCAAACCTGCAAACGTTGCAAAAATATAAAGCCAAGTCATCTGAGTATAAATACTGTCTTTGTCAGATGTATATTTTGTTATTGTCATTGAACATGAGTAACAAATAGCACAAGCAACTGGTGCTAATTTAAAATAATCAAAGTCTTCCCAGTTTGGGTCTAAAACTATTATTACACCAATAAATCCAACTACAATCGCAGACCATCTTCTTATACCAATTTGCTCTTTTAGAAAAAATTTAGCAAACATTGACATAAAAAAAGGACAGGAGAAGAAAAGTGCACTCGTCATAGCAAGTGTCATAAAAGTTAAAGATATATAAAAAAAACTAAATCCAAAAAAGAAACAGATTACTCTTAAAAGAGTTAAAAAAGGGTAGTGTGTTTTTAAAGTAATATGTTTTTTTGTTATTATTACAAATGCCAAAAGTATAGTCGCTTGGATTAGTGTTCTACCAAGGTATAATTCAAATAACGCAATATCTTCGAAAATAAATTTAATAAGAGAGTCCTGAATGGAAAAAAAGGCCATACCAGTCATTATAAAAAAAATACCTTTTGTATTATTATTTGCTTCCATATTCTGTACCTACAACAAAAAACTTATCTTTTTAATTTGAAAAGAATGAAACTATTTTTTTAGTTTATTTGAGAATATTAGATTTTCGCTCTTGAAGGAATGTTTATTTTCACTGATGAATTTTGCCATAAGTTCTACTTTTTCTTTTTCAAATTCAGCAACTTTTCTCTCTTTTAAATCAACGTAAAGGGCTAAAACTTCAATTGTTGATGCTAAATATTTTTTTTCTTTATGTACCATTTCAAACTTGTACTGTATTCTTTTTTTATCGTGGTCAAAGTGTATAAGGTTTAATTCAACTTCATCTCCCTCAATCAATTCTTGGTTGTAAGTAATATGTGACTCAACTACCATTGTACTTTTATTAGTTTCTAAAGCAGATTTTTCACCCATATCAAGTTTTGTCATTAAAGTTTCCGCTGCATTTTGATCAAAAATTAAAATGTAATAAGCCACATTCATATGGCCATTATAGTCAGTCCACTCTTTTTTAATTTTTGCTGTCGAAATTTTTATTGTCATTAAATAATTATTACCTCAAAATTAATTACAGATCTAATGTAATCTAATAGCATCTCCGTCGACACCGATTACTTGTCCAGACACTCTTGCTGCATCATCAGAAATCAAAAAGCCACACATTTTCCCAATATCGCTCTCATAAATCCAACAATTCATCGATGCCATTGATATAAATTCTTTTTCAATAGATTTTTTTGAAATTTTTAAAAGTTTTGCTTTATCTTTCGCAACTCTAATCATTCTGTCACCTTTTATTGTTCCTGGGCATAACGCATTCACACGTATTTTAAATTTACCAAGCTCCATAGATAAAGTTTTTGTCATTCCTACAATCGCCCATTTACTTGCAGCATAAGGTGATCTTAAAGGGAAGCCCATTATTCCAGCTCCTGATGAAATATTTATAATTGATCCACCCTTATTTTTTTTTAACATTGGTATTGCTAGTCTAGTGAAATAATAATGACTAAACACATTTACTTTCATTGTATTTTCCCAATCGTCTGTTGAGATATTTTCTAATGTTGCAGTTGGACCTGCTATACCTACATTGTTAATCAGGCAATCAATTTTGGATGTCTTTTTATTTATTTTTTCAAATAATTCATTTACTTGGTACTCGTCTGAAGCATCACAATTAAAAATAAAGAGTTTTTTATTTATATTTGAATTTTTTTTTAATTTATTGATATATTTTTCATTTATATCACTTACAAATACTGTTGCACCTCTATCCAAGCAAACTTTTACTGTAGCTAAGCCAATTCCAGATGCTCCAGCTGATATTATAATTTTTTTATTTTTTAAGGATTGATTTGTCATAATAAAAAAAAGGCCCTTTTATAAAAAAGGGCCTTTAATTTTAATTATTTAAAAAGTGTTATTTTAGCCAAGGCTTCCATTTATCTGGATTGTTGTCTAACCACTCTTTAACAACTTCTTTTACAGGTCTTTTCTTAATATCAACTTCAACTAACATTTTAGCTTGATCAATATTTTGTAAAGACATGTTTTCGAAGAATTTTTTAGCATCAGCATGTTCAGCTTTTGCAAAAGTAGCTGGATTACCATAATTCATTGTATAATCCTTAGCCCAACCAGTTGCTGGCCAACCTTTTGTTCCGCAGTCTTTCCAGTTGTTTGCTTCAGTAAACGTATCTGGGTCACAAACTTTGTGTTCTGGAAGTTGAACTCCTACCATCTCATACTCACCAAAAAACCAATGTGGTGACCATAGGTATAATAAGAAAGGTTCTTTTCTCATATAAGCCGCTTTTGCTTCAGCAATAGCTGCTGCTTCTGTACCAAGTTCATCTGCTTGGAAATCAATTCCTAAAAGATCAAGTCTTTTTTGGTCATGACAATTCCAACCAGCTACCGGACAGCCAATAAGTCTACCTTTGCTTCCAGTTTCAATAGTTGCAAATTTTGCTTTATGTTTATTTAGATCTTTCCAAGTTTTAATCCCTAGTTCATCAGCTGCATATTTTGGTATCCAGTAATCAGATAATCCAATTATTCCAGAAGTTCCTAAAAGATCTACACTTCCGTCTCCGCTATAAGATCCTACGACTTTGCCTTCATAAATTAGATCTTCATTTAACATAACGGAGTCTGCCTCAGCATAACTTGGCCAACTTTCACAAGCAAAATCAAGTTCACCTGCTGCAATTGCTTCCCATAAACCAGTTCCTGACGGAAATACCGTTTGTTTAACTTTATATCCATATTCTCTCTCAAGAATTGCTACAGCAACTTCGCAAGTGATAATACCACCAGTCCAGTCAGCAATAGCTGCGTGTAGTCTTTTAGCATTAGCTTGCCCTAAACTACCCACTAATAGCACTAGTGATAAAAATAGTGCCGATATTGTTTTTGATAATTTCATTATTTTCCCTCCAATGAATTAATTAAAAACTCATTTTAGTTCAAAAGTTACATAAATGTAAACCCCTCGAAAAAACGCACTAATTACTGGCAATATAGAGTTAATTTAAAAGTAAATTTAAAGACCCAATGCTTCTCTTTGTTTTCTCGTCCAAGCCAAAGTAATTCTGTCTATTATTATAGCTAAAAGAACAATACCGATACCTGCTGCTAGACCTCTGCCAGTATCAGATCTAGCTAATCCATTAAACACCTCTAACCCAAGGCCCTTACCACCAATCAATGGCGTAACTATTTGCATCGCAAAAGCCATTATTACTGTTTGATTAAAGCCTATAACTAAACTTGGAACTGCTAATGGAAATTTTATTTTTCTTAAAGTCTGAATTAAAGTTCCACCAAATGATCTTGATACTTCTGAGTAAGTTCCTGATACTTGTGTTAAACCCAAACAAGTCAATCTTACTATAGGTGGTATCGAGTAAATAACAGTAGCTAAAACAGCAGAAACAATCCCACCACCAAAAAACATTAGAACTGGTATTAGATAACAGAAATAAGGAAGAGTTTGCATTGCATCTAATACAACGTTTTGAATATTCCTAAATCTTTCACTATACGATGCTATTATTCCTAAAGGTACTCCAACAACAAAACATAAAGCAACTGAAACTAAAACAGATGATAGAGTAATCATTGATTGAGACCAGATTCCACAGGCACCAATAAAAAGCAACAATATAGCAGTAATGATTGCAAATCTTACTCCAACGGTAATGTAGCCTAACGCAACAAATACAGCCATAGTGTACCACCAAGGTATGTGAGTTAAGAAAACATCTAATGGACGCAATAAATTTAGATAGACAAAAGCCCTTAAACTTTTTGTAAAAGCAATAAAACCTGGATTTACAGTTAAACTTTCCACAGCATTTGTAATTGGTTGTCTTATAGATAGTTTCCATTCTTCAGGAAAAGAACCAAAGTTAAATAAATATGTATCGATTAAACTAATTAGAAAAAAAACTATAAATGACGGTATTATATAATATCTTTTACTTATAAATTCTTTAATATCATTTGCAGTTCTTTTATTAAATATTGAAATTGAAAATTGAAAAAAATAGGCGATTAAACTAGTTACAAATAAACAGACATATTTAATTACATCGTGAGAAATTTTTATAGGCTGCTCTATAATTCTTGCCAAAGAATACTTAGCCCAATTTTGTGGTAAAAAATAAAATTTCTGCACATCATCTGGAATTCTTTCTTCAGTTTTACTGAAAGACATACTGAACCTATCAAACATAATTGCCATAAACAAAATACAAAGCCCACCTTCCATAGCCCATCCAACATCGAGTCTTCTAATAGCCTGCCAAACCTGTCCACCAATTCCTTCAGCTCCAATGAAACATGCAAGAACAACGAGGGCCAGAGCCATCATAATTACCTGATTGATACCCATCATGATACTAGGCAATGATAAAGGAATTTTAATTTTAAATAAAAGCTGTAATTTATTTGAACCAAATGCAGTTGCACTTTCTATGGTTTGTGCTGGAACTTGTCGTATTCCTGAATTTGTTAATCTTATAATTGGAGGCATTCCATAAATCATAGTTGCAAGAATTGCTGGTGCACCACCGATACCAAAAAAAAATAAAGCAGGAAATAAATATACAAAAGCTGGCATCACCTGCATGGTATCTAAAACTGGTTTCATAAAATTTTCAAACCGGTCACTTTGAGAACATAACACTCCAAGAATAAATCCAAAAAATACACAAAGTAAAACTGATAAACCCATTAAAGCAACAGTTTGAAGGGAAGGCTCCCACATACCTGTTGCACCCCAAAAATAAACTACAAACAATGAGTAGAGACCAAGTCTTAAACCACCAGCAATCAAACATGGTAAAAATATTATAGCAGCGATTAATAACCATGGAGAATCAAGTAAAAAATCTTCTACAAAATAATAACAAGCCTTAATATATCCAGCTACAATTTTAGTCATCCACCTATAGTTTTTTTTTAAAAAATCTTCTCCCTCATTTACCCATGCAGTAAAAGTAAATTGATCTGTTACATACTTTGGAAACTTTGATGGACCTTCATTTTGGGTAGAGAGCCATAGAGCAACTAAAAATACTAAGCCAACTATTATATAAGTTATGATATTTTTTGATTGGCTTGATTTTTTTATGATTTCAGTGCTGGTAGTCATAGTTATAAAATTAGAATAATTAAATTTACTTTTAAAGCAAAATATTGTCTATTTTGACAATAAATTATAATTTTAAGCATGAATAAAGACCAAAAAATCACCTGCTCAAATATTTGGAAGTTGTTTGGACCAGATGAAAAAAGAATAATAAAGAATTTAGATAAAAGTCTGTCTATTAAAGAAGTACAAGAAAAAACAGGGCATGTTGTAGCTGTGAAAGATGTAAGTTTCTCAATTCAAAAAGGAGAAACGTTTGTGGTGATGGGTCTCTCCGGTAGTGGAAAATCAACATTGGTAAGATGCATTTCAAGATTAATTGAACCCACATCAGGTACTGTGAAAATGGATGATGTTGATGTTACTAAAATGAGTTCAAAAGATTTATTAGAATTAAGAAGAAATAAAATGAGCATGGTCTTCCAGCATTTTGGCCTTTTTCCACATAGAACTGTTGTAGAAAATATTGGATATGGACTAGAAGTTAGAGGTGCAAAAAAAGATATCAGAATAGAAAAATCAATGGAAGTTTTAAAAATGGTTGGATTGGATGGGTGGCAAAATAATTATCCTAGAGAGTTATCAGGTGGTATGCAACAAAGAGTTGGATTAGCAAGAGCACTTGCAGTTGATCCTGAAATTTTAATTTTTGATGAGCCATTCTCAGCTTTAGACCCACTAATAAGACGAGAGATGCAAGACGAACTTTTAAAAATTCAAGAAAAACTCCAGCGAACTATGGTTTTTATTACTCATGATTTCTTAGAGGCTATTAAGATGGGAGATCACATTGCAATTATGAAAGATGGTGAAGTTTCTCAGGTTGGAACACCGGAAGAAATTGTTGCTAATCCTAAAGATCAATATGTTAAAGATTTTTGTGAGGATGTTCCAAAATATAAAGTTTTAAGTGCGGGAAAAGTAATGAGAAAAGATTGTTGCAATCAATCAAAAGAATTATTTAAAAATAAGTCGGACTGCATTTTAGATAATTCAAAAATTGAAACTTTAATTGATAAATTAGTTGAGTCAGATAAAATTTACCCAGTTATATGCTCAGAGACTGGAGAACTTCTAGGAGAGATAGACCGTTCTATAGTAATGAGGTCAATGAAATCAAAAACATAAACTAGTAAAATTTTTTATTAGCCTTAACTGTTTTTATTTTTTGAGAATCTCTCCATATAATTATGAAACCAGCAGAAACAATTAATAAAACACCTGGAAATAATTGTTGCCACGGAGCTTCATTAAAAAAAATCCAACCTAATAAAAATGAAGATGGGATACCAAAATATTCAAAGGAGGCGAGCTTACTTAATGAAATTAGTCTATATGCAAATACAAATAATATTGCTGCTGTACCACCAAGTATACCTGTTAAAACCATTAATAGTAAATCTCTTAGATTATTAACCGTAAAATCGTTTGATAAAATAACAAATAAAAAAAATGCACCTATCACATTAAACATCAACGTATAAAATTGTATTTTGGACGTTGAGAAGTTCGAAGGAATGTACTTAAGTATTATAACCGTTACTCCCCAAGCAAAAGCTGTTAGTATTGAATATATAGAATAATAATTAAATATATCACTCGTTGGCTTTAAAATTAATACCACACCTAAAAAGCCAATTATAATTGCAGACCATCGATATATACCCACTTTATCTTGTAAAAATATAATCGAAAGTATTACTATAAAAAATGGAGATGAAAAAGTTAAAGTCATTGCTGTTGCAAACTCAACATTAATTACCGAGATAAAAATAAATATATTCATTGCAAGAAAACTTAATCCTCTAAAACAACAGAGAGATAAAAATTTCTTATTTACATTCTTAAAAAGAGAGTTGTATTCTCCTGAAAAGAAAAGCAGAACAAGCAATGGTATTACCGCAAAAAAATTTCTAAAAACAGCTAATTTAAACACTGAATAGTCATTTCCTATAAATCTAATTACTACTAAATACAAATCTACGCAAACTACACCTAATAGCATTGTAAGTATTGCGATTAAAGTTTTCCTAAGATCTACTTTTTCTTTTGCGATTTTCATTTATTTTTGTAAGTTAGTATAAATTTTTAAATAAATATGCAAAATTTTAAACTCAATAAAGACGATTTATTAGGCAAACAAGATTGGACCTTTCCAACATTTACAGCTTATGGACCAGGAAGATTTAAAGAAATTGGAAAATTCTGCAAAGATTTCAATATTCAAAATCCTTTAATCGTAATAGATAGTGGAAGCACTAAGCTGCCCTTTATAAGTGAATTACAAAATCTGCTTTCTGATACAAAAATTAAATCAAATATTTATTCTAATATATCTCCCAACCCTAGAGATGACGAAATCGATGGTGGCTGCAAAGCATTCAAAGCCGGTAATCATGATTCTATAATCGCAATAGGAGGGGGCAGTGCTATGGATGGAGGAAAAGCTATATGCTTAACTGTTAATAGCGGAATTCCTTTGTGGGATTTTGAATTTTTAGATAAAGTTCCAAGAGATCTAAAAGGTAAAAACCCTTTTCCAAAACTAATAACTATACCAACAACTGCTGGTACAGGTGCAGAAACAGAAATAACTGCAATGGTTACTGACACAAAAAAAAGTATGAAATTTTGTATATGGCATCCAGAAGCTAGACCCTGCTTAGCATTAGTTGATCCAGAATTAACTTTAAAGTTACCAGCAAACCTAACAGCTTGGACCGGTATTGATGCAATGATACACGCTATTGAGGGTTACAGTGTTCCTATGTTTCATCCGTTATGTGATGGTTCAGCTTTAGAAAGTTTAAATTTAATTTCTAAGTCTCTTAAACTGGCAGTAAATGAACCAGACAATTTAGTTGCAAGGGGAGGAATGATTGTAGGGTCTTATTTAGGTGGAGTAGCTTTTTTAAAAGGCTTAGGTTTAGTACATGCCATCTCTCATATGGTTGGTGCAGAATATAATACCCATCATGGACTTACAAATGCAATAATTCTTCCAACAGTAATGGAATATAATTTACCTGGTTTAGAGGAAAAAGTTCAGCGAATGTCAGAGGCAATGCAATTTGATGACCATTCAGTTAAAGGTTTTAGAGAAAATTTAAATAAAATGTTAGATGAACTTAATATTCCAAGAGGATTAAATGAAATTGGTGTACCTGAGGATTCATTCAAAAGAATTGCAAAAAAATCTATGCTCGATCAGGCTTATGGTCAAAATCCTAAAAAAGCAACTTTAGAAGAGGTTGAACAATTAACTTTAAAAAGCATTAAAAAAGCTCGCTAGGGCAGATGCTAGAAAACAAAAAAGTATCTGAAATTATTAAATTAATTCAGACAAAACAGATATCAGTAAAAGAAGTAGTAGAATTCTATTTAGCAAGAATTGAAAAGTATAATCCAAAATTAAATGCAATTGTTCTTTTAAAAGAGACTGAGAAAATTTTAGAAGAAGCTAAAAAAAAAGATAATCAACAGAATAAAAATAAATCTTTGTTCGGATTACCATTAGCTGTTAAAGATTTAAGTGATGTAGTTGGAATTCAAACAACATACGGTTTTAAAGGTTACAAAGATTATTTTCCAAAAAAAAATTCTTTTTTTGTGGATAAACTAATTGAAAACGGCGCAATAATAATTGGAAAAACTAATACAGCTGAACTCGGAGTTGGAGGACATACAATTAATAGACTTTTTGGTCCAACTTCAAATGTTTATGACTTAAGCAAGTCGTCTGGTGGTTCAAGTGGAGGCGCAAGTTCAGCAGTCGCAGCTCAATTAGTTCCATTTGCAGATGGTACAGATCAAATGGGTTCATGTAGGAATCCTGCTGCATATTCTAATATATACGGTTTTAGACCAACTCCAGGAGTTATTTCTTCTGCTAGATCGGACAACCAAAAAAATATTCCTATTTTAACTACTCCTGGTTTTTTATCTAGAACACCAGACGATATGACAATTATTTTAGATAGCGTAACTGGTAAAAATAATTTGGATCCATATTCTTTAGAATTAAAATCTAATTTTCAAAATTTTGAAATAAAAGATTCAGAAATTAAAAATATAAAAATAGGATGGTTATCCGATATTAATAGTAATTATAAATTTGAAAATGAAATATTAGAAATTTGTGAAAAAAAATTAAGTGAGTTAAATAAGCAAAATATAAAAATAGATTTTTTGAAATCAGGTATTAATACTGATGAACTATGGGATTCGTGGTTAACATTCAGATCAAGAAGTATATTTATGGATATTGGAAGTATGAGTATTAAAGATATTAATGAAATGACTTTTCAGGCGATTTGGGAGTACAATAGGGGAAAAGATATTAAAGATAATGACATTGATATTGCATTAGAAAAAAGAAAAAAGTCTTTAAATGATATAAATCAGATATTTAAAGATTACGATTTTTTAGCTTTGCCATCAGCACAAGTATTTCCATTTAAAAAAGAATTAAATTATCCAGAAAAAATAAATGATTTTAATTTAGATACTTATCATCGATGGATTGAAGTTTTTATATTATCAAGCCTTTTAGAATTACCAACTATAACAGTTCCAGTTGGTTTTAATAAAAATAAACTACCAATGGGTATGCAAATAATAGGAAAAAAGAACGATGATTTAAAAGTACTTGCATTTGCAAGAAAATACGAACAAATGTTCAATTATTCAAAAATAAAACCAGAAATATAATAATTAATGCAAAGACACCCTCATCATTTTAAAATTGCACTTGCTTTAGCATTTTCCGCTGGAGCTTGGGGAATTTATTGGCTCCCTCAACGCACACTGGAAGCTGGAGGACTAACTGGCGGATGGGGTACAATTGCCCAGATGGTAATTGGAGTATTATTGTTGTTACCAATCGCTCTCTGGAGAGTTTATAAAAAAAAAGGAAGTGGCTTCGAGCTTCCATTAACAGGATTATTGGTTGGCGGTGGTTTTATTTGTTATGCACTAAGTTTTCTATTAACAGATGTAATAAGAGCTTTAATACTTTTTTACATGACACCTATTTGGACTACTATTTTTGAAATCTTATTTTTAAAAAGAAGACCTGGCTGGCAAAGAGCCGTCACACTTTCGCTAGCTCTCGCTGGCTTATGGATAGTTTTTAGTAAAGATGCAATTATACCTTTACCCCAAAATGCCGGAGATTGGATAGCTCTTGCTGGTGGAGCAATTTTTGCAGGAGGAATGATAAGACTTGAAGTTGTAAAGACCGATGGAGTATTCCCGATTATATTTTCATTTTTCTTCTATGGAACATTATTTAATATTGTAGCTGGTTTTTTATTAGTTGATTATTTGGGCGAGACACCACCGATAGAGTCTTTTATTCCAATGGCAATGTTCTTAATTGTTTTGTCATTATTTTATTTCATTCCTACAGGAATTGTTATTCTTTGGGCACCAAGCAAACTAGGTGCTGGACTATGCTCAATTCTTTTTCTAACAGAAATAGTAGTTGGAGTTGTAAGCTCCAGCATATTAACAGATGAACCTTTTGGATGGAGAGAAATAGTTGGAAGTTCAATGATTATTTTAGGTGGAATTTTAGCTGTTGTTCTTGCTCCTAAAGAGGATAAAAAAATTACCGCTTAATATTTAGTATCCACTAAATCAATCAACATATTAATCATATCTACTTTGTAACTTTCTTTTGTTGCTGATTTAGTTTCTAAAACAGAAAAAAATGCAGCAACGTTTCCAGTTTTTAAATTTACAGCTAAAAATTGACCACCATAACCTGAATGGCCAATCATATTTCCAGATACCATAGTAGAGTTAGAATAATATAAATATTTATTATTTGATAAATTCATATATTTTGGACCAACATTGTTTAAAGTTCGGTTTAAAAAAGAGCTTGAGCCAATCTTCCTATTTCCCACTCCTTTACCTTTTCTTGCAAATAAAAGACCCATTCTTAAAAAGTCTCTTGTAACCAAACATCCTCCCCCTGACATCCAAGGCATACCATATCTGTCAGATGCAATATAAAGCCCATCTTCAAACCCAGCTGCCTCAACTGCTCTTAACATCCAATGTCTTAATGATTTACCACTGATCTTCTCAACTATTAATCCTATAACATCGGTATTTGCAGATTTATAAAAAGCTAAATTACTTTTGTTTTTTAAATTTTTATTTTTTTTTGATTTAATAGTATTTAAATAACTTTCCTGACTTAAATGTGTATCACCACTTTTTGGTAGTCTCCATCCACCAACAGGCTCATGTAAAAAAGATGAAGAGTATGCCTTAGTGTAATCTTCTGTGTAGGCATTTATTACATTCATATTTAATACGTCTTGCACTTTAGCATTGGCATATCCACTCCCAATTTTTGGAAGGTAGTAAGATACTTTTTTATCAAGATTTATTGACTTATTATTCAAAAGTTCTCCAACGAAAAGATTAACAAACATTTTTGTTATAGACATTATCGTTTGAGGTTGATTTTTTGGAAAATCTTTTGCGTATTTTTCAAAATAAATATTTTGTTTATTTCCAACTATTAAGGAGCAAAAAGACTTTTGTTTAGTCATTTTTTTTACCAGTGGCTTTTTATAGATTGTATCTTTGTATTTTTTTTTTAATTTTAAAACCAAATCTGATCTTAAAAATAATCCATATCTATTTATTTTGTGAAGATTTCTATAACCATGTCTTCTAGTTTTAGGGAGATTCCATACAGCTTTATTATCTTTGACTGTTACTAATTCAGGATTCTTATATGATATTATTTTAGTCAAATTAAAATAAAGTTAATCAAATTTCAAAGATTTTTTTTGTTCATATTTTTGATGATAACCTTCAGCCTTACAATAATTTTTCTCTTTTGAAACTTTAGTAGAAACTTTACCACCAAGTTTATTATTCATTTCCTCTAAAACTTTTTCCGCAATTTTTTTTTCTTCATCATTATTATAAAAAATTTCAGATCTATATTGAATTCCAACATACGTACCTTGACGGTTTACTTGAGTAGAGTCGTGTAATTTAAAAAATAGTCTCACCATATCTTCATATGATTTAACTTTTTCATCATACTCTACTTTAACAACTTCAATATGACCAGTATCTCCACCACATACTGCTTTATAAGTGACGTTTGGTTCGTCTCCGCCGCAATAACCACACTCAGTAGAAATTACTCCTTCAATACCTTCGTATTTAGTTTCATCCCAAAAGCAGCCAATACCCCCAATAAACGTCTTCATATTTTTATTTTATATTAATTTTTTAGAATTGAAATTGCTTTTATCTCTTCAACTCCAATACCACAACAACCACCAATAATTTGTGCCCCATTATCAATCCATTTTTTTGCACTTTTAACATAATCACTTGGCTTAATATCATCAGTAAACTTCCATTCTGGTTTAACAAAGTGTCCTCTGTTTGGATAAGCGCCAACTGTATTATTATGATTATTTTTTAGTATGCTGACTGCTTCTTCAGTTACACTCATGTTTGAGTGTGCAACAAGTATTGGTCCTGAATGAAATTTTTTAAATCTATGTAATGAATCTTCAAGTTCCTCATAAACTTGAGGATCTTTATGAGACACATCATCATCATATCCAAGATGAATATTTTTATTTTTATCAAATACACAAGATATTGATAACCACGTTGGTAATTTTAAATTACTTGAACATTCAACTAAAGTTTCAACAATATCAGCTTGTGACGACATAGCTTCAAGAATAATTAAATCTACTCCTGTATCTGACAAAATTTTTAAGTGTTCATCAAAACTTGGTTTCATTTTAGTAACACCATCTTTCATAAAATAACCGTAAGTGGAGACAGATCCAGCAACTAAAACATTTTTACCTGACACGGCCTCTTTTGCAATTTTGATACTTTTATGATTGCATTCTTTAATTAGATCTTCATAACCATATTTTTTCATTGATATAGGGGTTGAAGCATAAGTATTTGCGGTTATTACATCAGCACCAGCTTTAACATAATTTTGGTGCACTTTTAAAAGTTCATTTGGACTATCTAAAGAACACCTCCCACACCACAGCCCTTCATCCATTTTTGCTCCAACTTTTTGTAATTCTCCTCCTATTCCCCCATCAAGAATTATTATTTTTCCTTCAGCTAATCGCTTTTCAATTGATGAATAAGACATATAATTTATTTGTTATTTGTAAAAGCGCAGATTTTATTTCCATCTAAATCGCGAATATATGAATAATATACACCAGAACCTTCTGGTCTTTCTCCGCCACTTCCTTCGCTGCTACCGCCTGCTTTCAAACCGATCTCATGAAATTTATCAACTATCTCTCTTGATGAAACAATAAAAGAAACTTGTGTTCCATTTCCGAAAGTAGCAGTTTTACCATTTGCTGGTTTTGTAACATAAAATTCTATAGCACCATCACCATCTTTTTGCGTATATCCAGCACAAAATTCATCAGTATCTTTTCTTTTTAAATTTATAATTTGTAAAACTTCATCATAAAAATTAATGGCTTTATCTAGATTATTTGTGCCTACCATTACATACCCAATCATCTTAATTTTTCCATTCAGTGATAGTTTTCACTTCCAAATATTCATGTAAACCCCAGGTACCTCCTTCACGTCCATTTCCAGACTGTCTATAACCACCAAATGGAGTGCCAGAGTCCGCAGGTTTATGATTTACGTACACAATTCCAGATCTTAATTTTTTTGAAACTCTTTTTGCTTTTTCTTTATCTTCAGTTTGCAAATAGTTTCCAAGACCATATTCAGTGTCATTTGTAATTTTTATTGCCTCCTCTTCATTCTCAAAGGGAATTATAGATAAAACTGGACCAAAAATTTCCTCTTTAGCAATTCTCATATCATTATTTACATCTGTGAACACTGTTGGCTTTATAAAATATCCTTTTTTGAAATCTTCGGGTTTCTCAGGTCCACCAGCTACTAAAGTTGCACCTTCTTCAATTCCGCTCTTGATTAAACTTTGAATTTTATCGTATTGCGTTTTAGATATCACCGGACCTATATGTTCGCCAGCTTTTGATGCAAGATCTACTTTAATTTTATTAGCTTCATCGGCAGCTTCTTCTACTGCTCGTTTGTATATTGATTTTTCTACTAACATTCTTGTTGGTGCATCACATGATTGACCAGAGTTACTCATGACGTTTCGTATTCCATCTCTTACTGCATCAGGATAAGCATCAGCAAATACAATATTTCCACCTTTACCTCCAAGCTCTAAACAAACTCTTTTAATTGTATCAGCTGCATTTTTTGTAATTAACTTTCCAGCTCTTGTCGATCCAGTAAAGGAAACCATATCAACATCAGGATGTCCTGATAAATCTGTACCAACACCTGGCCCATCTCCGTTTACTAAATTAAACACACCCGCAGGAAATTTTGCTTCATGAATCATTTCTGCAAAAAGCATTGCTGATAAAGGAGCTATCTCAGAAGGTTTCAAAACCATTGTGCAACCAGTTGCAAGTGCTGGTACAACTTTTAGAGCTATTTGATTAATTGGCCAGTTCCAAGGGGTAATTAAACCACATACACCAATTGGTTCATACACAATGTGATTAACAGATCCTTTGTCAAAACCAGGTTCAAAATTAAATTCTTTTAATCTTTTTATAAAATCTTCAATATGACCCGCACCTGATGCAGTTTGATTAGCTGAACACCAATCTTTTGGGCAACCAAGCTCAGTTGATATGGCATCAGTCATTTCATCCCATTTAGATTTATAGATTTCTAATAATTTTTCTAAAAGTTTTATTCGTTCTTGCTTTGAAGTTTCTTTCCAAGTTTCAAAAGATGACTTTGCAGATTTTACAGCAAGATCAGTATCTTCTGAGCTACCTAGAGAAATTATTGCGCAAACTTCTTCAGTAGAGGGATTAATTACATCAAAATCTTTTGCTTTAATTGGATTGACCCATTGTCCATTTATATAAAATTTTTTTTTATCTTTCATAATTTATTTTTTTAATTTTGATAATCAGGTTCTTCTTTATCTAAAATTAATCTGATTTGATCTAAATGTGCTCTACCCATATCAGAAGGATAGTTTGACCACTCTTGTGCTGTTTTTTCTGCCACTTCGTGTGATGCTACATTTAATTCTTTTCCAGTGGCTAAAGCTGTTAAATATGTTTCTGCAGATTTTTCAAAATAATATAATGCATCAAATCCATCCGAAACAGTTTCACCAGTAGTTAAAATTCCATGATTTGACATTAACAGATTTTGTTTATTACCCAATGCAGCAGCCATTTTTAGCGACTCTTCTTCAAAACCCATACCACCATACTCATTATATATAGATACTCGGTTATAAAACCTCATCGTATTTTGATCTATTGGAGGAAGAGTAGGGTTTTTCAAAGCAGAAAGAGCTGTCGCGTATTTTGAATGAACATGAAATATACATTTTGCATGAGGTACTTTTTGGTGAATTGTCCCATGAATATTTATTGCAGTAGCATCCACAAGGTCGGGTTTTTTTTTTAATTCCTCGATATTTTCTTTGGTAACCAAAATTAAATCGCTTACTTTCATTTGGCTAAAATGAACACCTGATTTATTAACTAAAAATTCATCAGTTGAACCAGGCACACATGCGCTAAAGTGATTTGCAACTCCCTCATTCATATTCAATCTAGCGGTCCATCTAAAGGTAGCTGCTAAATCCTTTTTTAATTCTGTTATTTCCATATTAATTATAATAAACTATACCATTAATAAATTATGAACAATAAAGTATTTATATCGTGTGCAGTTACTGGATCTGGTGATACTGCTAAAAAACATCCCGATTTACCAAAGACACCTGAACAAATAGCAAAATCTGCAATCGAAGCAGCAAAAGCAGGTGCAGCGATTGCACATATACATGTTAGAGAGGAAGATGGAACACCAAGTAGAAGATTAGAGTTATACAAAGAAGTTGTCGATAGAATTAGATCATCAGACACAGATGTAGTTCTAAATCTTACAACTGGAATGGGTGGTGATTTAGATATAGGAGAAAATAGTCCACTTCAATTTGGTCCATTAACCGATATGGCGAATGTAATGGAAAGAATTACAAATGCGGAACAGTTCTTGCCTGAGATTTGTACTCTTGATTGTGGAACTTTAAATTTTGGAGATGGATCTGTTATTACAATTAATACCCCGAGAGATTTAAGAAAAGCAGCAAAAAGACTTCAAGAAATAAAAGTTAAACCAGAGATAGAGGCTTTTGATTTAGGAAATATGTGGTTTGGAGCTCAGTTATATCAAGAGGGATTACTCAGTGATCCCCCAATGTTCCAAATGTGTTTAGGTATTCCTTGGGGTGCACCCGCTACACCTTTAGCAATGCAAGCAATGAAAGATATTATGCCGAAAGAGGCAGTATGGAGTGGTTTTGCAATTTCTAAAAATGAAATGCCTTATGTTGCTCAAACAGTAGTAATGGGTGGAAACCCAAGAGTAGGGCTTGAGGATAATTTATATATTTCAAAAGGAAAGTTAGCTACAAATGCTCAACTAGTTGAAAAGGCAAGAAGAATTGTTGAGGACTTAGGAGCTTCGGTAATGACGCCTGCCGAAACTAGAGAAAAGTTAAAACTAGTAAAACATAAATAAAAACCTTTCAAACTATATCCTGTGGCAACTTGCTCCAATATTAGAGTTGATAAGATAACTTTTAATATTAAATAACCGTTATGAATTTAAAATCTATAATCAAAAAATCTTTAATAACTATATCAATTACTTTATTACCAACTTTGTTGAATGCAGCAGATGTAACAATTGAGATGCTAAACAAACTAGGAAAAGAGAGTATGGTTTATTCACAAAAAATTGTAAAAGTAAATTCAGGTGATACAGTTTTTTGGAAAGCGACAACCAAAGGTCATAACGTAGAGTTTATAAAAGGTGGGTTTCCTACTGGTGTTGAAAAATTCAAATCTAAAATGAACAAAGATGCTGAATATAAATTCACTGTGCCAGGTATTTATGCTTATTGGTGCACACCTCATAAAAGTATGGGAATGATTGGATTCGTTGTTGTTGATGGCGATAAATCAAATTTAGAGGCTGTAAAAGCACTTAAATTTTTTGGAAAATCAAAAAAAATTGCTCCGGATTTAATAAATCAATTATAATTAATTAGTTTTAACTGCTTCTTTTAAATGCTCTTTGGCAAGTGCCTTAGATAATTCTTTTTGGGTTAGATAACCCTTAGTGTTTCCACTTTTATCTACAACCTCACAGTTTGCATTTGAACAAACTACTTTTGGTAGGAATTCCTCTATAAATTGATCTTCATTTATTTTAACAAGATTTGATTTGTCAATATTATCAACCTCATTTACTGATTTCATTATTATTTTGGCCTTTATAACTTTTGCTCTATTTACATCTTTAACAAATGCTGAAACATAATCATCTGCAGGTTTCATTATTATTTCTATTGGGGTTCCGACTTGAACTAATCTTCCTCCATTTAAAATTCCAATATGATCACCTAATTTTAAAGATTCATCTAAATCATGTGTAATGAAAACTATCGTTTTTTTTAATTCGCCTTGTAAATCAAGCAACTGTTTTTGCATGTCACTTCTTATTAAAGGGTCAAGTGCTGAAAAAGCTTCATCCATTAATAATATGTCAGTATCAGTAGCAAGTGCTCTTGCTAAACCAACTCTTTGTTGCATACCTCCAGATAATTGGTTTGGGTATTGGTTTTCAAAGCCACTTAAACCAACAGCTTCTATTTTTTCCATAGCAACTTTATTTTTATCCTCAGGTTTTTTACCCTGAACCTCAAGTCCGTAACCCACATTTTCTAAAACAGTTTTATGTGGAAATAACCCAAATCTTTGAAAAACCATGCTCATTTTATGTCTTCTAAAATCTATTAATTTATTTTTGTCTAAACTCATCACATCAGTACCTTCTACAGAAACCACACCTGATGTTGGGTCGATTAAACGATTAATATGTCTAATTAAAGTAGATTTACCTGAACCAGATAAGCCCATACATACAAATGTTTCACCTTCATCAATCTTAAGTGACACATTATCTAAACCTACTGTATGTCCTGTTTTTTCTAAAACTTCTTCTTTAGTAGCACCTTCTTGCACCATAGGTAGAATCTTCTTTGGAGAGGGACCAAATATTTTATAAACGTTATTAATTTCAATTTTACTCATTTTTTATAAAGTTTTAACAGTTGTCCAAGTTTGTTGCAAAGTAACAAATTTTATTTTTGATATTATTAAAAAAAACAATAATTTATCAACTATAAATTGCATTGAAAATGTAAATAAGTATAATAAATTTTAACCATGTTTAGTATTTCAAAACTTGAAAAAAATGGAACTTACCTAAGAATTCTTTGGAGCGATGGAGAAGAAAGTAAATTTAATTATTTATGGTTAAGAGATAATTGTCCAACGGCTCACGACAAAGATTCTAGGCATAGAATGTTTGATATATTAAACGTTTCTAAAAAACTAAATCCAACAGAATATAAAGTAAATGATGAGGGTAAACTAGAAATAGTTTGGAGCGAGGGAAATCATACAAGTTTTTACGACATTAATTGGTTAAGAAAAAACTGTTACACAATCAAAAATAAACAAAAATACATTTCTCCATACCAACTTTGGGATAAATCGATTGAAAAAAATATTAAGTCTATAAGAATTGATTGCGATGAAATAATGTCTTCAGAGGAAGGTTTAATAAAGTGGTTAAAACTTCTTCACTATAAAGGAATAGCTTTAGTAAATAACGCACCAACAAAAGAAAAGTCAGCTTTTGAAGTTTTAAATAGAATTAGTCACACAAGAGAAACTTTTTTTAAAACACCTTTTGAAGTTATAAATATACCTAAACCAAATAACTCAGCCTATACAGCCCACGCATTGAAAAATCATATGGATTTACCTTGGTTTGAAAATCCACCAGGCTACCAGTTTTTACATTGTCTTATAAATTCTGCTAATGGAGGAGATTCTTCAGCAGTTGATGGTTTTGCTGTTGCAGATTACTTAAAAAATAATGAAAAGGATATTTTTGATACTTTGGTAAATGTACCGTTAAAATTTAGAGATAAAGATTATACCCAGCAAGCTCACAGAAGTTTTTATGCACCCGCAATAAGTTTAACTAAAGATGGTGATTATAATGATATTAGATTTAGTGTTGCAACCATGGATGCATTAGATTGTCATCCAGATGTAATGGACAAAGTTTATTTCGCGCATCATAGATTTGGCAATCTGTTACATGATGATAGATTTGTTATTAAGTTCAGACTAAATCCAGGGGATATATACTCTTTTAATAACAGAAGAGTTTTGCACGGCAGAACAGCATTCGATCCTAACTCAGGACATAGACACCTACAAGGTTACTATATGGATCGTGATGAAATAATAGGAAGACTTAGTTATCTTTCACAATAATTACAAATTTTCAATAATAAGATTTTTTCCTAAAAATTTTGTTCTAACTTTTTTATCTTTTAGTGTGTAAAAATAAATAGGTTTTTTTATTTTTATAAGTTTTCTATTAGTAAGAAATTTTTTTTCTAAAACTAATAATCTAAGGTACTTTAATTTACTTTTTTGTAAAATAAGTTTTATTGAAGTGGTCGAAGAAAAAACTAGTCCTAAATTTAAATTTTTTTTAATTTTATTTAAATTTGAAATATTTTTTTCATTAAAAGAAGTTATGCTATAATGTTTTAACCTCTTTATAATAGAAATAAGATTTAAAAAATTTTTTTTTGTAAATTTTGATTTAATTTCTAGCATTAAGTAATTTTTTTTTGAAATTTTAACAATTTCATTCAAAGTTGGAATATGCATTGTATATTTTGATGCTATTTTATTTATATCTTTATATTTTAAATTTTTTATTAACTTTTTACTCTTAAATCGTTTAAGACTAAAATCATGATAACAAACAATTTTATTATCTAAAGTTGTATGTAAATCAGTTTCAATTCCATAATTTTTTTTAAAGCAAAACTTGAAGGCTTTAATTGAATTTTCTTTGAAAGTTTTTTTCGCCAGTCCTCTATGAACAATATTATGACCTTGTCTGTTATATCTCATAACCTTTCTTTTCAGGTTCTTTATCTATAAGTTCGGTTGGAAAACCCTTTGCTCTAAAGTCTATTTTATTTTTATCCTCCATTCTTTTAACTATCATTGAGGACCAGGCACGAGAACCATAGTTTTTCAAACCTTCCTGAAAAATTTTTACAATCATTGGTGATATTTCTAAAGATGAATTAAGTTTTTTTGCTAAATTATCAAATAAGGAAGTATCTTTTAAAACTAAATCCATTGTAAAATTTATATTATAGGAACCATTTAATATTACTTGGCTTTCTGTTTCGTGCACAAATGAATTTCCAGAGGAAATAGCAATTCCTTTAAAAGTTTTTTCTAAATCCAAATTAGATTTTTTTGCAACAGTCCAAGCTTCACCTAACGCAACTAAATGAACTGATGCTAAGTAATTTGTTATAACTTTCAAAACAGAGGCAGAGCCCAATTCTCCAGTATGAAGAATTTTTTCACCCATCGCCGAAAGAGCAGAAAAAATTTTTTCAAATGCAGATCTTTCTCCACCAACAAATATTGCTATATTTCCTGTATCAGCTCTATGGCACCCACCACTTACAGGTCCATCAAGAGCGAATGCTTTTTTTTGTTTAACTAACTTTCCAATTCTTTTTACCTCGTTTTCATCCGTTGTACTCATTTCGAGCCATATCTTATTCTCTGACAATCCATTAATTACACCGTCTTTAGACTCCATTACTTCTCGACATATTTCAGGTGAAGGTAAGCATGTAATAATTAGATCAGAGTCTTGAGTAAGTTCTTTTGGATTTTTTGAAATATTTGCTCCTTTTGAACTTAAATTTTCCATTGTTTTTGAGTCAAGATCATAAACAGTCAATTTGAAGTTGTTTCTCAATAGACTGCCTGCAAGTTTTCCACCAACGTTTCCTAGGCCTATAAAACCAATTTTCATTTGCGTCCTTATTGTAAAGTTAATTTATTTTTCACATGTTATATTGTTTACGTAAGAATGTATTTATATAAAAACAAACTTGTAATATTAATTTTTTTAAGTTTTTGTTTTCAGTCTATTTGTAATGCTGAGTTAATCAAACCAAAAAACTCAATTAAGCCGTTAGAGGTTGTAGAGATACAATTAAATGGGTTAAAAAATAATAATGAACCGTACGAAGACTTTGGTATTGAGCAAACATGGGAGTTTGCACACCCAAATAATAAAAAATATACAGGTCCACTGGAAAAATTTAAGTCAATGCTCAAAAGTGATATGTATGAAATGTTAATTAATCACATCGAAAATAAAATAGATATAATTTCTGCATCAGAAAATAGTGCAACCTATAGAGTTACTGTTTTAGATGATAAGAAAAAATACTATCAATTCGAATGGGTGGTTAAAAAATATGATAAATCTGGTCCGCTCAAAAACTGCTGGTTAACAAGCGGTGTCTCACAACCAATGCCACTAGGATCGTCAATTTAAATGAAAAAAAAACCTTTTTATGAAAGAGTTCCAATTTTGATGATAATTTTATGCGTGCCAACAATAGGTTCCACTCAACTTGGTTGGTATTTCTTTGGTAAGCAATTTGGCCTCAACTTAGGCATGATAGTAGGATGCATAAGTGTAACTGTTGCCGCGTATTTGATGTATATAAAAGGATGGAGAGATGAGGATGATGACTATTAAAATTTTGTTTCGTTCAAACCAAAAATCTAGTAGGAATCGGTTTTATGAAATCAAAAGCTAAAGTAGTTATTGTCGGAGGTGGAGTAGTTGGTGTAAGTGCTTTATATCATTTAGCAAAAAAAGGTTGGTCTGACGTTGTATTAGTTGAAAGGAAAGAGCTTACCTCTGGTTCAACATGGCATGCTGCAGGTTTACTGCCACTCTTTAATATGAGTTACTCGGTTGGCCAATTACACAAATACGCTGTTGACCTTTATAAAACTCTTGAAGAAGAGACAGGTAAAAATGTGGGCTTTAGTGTTGTTTCAAATATTCGACTTGCAAGTACAAAAGATAGAATGGATGAATACCATCAGTATGCTGGTGTTGCACAAACAATAGGTGTAGATGTAAAATTTTTAACACCAGATCAAGTAAAAGAAATTTGGCCTTTATGTAACACAAGTGATTTGGTTGGAGCAATTCAGCACCCAGAAGATGGTTACATTCAACCTGCTGATCTTACACAAGCTTTAGCTACTGGAGCAAGAAACAGAGGTGCAGAGATTTACAGAAATACAAACGTAGTTGGAATTAAACAAACAAAAAATGGCTGGGTCGTTGAAACAGATAAAGGGAGTATTGAATGTGAACATGTTATGTCATGCTCAGGAAACTTTGCAAGACAAACAGGAAAAATGGTTGGATTAGAAATACCAGTCATACCAGTTGAACATCAATACATTGTTACAGAGCCTCATCCTGAAATTCAAAAAAGAAAAAAAGAAGGTTTACCCGAAATGGGAGTATTAAGAGACAGTGATAGTAGATGGTATATGAGAGAAGAAGCAGGTGGTCTTATACTTGGACCTTATGAAGATGGTGCTCCATGTTGTTATGTCGATGGACCATCAAAAGATTCTGAATATGAATTATTTCAAGAAGATTTAGACAGATTAGCTCCACATATTGAAGGAGCAATTCACAGAGTTCCTGCTTTTGGAGATGTGGGTGTTAAAAAAGTTTATAATGGAGCAATTTGTTATACTCCAGACGGAAATCCAATTGTTGGACCTGCATGGGGACTTAAAAACTTTTGGATTAACGAAGGTCATAGTTTTGGAATAACTGCGGCTGGAGGAGCAGGTTGGCAATTAGCAGAATGGATTGTAGATGGCGAACCTACAATTGACATGCTTGGTGTTGAACCTAGAAGATATGGTGATTATTGCTCTAAATCTTATTTAAAAGAAAAGAATGAAGAAGCTTATAGAAATGTATTCATAATTCATTACCCTGATGAAGAAAGAGAAGCAGCAAGACCTTTAAGAACAGCACCGTGTTACGATAGAATGAAAAAATTAGGCGCTGTGTTTGGTCAAAAATTTGGGTGGGAAAGACCAAATTTTTTTGCAACAGATGGCATGGAACAAAAAGACGATTGGTCTTTTAGAAGGTCAAAATGGTTTAAAGCAGTTGAAAAAGAATGTAAGAACGTTAGAGAAAATGTCGGGCTACTAGACATGACTGCATTTGCAAAATGCAGAATTAAAGGTCCTAAAGCAGAGGAATTTTTAGATAATTTGGTTGCAAACAAACTTCCAAAAAAAGTAGGTAGAGTAAATTTATGTCATGCATTAAATACAAAAGGTGGCGTGCATTCAGAATTTACAATCTTAAGAGAATCTGAGGATAGTTTCTATTTAGTTTCTGCAGGAGCTTTTCAAAGACTTGACCATGACTGGATCCATAAATGGATGCCTAAAGATGGAAGTGTTATATTTGAAAATTTAACTAATAGCACAGGAGTATTAGTGGTTGCGGGTCCAAAATCAAGAGAGCTAATGCAAAGAGTTTCAAAAGATGATTTTTCTAATGAGAATTTTAAATGGTTGAGTGCGAAAAACGTAGATGTTGGTTATGCACCTGTAAATGCTATGAGAGTAAATTTTGTTGGTGAATTAGGCTGGGAACTCCATCACCCAATTGAATATCAAAATCATATTTTTGATAAATTAATGGAGGCGGGAAAAGACTTAGGCTTAAAACCTTTCGGAATAAGAGCAATGAACAGTTTAAGAGTTGAAAAATCTTACAAACTTGTAGGTACAGAATTATCAATTGAATATGCACCGTATGAGAGTGGATTAGATAGATTCATTCATCCAAATAAAGGAAGCTTCATTGGATTAGATGCACTTAATAAATGGAGAGAAAAAGGATTTAATAATAAATTGGTAACATTGGAAGTTCATAACGTCACCGATGCCGATGTATTAGGAAATAATCCAATTTATGAAAACGGATCTGTTGTTGGAAGAGCCACAGGTGGAGATTATGGTTTTAGATTAGGAAAATCAATTGCACTTGGTATGGTAAAACCTACTTTGGCAAATGTTGGACAAAAACTTAAAATTGATATACTTGGCAAAATGCATGAAGCAACAATTTTAGAAGATAGTCCCTATGATGCAGAAAATAAATTACTAAGAGCCTAATGAAAATACTAGTAGCAGTTAAAAGAGTTATTGATTACAACGTCCAAATCAGAGTTAAAGAAGATGGATCTGGCGTTGTTACAGATAATGTAAAAATGTCAACAAATCCACCAGATGATAATGCGGTTGAAGAGGCAGTAAAAATAAAAGAGTCAGGTAAAGCGAAGGAAATAATTGCTGTAACGGTTGGAGAAGAAAAAGCTCAAGAGACAGTTAGGAAAGCATTGGCAGTTGGTGCTGACAGAGGAATATTAGTAAAAGCACCTGGTACTATTGAACCATTAGCAGTTGCAAAAATTTTACAAAAAATTGTCGAAAAAGAAAAACCAGATTTAGTTTTTATGGGCAAACAGGCTATAGATGATGATTGTAATCAAACAGGTCAAATGTTAGCTGCAATTTTAAATTGGCCTCAAGCAACATTCGCTTCTAAAATCGATGTAAAAGAAAATGTATTAGAGGTAACAAGAGAAGTTGATGAAGGTCTTGAGACAATAGAAGTTAAAATACCTTCTATTGTTACATGTGATTTAAGACTAAACGAGCCAAGATACGCATCATTACCTAATATAATGAAGGCAAAGAAGAAACCTCTAGAGCAAATAGATGCTTCAGAATTAGGCATTGATATAAAACCTAGAATCGAGCAAATTAAAGTTGAAGAACCACCAAAAAGAAAAGCTGGGATTAAAGTTTCTAGCGTTGAAGAGTTGGTTCAAAAATTAAAAAATGAGGCTAAAGTAATATAATGTCAGTTTTATTAATAGCAGAGCATAACAATAAAGAGGTAAAGCCATTTACTCTTAATGCTATAACTGCTGCATCGCAAATAAATGATGATTTACACGTATTGGTTATAGGTAAAAATGCTGATCCGGTCGCAAAATCATTATCAGAAGTTCCTAATGTTAAAAAAGTAATACATGTAGATAATGATATTTACGAAAACTATATCGCGGAAAATTATACACCGGTGATACTCAAGCAAGCAGAAAATTACTCACACATTGTTTGTTCAGCAAATACATTTGGAAAAAATTTAATGCCTAGAATTGCTGCATTGTTAGACACTTCTCAAGTTAGTGATATCATAAAAGTTATTTCTGAAGACACCTTTTTAAGACCTATTTATGCAGGCAATGCATTTGCTACAGTTAAAAGTACTGATAAAAAAAAATGTGTCACCATTAGACCTACGTCATTTGATCCAGCTCCGACCTCAGGTGGATCAGCAGAAATAGTTAAAGGTGAAAATACTGATCCATCTCAAAATACAAAATTTGTTAAAAAAGAAGAAATTAAATCTGACAGACCAGAGCTAGGTACAGCAAGAATAGTAATTTCAGGTGGAAGAGGTATGCAGAGTGGTGAAAATTTTAAACTCATTACAGCAATTGCTGACAAATTAAATGCAGCGATCGGCGCATCAAGAGCAGCAGTAGATGCAGGTTACATTACAAACGATCACCAAGTTGGTCAAACTGGTAAAGTAGTTGTTCCAGATTTATACATAGCAGTCGGAATTTCAGGTGCAATTCAACATTTGGCTGGCATGAAGGAGAGCAAAGTAATTGTCGCAATAAATAAAGATGGTGAGGCACCTATTTTTTCTGTTGCAGATTATGGCTTAGAGGCTGATTTATTTGATGCTCTTCCTAAATTTCTGGAAGAATTGAACAAATTAAACACTATACAAAAATAACAAATACTGTAAAAATTTCCAATATGTCTCGCGAGGTAATGGAATACGATGTTGTAATTGTTGGAGGAGGTCCATCTGGATTGTCTGCAGCAATTAGACTAAAACAATTAAATTCTGATTTAAATGTTTGTGTTTTAGAAAAAGCTTCTGAAATAGGAGCTCATATTTTATCAGGTAATGTTTTTGAAACTCGTGCATTAGATGAGCTGATACCCAATTGGAAAGAATTAAATAGTCCAATTAAAACAAAAGTTTCTAAAGAAAAATTTTTATTTTTAGGTAAAACAAAATCTTTGAGTTGGCCTACTTGGTTATTACCTAAAGTTCAACAAAATCATAATAACTTTATTATTAGCTTAGCAAATTTATGCAGATGGCTTGCAGAACAAGCCGAAGGTTTAGGCGTTCAAATTTTTCCAGGTTTTCCAGCAAGTGAAATTTTATATAACGATGATGGTTCAGTTAAAGGTGTTGCAACACAAGATATGGGTTTAGATAAAAATGGTGAAAAAAAAGATAGTTATGAACCAGGTATGGAATTACATGCAAAGGTTACGGTATTTGCTGAAGGGTGCAGGGGACATCTAGGAAAACAATTAATAAATAAATTTGAGTTAAATAAAGGAAAAGATCCTCAGCAATACGGAATTGGTTTCAAAGAGATTTGGGAAATTAGTGAAGATATGCACCATGAAGGTTTGGTAATGCATACTGCAGGATGGCCACTAGATAATCAAACCTATGGTGGAAGCTTTATGTATCACGCGGAGAATAAACAAATTTTTCTAGGGTATGTAATTGGATTAGATTATAAAAACCCATATTTATCTCCGTTTGATGAATTTCAAAGATTTAAAACTCATCCAGCAATAAAAAAATATATAGAGAATGGAAAAAGAATTTCTTATGGTGCTAGAGCATTAATTGAAGGTGGCATTCAAAGTTTACCAAAAATGTATATGCCTGGTGCTTTACTAGTAGGTTGTGATGCAGGTACGCTAAATATGCCAAAGATTAAAGGCTCTCATACAGCCATGAAAAGTGGAATGATTGCAGCTGAAACAATATTTGAACACCTAGGTCAACAAAAAGACTTATCAATATATGAAGAAAAATTTAGTAAAAGTTGGGTTTATGAAGAGCTTCATGCGGCCAGAAATGTAAAACCAAGTTTTAGCTGGGGTTTAATACTTGGAATAATTTTTACAGGAATAGATCAAATATTATTTAGAGGTAGACTACCTTTTACTTTAAGTCACAAACATGCTGACCATGAAACATTAAAAGATGCAAAAACCATGCCAAAAATTGATTATCCAAAACCTGATAATAAAATTACTTTTGATAAAACAAGCTCTGTTTACTTGACGGGAACAAACCATGCTGAAAATCAGCCAGTGCATTTACAGCTTAAAGACCCAAATTTACCAATTAATTATACATTAGAAAAATATGACGAACCTGCCCAAAGATACTGCCCTGTAGGTGTTTATGAAGTTCAAATTGAAAATGGTTTATCTAAATTTGTAATTAATTCACAAAATTGTATACATTGCAAAACTTGTGATATCAAAGAGCCATCTCAAAATATTACTTGGGTAACACCAGAAGGTGGTGGTGGACCAAAATATGGAAATATGTAAAAAAATTGTTTTATTTTCAATTTTAATATTTTTCTCCTTAATCCAATATACTAAAGCAAATAATCTAAAAGATATAAAACCAACTATTAAGGATTTGATATTAATGAAATACGAAATTTTTTTCTTAAAAAATCAATCTAGAGTAATAAACTCAAGAAAAACGGGGCTAATGGTTCGTTATCAATCTATTAATTATGAAATCAAAATTGACGATGATGCTAATACAAAAGTAATAATTAATTCAATAATGGATAAAAATAGATATCTAAAGAAAAAAAAATATAAGCCCAAAATTACAGACTGCAATATAGTTAGAAATAAAATTGTCACTGACAAATTTGGGTACAATCCATTAACTTTAAAACAAAATTATTCAGTCACAGAGGAAGTTTTATTTGAATACATTAAAAACAATATTTTTAATTTTCAGAATTTAAAAGATGATGAAATTGAAAGATTAATCAATAAAACATCTGTTACAGTAAATATTATACATCCTATTTCAAAATTTAATTTAACATGCTCTGGCAAGTTATCAGATGCACAACTTTATTAATTTAAGATAAGTCTATTGCAAATTTTTTCAAAGTTTCAATAGGAATTAATTTTAAAGTGTTTTGATGTGTTTTTTTTAAATAAATCGGACATCCTTTACCTGCTTCAACTGCTCTTGCGTACCAACTAGCACATACACACCAGTTGTCTCCTTCTTTCAATCCTGGAAAACCAAACTCAGGATGAGGAGTGATTAAATCATTACCCGCATTCTTACACCAACTCAAAAATTCATTATTTACCTTAGCGCAAACTGTATGAACCCCTTTATCATTCTCGTCTGTTTTACAACATCCGTCTCTATACCATCCAGTTAATGGATCCATAGAACAATCCTCAAGATCTTCTCCTAAAACATTTTTTTGATTATCTTCCATTAAATTTTTGTAGGATTTGGCTGTCCTTTATAAACTTTTTCTGGGTCAAATTTTTTTTCTTTCTCTTCAAATTTCATTTCAATATTTCTAGCATTATCGATTTTACCTAACGGAATCGATCTATAAAAACATGATCTATAACCAACATGGCAGCTAGCACCCTCACCAATATCAACACTCATCCAAATAGAATCTTGGTCATCATCAATTCTTAATTCCTTAACTTTTTGAACAAATCCACTAGTTTTACCTTTGTGCCAAATTTGGTTTCTTGATCTGCTCCAATAATGCGCTTCTTTTGTTTCCATTGTTAATTTAAGTGCTTCTACATTCATGTAACCATGCATTAATATTTCTTTTGTATTGGCACATGTTGTCACAACTGGTATCAAGCCATCATTATCAAATTTTGGTGATAAGAGCTTACCTTCCTCTATTTCTGCAACATTTTCTCTTTTTTTAAACATATATAGTTCTTATGTAGCACATTCATAGATATATTAAATATTTTAAAAATAAGTATTTATATGTATAAGAACTTCCATGAAATTAGTTAAAGAATTAAATAAATCAGCATTAGAAAGTGAAATTTCTGACAAGGAAGCAGAAGAAGCTTTCGTTAAAATTTTAAAATATATTGGTGAAGATCCTGGTCGAGAAGGCTTATTAGAAACTCCAAAAAGAGTTAGAAAAGCATTCAAAGAATATTTCAAAGGTTATCAAGAGGATCCATATAAAATTTTATCAAAAACATTTGGGGATGTTGATGGATATAATGATATTGTTATCCAAAAAAACATCTCTGTTCAAAGTCACTGCGAACATCATATGGCACCAATAATTGGTATAGCTCATGTAGCTTACATTCCTAACGAGAGAGTTGTAGGATTAAGTAAGTTAGCAAGAGTAGTAGAAGCTTTTTCTAAAAGACTCCAAACTCAAGAAAGATTAACTATGCAAATTGCTAAAACTGTTATGGAAGCGCTAGATGCAAA
The DNA here is from genome assembly GCA_902581445.1 of uncultured Pelagibacteraceae bacterium. Lineage (GTDB taxonomy): Bacteria > Pseudomonadota > Alphaproteobacteria > Pelagibacterales > Pelagibacteraceae > Pelagibacter. The sequence goes on from CACHOG010000001.1 coordinate 384,322, forward strand.
AGGCGTTGCTGTAACAATAGACTCTAATCATATGTGTATGACCATGAGGGGAGTAAAAAAAGAGCAAGCAACAACAGTAACTAATTACTATTTAGGTCAATTCAAAGAAGATCTAAGTTACCAAAATAGATATTTAAGATTTATAAGCAAATAAATATCTGTATAATAATTTTCAGATATGTCTGATAATTTCAAAGCATTAGTTGTAAATCAAGAGGGTGATAAATTTTCCAGAGAAGTAAAATCAGTAAATAAAGACTTTTTAAAACACGGAGATGTTTTGGTAAAAGTTGAATATTCTGGATTGAATTATAAAGATGCTCTAATTTTAAAAAATGGTGCTAAATTAGTTAAAGAGTTTCCTCATATACCAGGAATAGATTTTTCAGGGACTGTTGTAGAAAGTAAAAATGAAAATTATAAAGAAGGTGATGAAATTATTTGTACTGGATGGAGAGTTGGTGAATTATTTTATGGAGGTTATTCTCAGTACGCAAAAGTAAAAGGAGAGTTTCTTGTAAAAAGACCAAAAAATTTATCAGCAAAGCAATCTATGATATTAGGAACAGCGGGGCTTACAGCTATTCAATGTGCATTTGCAGTTAAAGCAAGAGAAGAGCTATTGTTACAAAAAAAAGTAGTTGATGTAATTGTAACTGGAGCTTCTGGTGGAGTTGGAAGTATGGCGGTAATGATTTTAAATAAATTAGGTATAAATGTTACTGCAGTTTCGGGAAAAAAAGAAAACCATGATTATTTAAAATCTTTAGGTGCAAAAAACCTTATAAATACTGCTGATTTGGATAAAGACTCAAGACCTCTTGATAAAGGATTATATGATGGCGCAGTAGATACGGTTGGAGGAAATATCCTAGCAAATGTTCTTTCTCATATAAGAGATAAAGGAATTGTTGCAGCTTGTGGTAATGCCAATCACTACAAGTTAAATACTACCGTTATGCCATTTATTATCAGGGGAGTTAAGCTTTGGGGTATAAACTCAGTAGATACATCAAAAAAAAGAAGAGATTTTTTATGGGGGGAACTACCAAATCTTATAGATTTTAGTTTGTTGGAAAAATCTGTTAAAGAAATAAGTCTTGATGAGCTTTTAAGCACATACTCACAAATGCTTGAGGGAAAAACATCAGGAAGATACTTAATAAATCTGAGCAAGTAATGGATTGGGATAAATTAAAAATCTTTCATGCCGTGGCGGAAGCTGGTAGTTTTACAAGTGCAACAGTAATTTTAAATTTAAGCCAGTCTGCAATAAGTAGACAAATACAATCATTAGAGGACGACTTAAAAGTTAAACTATTTGAGAGACATGCTAGAGGCTTAACTCTCACAGAAAACGGAGAATATGTCTATAAAACTGCTCATGAGGTGATAAGTAAATTAAAAGAGGTTGAAACCTCATTAGGTGACCAAAAAAATAAACCAACTGGAAAAATCACCATTACTACAGTTAGGAGTTTTGGCACACATTGGCTAACTCCAAGAATACAAGAATTTATGCAGCTTCACCCAGAAATGGAAGTTGAGCTTATTTTTGATGATAAAGAGCTAGATTTAAGCACCAGACAAGCCGATATTGGTATTTTTATGCGAAGACCTAAACAATTAAATTACATTCAAAAAAAATTAATGGATATTAATTACCATATTTACGGCTCTAATTCTTATTTAGAAAAATATGGTATGCCTAAAAGTATAGCTGACTTGAATAAACATAAATTTATATCTTTTGGAAAAGGAACTCCGTCTCCAGTTTATAATCCAGATTGGGCGCTTAAAATTGGCATGAAAGACTCAAAAAAAAGAAAATCAATTATGAAAGTTAACAGCGTGATGGGATTACTATTGGCTGTTGAGAGTGGTGTAGGTTTATCAGCATTACCTGATTATTTAGTTTTTCAGTCAAAAAATCTGATTAAAGTCCTACCAAAAGTTGAGGGACCAATTACTGAGGCTCATTTTGTATACCCACAATCTTTAAAAAATGTTGCTAGGGTTCAAGCATTTAGAAATTTTTTATATAGTAAAATTTCCGAGTGGAAATTTTAAAAAAACCAATAAAATAGCAGTTTTAAATACAGCAGATTGACGCAACTAATAATCATTCTCATTGCAAACAGTTATCATTTGCAATATAAGTGCTTCATAATTTAATTAACACTGAGGAGATTAAGTGAAAAAAATAACAATTTCTACATTGATAACAATTTTGTTTGCTTCGACTTTTGCTATTGCAAATGAAGTCAACATATTCAATGCAAGACACTATAAAGCAGACGGAGAACTTTACAGTAAATTTACCAACATGACTGGAATAAAGGTAAATTTGATAAACGGAAAATCAGGTGCTTTAGAAAAAAGAATACTCGAAGAGGGTGCTGATGCTACTGCAGACCTTTACATCACAGCAGATGCTGGAAGATGTGGTGCTATGGATAAAAAAGGAGCACTTCAAGGAGGTTTAACTTCTGCTGCTATTAATGCAGCTGTTCCAAAAAGTTTTAGAACAAGTAAGTGGGTTGGTATCGCAAAAAGAGCAAGAATAATTTATTACTCACCAGAGAGAGTTACTGGTGCTGAATTATCTGGAATGACTTATGAAGGTTTAGCAGATCCTAAATGGAAAGGCAGATTAGTAATAAGAAAATCTAACAACATCTACAATAAATCTCTTGTTGCTTCTTTGATCAAAAATAATGGTAAAGCAGCTACTGCTGAGTGGGCAAAAGGAGTTGTAGCAAATATGGCAAGAATACCTGAAGGAAATGACAGAGCACAAATTATGGCAGTTGCTGCTGGTGAAGCTGATATTGCTGTAGCAAATACTTACTATTTAGCACTTATGTTATCTGGTAAAAAAGGTGCAGAGCAACAAGAAGCTGCAAAAAAAGTTAAAGCTTTTTTCCCTAATCAAAATGATAGAGGAACACACATGAATGTTAGTTGTGCAGCTTTAGTAAAAGGTGCACCTAATAAGGCTAATGCAGTTAAACTTGTAGAGTTTTTATTAAAACCAGAGTCTCAAGAGCATTTTACAAATAATACTTTTGAGTTTCCAATGATTGATGGCGTTTCACCAAGTCCATTAGTAGTAAATAACTTAGGATTAGATTTCAAACAAGATATGAAAACTAAGCTTTCTTCTTATGGAAAAAATCAAGCTGCAGCAGTAGAGGTTATGACAGCTGCTGGTTGGAAATAAAATGATGAATAAAAAAAATTTATTTGAAATTGATTTAAATAAATCTACTAAGGGATGCGATCCGTGTGCTTTAGAATGTGAAAAAATCAATGAAAAAATAAATAAAAGAAAGTTATCTGAGCTCAAAAATAAAGAGGTTTCACACATCCTTAGTATTTTTGGAGACAAAAAGTAATTTTCTTTACTCACAAACAAGGTTTGTAACTATTCGGCATTACTTCCTTTTAGTTACTAGCCTTTAATATTATAAGGGTAATATTTTGACAAAAAAATTTAATATTTGGTTTGTACTTTCGTTTACAATCTCATTGTTTGTTTGCATACCTATTATAACCGTTTTTTCAAGTTTTTTTCAGAACACTTCAAACTATTATGAAGTTTTAAAAGATACTTTTTTAATTGAATACATTCTAAATTCATTAACTTTACTCGTATTGGTTTTAATATTTACATTTATATTAGGAACTGGAACTGCTTATTTGGTATCATTTTTTAAATTTCCTTTAAGCGACTTTTTTAAGTGGGCATTAATTTTATCTTTTGCTGTTCCACCTTATATATATGCTTATTCTTTAACAGCCTTTTTTGATAACTATGGTACTGCTTTTACTGTTCTGACAAACTTACTAGGCGAAGGTGAATATAATAAAATTATTCCAAAATTTAATGGAATGTTTGGTGCAGTTTTATCAATGACATTTTCTCTTTTTGCTTATGTATTCATACTCTCAAGAGCATCATTTTTATATCAATCACAAAACCTAATTGATTTAGGAAAAAACCTCGGTTTTTCAAGATTTAAATCATTTTTTAAGATAATATTACCAGCAGCTAGACCTGCTATTGTTGCTGGCTTATCTCTTGTGGCAATGGAAACATTAGCAGAATTCGGTGCAGTAGATTTTTTTTCTATAAATACATTAACAACAGGCATTTATAATTCTTGGATTGCTTTTGATGATCTTGCATTTGCCAATAGAATAGCTTCATTTCTATTACTGTTTATATTTTCCCTTTTTATAATAGAAAATTTATCAAGAAAAAAAGCCAAATATCACCTCAATATCAAAGGTGGATTTAAACAGAAAGAAAAGATCAAACTTAAAGGTACAAAGTCTTTTTTTGCCTTTGTATTCTGTTTTTTTGTTTTTTTTATGAGTTTTATATTTCCATTAAGTCAAATGTTATATTGGACGATAAAATTTCCAGAAAATTTATTCGATTTACAAATTGTTACTCTTTCTCTTAATACTCTTTATCTAGCATTACTATCTAGCACAGTATTAATATCGTTTTCTTTAATATCAAATTATGGAAGCAGGGTAACAAATAACAAAACTTTAAATATCATATCCACTATGTCAATTTCTGGGTATGCAATACCAGGAGTAATACTTGCTGTCGCTTTCATAACCTTCATTGCCTGGTTTGATAATACAATAATTAAATCATTAGGATTCTTGTCTATTAAAAAAATCTTTTTTGGATCAATATTGGGTTTAGTTCTAGTTTACTTTATAAGATTTTATTCTTTAGCATTTAATGGAATAAAATCTGGTTATGAGAAAATTAATATTGCCGTCGATGAAAGTGCTTATATGTTGGGTTACTCAAAAAGAAAAACATTTATGAACATACATATCCCCTTTTTAAGAAATTCACTATTATTGATTGTAATATTAATTTCTTTAGAAATAATAAGAGAATTACCCATAACTCTTATTTTAAGACCTTTTAATTTTGAAACCTTTGCAACAACAGCATATGTTTCTGCATCAGAGGATTTACTTGAAGCAGCTGCAGTACCTTCCTTATTTTTAATTTTAATTGCTTCAATCTTTATTATAATTGCGTCTAAATATATTCTAAGAGAACATAATGAATAATTTTTTTGAAGTTGAGAACGTTGATTTTGTTGTTGGTGGAAATACAAAAGTTAAAAATATGTCATTTTCTATTGAGAAAGAGGGTGACATTGTTTGTTTATTAGGACCATCTGGAATTGGAAAAACAACTATATTGAGAGCTATAGCAGGATTAGAAAAAATAAAAAATGGTCATATAAAATTAAAAGGAAAAATTTTGTCTTCAGAAAAAACAAATATTGAACCAGAAAATCGAAATATATCACTAGCTTTCCAGGAAAATAGTTTGTTTCCTCATTACTCAGTAGAAAAAAATATATTATTAGGTGCTGAAAAAAATCCAGATAATAAAGATAAAAAAGTTAGTTTTAATGAGATAGTAAACTTATTAGATATTTCAAAAATATTAAATCAGTATCCTCACCAAATTAGTGCTGGAGAGGCCCAAAGAGCCTCTCTTGCAAGATCTCTTTTATCCAAACCAGATTTACTTTTATTAGATGAGCCTTTGTCAAATGTGGATCAAGGCCACAAAGAGGATATACAGGAAAAAATTAAAAAATTACTCGCAAAATTAAAAATCACCACAATAATTGTAACACATGACTCGTATGAAGCTTTTTACTTAGGTACCAAGTGTGGAATAATACTAAATAATGAGCTTAAACAGTATGATGATCCTTATAATGTTTACCATCTACCTAATTCAATTGAAGTTGTTAATTTTTTAAATAGAGGAATTTTAATACCAGCAAAAGTAACTAGTCCAAAAAGTCTTGAAAATGACGAGCTTGGAACGATAACCGGAAATTTTGTAAAACCATTTCCTCTAGGCGCAGATGTAAAACTTTTGATTCAGCCCGAGGACTTAGAGCATGATGATAAAAGCAATCTTCAATTGGAAGTAGTTGATAGAAAATTTAGAGGTACAAATTTCATTTATACATTAAAGACTATGAAAAATTTACTCTTACCTGTTTTTGTACACTCGCATCATATTCATCAACACGATTTACAAGAAAAATTTGGAATTAAAAGACCAATTCATATTGAGCACTTAGTTTGTTTTTGATTTATTGATCGCTAACATAAACTGAGACACCTCTAGAGTTTACATCTACATCAAATTTTTTATGAAGAGGTGGAAATGCTCTTTGAGAACAGTCTAATCTATCACAAGTTCTACAAGAAACACCTATAGGTATTTCAGTTTTTTTATCATTTAAATTTAAGTTTTCAGTATAAACAAAGTCTTTTGCATATTTTGCTTCGCAACCTAGTCCTATTGAAAGAATACTTTTTGCCTCACCAAATCTTCCAACACCTTTTTCTACTGTTTTAGCAATACAGACATATTTTTCACCATTTGACATTTTACTAACAGCAGCTTGAATTATTCCAGGTCTTGTGAATGCTGAATATACATTCCATCTTGGACATGCTCCACCATATCTTGGTATTTCAATACCTGATAGTGAAAATCTTTTTGAGATATTTCCTGCAATATCCACTCTTAAAAAATGAAAAGGTATACCTGGCATTTTAGGATCTTGTAAACATGTTACTCTATGAGCAATTTGTTCAAAAGTTGTTGCAAATGTATTTTGTAAAAGTTCAAGATCGTATTTATTTTTCATACATTCTTTGTGAAAAAGTTTGTATGGCATTAAAATTGCTGCACCACAATAATTTAATAAAGCAACCTGTGTAAGTTTTTTCGACTCATCACTTGGAAAAGAAAATTTTGCTAAATAATCGTTAATTATTTTTATTGCTCCCTCATGAGCTATCTGCGCTGCAACAAATAATTTTTTTGTCTCGAGTGCTACATAATCGCTTAGCAACAGTTCTTTTTTTCTTTTGTCGTAAAATTTTGAAAATGGCTTTCTTTCTTCTGGGATAACGTCTTTTACAAT
>CACHOG010000002.1 GCA_902581445.1 uncultured Pelagibacteraceae bacterium
TTTAACTCATGAGTTGTAATTGAAAAAAAAACATAAAATTTATTCCAACAAAAACTCAAAATTATCGCCTGGTATTTTAGTTCTTGAAAATGGGCAAATATTTAAAGGCATAGGGCTTGGCCATGAGGGAACAGCTACAGGTGAAGTTTGTTTCAACACTTCAATCACTGGATATCAAGAAATAATTTCTGATCCTTCATATTCAGGACAAATAATAAATTTTACATTTCCTCACATTGGAAACGTGGGGACAAATCAAGAGGACAATGAGTCTGATAAAATATGGACAAAAGGTGTTATATTTAATGCTGAAATAACAAGTCCCTCAAATTACAGATCCTTAAAAAACCTAGATGTATGGCTTAAAAAAAATAGAATTGTTGGTTTGACAGGTGTTGATACCAGAAGTTTAACGAATTTTATTAGAGACAAAGGTGCACCAAAGGGGACTATTGAAAAAAATAAAAATGGAAAGTTCAATATAAAAAAACTCTTAAATCATTCTATCAAATGGCATGGCTTAAATGGTTTAGATTTGGCTAAAAATGTTTCAACAAAATCTAAATATAAATGGAATAATCTTAAAACTTGGAAAAAGAATGTTGGATTTGAGAAGAATAAAAAAAATATTTTTAATATTGTTGCAATAGATTATGGAATAAAAAAAAATATATTAAGATATTTTTCAAATCATAATTGCAAGATCACAGTAGTACCATGCGATACCAGCGCTGATAATATTACTAAATTAAACCCAGATGGAGTTTTTTTATCTAATGGACCAGGAGATCCTGCTGCAACAGGAAAGTATGCAGTAAAGATCATTAAAAAGCTTATCAATCTCAACATACCTATATTTGGAATTTGCTTAGGTCATCAACTTTTAGCTTTAGCGCTAAATGCTAAGACTAAAAAAATGAAACTTGGACATAGAGGGGCAAATCATCCTGTCAAAAATCTTTTAACTGAAAAAGTTGAGATTACTAGTCAAAACCATGGTTTCGAGGTTATTAAATCAAGCTTACCTAGAAACGTAACAATAACTCACAAATCATTATTTGATAATTCTATTGAGGGAATTAGATTAAAAAACAAACCAGTATTTTCAGTACAATATCATCCAGAGGCGAACCCAGGACCTCAAGATAGCCAATATTTATTTGATCAATTCATTAAAGAGATAAAACAGAATGCCAAAAAGAAAAGACATTAAAAAAATACTTGTAGTCGGTGCTGGTCCAATAATAATTGGGCAAGCTTGTGAATTTGATTATTCTGGAACTCAGGCATGTAAAGCTCTCAAAGACGAGGGGTATGAAGTCATACTTTTAAATTCAAATCCTGCAACAATAATGACTGATCCTGATGTTGCTGACAAAACATACATAGAACCAATTTCTTTGAAAATATTAGAAAAAATAATTATTAAAGAAAAGCCGAACGCAATTTTACCAACCATGGGTGGTCAAACAGCATTGAATTTAGCTATGGAGGCAAAAAAGAAAGGTTTGTTAAAAAAATATAATATTGATCTAATAGGTGCAAATTCCAGTGCTATAGCAAACGCAGAAGACAGAAAAAAATTTCGGAAAAATATGTCAGAAATAGGACTTGATTTGCCAAAATCAGAAATAGTTAATCGAGAAAAAGATGCAAAAAAAGCATTAAGAAGAATTGGTTTACCAGCAATAATACGTCCAGCTTTTACTTTAGGTGGTTTAGGGGGAGGAATAGCAAAAAATAAAAAAGAATTTTTTAAAATTGTAAGTAATGGTCTTCAAGAGTCCCCGGTATCACAAGTTTTAATAGAAGAATGTTTAGAGGGTTGGAAAGAGTATGAGATGGAAGTTGTTAGAGATAAAAAAGATAATTGTATTATAATATGTTCTATAGAAAATGTTGATCCGATGGGTATACATACTGGGGACTCAATAACTGTAGCTCCTGCACTTACACTTACTGATAAAGAATATCAAATAATGAGAAATGCTTCGATTGCGTGCCTAAGAAAGATTGGCGTTGAAACTGGAGGTTCAAATGTGCAATTTGCAATTAATCCTAGAAATGGCCGTATGGTAATTATAGAAATGAACCCAAGAGTCTCTAGATCTTCAGCTCTTGCTTCAAAAGCAACTGGATTTCCAATTGCAAAAATTGCTGCAAAACTTGCAATAGGTTATACTTTAGATGAACTAAAAAATGAAATAACAAAAGTCACTCCTGCATCATTTGAACCTACAATTGATTACGTAGTAACAAAAATTCCAAGATTTACATTTGAAAAATTTTCGCAATCTCAAGCTATATTAGGGACGTCAATGAAATCAGTTGGTGAAGCCATGTCTATTGGAAGAAATTTTAAAGAGTCTTTACAAAAAGCTTTGTGCTCATTGGAAATTGGTCTTTCTGGTTTAGATCAAATTTTTAATTATTCTGCAAAAGAAATTGCTAAAAATTTAAAAATAAATATTCCAAATCGAATTCTTTTAGTCGCAGAGGCTTTGAGAAGAAAATTCACTACCAAAAAAATCCACAAATTATCCGGTATTGACTCTTGGTTTATAGATCAGATTAAAGAAATTGTAGATACTGAAAAATTCATAAAATCAAAAGGTATTCCAAAAAACTTTATCGAATTGAATAAAATTAAATCCATAGGATTTTCAGATAAAAAAATAGCTCAATTATGTAATATTGATGAAAAGACAGTCAGAAGAAAAAGAGAGGCTTTGAAGGTTTTTCCTGTTTACAAAAAAGTTGATACTTGTGCTGCTGAATTTAAGTCATACACACCATATATGTATTCTACTTATCAAAGAAATTTTACCACCTACTCAGAATGTGAGGCTGAACCATCAAGAAAAAACAAAATAATCATTTTAGGTGGTGGTCCTAATAGAATTGGGCAAGGGATTGAGTTTGATTATTGTTGTTGCCAAGCTAGTTATGCATTGAAAGAAGCTGGTTTTGAAACAATTATGATCAACTGTAATCCTGAAACTGTTTCTACTGATTATGATACAAGTGATAGATTATATTTTGAACCTCTTGTAGAAGAATATGTTTACAACATTATTTTAAAGGAAAAATCGAAAGGAAATTTAGTTGGGATCATAGCCCAATTTGGTGGACAAACTCCAATTAAACTTGCAAAGTTTCTTCACGAAAATTCCTTGCCAATTTTAGGCACACAGTATACTTCAATAGATTTAGCTGAGGATAGAGATAGATTTAGAAAACTTCTAATGAAATTAAAACTCAAACAGGCAGATAGTGGTATAGCTTTTAAACCTTCAGAAGCTATAAAAATTTCTAGAAAAATTGGTTTACCAGTGGTTGTTAGACCTTCTTATGTCTTGGGAGGTAGAGCAATGGAAATAGTGTATGAAAAAAAACAATTAAACAATTTAATTCTTGAAGCTTTCAAAGCATCGGAAAAAAATCCAATATTAATAGATAAATTTATCGATAATGCGATGGAAATTGATGTGGATGCTATTTCAGATGGTAAAGACGTTTATGTAGCTGGTATAATGCAACATATCGAGGAAGCTGGAATTCATTCAGGTGATTCTGCATGTTGTCTCCCTCCAGTATCAATAAAAAATAAATTAATTGAAGAATTAAAAGAGCAAACAAAAAAACTAGCGTTATCGTTAAAAGTTAGAGGATTTTTAAATATTCAATTTGCAATTAAAAACGACGAAATTTTTGTGATCGAGGTAAATCCAAGAGCTAGCAGAACTGTGCCATTTGTGTCCAAGGCTAACGGTATTCCACTTGCAAAGATAGCATCAAAGATAATGGCTGGCGAAAAGCTAACAAAATATAAACTTAAATATAAAACTAATAAGATGTATGCAGTAAAAGAGGCTGTATTCCCATTTAATAAATTTCCTGATAGCGATTTACTCTTAGGGCCAGAAATGAAATCTACAGGTGAAGTGATGGGATTTGACGATGATTTCGGAATGGCGGTTGCAAAAAGTCAAATAGCTGCATCAAATTCACTACCAACAAAAGGTATGGCATTCTTGTCTGTTAAAGATTCCCACAAACAGGAAATAGTTGGTATTGCTCAAAGATTAATAAAGCTTGGTTTCACACTGTCAGCTACGAGCGGTACCTGCGAAATTATTAAACAAAATGGAATGAAATGTAAAAAAATAAATAAAGTAAGTAGTGGAAGACCTCATATAGTTGATGTCTTAAATTCAAAAAAAATATCTTTGGTTATTAATACTGGTGGAGGAAATTCAGAACATAGAATAAATGATGCAAGAGCACTAAGAAGAGGAACTTTAGCAAATAAAATCCCATATTGTACAAATATGTCAACTGCTTACTCTTTTCTAGAAGCAATAAAATCTTTGAAAACAACAAAGTTAAAAGTTAAATCTTTGCAAGATAATTAATAAACTTTCCAATCTGTATTGAAGGTAACATAATTTACTTGAAGGCATCTACGTTCTTTTATTATCTCCTTTTTCTCCATTCCGTGCCAGGTATTGGGCCCACTAGAAAAAAAATAACCATAGTTGTGCCTATAAGGTAATGTTTTTATCAATTTAATATTATTATCATAGAAATCTGTACCGAGATTTTCACTTTCATTTTCGTTATTAACAAAAAGTAAACACGACAATAGTTTTTCTTTTATATCGCAGTGAGGTTTGAGCCAAAATCCTTTTCTATCACAAATAACTTCAACTCGTACAAATGAATTTGACAGATCTTTTCCAATCATTTTAGAAATTTTTTGATGAGTTTCTTTCTGTCTGAGTTCCTCAATTAATTTTGTTAGACCTGGGAAATCTTTAGAATTTTGCTTAGTTACAAAACATCTAAACTTTAAAGCTTTACCGCCAGAACTAATTCCTTCTCTGAACTTTCCCTCTCCCCCATCTATTGCTCTGGTTCCATCATATTCAAGTTTGTGTTCATTTGGGTTAGCTATATCAGCTTTTATTATTTCATTTATTGCCTCAGAGGTTAATGGCTCATTCAGTTCCCAATGCCTAAATGGTGATTCAAATTGTTTTGATTTATTATTTAAAGAGTTTAAGAATGACATTAATTTATTTTTCGTTTTATTTCTAAAGCTATCCTATCTGCTTCATTTAGTTTTTCATAGTTCCAGGTTTCAAGCTTATTATCTAATATTTTAATAATATTAAGTTTTTCAAATAAGCTTCTAAACCTTTGAAACCTTTTATCATTTCTTAAAGCTGGAATCATTGCGACATATACAGGTTTTCCAGTCAAAGCAGCCTCGGAAATCATTGAGGTGGAGTCGCAAGTCACAACTAAATATTTTGATAAAGCTAAACTCGACAGATAAGCAGACTTGTCTACAACATCAATGACAGTTCGATTATTAGTAAAATATTCTTTGGATAATTCTATTGTTTTTTTGGGGGTTCTGTTGGATGGGATAACAACAAGTTGCAAATTATGCTCTTTTAACATTCGATTGATTATTGAGAATATGCTTATCATGTTTTCATCGCTATAGTTGTAGTACTTGTTTGGGCCTCCTAAAATTAAGGTGATAACATCTTTGTCTCTCTCTAATTTGTTTAAAAGATAATCTTTTGAATTATTTATCTCTTCGTGGGTTAAATAGTGTATGGCTCCTTTTGTGCTTAGAACGTTTGGCCCTTCAAGATCGTCGTGTTCAGGACACACAACAAAATCAAAATGTTTTAGTGCTATTTTGGGGTTTTGAATATGGATATTTATTATTTTTTTTTTTGATTTTTTTTTTAAAAATAATGAAGGGATTATGCTTTTTCTTCCACATGAAATTATAATGTCAAAATCTTGTTCTATTTGATTTTTAAAAACAAATTTTTTTACTGGAGTAAAAGAGGTGGGTATTAATTTCCAAAAACTATTTAATTCAATTTTCTCGTGAATATAATCAAAATTTAAGGCTTTTGCTAAGCCTTCAGTCTGACTAATCATCCCATGTAGGCCCTCAGTTAATAATAATGCTTTTAATTTAGTCATTTGTTACTATATAGCTTTGATATGAATCAAAATCCAACTAAACACACAAAAGTGTTAATAATTGGATCTGGCCCAGCTGGATACACTGCAGCAGTTTATTCTGCTAGGGCAATGCTTAAGCCGATTTTAGTTCACGGCATGCAGCCAGGTGGTCAATTAACGATAACAACTGATGTTGAAAATTATCCTGGTTTTGCAGAAGTTATTCAGGGTCCATGGCTGATGGATCAAATGAAAGATCAAGCAAAAGCAGTTGGTACTGAAATGATAGAAGATCATATTGCCTCTGTTAATTTAAAGTCAAAACCTTTTGAGGCTTTAGGTGAAAGTGGTCAAAAATATACCGCGGACTCAATTATAATATCGACTGGTGCACAAGCTAGATGGCTTAATATAAAATCTGAACAAGAGTATAAAGGGTTTGGGGTTTCAGCTTGCGCAACATGCGATGGTTTCTTTTTTAAAGATAAAACTGTAGCGGTTGTAGGTGGTGGAAATGCTGCAGTGGAGGAAGCAATGTTTCTTACCAAGTTTGCATCTAAAGTAAAACTTATTCATAGAAGAAACGAATTAAGGGCTGAGAAAATGTTGCAAAAAAAATTAATGGAAAATAAAAAAATTGAAATAGTATGGGATACAGTTGTTGAGGATGTTTTAGGAGATAAAGACCCTAAAAATGTAACAGGTTTAAAAGTTAAAAATGTAAAAACAAACAAATCTGAGGAAATGAAGATTGATGGTCTTTTTATTGCTATAGGTCATGATCCTGCTACACAATTATTTAAAGATCAACTTAAAATGGATGAAGAAGGTTATTTGATTACTAGGCCAGACTCCACCGAAACTAATGTTCCTGGAGTGTTTGCTGCTGGGGACGTAAAAGATAAAATATTTAGACAGGCTGTAACTGCAGCTGGAATGGGGTGTATGGCGGCACTTGAAGCTGAAAAGCATCTTTCTCATAACTTATAAATATGTCAGATAAAGTCTTATTAACTGGAATAAGCGGATGGATTGCTAAACATACAGCAATAGAACTTTTGAACTTAGATTTTGAAGTTTTGGGTACGGTCAGAAACAAAAGTTTAATTGAGCAAACTAAAGATACAATAAGCAAATATGCTCCAGTAGATAAATTATCATTTGTAGAATTAGATCTTTTGAGAGATGATGGATGGGATAAAGCTATAAAAGACTGTAAATATGTAATGCATATTGCATCTCCTTTTCCAATGAAAGTTTCAAATGATAGAGAAAAATTATTACCAGTAGCTGTTGATGGTACTCTAAGAGTATTAAATTCAAGTATAAAAAATAATGTTGAACAAATAATAGTAACTTCATCAATTGTAGCAATGTTCAGAAAGCCTAATAGAAGCAACCCTTACACATTTGGAGAAAATGATTGGACTGATGAAAATTGGATTGAAGGTGTAAGTGACTATTTCCTATCAAAAACTAAAGCTGAGAGAACAGCCTGGGAGTTTATGGAAAGCAAAGGGCTAAAAAATAAATTAACAACAATTAATCCAGGGGGTGTATTTGGAGACGCTTTAGACAAAAAAGGTGGCACATCAATTGAATATGTCAGACAATTTCTTAAAGGAAAATTTCCAGCAGCTCCTAAATTTGCTGTTTTAATTTCTGACGTCAAAGATGTTGCAAAATCTCATGTAGCATGTATTAGAAATAAAAAAGTTGGTGGAAGAAGATTAATTGTTGGGAAAGAAGTAAAAAAACTTGTTGAGTTATCACAAATCATGGCTGAAGCGATGCCTGAGTATGCAAAGAAAGTTCCAAAAAAAGAGTTACCTAACTTTATGGTTAAATTAATTAGTTATATAGATTCAAGTGCTAAGACAATGATTCCAGATCTTGGGATTATGATGCAAACGGACTCTACCTATGCAGAAGATCTTTTGGGACTAAAATTTAAAGGAGCAAAAGATTGTATAAGCGAAAATGCTAAATCAGTTGTAAAATTAGGTTTAGTTTAAATTTTCACAAAATTCTTTAATTTTCTTCATCGCTTTTTCCAAATTTTCCATTGACGTAGCATAGGATATTCTAAAAAAGCCTTCTAATCCAAATGCAGAACCTTGGACTACTGCAATACCATAGTTTTCTAATAGTGACTGAACAAAGTCAGTATCATTTTCAATTTTTTTACCTGATTTATCTTTTTTTCCAATTAATTCTTTACAATTTGGAAACACGTAAAATGCTCCATCTGGTTTTAAACAATTTATTCCATTTATTGAGTTTAAAGAGTTTACTACAAAATCTCTTCTTTCTTGAAATGCTTTAGATCTAATTGAGATAAAATCTTGTTCACCATTAAGTGCTTCTACTGCTGCCGCTTGGCTTATTGATGAAGGATTTGTTGTGGATTGAGATTGAATTTTTGCTATAGCCTTAATTATATCTTTAGGACCTCCAGCATATCCTATTCTCCACCCTGTCATTGCATATGATTTACTTACTCCATTCATGGTCACAACTCTACTTTTTAATTCAGGAACTTGCGCCATTGTGAAAAATTTTAATCCATCATAAGTCACATGCTCATATATATCGTCGCTCAAAATATTTACATGTGGTTTTCTTTTTAAAACTTGGGATAGATTTTTCAACTCTTGTTCAGAATAACATGCTCCAGTAGGATTTGATGGTGAATTCAAAATTACCCACTTCGTATTATTATTTATTTTGCTTTCAAGATCTTTAGCAGTTAATTTAAATTCTTGTTCCTCTGAACATTCAATCACCACTGGTGTTCCTCCCGCTAATAAAACAATGTCTGGATATGAAACCCAATAAGGTGCTGGTATTATAACTTCGTCACCTTTATTAAGAGTAGCCATCATCAAATTATAAATCACATGTTTACCTCCAGCTCCAACTGTAATTTCTTCTACTTTATAATTTAAATTATTCTCTCTTTTAAACTTATTGACTATGGCATCTTTCAAAGTAGGTGTCCCGTCTACAGCTGTGTATTTAGTATCACCTTTTTTAATAGCCTCTATAGCGGCTTCTTTTATATTATCTGGTGTATCAAAATCTGGCTCTCCAGCGCCTAGACCTATCACGTCTTTACCCGCAGCTTTAAGTTCTCTAGCTTTTTGGGTAACGGCCAAGGTTGGTGAGGGTTTTATTCTTTTAAGGCTATCAGATATAATGCTCATTGAAATATAATTTTATTTTATTACTTTGTTTATTATATGCAAAATACATATCAAGATTTAATTACAGATCTAGAGGGAAAAAAACCTGAAATTAGCGGTAAACTAGAAGGTGGTAAAAAGTTCAAAATTAAGTCCGATTTTAGACCTGCAGGAGATCAGCCTGAAGCAATAAAAAAACTAGTTAATGGAGCCAATAAAGATCAATTTAATCAAGTTTTGCTTGGAGTTACTGGTTCTGGAAAAACTTTTACAATGGCAAAAGTTATTGAAGCTACAAACAGACCAGCTTTAATTTTAGCTCCTAATAAAACTCTTGCAGCACAGCTTTATGGTGAAATGAAAACTTTTTTCCCAGACAATGCAGTGGAATATTTTGTATCTTATTATGATTATTACACACCTGAGGCTTACGTTCCTCGTTCCGATACATATATTGAGAAAGAGGCGTCAATAAATGAACAAATAGATAGAATGAGACACTCTGCAACAAGGTCTCTATTAGAACGTGATGATGTTTTAATAGTAGCAAGTGTGTCATGTATTTATGGATTAGGCTCAGTAGAAGCATACAGTAAGATGACACTTACTCTTCAAAAAAATTATGATTATAATCGAGAACAAATAATAAAATCTTTAATTAGCTTGCAGTATAAAAGAAATGATCAAAATTTTCATAGAGGAACTTTTAGAGCAAGAGGAGAATATTTAGAAATATTTCCCTCCCATCTTGAAGATAGAGCATGGAGATTAAGTTTATTCGGAGATAAATTAGAAAAAATTGAAGAGTTTGATCCACTGACTGGTGATCAAGTGAGAGAGCTAAGTTTAATAAAAGTTTATGCAAACAGTCACTACATCACTCCAAAACCAACCGTGGAACAGGCGATCATTAATATAAGAAAAGAATTAGAAATAACTCTTAAAAAACATAAGGAGGAAAACAAACTTTTAGAGGCACAAAGATTAGAAGAAAGAACTAAATTTGACTTAGAAATGATTGAAGCTACTGGAACTTGTGCTGGAATAGAAAATTATTCAAGATTTTTATCTGGAAGAAAACCAGGTGAACCACCACCAACATTATTTGAATATTTTCCAGATAATACTTTAATTTTTGTAGATGAGTCTCATGTAACAGTCCCACAATTAAATGGAATGTTCAAAGGAGATAGATCAAGAAAAAGTACACTCGCTGAGTATGGTTTCAGATTACCATCTTGTATGGATAATAGACCACTAAAATTTGAGGAGTGGGATTTAATGAGAACACAAACAGTATTTGTTTCAGCAACTCCTGGTCCATGGGAACTAGAACAAACTAAAGGAAAATTTATTGATCAAGTTATTAGACCAACAGGTCTAATTGATCCTGAAGTTGAGATAAGACCAGCTAAAAATCAAGTTGATGACCTAATGCATGAATGTAAAAAAGTTATAGAGAAAAACCATCGTGTTTTAATCACAACTTTGACCAAAAAAATGGCTGAGGACCTTACAGAATACTTACATGAAAATGGAATTAAAGTAAGATATCTTCACTCTGATATAGACACACTTGAAAGAATAGAAATTATGAGAGATTTAAGAATGGGTGTGTTTGATGTATTGGTTGGAATAAATCTTTTAAGAGAAGGATTAGATATACCTGAGTGTGCCTTAGTTGGTATTCTTGACGCTGATAAAGAAGGATTCTTGAGGTCAGAAACATCACTTATCCAAACGATTGGAAGAGCTGCTAGAAATGTTGAGGGAAAAGTTGTTCTATACGCAGATAAAGAAACTAAAAGTATCAAAAAAGCGATAAAAGAAACAGATAGACGAAGAGAAATTCAATTAGAGTATAACAAAAAGAACAAGATTGATGCTAAATCTGTCAAAAAGGAAATAAGTGATATTTTAGAAAGTGTATATGAAAAAGATTATGTAAAAATTAGTGAAGGATCGAACATAGGTGGAAACCTAAAAAAACATTTAAAAGGCTTAAATAAAAAAATGAAAGAAGCAGCTTCTAACTTGGAATTTGAAGAAGCTGCAAAAATAAGGGATGAAATTAGAAAACTTGAAACAACAGAGTTAGAAATTACTTTGAATCCAAAGATAAGACAGTACGATGTTAAAAATAAACTCTATCCAAAAGGACGTTCTACAATGGGAATGCCTGGCACAAAAGTAACGAAAAAAAGAGACAAAAAATGGAAGCACAAAAGATAATCATTACAGGAGGAGCAACAAGAATTGGAGCTGCAATAGCTGAAAGTCTATCTGGTGTTAACAAAGAAATAGTTATTCAATTTAATAAATCAAAAATAAGTGCTGAAAAACTTAAAAAAAAATTAACACTAAATGGTACTAAAGTATATCTAATTAAAGCAGATCTAAGTAAAGACAAAGATGTTCGAAAAATAGTTAAATTTGCAAAAAAAAAACTAAAATATTTTGATTGCTTAATTAACAATGCTTCACTATTTGAAAACGACAAATTGGAAAATTTTTCCTCAGATAGCTGGGAAAATCATATTTCTACAAACTTAAAAGCGCCAGCAACACTCTCAAAAAGTTTTTCAAAGAATGTGCGAGGAAAAAATAACAATATAATAAATATAATTGATCAAAGAGTGTTTAAACTCACACCTTTTTTTTTCTCATACACTTTAAGTAAAACTGGATTATACACATTGACAAAAACAAGTGCTATGAGCCTTGCTCCAAATATAAGAGTTAACGGTATAGCACCTGGCCCGACTTTAAAGAATAAAAGACAATCAGAAAAACATTTCAAAAAACAGTATTTAGCAACACCTTTAAGAAGACAGGTTGAGGTTGAGCAGGTTTGTAATGCTGTTGACTTTTTTATAAAAAATAAGTCTATTACTGGGCAAGTAATAGCTTTAGACAGTGGTCAAAGCTTAAACTGGCAAACACCAGATATTATGGGAGGCAAAGAATGAGAAAGTTTGTTTTTATATTTTTTATTTTAATTTTTTCTACGAATGTTTATGCAAACTCAAAAGAAGTTATAAAAAAAGATGGTTTTGTAGTACCCACAAATAAATGGAAAGATAAAATTAAAATTGATGAAAATTTTGAGGTAAATAACCCTAAAGATAAAATAATAATAATATACAATCATGGTTCTGACGGAAATGATGTTAAATTAAAACATTGTTTCTGGAGATCAGAACTTAGAAATTGGGCTCAACTAGCTGGTGATAAAATAAATGATAAAGAAATTATGGTTTATATACACTGCCAAGGTCAACTAGAGGGTGATTTAGGTGCTAAACTAGGAAAAACAGGAATGTGGATGAAAAAATGGGAGGGACCTTATCCAGGTACCTCAAAAATGGATCGAAGAGTTGAAGGTAATTTAGAGGTTGTTAAGAAATTTGTTAATTTAGGTGTTCCAAAGAAACAAATTTTTATGTCAGGTCATTCTTGTGGTGGATGGGCGACGCTAAGGTTAACAGCAAAATATATAAATGAAGTAGGTGGAGGTATATCGTTGATGCCTGCATGTTTTTGGAACTTGTCAAAAAAATATAAAGTAAAAAAAGTTGGTTACGAGAAAGCTATGGAAAATTTTCATAAAAAATATCCTGGTATGGCTGGATGGAGACAAAAACAGATTGATATAATTAAAGAGGGAAATGCACCAATTTTAATTTTTACGCATCCTATGGATCACTATGAGGGATTAACGTCTGATTGGATGGATACTGTTCCTAACTTTAAGAGAGTAGTAGTTTCAGAAACGAAAAAAATTAATGGAGAAAAATGTAAAATAGCAGGTTCAAATTGGGAAGAGCCAGTAAAAGATGCTCATATAATAGATTTTGCAGATTGTTTTATGTATTATCACCCAATGATCAAAGAATATATTGCTTCAAGAATAAAATAAATGAAAAAAACTAATTTAAGAATTATTAAGATTGATAAAAATAAAACTCTATTTAATTACGAAAAAAAAGTCATTATTAAAGAATTAATATTAAATCTCACACTTGGATATTATGATTTTGAGAAAGAAAAACCTCAAAAAGTAAAATTTAGCTTAGAAGCAAATTATAAAGACAAGAAACCCACTAATGATAGAGATTTAAAGTCTATAGTTAATTATGACAAACTTGTAAGATTAATAAAAAAACTAACAAAAAATAAACATTATAATTTTTTGGAGACATTAGCAGAGGATGTATTTGACGAATTATTTAAAGATAAAAGAATTGATAAAATTTCACTTCAAATTGAAAAGCTTGAAATCATGAAAGATTGTACTTCCGTAGGAATTCAAATTTCAAAAAAAAGAAGTCATGAAAAACCTTGAAATCGGAAAAGATGCTATAAAAAAGGAGCTTCCTGTAATTCCTAAATTGCCTGGAATTTATAGAATGTTAAATGAAAAAAATGAAATTCTATATGTGGGTAAAGCCAAAAATCTTCCTAACAGATTAAAATCTTACGTTTCTGAAAAAAATCATATTATTAGAACTGAGAGAATGCTTTCTCAGACAAGGAAAATTGAAATAACAACAACCTCGAATGAAAGTGAGGCGCTACTATTAGAAGCAAATTTAATTAAAAAACATAAACCAAGATTTAATATTCTACTAAGAGACGATAAATCATTTCCGTTTATTTATATTGGCAACAAAGATAAGTGGCCGCAAATTACAAAACACAGAGGAAAGAAAACTAAAGATGGTTTTTATTTTGGACCATTTGCATCAGCAGGTTCTGCAAACTGGACAATTAAAATGATACAAAAAATTTTCCAATTAAGAGTTTGTGACGATACAGTTTTTAAAAAAAGAGAGAGACCTTGTATTTTGTATCAGATTAAAAGATGTTCAGGGCCATGCGTTGGTTATATTGAAAAAGATGAGTATTCAAAAACAGTTGATGACGCAATTGAGTTTGTATCTGGGAAATCAAGAAAAATACAAAAAAGTCTTTCTGACCAAATGGAAAAGGCAAGTGAAGATCTAGATTTCGAAAAAGCAGGAATATTAAGAGATAGAATCAAATCCTTAAATATTATTCAATCATCACAAAGAGTGAATGAAGCTAACTTAATCGAAGCAGATGTAATTGCGGGTTTTAAAGAGTCTGGTAAGACATGTATCCAGGTATTTTTTTATAGGTCAAAACAAAATTGGGGCAATCAAGCTTTTTTCCCAAAACATGATCCAGATGATAAATTAGAGGATATTTTAAACTCTTTTATTGCACAGTTTTATGAAAATAAAAATGCACCTCAAAATTTAATTTTAAGTCATCAAATTAAAGAAAAAGAATTATTGGAAAAAACCTTTTCAAAAAAAGAAAATAAAAATGTTTCCATTTCAATCGCAAAGAAGGGTTCAAAACTGAAAATTGTAGAGCTAGCAATCAAAAATGCTAAAGATAGTTTAAATCGTAAAATTTATGAAAGCCAGAATAATAAAAACTTCTTTGAGGAAATTGCACAAAAATTCAATTTAGAATCTAATATAAGTTTAATCGAAGTCTATGATAATAGTCATATGCAAGGCACGAATAGTGTTGGTGCATTAATTACTTATGGAGAAGACGGTTTTATTAAAAAAAGATATAGAAAATTTAATATTAAAGTTCAAAAAAATGAGCAGGACGATTACGGAATGATTAAAGAAGTCTTGACCAGAAGATTTAAAAGGGCAATGCAAGAAAAAGATAATTATCTTTCATTCCCTGATTTAGTTTTAATTGATGGAGGAAAAGGTCAGTATTCTAGCGCAAGGGAGACGCTGAATGAATTAGGATTATATGACATTCCGGTTGTCGCAATAGCAAAAGGTAAATTTAGAAATAGCGGAAATGAAACTTTTTTTCACAATGGAAGGGAATTTAAGTTTGAAAAAAATGAACCAACATTATTTTTTTTACAAAGAATAAGAGATGAGGCACATAGATTTGCAGTAAGTGCTCATAGGGTCAGAAGAAAAAAAGGTTTAAGCAAATCCCTTTTAGATCAAATAGAGGGAATTGGATCAATTAGAAAAAGAGCATTATTGAACCATTTTGGCTCAGCAAGAGCGGTAGAGTCTGCGAGCCTTGATGAGATTAAATCTGTAGAAGGTGTTGAAGAAAAAGTGGCAACAAAAATATATAATTTTTTCCACGAATGAAAATAAAAATTCCAAATTATTTAACTATAGGAAGAATAATTATTGTTCCTATTTTTGTTTTTACTTATTATCTTCCTGGTTTTTATGGTGATGTTTTACCATTTGCATTATTTGTAATAGCATCATTTACAGACTTTTTAGACGGTTTACTTGCTAGAATGTTTAAAGAAGAATCTAAACTTGGAGAGTTATTAGATCCAATAGCAGATAAGATAATTGTTGCAACAGCTTTAATTCTTCTTGTAATGGATGAAACCATAAAAAATTATGAAGTCATAGCGGCAATTATTATTTTAACTAGAGAAATTTTAATATCAGGTTTAAGAGAGTTTTTAGCGAAAGGTAAAATTAATTTACCTGTTTCGAACTTATCTAAATATAAAACATTTTTACAAATGCTCTCAATTTCACTTCTGCTAACTGGTGAAACAGGAAATAAAGTAATAAATTTTCAGGACTACAATGCTCAAACGATCGGTATTATTTTGCTTTGGCTATCAGCATTTATTACTTTGTATACAGCTTACGACTATTTAAGGAAAGGTATTGATCATGCAATTTCTGAAGATAGTAAGTAAGGATTAAGCAGCCTTTTTTTTTCTGACTAGAGAGTCGTAACTTGAGGACAATTCTAAAATTGTTTCACAAACTTTGTAATTATTTTTGTCTATTTGAGATACTGGGGTTACCTCAGCTGCGGTACCTGTCAAAAAGCAACCTTCAAAGTATGAAAGTTCACTCGGAGATATTTTTCTTTGGTGTACTTTAATATTTTTTGATTTAGCAATATCAATTACAGTTCGTCTAGTTATCCCATCAAGAAAAGAATCTGGTATCGGGGTATGAAATTCATTATTTTTGTCTTTAAAAAAAATATTTGCGCCAGTGGCTTCTGCGATATTTCCTTCATGATCTAACATTAAAGAATCTGTAAATCCTAATCTTTCAGCTTCATGTTTTGAAAGAGTGCAAATCATATAAAGTCCTGAAGCTTTGGTATCCCAAGGAACAGAGTCTGGAGCTGGTCTTTTCCATTTTGAAATATTTAATTTTATTCCTTCAGTTTTTAATTTTGGATCAAAGTAAGTTCCCCATTCCCAGCTTGCAATTGCAACATGGATTTTTGTTTTTTGTGCAGAAATTGCCATCATCTCGCTACCTCGCCACGCAAAAGGTCTTATATATCCATTTTGCACTTTCTGAGCTGCAACTGTTTTTTTTGTTGCATTATTTATTTCTTCCTGTGTATAGGGTAATTCCATCCCCATTCTTTTTGCTGAATAAAAAAATCTTTTAGTATGTTCTTCAAGTTTAAATATTTCCCCATCATAAACTCGTAGCCCTTCAAATATACAACTGGCATAATGTAATCCATGGCTTAAGACATGGAGTTTCACATTTTGCCATTCAATAAGCTCATTATTGTACCAAATTTTTCCTTCTCTTTTATCAAACGGTATCATTAGATTTTATTTTCCAAAAAAATATCTTTGTATATATAATATGTCAATATAACTTACCAATATGAAAGATCTTTTGTACTTAAAAGACGAACAATTAAAAGAGTTTATTGAAAAATTATTCATTGGCTACAGAGAGTCCTTTGGAGATGCCAAAAAGACGCTAGATAAGTATTCTTTGGGAATTGCTCATCATAAAGTCATTCATATTATCTCTATTCATGAAGGTATTACCATTTCTAATCTTTTAAAAAAATTAAAAGTAACGAAACAAAGTTTAAATAGAATTCTAAATGATTTAGTAAAATTTAATATTATTTCTTTTGTTAAGGATGAAAAGGATTCAAGAATGAAACATGTTCATTTAACAAAAAAAGGCGAGGAAGTTTTTAATGAAATTTTTACCTCTCAAAAGAAAAGAATTTATAATGCTCTAATTAATTCTTCTTCCCTAGAAGTAAATCATTTTAAAAATGTACTAAAAAAAATAATTAATGAATAATTTTGAGGCACATATACTAGTTGTTGACGATGATGATGGGATAAGAGATTTGGTAAAAAAATATTTAAATGAAAATAATTTTTTAGTTACTACAGCTAAAAATGCTGAGGATGCACATAAAAAGACTAATATTATTAAATTTGATTTGATAATTCTTGATATTATGATGCCAGGACAGACAGGTTTGCAATTCTTATCAGAAAATAAAAGAAAAATTCAAACTCCAGTTATTTTACTTACAGCCAAAGGAGAGCCAAAAGAAAGAATTGAGGGTTTAGAGGAAGGAGCAGATGATTATTTGGCAAAACCATTTGAACCTAAAGAGCTAATTTTACGAATCAGGAATATACTAAGCAAGACTAAAAAGTATAATAACAAAAGAGTAATTAAATTTGATAATATTAAAATCGATTTAAATAAATTGATAATCTATAAAAATAAAAAAGAATTTAAAATAAATAACACAGAAAAAATTATTCTAGAAAAAATGATTAACTCACCCGGACAGTCCTTTTCAAGAGATTATATTGGAAATTTAATTGATATTGATAAGGAAAGATCAATTGATGTTATAATCACTCGATTGAGAAAAAAAATTGAACTGGATCCAAAAAATCCAAAATATCTTCAAACAATAAGGGGAACTGGTTATGTCCTTTGGATTGAATAGATTTTTAAAAAATCTCTTACCAAAACAGTTATTTTATAGAGCATTATTAATTGTTGCAGCACCAATAATTATCCTCCAAATAACTATATCCATCGTTTTTTTTGATAGTTTATGGATTAAAACAAATAAAGGGATGACTAGAGCTTTAATTGGTGAAATCAAGTTTTTTATCGAAGCTTATGACAACGAACAATATAATAAAGACTCATTAACTAAATTATTCTCCAATACACAAAACATTACAGCAAATTATGTACCTCATAAAATGATGCCATTAGATGACTTTGAGAGATGGTTTAGTCCGATGGATAGAACTTTAAGAAGGGAGCTTAAATCTAAATTTAACAATTATTGGTTTGATACGACAACTTTTAAAGATAGTATAGATCTTAAAATTAAATATTTAAATGGATATTTTCAATTTGAAATTCCCAAAAATAGAGTTGCAAATTCTTCAGCTAGAATTTTCGCATTGTGGATTACTTTGCCAGCATTTTTGCTGATTGCAATTGCGCTCATTTTTCTTAAAAATCAAACAAGACCTATTATTAATTTGGCAAGAGCTTCAGAAAAATTTGGAAGAGGTGAAGATGTTGGAGAATATAGACCCTCTGGTGCCCTTGAGATTAGACAGGCTGGATATGAATTTGAGAGAATGAGGAAAAGAATTATCCGACATCTCAATCAAAGATCAGAAATGTTATCAGGCATAAGTCATGATTTAAGAACACCTTTAACTAGAATAAAGCTTCAATTAGCATTCATTAAGGACAAGCAGTTATCAAATAAACTATCTGGAGACGTAATTGAAATGGAGAAGATGTTAAACGAATATTTGCAATTTTCTAAAAATAGATCAAGTGAAAAAGGCGAAAAATTTAATTTGTCTAAACTTCTAGATGACACAATAAAAAAGTATAATAACAAAAATATAGTGATAGAAATTTCACAAAATATTTTATTTCATGGCAAAAAAACCCTTATTAATAGATGTATTTCAAATCTTTTAGATAATGCAGTAAAATATGGAAAAAATATTAAAGTAAATCTTAAAAAGAGCAATAATAACATTATCCTACTAATTGATGATGATGGTCCTGGTATTCCAAAAAACGAATATGAGAATGTTTTTAAGCCTTTTTATAAAATTGATAAAAGTAGAAATGAGACAAAATCATCAGTTGGATTAGGCATGTCGATTGCATCTGATATAATTCAATCTCACGGTGGAAATATAAAATTGGAAAAATCAATCTTAAGGGGCCTTAGGGTGAAAATAACTTTACCTTTTTAATTTTTTTGATCTTTTTTTAATTTTTGCTGGTTTTGATCTTTCTAAATTTTCAACTCTTTTTTTTAAAATATCAAATTCTTCTTTTGTCGGAAGTTCAAGTTTTAATATAATTTCATCTCTTTTGGACTTAATTATATTGAAAATCTCATTGTTTAAATCTTTATAGGAGATAAGTCCTTGTTCGAATAATTTAACAAGTTTATCTGTTATAAATTTTGATTTTGTCATACAAAGCTAATTAAAAATAATATATTCTTACAATTATTTTTTTAAAATGTTTACTAATAATTTTGACCCAGTTGCCTTTAATTTGTTTGCTTTTGAAATCAGATGGTACTCATTAGCTTACATTTTTGGCATATTATTCGGTTGGTTTTATTGCAAAAGGTTTTTAATTAAAGATAAAATCATTTCGACGCTTTTTGATGACTTAATAACTTATTTGATCATTGGAATAATTATTGGTGGCAGACTTGGATATATCTTATTTTATGACCTAGAGTATTATTTTCAAAATTTTATTAAAATATTTTTTATTTGGGAAGGGGGCATGTCGTTTCACGGAGGTTTAATTGGAATTATAATGGCTACTTTTATATTCAGTAAAAAAAATAATATTAACAAATATATATTTTTAGATTTAATATCTGTGTCTGCACCTATAGGACTATTTTTTGGTAGAGTTGCTAATTTTATAAATGGTGAACTTATTGGTAAAGCTACAAATAGTAGTTGGGGCGTAATTTATCCACAGATTGATAGTATTCCAAGGCATCCCTCTCAGTTATATGAAAGTTTTTTGGAAGGTATAGTTTTATTTATAATTATGAATTTAATTTATTTCAAAAATAAATATAAGACTGGAACAGTATCTTTTGCGTTTCTATTTTTTTATGGAATATTTCGTTTTATTGCTGAGATTTTTAGAGAACCAGATGTACAACTTGGATACTTAGTTGGGTCGTTCAGTATGGGAATGTTATTAAGTTTGATAATGATATTTTTTAGTATAATTCTTTTTTATAAAAAAAATGAAACATAAACTTAAAAAGTTTAGATTTGTTTTTAATAGAAAAATACCAGTTGATAAGTTTTTGGAAAAGGCCTTGTATGAACCAAAAGTTGGATACTACAACAATAGAATTCCTTTTGGTAAACACGGTGATTTTGTTACTTCGCCCACATTTTCAAATTTATTTTCTGAAATTTTAGCTATTTGGATAATTTCAACATGGGAAAAATTTGAAAAACCAGAGACATTTAATTTAGTAGAACTAGGTCCGGGAGATGGAAGTTTAACAAAGATTCTGATTCAAACCTTCAGAAAATTTCCAGAGTTTAATAAATCAGTAAAAATTTTTTTATATGAGAAAAGCAATTTGCTAAAAAAAATACAAAAAAAAAAAATTGTAAGTGGTCAAATAAAATGGATTAAAAATTATAACTCTATCAAAAAAGGACCGATAGTTTTTTTTGGCAATGAGTTTTTTGATGCGATACCAATAAAGCAATTTGTAATAAAGAATAAAAAATTTTTGGAGAAATGTTTTTTTCTTAAAAAAAATACATTATTAGAAACTTATAAACAGGCCTCTTCAATAGATATCTCACACATTAAATCATTTAATACTCTTAAAAAGCAAAATTTTGTTGAGTTCCCTAAATTGGGTTTTTTTGAACTTAATAAAATAATTAAGAAAATTTCTGCACTCTCTGGAGGAATTTTGCTTATTGATTATGGATATTTAAAATCCTTCAATGGTGCAACTTTGCAAGCTGTAAGGAAAAATAAAAAAATTAAAATGAATAATTTGATAAATCATATTGGAAAAGTAGATATTACTTATCTTGTAAATTTTAATCTTTTAAAAGAGTTTTTTGAAAAAAAAAATCTTAAAGTCAAAAATATAGTCACACAGAAATTTTTTCTAGAAACTATGGGAATAATCGAGAGAGCAAAAATTATTGAGAAAAATATGAATGAACAACAAAGAAAAGATATGTTTGTAACTCTTAAAAGACTTTTGCATGAAAATTCTATGGGAGAACTATTTAAAGTAATATTTGCGCATAATTATAAAAATAATGATTTTTTAGGATTTGAATAATGTTTTACTCAAGTAAATTATCAAAAGAAACTAATATAAAGCACTGCTTCTTTAATCGATTAGGAGGAAAATCTAAAGGAATCTACAAAAGTTTAAACTGTGGAAGAGGATCACTTGATAAAAAAAAGTATGTAAATAAAAATATAGTTATTGCATGTAAAAAAATTTCTGAGTCATATGAGAAATTAATTCTCCTTAATCAAATTCATAGTAACAAGTTTTTTTTGATAAAAAGTTTTAAATTTTCCAAAAAAAAACTCATTGGAGACGCATTAATTACTGATCAGAGGAAAATAATAATTGGAATTTTAACTGCAGATTGTGCCCCTATTTTTATTTTTGACAAAAAGCTTAAAATCATTTCTGCAATCCATGCTGGTTGGAAGGGTGCTTATAAAGGTATAATTCAAAAAGTAGTTAAGGAATTTAAAAAAAGAGGTAGCGAATCAAAAAATCTTATTGCTGCAATCGGTCCATGTATATCTCAAAAAAATTACGAAATACAAAATGATTTTCAAAGAAAATTTTTAAAACAGGACAAAAAAAACAAATTATTTTTTAAAAAGATAAAAAATAAAACATATTTTAGCCTTAATAAATATGTAGTTTCAAAGTTGAAAAAGCTTGGTATTAAAAAAATAGATATTATTGATCAAGATACATACAATCAAAAAAACAATTTCTTTAGCGCAAGAAGATCTTTACATAAAAAACAGAATGATTATGGTAGAAATATATCCTTAATTATGATTAATTAGGCAATCTCAATGAAATTATTAACTGGAAACAGTAACAAAAATTTAAGTCAAAAGATTTCAAAGTATCTTAAAACAAAATTGGTAAATTCAAATATTAGAAAATTTTCAGATGGAGAAATTTACGTCGAAATAAATGAAAACATCAGAGGGAATAACATTTTTATAGTTCAGTCCATATCTTCTCCTGCAAATGACAATTTATTAGAGATGTTGTTGTGCATAGATGCTTTAAAAAGATCCTCAGCAAAAAATATCACTGCAGTAATTCCATATTTCGGCTATGCAAGACAAGATAGAAAAGTTGTACCAAGAACCTCAATATCTGCAAAATTAATTTCTAATTTAATAACTAAAGCTGGAGCTGATAGAGTTGTAACAGTTGATTTACATGCAGGGCAAATACAAGGTTTTTTTGATATTCCAGTTGATAATCTTTATGCAACCCCAATATTTTATAGACATATTAAAAAAAATCTTAAAATGGATAATTTGGTTTGTGTTTCTCCAGACGTAGGTGGAGTAGCAAGAACAAGAGGACTGAGTAAATTATTAAATGTTAACCTTGCTATTGTTGATAAGAGAAGGCCAGCCGCAGGAAAATCTGAAGTGATGAATATAATTGGAGATATAAAAAATAAAATTTGTATAATAGTTGATGATATCATCGACTCCGGTGGAACAATAGTGAATGCAGCGAAAATGCTTAAATCAAGAGGAGCAAAAGAAATTCACGTTTATATAACGCACGGAGTGCTTAGTGGTGACGCAGTTAAAAAAATTAAAAATTCGCCAATCAAAAATTTGGTGATTACTGATACAATAGATAATTCTAAAAAAATAAATAATGTAAAAAATATTCAAATCTTAAGTATCTCTAATCTTCTTGGAGAAGCTCTTAAAAGAATATCTAATTCAACATCTGTATCAGATTTATTCAAATAATTGTCTTGTTTTATAGATAAACTTAGGTTAAAAGACTGAGTTTTTTATGAATACTTTAGAAGCTAATATCAGAAACACCAAAACAAAAGGTGAATTAAATATTTTAAGGTCTCAAGGTAATGTTCCTGGGGTAATTTATGGTGGCGAGGATAAAAATCAAAATATATCTGTATCTAAAAAAACTTTGACTAACTTGCTTGAAAAAGACAACTTTTTGTCGAACATAATTAATTTAAAGATTGAAGGCAAAGATCAAAATGTTTTACCTAGAGAAGTAAAATTTGACATACTATCAGACGAGCCAACGCATGTTGATTTTTTAAGAATTGTAAAAGGTGGGAAAGTAATTCTCCAAATACCAGTTAAATTTATAAACAATGATAAGTCACCAGGATTAAAAAGAGGTGGTGTTTTGAATATAGTCAGAAGAAAAGTTGAATTAAAATGTCCGACAGAAAATATTCCTAATGAGCTTGTAGTAGATTTAGAAGGTGTGGACATTGGTCAAAGTTTTAAAATATCTGCAATAAAACTACCGGATAATGTTCATCCAACTATTCAAGGAAGAGACTTTGTTGTTGCTACGCTAGCAGCTCCTACAGTTATCAAAGAACCTGAGAAACCAGCTGAAGCTGCAGAGGGTTCAGACTCAACAGGTGAGGAAGGAGCAACACAAGCAACAGAAGGTGCAGAGGGAGATGGAAAAGCGACGCCTGCAGATACATCAAAATCTGATAAAAAAGATGATGGGAAAAAAGGGGATGATAAAAAATCCCAACCAGAAAAAAAATAATAATCTGAAAAATTTTTTATAAAATAATCATGTTACTTTTTGTAGGTCTTGGCAATCCCACTCCTAACAGTGAAAATAATAGACATAATATCGGATTTAAAATTATAGATGCAATAAACCAAAAATTTGGATTATCTAAGCAAAAACCAAAGTTTAAAGGGTTGCTAACTACCGGAACAATAAATGGGAAAAAAGTTTACGCTATTAAACCTCTTACGTTTATGAATAATTCTGGAATTTGTATTAGAGAGTTGATTGAATATTTTAAAATCGAAGCTGAAAACGTAATAGTTTTTCATGATGACTTAGATATAGATTTTGGAAAAATTAAAACAAAGTTTGGTGGATCTAGTGCAGGACACAATGGTATAGAGTCTATAGATAAATTTATCGGTAAAGATTATTCAAGAGTTAGAATTGGTATTGGTCACCCAAAAAATAATATTGAAGTTTCTGATCATGTATTACAAGATTTTGATGAAGATGAAAAAGAAGAACTTACTTCAATTACAAAAAATATAACTGAATCTTTAACTATTCTGATTGATAAAAAATTGGATCTGTTTTCAAGTACAGTAAATAACAAATAGATGGGTTTTAAATGTGGTATTGTTGGTTTGCCAAATGTTGGTAAATCAACATTGTTTAATGCTTTAACTAATTCTTCTAAAGCCCAAGCAGAAAATTTTCCTTTTTGTACAATTGATCCTAATATTGGCATAGTTCCTGTTCCAGATGGTAGACTAGATAAACTCTCGGAAATATCTAAATCTAAAAAGAAAATTAATACAACAATATCTTTTGTTGATATAGCAGGTCTAGTCAAAGGCGCTTCTAAGGGGGAAGGGCTAGGTAATAAATTTTTATCTCATATAAGAGAAGTTGATGCAATCATACATATGATAAGATGTTTTGACTCCACTGATATTCAAAACGTCAATTCAAGTGTTAATCCTATAAGGGATTTAGAAATAATAGAAACTGAAATGATGCTGGCCGATATAGAGTCTTTACAAAAAAGATTAGATAAAAAAAATAAAAAAAATATTGATGAAAAGATACTTAAAATATTAGAAAAAGCACTAGAACTTCTTAACAATAGTAAAGATTTATCTAAATTAATAAATGAGTTTGATGAAAAAATAATTAATCAAACCGGATTATTATCAATTAAACCTAAGATTTATGTATGCAATGTAGATGAAAAAAGTGTTAACAGTGGTAACAACTATACAAAAGACTTTATAGCAAAATTTGGTCCTGAGAATACTATAATTATTTCCGCAGATATCGAAAATCAGATTAATCAGTTTGAAAAATATGAAAAAAAAAATTATATGAATATGATTGAGCTTAAAGATACTGGTCTTAATAAGCTAATTAGTAAAGGATATAATATTTTAAATTTAGAAACTTTCTTCACATCAGGACCTGAGGAAACTAGAGCATGGACGATTAAAAAAAATTGTATCGCCCCAAATGCTGCTGGTGAAATACACACAGATTTTAAGAAAGGATTTATCAGAGCCGAAACAGTTTCTTATGAAGATTTTGTTAGAAATGGTGGATGGTTAAACTCAAAAAATAACGGGAATATGAGGCTAGAGGGTAAAGATTATATTGTTAAAGATGGTGATGTTTTAAACTTCAGATTCAACACGTGACCAAATCTTTTTCATGCTAAAATAAACTAAAATTGTGATTATAATTAAATAAACAATTGCTCTAAATCCAATTTTATGTCTTTCCTCTAAATGTGGTTCCGCAGCCCAAGAAAGAAAAGTTGTTACATCCTTCGCCATTTGCTCCTCTGTAGCTTGAGTTCCATCAGCATAATCTACAATGCCCTCAGATAAAGGGTTTGACATTTTAATTTTATTACCTGCCATGTATTTATTATAATACACACCATCATCTAGGGAAATTCCTTCAGGTGGCTCGTCATATCCAAGCAATAAAGAGTATATATAATCGGCTCCCCCTTTCCTTGCTTTTACAAGCACTGACATATCTGGTGGGTACGCTCCTCCGTTTGCAGCAGTAGCCTCCTTATCGTTTGCATATGGACTCACAAAATTATCAGACGGTCTTGCGGGTCTATCAAACATCTCACCATCATCATTTGGTCCATCCCTTACTTCAAATTGCGCAGCTATAATTTTTACCTGCTCTTTACTAAATTCTGGACCGCCTGGTTGTGATAAGTTCCTATAGCTCAAATGTTTCATTGAATGACAAGAAGCACAAACCTCTGTGTATACCTGGTAACCTCTTTGTAAGGATGCTCTATCAAACGTTCCAAAAAAACCTTTAAAACTCCAACCTGGACTCATTGGTTTCGTTGCTTTCTCTGCAGAAAAAGAAGAAATGTTTATTGAATTATAAATTAGTAAAAAAAAAAAGATAATTACAAATTTTTTCATAATTTGTCTTTTCTTTGCCTTACCGCAGAGGCACTAACTGATCCACCTAGTACAGGCTCTGTTATACTCAATGGCACATCCAGGACTTTTTCTTTTCTACTCAATATTGGTAAAATTATTAAAAAATGAGCAAAATAATAAGCAGTAGCTACTCTTGCAACTAAAAGATAAATTCCTTCTGCAGGCATTGCCCCAACATATCCAAGTATTAAAACATCAGCTACGAGGAACCAGTAAAATTGTTTATATAACGGTCTGAAAATTGCTGACCTTGTTTTTGAAGTATCAAGCCATGGAAGTATTACTAGAATAAATAAAGCGCCAAACATTGCAATTACACCCAAAAGTTTATCAGGTACAGACCTTAAAATTGCATAAAAAGGAAGTAGATACCATTCTGGAACGATGTGTGCAGGGGTAACCATTGGATTTGCCTCAATATAATTATCAGCGTGGCCAAGAATATTCGGAGAATAAAAAACAAAGAAAGCAAAAACTATTAAAAAAATTAATAATGCAAATAAATCTTTAATAACAATGTAAGGGTGAAAAGGAACAGTGTCTTTAGATGGTTTTTTTAAATCAATACCAATTGGATTATTATTACCCGGCACGTGGAGAGCCCAAATATGAAGCACTACCAGACCTAGTATCAAAAATGGAATTAAATAATGTAAACTAAAGAAACGAGTTAAAGTCGGGTTATCTACTGAATAACCTCCCCATAACCATGTAACTATACTTTCTCCAACTAACGGAATTGCACTAAAAAGATTTGTGATAACTGTTGCTCCCCAGAAGCTCATTTGACCCCAAGGTAAAACATAACCCATAAATGCTGCAGCCATCATGAGTATGTAAATTATCATTCCTAAAATCCATATTATTTCTCGAGGAGATTTATAAGAACCATAGTACAAAGATCTAAATATATGAATATAGACAGCTAAAAAAAACATTGATGCACCATTTGCATGAACATACCTTATAAGCCATCCATAATTTACATTTCTCATAATATGCTCCACACTTCCAAAAGCTAGGTCTGCATGAGCAACATAATGCATTGCTAAGATTAATCCTGTCACAATTTGAGTAATTAGACAAAATGTTAATATTCCCCCAAAGGTCCACCAATAATTTAGATTTTTTGGTGTTGGATAATCAGTTAAGTGTTTTCCAAGTGTTAGAAGGGGTAAACGGTCGTTAAACCATTTTCCAAATTTTGAACTAGGAGTGTATTCGTTATCGCTCATTTACTTAACCTATCTTTATAGTATTACTATTTACAAATTCGTATTTAGGCACTTCCATATTTGTTGGAGCAGGACCTTTTCTTATCCTTCCAGATGTATCATAATGTGATCCATGGCATGGGCAAAACCATCCTCCATATTCACCTTTATCACCTAATGGCACACACCCTAAATGTGTACAAACTCCTAACATAACAAGCCACTCTGGGTCTTTGGCTCTATCCTCGTCTTTCTCTGGATGCTTTAATTCATCTATGTTAACATCTCTTGCTTTTGCAATTTCTTCATCAGTTCTTCTTCTAATAAAAACTGGTTTTCCTCTCCACAAGACTGTAATGGACTGACCCTTCTCTACGTTACTAATGTCAACCTCGGTGCTGGCTAACGCTTTTACTGATGCATCAGGGTTCATTTGGTCAATCAAGGGCCAAACTGTTGCTCCTACCCCAACTGCTCCAACTGCATAAGTTGCTGTGAATATGAATTCTCTTCTTTTGACTTTTTTTTCCGACATTTCAATTCTATATTAATATTATCTAATATATGATTTCATATAATAAAAAAGCATAATATTTCCACTGTTAGAATGACACATTATAAAGCCAAATTTACTCCTAAAATAGCCTTATACGAGCCAGACATACCTCAAAATACAGCTGCAATTATTAGAACTTGTGCTTGTCTAGGTGCACAATTAGAAATTATTGAACCTTGCGGTTTTCTTCTTAGCGACAAAAGATTTAAACGGGTCGTGATGGACTATATGGACACTAAAAATATAAATTTTTATCAAAGTGATGAGGAATTTTTTGATGCTAAATCAAACGATAGAGTAATTTTAATTACAACAAAAGCGAAAAAATTATATACTGATTTTAAATTTAACATAAAAGATACTTTGCTTTTTGGTAAAGAAAGTGTTGGCGTACCAAAAAAAGTTCATGATTTGTTAAAACAAAAAGTAAAAATTCCAATGGTAGATAAAAAAAGATCACTAAACTTGTCCACATCAGTTGCAATAATTTTAAGTGAAAGCATAAGACAGCTTAAGATTTAAAATGGAAATTTCTTCAAAGAAAAATATTGTAAGAAACTGGTTTGTAATTTTACAAGACATTATTGCAAGTGATATTGAAAAATTAGAAAATAAAAAAAATATTTTCAAAATTAAAAATTGGTCAAGAGGTCCAAATCAAGGAGGTGGACAATTTCGAATTTTTGAAAATGGAAAGCTTTTTGAGAAAGTTGGTGTAAATTTTTCAGAGGTTTATGGTAAATTTCCCAAAAAATTTAAAGGACAAATTCCTGGAACAAAAAAAAATCCAAATTTTTGGGCATCAGGTATATCGGTTGTTATGCATATGAAAAATCCTCATATACCTGCTATGCATTTCAA
Source organism: uncultured Pelagibacteraceae bacterium (assembly GCA_902581445.1). GTDB lineage: Bacteria > Pseudomonadota > Alphaproteobacteria > Pelagibacterales > Pelagibacteraceae > Pelagibacter. The sequence goes on from CACHOG010000002.1 coordinate 28,949, forward strand.
TACAAGGTATATTGTTACTTCTCATGGATGGTTTGGGGGAGGAATGGATGTAACGCCATGTTTGAGAGATGAAACTTTAAAAAGATGGCTTCACAATGAATTAAAAAAAACATGCAACAAGCATAACAAAAATTATTACAGAAAATACAAAAAGTGGTGTGAAAAATATTTTTTTTTACCTCACAGAAACGAGGAGAGAGGGATTGGTGGTATTTTTTTTGATTACAAAAAAGGGAATTGGGAGAAAGATTTTGCATTTGTTAGAGATGTTGGATTATCATTTACTAAAATATTTAATGAAATAGTAAAAAAAAAAAGAAAAAGGAAATGGACAACAAAACAAAAAGAGCTTCAATACTTAAAAAGAGGTAGATATGTTGAGTTCAATCTTTTATATGATAGAGGTACTAAATTTGGATTACAAACGGGAGGGAATGTAGAAGGAATATTAATGTCCTTACCGCCAGTCGCCAAATGGAAATAAAATGGAAAAAGAACCTATAACTGTAACTGGTTTGGAAAAACTAAAAACCGAATTAGTTTTTTTAAAAGAAAAAAAAAGACCAGAGATTGTTGCAGCGATATCTGAGGCAAGATCACATGGAGATTTAAAAGAAAACGCTGAGTATCATGCAGCTAAAGAGCAACAATCTTTAAATGAAGGAAGAATAGAGGAAATCAACGATAAAATTGCTCGTGCAAATGTCATTGATGTAACAAAACTTACTAACGATGGTAAGGTAATTTTTGGTTCGACAGTTTATTTAATAAATTTAGATACTGATGAAAAAATTGATTATAAAATTGTTGGAAAAGACGAAGCAGATTTAAAAAAAAAATTAATTTTTTTTAAATCACCCATAGGAAAAGGTTTGATAGGTAAAAATAAAGGAGATCTAGTGGAAATTAATACGCCAGCAGGTTCTAAAAACTTTGAAATTAAGGATGTAAAATATATTTAATTTTTTAGTATTTTTTTTAAATTTTTATCAGAGATTTTAAAATTGTTATTAATCCAAATATTCTCTATTTCTTTTAATTTCTCGCCTACGATTTCTCCCTCGGGAATCCCAAAATCTCTAATTAAATCACCTCCGGTGATGGGTAATTTAGGTAATTCTTTATTTTTAAAATAATTAATTTGATTAAATAAGCTTTTATCAAATTTTTTAGAAGTAAATATTTTATAATTTAAAATATCGATCAATCCCTCTTTACCATTAAAATAAAATATTTTCCAAAGATTTTGAGATGTAAATTTAATAGGTAATTTTTTGCTAAAATAAAAATTTTTAATTAATTTAATTCTTTTTTGATTTTTTTTTGAAACATTAAATTTATAAAAAAAATAATCGGAATTATCTGTATCATCTAATATCAAAAGCGATAAGAAAAACTCAAAATCTAGACTATGCAAGTTTGATTTTGTATAATCATTTAATTTTTTAAATAATTCGATTTGTTTAAATTCTGGAAATACTGCAGAAATTATTTCGTAAGAAAATTTGTCTTCACACAATTTTATAAAGCAATTTGATTTATAGGTTTTTTTCAATTCATCTAGCAATCTCTCTGATGATAGCTTTTTAATACCTGCTATATTTTTTTTAATTATTTTTTTAACTGCTAAGCAATGTTTATTTTTACTATATAACGTAAAAAATCTGAAATATCTTAGTATTCTTAGGTAATCTTCTTTTATTCTTTTTTCTGTTTCCCCTACAAATTTTATTAATCCGTTTTCTAAATCCTTTTTCCCATCAAAAGGATCAAATAAGTTTCCATTAATATCTGCATATATGGAGTTAATCGTAAAATCTCGTCTTTCAGCGTCTTTAATCCAATCAGTTGTAAATTCTATTTCTGCATGACGTCCATCAGTTTTAATATCGCTTCTTAGCGAAGTAATTTCGAATTTATCATTTTCTATTAAAGCTGTAATTGTTCCGTGTTCAATACCAGTATCAAAATAATTTATATTTTTATTTTCCAGAGCTTCTTTTACTTTTGTTGGCTCTATATTTGTTGCTAAGTCGATATCATCAACTTTTTCATTATTAATAATTTTTCTTACACAACCTCCAACATATCTTACCTCTGCTACGTTTGAATAACTTTCAATAGCATCAAAAATTTTTTCTACATTCGTATTTTTTCTTAACTTGATAAATCTGTGATTAATAGTGTTTAGGTTTTTTGTTGAAGTAAAAATTCTATTTAAAATATTTAGCATATCTGGCTGGGGCGCTAGGATTCGAACCTAGGAATGGCGGTACCAAAAACCGCTGCCTTACCACTTGGCTACGCCCCAAAATTTATCTATTTTATATCGCAACTTTTTATATTATTTTAGTTATAATAAAAAAACATTTATTTAATTTCCTTTTATAAATTTTCAACGCATTTTTTGCAAATTTATTTGAATTAAAATACATAATTATCGCAGACCCAGAACCTGTCATTCTCACAAATTTGGCTTGTTTATTTTGATTGAGTAAATTTTTTATTCTTTTTAAAGCTGGATACAAATTGAAGGCGCTTTTTTCTAAGTCATTTTTACCATTAAGAATGATATTTTTATCAATTTTTGTTTTTATTTTTTTAAACTCAGACTTAGAAAAAGTTTTGTTTGATGAATATATTTTCTTAGTTGAACAACCAAAATTAGGCTTAACAATTAAAATATGATATTTTTTAATATTTTTGACTTCTTTAATAGATCCATCTTTGAATAAAATCTTTGGCTTACTATTTAATCCTAGAATAACATCAGATCCAATTTTTAAAGAATATTTTTTTAATTTATTTAAATTTATAAGCTTTTTTTTATAAAAATAATTTAATAGATTTGCTGCATTCATTGATCCACCACCCATCCCGGATTTAAGTGGAATCTCTTTTTTTATAAGAATTTTATATTTATTTTTTAATGCATTATCCTTGTCTAACAAGCTAAGTAGCTTTGTAACTGTATTCTTTTTTGAAATATTTTTTGAAAATTTTCCTATAAATTTAACTTTATGATATTTTAAGTTGTGCTTATTTATGTAAATCTTATCAGATAGGTTTACAAAACAAATAAGAGACTCAATTAAGTGCAATTTTTTTTTTTTTGATTTTCTGATTACATTTAAATTAAGATTAATCTTTGCTCGAGAATTAATTCTATAAACTCTCATTATTTTTAAGATAAACCGTTGATTAATTTTACCTTAATTTTTTCTATCATTTCTTTTTCAGCATCGTCCATTTTAAGTACACTATTCCAAAAATATTTAGCTTGAATTTTTCTATTCAATTTCCATAGAATATCCCCATAATGATCGTTTACGATAGGATCGTCTGGCATTAATTCTAAAGCTCTTCTCATATATTTTTCAGCATCATTATATTTTCCTAATAAAAAATATCCCCACCCTACTGAATCAATTATATAAGGGTCATTTTCATTTTCTTTATAAGCTTTCTCCAGCATTAATATAGCTTTGTTAATATTTTGATTCCGCTCCAACCATGAGTAAGCTAAATAATTCAATACATATGAATTGTTTGGTATTATTTCTAATGCTTCTAATAAATCTTTATCTGATTTTTTATATTTGCCTATCCTTTCAAAACTTCCACCTCTTCTGTAAAGTAAATCTGCGTAATTAAGACTATCTCTGTCCATAATATTCATTACAGAAGTATATAACTCTATTGCTTTCTCGTATTTTTTGGAATTTTTATAAATGGTCGCTAGGTCAAATAGAACTTTAGTTGATGGATTTTTTATATTCTTAAAATTTTTTTCAATGTATTTTAAAGCTTCTTCTTTATTTTTTTTTTCAGTAATTATCTTTGCTTCTTGCTTAATTTTGAACCAATAATAAAGGTCATCTTTTGAATTAAATAATTCTAAAACTTTTAAACTTTGCTCGTTATTCCCATTTAAGTAATAATTATCTGCCATTAAAGATAAATTTATTTTAAATTTTTTATTTAAAAAATATGATATATTTAAGTAAAAATTTGACTGTTCATATTCATCTTGGGATGAATATAAATTAGAAACTAAATAAAAAAACTCAGCTAAAATATCATTTTCATTTTTACAGGAAAAGATTTGTTTAATTTCATTAAAATTATTTTTATCAATCCATGATTTTGTTTGTAAGATTATTAAGTTGCTTGACAATTCATCAATTTCCATTGAAATTTCTTTAACTAAATCAAATCTTTTTTTATGAATAAGATAATTTACATAAAAAAACAAATACCTCGAATAATCAGCCGCTTCTGAACTTTGCAATCGATTAAAGTAATCTAAGGTTTTTGGATAATCTAAATAACAACTTTGAAATGCATTATTTATGGCTATCAAATTACCAAAATTAGATTTGAAATTACTCATTTTTTTTTCTTCAAATGTATAAGTGTAATCCCTTAGTGTCTCATAAATAACTTTCTCAAAAGTTCCACTCTCAATGTATTCAGCAGTAGTATCTAGATAAATTTTGGTTTTATCAAAATTTTTTTTAATAATGCTATCTATCAATAAAAGTAGCTGTGCTTCAAAAAATTCTGATTGGTTTTTATTCTTTAAAAATTTTATTTCTTGTATGGCCCTATCAACATTTTGATTTAGCACTAATGAGAAAATCAGCCTCTTAAAATACTCTTCATGTTTATTTAATAATTGTTTTGAAGTTTTAAAATATTTAAGAGCCTGCTCATTTTTTTGGTTATTATGAGAAATAACTCCTGAAAAATAATTTGATAACACCTTAGAGTTAAAATCATCTAAGTAAATATTTTTGGATTTCGCCTCAAAGGTGAAAAAAAATATAAATATAGTACAGATTATTTTAGTGTTTTTTGTTATCATTTAAAAATGGCCAATAAGGAAATCTTAAATCAAGAGTTTTTAAAATCAATAGAATCTCAGTATATTTTTGATAACGCGCCTATTAATCGCTTTAGGAAAAACAAAGAAAATGTTGGAACTGATAAAAAATTGATCGATCTCAAAGATAAAATAAAATCAATTGAGGATTGTGAGCTTAAAAAATTTTCAAAAAATATAGTTTTTGGTGATGGCAATCCAAAAAGTAGGATTATGTTGGTAGGTGAAGGTCCAGGAGAAAAAGAAGATATGGAAGGTAAACCATTTGTTGGGGATGCTGGGGTTTTACTCAATAAGATGTTAAATGCAATAAAAATTAAAAGAGAAAATATTTATATTACTAATGTAGTCAATTATAGACCTCCTAATAATAGAAAACCTGAAATTTCAGAGATCAATAGATATTCAATTTTTTTACGTGAGCATATTTCAATTATTAATCCAAAAATATTAATATTAATGGGTAGCACAGCTATGGAAGCTTTATTTGGTCAAAAACTTAAAATATCAAAAGAAAGAGGCAAATGGAAAGAAATAATAATAAGTCAAAAAACTTTTATGACTTTTCTCACTTTTCATCCAGCGTATTTATTAAGACAACCCGATCAAAAAAAATTTTCTTGGGAAGATTTAAAAAATATAAGAAAAAAAATTGATGAATTGAAAATAAAAATTTAATGAAAAAAGTAATTGCTGGGGTTGATGAAGTTGGTAGAGGAAGTTTGGTGGGCCCGGTTTTTGCAGCTACAGTAATATTTAAAAAACCTGTAGATAAAAAAAAAATTAAGGACTCAAAAAAACTTTCAAAAAATCAGAGAAACTTATTAGAAAAATATATTAAAAAAAATAGTATTTGGACAATTGGCTCTGCTTCATTGAAAGAAATTGAAAAACTAAATATATTGAATGCAAGTTTACTAGCAATGAAACGATCTATAAAAAAACTAAAATCTAAACCATCTTTAATAATGATTGATGGCAATAAGTTGCCAATAATCAATGGTTATAAATTAAAGTCTATAATTAAGGGTGACCAAAAAGTAGCTGAAATTTCAGCAGCATCTATTATTGCTAAAGTTTCTAGAGATAGACTAATATCAAAAATGTCAAAAAAGTTTGTAAAATATGCCTGGAATAAAAATTTAGGCTACGGCACAATTCAGCATTTGAAAGCGATTAAAAAATTTGGCGTTACAAAGCATCACAGAAAAACATTTAGCCCTATACACAATATATTGAGTCTCAAAAAAATCTCATAACAAGAAGAGTCTTTTTTTTTCAATCACTGGTTGACGAGGATTCTACTCTGAAGTCTAATTAAATTTTGAAAAATGATGTTGAAAAATTTACATAATAAGATTTTAAACTCGGATAGCTTAAAAGAGTTAAAAAAAGTTCCTGATGAAACATTTGATTTAATTTTCGCAGATCCTCCATATAATTTACAATTACAAAATAGTTTAATTAGACCTGATAGATCAAAAGTAAATGCTGTAAACGACAAATGGGATCAGTTTGAGAGTTTTCAAGCGTATGATAAATTCACATCAGATTGGTTGGGTGAATGTAAAAGAGTTTTAAAGAAAAATGGATCTATTTGGGTAATTGGAAGTTACCATAATATATTTAGAGTTGGAAAAATAATTCAAGATTTAGGTTTCTGGATATTGAATGATGTAATCTGGAATAAAAGTAATCCAATGCCAAATTTTAGGGGAACAAGATTTACAAACGCACATGAAACGTTGATATGGGCATCTAAAAGCAAAAAATCAAAATATACATTTAATTATCAATCAATGAAATCTTTTAATGATGATATACAAATGAGATCGACATGGAATTTGCCTATATGTAATGGTAAAGAGAGATTGAAAAATAATGGAGTGAAGGTTCACTCTACTCAGAAACCAGAGGCCTTGCTTCATAGAATTATATTGGCCTCTTCAAATAAAAATAATTTTATATTCGATCCTTTTTTAGGATCGGGAACAACAGCAGTGGTTTCGAAAAAACTAGGTAGATCATACTTTGGCATTGAGAAAGAAAAAGTTTATTATGAAGCTGCAAGCAAGAGATTACAAAATACAAAAGAGATTAAAGACGAATACTTAGATGTAATTCAAAATAATAAATCAAAACCGAGAATTCCTTTCGGGTCTTTAATTGAATTGGGCGTAATTAAACCAGGAGTGGAAATTTACGATAAAAAAAAAGAGATTTACGCAAAAGTAATGGTTGATGGAAGTATTAAATATAAGAAAAGTGAAGGATCAATTCACAAGGTAGCTGCTAAAATATTGGGGTCTGAAAGTTGCAACGGTTGGACTTATTGGCATTATCAGTCAGGAAAAATCTTAAAACCAATCGATGATCTTAGGCAAAGATTAAGACCAAGAAGTTAGTTGTTATAAACTTTTCCCAAATAATTTTCTAAAAATTTGTCATTTTTAGAAAGATATTTCAAACAAATGTTTCTTAAAAGAATATTTAAAGGATTTGATAAATGGAATGCAAAATGATTGAGATTTGATCTTGAATTTATTTGTTTGGTTCTGAAAACTCTATTTTTATAATAATTTGAAGTATTGTTTCTTAAATTGTAAAAAAGCTCGTTTGCAGATTCTATTGATTGTGATGCACCCTGTGCAAATGAAGGAGGAAATGCATAAAATGCATCCCCGGTTAAAAAAATATTATTAGATTTTGGTATAAGAAATTTTTTGCTCACAAAAATTGGAAAACATTTTGTTTTTTCAACCTTTTCAACTAAATTTAAATTTGATTTAGAGGAAATTTCGTTTAATAAATTTTTCTTAAAATTATTATCATTTAATAAATCTTTGTTGATTATTTTCTTATGAATAAATTCTTTTCTAATTATAGCTATAAAATTAAATTCTTTATTTTGATTAATAGGATAAATCACAAAATGAAAGTTTGGCCCGAGGTATAAAGAAATATCAAAGTTATAAAAATCTTTGATATTTCCTCTTAAAGCGATTGTATTGTAGTACTCTGGTAAACCTTCTTTCTTAAATAATATTTGTTTTGTTTTTGAATAAACGCCATCGGCGGCCACCAAATAATCAAATTCATCAGTTTTATTATCTGAAAATAAAAGCGATGCTTTATCCCCTTGCTTTATATCATTAAGCTCATAATTTAAGATCAGTCTATCTTTTGGAATTCCGGCTAATAGAAATTCAATTAAGTTTGATCTTTTCAGGGTAGTATAATGATTATTTTCATTATTAAACTTTAATAAGTCAATATCGCATATTTTTTTTGAGTCTTTTGCATTTAGAAAATTAACCTTTTTTGGAAAGTAAAGTTGATTATTGTTAAATTTGTTAAAACCAATATTATTAAGCAATTTAATACTATTAACAGACAATTGTATTCCATATCCATCATTTAAATTAATTGAATTTTTTCGTTCAAATATTTTATATGAATAAGATTTATTTTTTTCAATTAAATTTGCAAAAAACAAACCTGAAATACCCGCTCCTATTATTGCAATTTTTTTCATTTTACGTGAGGCAACGAATTTAATATTTTTTTTGTAAATGAAGGTAAAATAAATTTACTAAAGTTTGATTTATCTAAAAGAAAACTATTTTTTATTGTTTTTCTATTATTATTTTCGTTAATTATTATTTTCATATTCATATTAGATAGCTTAATATTTATTTTTTTATCGATTGATAATTGATATTTTTCTTTGTCAATTTCGTTCATTGGAAAAATAACTAAATTTTTTAAAAAATTAAATTTTTTATTTTTTATTACTAAATATTTATTTTTACGTTTATATACCTGGGCTTCAAAATATTTTATTTTGTTAAATTTACTATTGGTAATTATGGCAAAATCTTTTTTCTTATAAGCTTTGCAATAAATAGTTAATGGACAAGAATTACATATTGGTAATGTTGGTCTACAAATTAAAGCTCCTATCTCCATTATTGCTTGAGCGTAATCACTTGACCTTTTTGAATTTAAAAAAAAACTTTTTTTTTTAGCTAAATTTTCTTTAGATATTTGAGATTTTTTTTTTAATAAGAAAACTCTTTTTAATATTCTTTCAACATTGCCATCCAATGGAATGTAGGGCTTATTATGTGCAATGGATAAAATTGATCTTGATGTATATTCTCCGATACCTGGAAGAGTTTTGAGTTTTTCTAAATCTTTAGGTAAATTTCCGTGATACTCTGTTATTAATATAGTAGCTGTCTTCTTTAGATTTTTTGCTCTTGAATAGTAACCGAGACCCTCCCAATATTTGAGTACTCTATTTTCATCTGCACTTGCTAAAGATTTAAGATTTGGAAATTTTTTAATAAATTTATTAAAAAATGGAATAACTGTTTTTACTTGGGTTTGTTGAAGCATAAACTCACTTACTAAAGTAAAATATTCATGTTGTTTTTTTGTATTATTTCTTCTCCATGGTAAAGATCTTTTATTATTATCGTACCAATGTAAAATTTTTTTTGGTATGTTCTTTTTATTCATATGCAATATAAATTCAATTCTAAGCAGAGATACAGATCCATTCAAGGACTAAGATCTTTTAAAGATACTTTACCAACAAAAGTTAAAAAAATTTTAAAAAAGAAAGGTCATATATTTTCAGAAACTCTTGATAATTGGAGGCACATTGTAGGGGATGAGTTATTCAAGGTATGCTACCCAAAATCGTTCAAAAGTTCTAATAAATTAAGCTCAAGCACTCTAAGCATAATGGTCAAAAGAGGTCATGAGGTTGAAATGGAGTATAAGAAAAATGAAATTGTTAAAAAAATTAATACATACTTTAATGACAGAATAGTTGAAAAAATTAGATTAATAACTTTTGACAGTAATCAAAAAATTTTCAGAAGGGAAATAAAAAAAGATGTGACAAAAAACCAATATGCAAAAAAAATTGAAAATATTAAAAATCAAAAAATAAAATATTCACTTCTTAAATTGAGTAAATTATTAAAAAATGATGAAAAATAAAATTTTATCTTTGTTGCTATTTATTTTTTTAAATCATAGCGTAATTGCAGATGAAAAAATAAAACCTATAATAGAAGGAAATATAAATGCAAAGGTAAAAATTGTAGTTTATGAGTCTCTTACTTGCTCACATTGTGCTAACTTTCATAAAGAAGTTTATCCAAAACTTAAAGATGAATTTTTAGATAATGGCTTTGTGTCTATAGAGTTTAGAAATTTTCCACTAGATATTGCGGCTTTGAACGCATCAAAATTAGCACATTGTAAAAATGACGGAAATGCAAATATCCTACATTTTTTATATTTAAAACAAGAAGAATGGATAAAGGGAAGCACTATTGAAAAATTAAATTCAAATCTTAAAGATGTCATTAAAAATCAAAATTTCAATTTAAATTTTGACAGTTGCATAGCAGACAAAAATATTGAAGATCACATACTGGAAGATCGAATCGAAGGGGCAAAAAAATTTAAAATAAATGCTACTCCTACGATAATAATTAACGATAAAAAGTTTGAAAAAGCTTTAAACTTTAAAAACTTGAAAAAAGCCATAGAAAAACTGATATAGTTTCTTAATGGAGTTTAAAAAAATCCAATTAAATGGTTTCAAATCATTTGCTGAAAATACAACATTTATAATAGATAAAGGTTTAACTGGAATAGTCGGACCAAACGGCTGTGGAAAATCAAACATAGTAGAGTCTCTAAGATGGTGTATGGGCGAAACATCTGCAAAAAGCATGAGAGGTTCAGGTATGGAGGATGTTATATTTTCTGGAACTTCCAATAAACCCTCTAAAAATTTAGCTGAGGTCACAATTTCACTTACAAATCAAAACAAAGATGGCCCAAATCAATATAAAGAGTTGGAGTCTATTGAGGTCAAGCGCAAAATAGAAAAAGATAAGGGATCAAAGTTTTACATTAATGAAAAAGAAGTAAGAGCAAAAGATGCTCAAATGTTTTTTGCTGATCTATCTACTGGTGCACACTCACCTTCAATAATAAGTCAAGGTAGAATAGGAGCTCTTGTGACTGCAAAACCTACAGATAGAAGAGCAGTATTAGAAGAAGCTGCTGGTATTGCTGGTTTACATGTGAGAAGGCATGAGGCGGAACTACGATTAGATGCGGCTGAAAATAACTTAAAAAGAGCAGATGAGTTGCGAAGACAACAGGAAAGGCAACTACAAAATTTATTAAAACAAGCTGAAGAAGCTACAAAATATAAAAATATTTCTGAAGATATTAAAAAAATTGAAGCGGGACTCTATTATTTAAAACTGAGGGATATTGACAACGAAATTAAACTTGAAAAAGAGATAAACAATGAAGCAGACAACGAAGTTAGGGGTTTTAATGAAAAATTAGAATTAATTGAAAAAAAAATAAATGACGAAACTGAAAAAGTAAATCCTATAAGAGATAAAAATTTTGAAATTTTATCGAAAATTCAAAGATTAAATCTTGAATTGAAGGGGCTAGACGAAGAAAATGAGAGAATTAAAAGTGAAATAGAGGCAATAAAGAGCTCGTTAAAAATTATAGAGAACGATACTGATAGAGAAAAAAGTATAATTATAGACGCTAAGTCCAACGAAAAAAGACTTAAGGAGGAAAAACAAGAGCTAATTGATATTGACTCTAAATATTATGAAACTGAAAAACAGTCTAACCAGGATTTAGAGGTTGCAAAAAAGAATTTAAAACAAGAACAAGAAAAAGTTGATAATCTAATTAATAATTTTGGTTCAGAAAATTTAAAGAAAAACTTACATACGATTAGAGAAATAAAAGATAATATTGATGCAATTATTAAACTAGTTAAGGACAGGAATAACGACGATGCAATCAAAATTTTAGAGTCTTGCCAAATAACTATTGGTTATTTGACTCAAACAATAAACGAGAATGATGATGATAAAAAGCTATCTAATCTTTCTGAAAAAAACGAAAATATAAAAAAATTACAAGAAATATATGCAGATAGTTATAGTAAAAACCAAAATCTAAAAAAAGAATCTATTAAAAGAAATGAAAGAATAAATACAATAGAAAATGAATTTAACAGTTGGAAAAGCTTATTAGTAAATTCTGAAAAAAAAATTAATGAATTGAATGAACGTAAAAAAACTCTTAGCCAAAAATTAGAAGATCTAGACAAGCAACCACAAACTCAAGCTGAAAAAAAAGGTCAAATTTCTGAAAGTTTAAGAATTTCAGAAAATGAAAAAAAAGAAAATGAAGATTTGATCAATCAAATTGACAATCAAATAAATGATTTTAGAAATGAATTGAATGTAACAAAAGAATCATCTATCGAAATTAGAGAGAGAAAAGCAAGCTCATCTGCAACTATAGAGGGTCTTGATAAAAGAAGAAATGATTTATTGGATAGAATAGACACTGAATTAAACCTAAATGAAGAAAATCTTTTAAGTTTTTCAAATCTTGAAAAACAAGATGAATTCCCTGATGCTGTCACACAAGAAGAGCTTTTGGACGCTAGAAAGAGAGAGAGAGAGAAATTAGGATCAGTAAATCTTAGAGCAGATGAAGAAACCAGTAAATATGAAATTGAAATAAAAAAAATGGAAAGTGATAGACAAGATTTAGTACAAGCAATTTCAAAACTTAAAGAAAGTATTAGTGAATTAAATCAAAAAGGAAGGGAAAGGCTCCTGGAAGCCTTTGAAAAAGTAAATAGAAAGTTTAATGAGGTTTATACAAAACTATTTAATGGTGGAAGTGCAAAACTTGAACTCGTAGACTCTGATGATCCACTTGAAGCTGGCTTAGAACTACTAGTTAGTCCTCCAGGAAAGAGACTTCAATCTATTACTCTGTTGTCAGGAGGTGAGCAAGCATTAACAGCTTTATCACTTATTTTTGCAGTATTTTTAACTAACCCTGCACCAATATGTGTGTTAGACGAAGTGGATGCTCCGCTAGATGACGCGAATGTTACAAGGTTTTGTAATTTGCTTGAAGAACTTACAAAAATTACCCGAACAAGATTTGTAATTGTTACTCATCATGCTTTAACAATGTCAAAAATGAACAAACTATACGGTGTAACAATGCCTGAAAAAGGTATCAGCCAATTAGTAGCTGTTGATTTACAGAAAGCTGAGAGTATGGTCGCTTAATAATGACCAAAGAAAAATTTAAAACTCGCCTAGAAATTGCAAAAAAAAAGATATCTAACAATGAAAACAAAAATATTGATAAAAAAACGTCACTTTTAGGAGTAGCATTCAAAATGAGCACTGAACTTGTGGCCGCAGTTCTAGTAGGTAGTATTATTGGGTTTATTTTTGATAGCTGGTTTGGTACTAAACCATGGTTAATTTTAACATTCTTTTTTGTAGGAGTTATAGCTGGTGTTTTAAACGTGGTAAGATCTGCAAAAAAGATGCAAAAGTAAGATATTATGGCTACAAACCCAATGCACCAATTCAATGTTTATAGAATTGGTCCAGAAATAAAAATAGATCAAATAGATATTTCGTTTACTAACGCAAGTTTATTCATGGTAATAAGCTCTTTAATTATTTTGATTGTATTCAACTTAGGGTCTGTAAAAAAAAATATCATACCAAATAAAATTCAGTTGCTTGCTGAGCTGAGCTACTCTTTCATTTCAAAAATGATAAGTGATACTGCTGGTTCAAAAGGAAAGCCATATTTTGGGTTTATATTTTCGTTATTTATGTTTGTCCTATTTTGCAACATGTTAGGAATGTTGCCTTATGCTTTTACAGTAACTAGTCATATAATAGTTACTTTTGTCCTGGCAGCATTCATATTTATTGGGGTGACTGTAATAGGTTTTATTAAACATGGTCTTGGTTATTTGAAATTGTTTGTTCCAAGTGGAGTCCCAATTGTTTTATTGCCTTTAATTGTGGTCATAGAAGTTATTTCGTATTTAAGTAGACCAATAAGTCTATCTGTAAGACTTTTTGCAAACATGATGGCTGGTCATACAATGATGAAAGTTTTCGGGGGTTTTGTTATAAGCCTCGGATTAGTTGGTGGATGGCTTCCACTAGGTTTTTCGGTTGCATTAACTGGTTTGGAGATATTAGTTGCTTTTCTTCAAGCATATGTATTTGCAATTTTAACATGCATATATTTGAATGATGCATTAAATTTACACCATTAAACAAAAAGGAGGAACAATGGAACTAGAAGCAGCAAAAATGATAGGAGCAGGACTAGCGGCGATAGCGTTAGCTGGAGCTGGAGTAGGTATTGGAATTATTTTCGGTAACTATCTGTCTGGAGCTATGAGAAATCCGTCTGCAGCTCAAAAACAATTCCCGAATTTATTATTAGGTTTCGCGTTAGCTGAGGCTACTGGTTTATTTGGATTAGTTGTAGCATTGATTATTTTATTTGCATTTTAAATAATGCGTAAAAGATTAGTTTTATATTTATTACTTTCGGTCTTTGCATTTTTATCAAATGTATATGGTGCGGAATCTGAAGGAATGCCACAATTAAACCCTGAGTTTTGGGTTTCACAAATTTTTTGGCTGATATTATCCTTTGGATTTTTATTCGTAATTTTATCTAAATTTATACTTCCAAAAATAAGTAATAATTTAGAATTAAGAAAATCTCAAATTTTAGAGAACGTAGAGACAGCTGAAAAACAAAAAATTGAAAGTGAAAATAAAATTAAAGAATACGAGACTTTAATCAATAATAGTAAAAATGAGGCTAGAAACTATTTCAATGAGGCTAGAAAAAAAATAATTCAAGATATAGATAAAAAAAGAGAAAAAATCGAAGAGGAGATAAACTTAGAGATACAGAATGCTGAAAAAGAAATTGTTGAACTAAAAAAAAGTTCGCCAGAAAAGATAAACAAAATTGCAACTGAAACATCAGCACAATTAATTAAGCAGTTGATTGGTGAAGAGATTAATAATAGTAGTATTTCTGCTATTGTTGAAGATCTTTCTAAAAAAAATAAAGGTAAATATTATGGAAATTGATGCAACATTTTGGGTAGCTGTATCTTTTTTTATTTTTGTAGCTGTTCTTGTTTATTTTAAAATTCCTCAAAAGGTAAATGAAACTTTAAATAAACTTATTTCAGATATTAGAAATGAAATTGATGAAAGTGAGAAATTACGAGAAGAGTCAAAAGTTATGTTAGATAATGCCCAAGCCAAATTGGATAGCGCTAAATCGGAAGTAAAGGAAATCTCAGATAGAGCCAAACAAGATAGTGAAAAACTTATTATAGAGATGAATGATAAATTTCATAAAATGTCAGATATAAAAAAAAATTTAGCAAAATCTAAAATTTCGCAAATGAAAGAGGCAGCACTTAATGATATTAAAAAAGCATCAATCAGTATTGCTGTTGACTCAGTGAAAAAAGCAATATCGACATCAGTAGATAAATCTAAACTAGATAATTTATTTTCAAAAGATTTAGAGCAAACAAAAAGTCTACTTAAAAAGATTAATTCTTAATCTAACTATAAATTAGTTACTTTTTTTCAAAATAATATAGATTAAACATTTATGGATACTATAGTTATTGGTTCTGGTTTTGGTGGCATAGCAGCTGCACTGCGGCTAAGGGCGAAAGGTCATAATGTTACATTGATAGAAAAACATAAAGATCTTGGTGGTAGAGCAAGAGTATTTAAAAAAAATGGTTTCACATATGATGGTGGACCAACTGTTATCACTGCTCCCTACCTTATCAATGAACTATTTGAATTGTTTAAAAAAAATCCAGAAAATTATATAAAACTGCAACCTCTCCAGACTTGGTATCAATTTGTTTTTGAGGATAAGACAAAATTTAATTATTCAGGAAATGAAAATGATATGAAAAAGCAAATTGAAAATATTAGTAAAGAAGATGTCGAGGGTTATTCGAACTTAGTAAGTTTCACAAAAAAAATTTTTGATAAAGGTTTTACCGAACTAGCTGATGTACCATTTAATAAACCATTTGTAATGATTCAACAGTTACCAGCTTTATTAAAGTTAAAAAGCTATAAATCAGTTTATTCCTTAGTTTCATCTTACGTTAGAAATGAGAAGCTCAGAAGAATGTTGAGTATGCACCCATTATTAGTAGGTGGAAACCCTTTTACTACGACATCAATTTATGGATTAATTTTATATTTAGAAAAGAAATGGGGAATTCATTATTCTATGGGTGGAACCGGAAATATTATAAGTGGGCTCGAAAAATTGATGAATGAAGTAGGAATTAAAATAATTAAAGGTCACGAAGTAAATAAAATAACTTTAAAAGAAAAAAAAATAACAGGAATCCAATTGGATGATAAACAAAATATAAATGCTGACAACGTAGTATGTAATGCAGATCCACCTGCGGTATATGAAAATTTATTAAATGGTAATAATAGAAGTTCTTTACTATTTGAATGGAAAAAAAATAGAATGGAATATTCAATGGGATTATTTGTTTATTATTTCGGCACTAAAAAAATTTATGATACAATAGAACATCACACAATAAAATTTGGCAATAAATATAAAGAACATTTAAATGACATATTTGATAATAAAAAATTAAATAACGATATAAGTTATTATCTACATAGGCCCTCTGCCACGGACAAGTCTATGGCTCCAGAGGGTCATGATTGTTTTTATGTTTTAGTACCAGTACCTAACAATCAATCTAATATTGATTGGAATATTGAAGGAGAAAAAATGAAAGATCTAGTAATAGATAAGATGGAAAACGATTTAATGCCAGATTTGAGAAAAAACATTATTGAGGATTTTTATCTTACGCCTGATTATTTTGAAAAAGATCTTAATACAAAATATGGTTCTGGTTTCTCAATACAGCCAAAATTTTCTCAGTCAGCTTATTTTAGATTTCACAATAAATCAGAAATTTATGATGGGTTATACTTTGTAGGAGCTGGAACACATCCTGGTGCAGGTGTTCCTGGTGTCCTCTCATCTGCAAAAGTTCTTGATAAAATTTTACGATGACCAAAAGTCTTTTATCCACTCATGCAAAATCCTTTAGTTGGGCAGGCTTTTTTTTACCAAAGAATAAATATAAAGATAGTTCTGATTTATATGATTTTTGTAGAACATTAGATGATATTGTTGATCAAGATCTTTTACTCAGTGAAAAAATTAAAAAATTTAATGCATTTAAAAGGGACTTTGAGAATAAAAACTTTGAGAATAAAAATATCAAAAAAATATATTTACTCATTCAAAAATTTAGTATTGATAGCAGTATCGTAAAAGATTTATTTGATGGAGTTGAAACAGATTTAAAAGAAAAGGTAACTTTTGATACAAAAAAAGAGTTAATAATATATTCCTATCGTGTTGCTGGTACTGTTGGACTAATGATGGCGAAGATTTTGAATGTTAGATCTAAAAGTTCGTTAATGTCTGCAATTGATTTAGGGATAGCAATGCAATTAACAAATATAGCGAGGGATGTATTAGAAGATAAAAATAGAAATAGGAAGTATATAAATTCAAATTTTGAGACAATAGAGAATACAATAAAATTTGCTGACATTTTTTATAAAAGATCTTTTAGTGCTATAAGTGAAATACCATTTTTAAGTAGATTTGCTATTTTAGTTGCAAGAAGAGTCTATAGAGAGATCGGGAACGAGATTTTAAAAAAGAAAAATATGGAAAATTACAAATCTGCAGGAAAAATTTATGTTTCGTCCTTAGGGAAGTTTAACCAAACAATTTTAAGTATTTTAGATATGTTAAACTTATATTATTCAAAAAAAGATAATGAAATTGAGAGAAAAGAACATGCTTTAATTAAAGAGGAAATAAATTTAGATGAAAGAATTTGATTATATTATTATTGGCGGTGGATGTGCGGGCTTATCTTTGGCATATGAGCTTGATAGAAACAAAAAATTAGATAAGAAAACTCTAGCAATTATCGAAATTAGAGAGAAATATAAAAGAGATAAAACTTGGTCTTTTTGGAAGGTGGTTGACCATAATTTTGAGGATTGTGTTATAAAAAGCTGGAATAATTTTACAATTAACTCTCTTCACGGTTCTCATGAAATGATAAATAAACAATATCCATACCAAACTATTGATAGTGGTTTATTTTACAAAAAAGTAATAGATAGTTTGAAAAAGAATCAAAATATTCAATTTATAAAAGATATAAATAGCTTAAATACTAAAAATTCTTTTATATTTAACAGTATATCAACTAATCAAATTCATGATTCTAATTTCTGGCAACATTTTAAAGGTATAGAGATTGAAACCCAAAAAAATATTTTTGATGATGAAATCTTCAACCTAATGGACTTCAATTGTGATCAAAGAAATAATGTGCATTTTTTTTATACTTTGCCTTTTGCAAAAAATAAGGCTTTAGTTGAAACTACATGGTTGTCGAAAATGAATGATAAAACTCTATATGATTATGATGCGCAGTTGGAAAATTATATTAAAGAAACGCTTAAAATAAAAAATTACAAAATTAAATATGAAGAAGAGGGTGCAATACCCCTTTTTTACCCAATTAATAAAATCGAACAAAACAAACTTAACATTGGCTCAGCTGGATGCATGACGCGTCTAAGCACTGGTTATACCTTTTTAAATATTCAAGAGCATAGTAAATATATAACCAAAAATATTGAAATAATTAGAAAAGCAAAAATTTATCAAATTGGAAAAAAATATGAATTTCTTGATAAGATATTCTTGAATGTATTAAAGAGACATCCTGATAAAATGCCAAAAATATTTTTTGATATGTTTAATGGATCGTCTGAAGCTGTGATTAAATTTCTTTCAAATAAAAGTAATTTTTTTGAAGATTTAAAAGTAATATTTAAAATGCCAAAAATGCTATTTATTAAAAATATTTTTTAAAAATATGAGTAGAATTAATTATTTTCATTCTTTAATTTTTTTTAACATTTGTATTATATTGTCATCATTTGATTTTTTACGTAATAACGATTTTTTAATTATATCCTTATTTTTAATACTTAGTTTAGGAATATCCCACGGAGCATTAGATCATTTAAAAGGAATTAAGTTATTGAAGATTTTAAAATATGACACAATTTATATGTTTTATTTTTTTTATATTTTATTAGCTTTGATTGTAATTTTTGCTTGGATAATTTTCCCTAAATTTTTATTATTACTTTTTTTAATTGTTGCATCTTATCATTTTGGCAAAGAAGACTCGGAATTTATAAAGTTAAATTCTAAAATCGATATAATTTATTTTTTTAAAGGGAGTTTAGTCATTACTGCTCCATTATTGTTTCATAAAACTGAAACTTTAAAGATTTTTATGGATTTAAATTTTAATGTTTATGAAAGTCTTTTTGTATCTAATGAATTTATTTATTTTTTAATTAGTTTAAGTTTTATATCAAATATAATTATTTCACTTAATAAGGATATTAACATTAAGACTCTACTTTTGATGGACTTCATATCTGTATTATTAATAAATTTTCTTCTACAACCAATTTTAGCTTTTACAATTTACTTTTGTTTTTTACACTCAATTAGACATTCATTTAAATTATCGCATGAGTTAAATAATAAAGATTTTATTAAAGGTATTAAAAAATTTATAATTAAAGCAGTTCCATTAACTATTTTGACTGCTATTTTATTCTTGGTATCACTATTTTTGTTGAATAATTATTATATTTTAAATGCCGCGGTATCAAAAGTTATATTTATTGGTTTGGCGTCTTTAACCTTTCCGCATATATTGCTCGAATATTTAGTCGAAAAAAATGAAAAATAAAAATATAAACTTGTTGGGATGGATATTGTTTATAATATCAGCGATTGGCTTTACTATATCAAGTATTGGCAGTTTTTGGGCAATGTTTGGTAGTCTATTTTTTTTAGTAGCATGCCTTATATTTCTAATTCCATTTTTTAGAAAAGATAGCTATGAAGAGTAACAATTTAAAAATTTACTTGGCATCTCCAAGAGGTTTCTGCGCAGGTGTTGATAGAGCAATTGAAATTGTAAAAAAAAGTATTTTAAAATATGGTGCCCCAGTATACGTAAGACATGAAATTGTTCATAATAAACATGTTGTTGAAAGTTTAAAAAAAATTGGAGCTATATTTGTTGAAGAATTGGATGAGATCAAAGACAAATCTAGACCAGTAATATTTTCTGCGCACGGAGTTCCAAAAAAAATTCCTAATCAGGCAAAAGAATTACATATGGAATATATTGATGCAACATGTCCACTGGTTACTAAAGTGCACAGGGAAGCTGAAAATTTATATAAAAATGGATTACATGTTCTTTTGATCGGACATAAAAATCATCCTGAAGTAGTAGGAACTATGGGTCAAATTCCAACTGATGGTATAGATCTTATTCAAAGTTTAGATGATGTAAATAAGTATTATAAAAAAAATGATAAAAAATTAGCATTTATCACTCAGACAACCTTATCCGTTGACGACACTAGGGATATAGTTGATGGATTGAAGAAAAAATTTCCAGAGATAAAAGAGCCAAAGAAAGAAGATATCTGTTATGCGACTACAAATAGACAAGCTGCAGTTAAAAAAATCGCAAATAAATGTGACATGTTTTTTGTCATCGGAAGTAGAAATTCATCAAATTCTTTAAGACTGGTTGAGGTTGCTAAAAATTCAGGATGCGAAAATTCAATTCTTCTTCATTCAGAGAGTAAAGTGCCATTTGATAAGATTGATAATTGCAAAAGTATAGGTATTTCTTCAGGCGCATCTGCTCCAGAGGTATTAGTGGAACAGTTTTTAAATGAAATAAAAAAAAAATATAATACTTCTATCGAAGAAGTTGAAATTGTTAAGGAAGATGTAACTTTTAAAATTCCCGGAAAATTGAATTAATGGCGGTTTTTACAAAAATAAATTCTAAAGATGTAAAAAAAATAGAAAATATTTTTAATCTTGGCTCAATTAATAAAATAAAAGGTATTAAAAAAGGAATAGAAAACACTAACTATATAGTCAAGTTTCAAAGCACAAAGTTTGTTTTAACAATTTTTGAAAAACGAGTAAAAACTACAGATCTCCCATTTTTTATGAAACTTATGTCGGGACTTTCAAACTTAAACATTAATTGCCCAAGGCCCATGAGAACAAAAAAAAATAGTTATCTTTTCAATATTAAGAAAAAAAAAGCTTGTCTTGTGAGTTTTTTGCAGGGTAACGATAAAAAAACTTTAACACCAAAGGATTGTTACATTTTGGGAAAAAATATAGCAATCTTGCATCGAGCTACAAAGAAATTAAACTTGTATAGAAAAAATTCATTAGATGTAAAATCATGGTCTAAGTTAAATAAAAAGATTGATAAAAGAATAAACAAGCTATCAAAAAACTTCAAAAATATAATAGAGGAAAATATTTCTAATATTGAAAAAAATTGGCCAAAACAGTTACCTAAAGGTATTATTCACGCTGATCTTTTCATAGATAATATATTCTTTTTAAGAAAAAAATTTTATGGTTTTATAGATTTTTATTTTTCTTCAACAGATTTTTATGCATATGAACTAGCTACTTGTATTAATTCTATATGTTTTAAAAAAAAGAGGGATCAATATTTTCTTGACCTTAATAAATCATCTAATCTTTTAAAAGGATATCAAAAAATAAGAAAATTAAATTCTTCTGAAAAGAATAATTTTAATATTCTTTGTAAGGGTTCAGCACTTAGGTATTTGTTAACAAGATCATATGATTTTCTTAACACACCGAAAACAGCATTAATAAAAGTAAAAGACCCAAAAGAATATTTAAAAAAACTTATTTTTCATAATAATTTGAGCGAATTTAAAAATTATACAAAATGATAAAAATTTATACAGACGGTTCGTGTTTAGAAAATCCAGGCAATGGGGGTTGGGCTGCCATAATTATTATCAACAAAGAAAAAAAAATTATTTCTGGAAATCAGAAAAATACAACTAATAATAGGATGGAGCTATTAGCACCTATTGAGGCTTTAAAAACTCTTCAAATTAATTCAGAGATAGAAATAATCACAGACTCAAAATATGTTAAATTGGGAATAACTGAATGGATAAATAATTGGAAAAAAAATGGTTGGAAAACTGCAAACAAGAAAGAAGTCAAAAATATAGAACTGTGGAAGGAATTAGATAGTTTAGTTGAGAATTTTAAAATTAAATGGTCCTGGGTCAAGGGTCACTCAACAGATCAATATAATAATGAAGTCGATTTAATAGCAAAAAAAGCAGCAAACTTAAATTAAATTTAGAAAATTTTCTGCTGCCGAAATTTCACACATTCCTGTTTCTTTTTCTTCTTGGATTTGTAAAATTTTATTATCTTCAATCAACATAGTATATCTATTTGATCGAATTCCAAGACCTCTGCTAGATTTATCAACTTCAGCTCCTATAGATTTTGTAAAAGTTAAGAAAGGATCCCCCAACATTAAGATATTTTCATGAACATTTTGTTTTTTTCCCCACGCATTCATCACAAAAGGATCATTTACAGCAATACAAGCTATTAAATCAATTCCCTTTGATTTAAATCGGTCAATATTATTTAAATATCCTGGAAGATGCTTTGATGAGCAGACAGATGTGAAAGCCCCAGGCATTCCGAGTAATATAGTTTTTTTTTCTTTGAACATTTTTTTAATTCTAATTTTCTCTGGCTCATTGTTTATAAGTTGAAAAACTTCAATATCAGGAATGTTGTCATTAATCTTTAAATTCATGCACAATTTTTTTTTATATAGGATTTCAAATTCTCTATATTTTTTTGAAATACTACATATTGTTCTTGTTGATTTAATAAACTCTTTAAATGGCTAGGTAATTCCTCTTTTTTACCAATTGCTTTTAAAATAGCATCAGGAAATTTACTTGGGTGTGCAGTTGCCAAAACAACATAATTTTTCCCGTTATGCTTTTTAACTGCCCCAGCTCCTATAGCAGTATGAGGATCAATTATAATACCATTATTTTCATAAATACTCTTAATTGTATCTAAGATTTCTTTTTCATTAAGACTCTCAGAAATAAAATCGTTTTGTATTTTTTTTAATGAACCTTGATCTAAATTGAATTTATTACTTTTAATATTGTTCATTATTTCCACAACTTTTTTTGAGTCCTCGTTATAAATGTCAAATAATAATCTCTCAAAATTACTTGCAACCTGAATATCCATACTTGGAGAAATTGTCTCTTGAACCTTATTTGCTTTATAATCACCTCTTGATATTGCTCTGTGAAGAATGTCATTTTCATTTGTTGCTACTAACAACTTATCTATGGGAAGGCCCATTTTCTTAGCCAGATATCCAGCATAAACATCTCCAAAATTTCCAGTAGGAACAGAAAATGAAATTTTTTCTTGTGTATCTAATTTAAAATAGCAAAAAAAATAATAGACTGTTTGAGCAACTATTCTGGCCCAATTAATTGAATTTACACCTGACATGTTAATAGATTTAGAAAACTCATTGTCAGAAAACATTTCTTTAACAATTTTTTGACAGTCGTCAAAGTTTCCTTCAACAGCGATATTAAATACATTTTTTGTTGGATTTGTAGTCATTAACATTCTCTGGACTGGTGATATACGATTATTTGGATGTAAAACAAAAATATTTATGTTTTTTTTTCCTTTGACTGCATCTATCGCAGCCGCTCCTGTGTCGCCTGAAGTTGCAACAATAATATTTATTTTTTTAGTATTCTTACTTAAGTAATATTCATAAAAATTTCCGATAAGTTGCATTGCTACATCTTTGAAAGCTAGCGTAGGACCGTGAAAAAGTTCTAGTACATGTAAATCCTCTACTTTTTTAATTTTAACTACATTGTGCTCATTAAATGTAGAATACGATTTTTTAATAATTTGGTGTAGTTTTTCATTAGAGCAAAAATCACCGATGAATCTAGAAATGATTTCTGTAGCTAAATCAACATATGATAAATTTTTAAGGTTTAAAAATTCTTTATCAGATAATTTTTCAATTTGTTTCGGCAAAAATAACCCGCCATCATCAGAGAGTCCTTTAATAAATATATGCTCAAATTTCTCACTAATCTTATCATTTCTAGTACTTAAATATTCCATGATTTTTTTATATCAGATAAATCTGATTTTCCTATTATATTAAGTGTAGTTTTTTAATTAGATTAATTTATCTATCAAAAATAAAACAAATATTAAAAATAAATAAAATATTGAATAAGAGAAAACTTTTTTTGCCTTTTTTACCTCAAATTTATTCTTTTTAAATTTAAGAAGATCATAACAAATGTAATTATAATAAATTGTTAAAACTAATGATGCTATCAAAAATAATTTTCCACTAAAGCCAATATAATAAGGTAAAATTATTACCGGAAGCATAAAAAGTGAATAAATAAAGATTTTCTTTTTAGTTTCCTCTACTCCATTAGTATTTGGGAGCATTGGGATTTTTGCCTTTTCGTAATCTTTTGCTTTATACAAGCTTAATGCCCAAAAGTGCGACGGCGTCCAATAAAATATAATTAAAAATAATGTAATTGGTTCAAATGTTAGTGAATTTGTTGCAATTGTCCAACCTATTACAGGTGGTAAGGCGCCAGAAGCTCCACCAATTACAATATTTTGCGGAGTTTTTCTTTTTAACCAAACAGTGTAGACAAAAACGTAAAAAACTATCGTTAAAAGCAATAAAGATGCAGATATTAAATTTGAAAAATAATACAAACCAAAAACTGAAATAAATGATAGTGCAACACCAAACAATAATGCATCCTTTTTTTCAATTTTACCTGTTGGAATTGGTCTTAAACATGTTCTAGACATTAATTTATCGAGATCTGCCTCATACCACATATTTAATGTACCCGCTGCGCCAGCTCCAACAGCAACGAAAAAAATACTTATCATAGCGTCAAATAATTCTACCTTAACCGGTGATACCAATAATCCAACTGCGCAAGTGAATATAACCAAAGACATTACCCTTGGCTTCATTAATAAAATTAGAGATTTTAAATAAGATGAAAAGTTAATTGAAACAGATTTTTTTTTTAAAATATTTGTACTCACTTTTAGTCGACATTAAGTGATACAAAAATTACTATTAAAATAAGACCAATAATAAGGATGTGGTTTCCTAAATCAAAAATTCCAACTTTATTATTTTTTTTATCTATTATTTTTCTGTGCAATGGAAGCTGATCATACGGGTTAAGTTTAATATTTGGTCCCTCTTCTTTCTTGTTTTCGACTTTTACAGAATATCCAAACCATGTGATGTATATAAAAAAACCAAAAAATATTAATAATCCCGCTAAGATTGTATAACCATCCATATAATTACGCACCTCCTCCAACAAAGAAATAAAACATTCTTGAAAATAAAGTATATTGAAATTCCGCAGCCATTAAAAATACAAAACAAGCTATTGCGGTCATCGGCCATAACAATACGTTAACTAACGCATATCTTTCCCAAAATAGATGCATAAAGAATGCCATTATTAGTCCGGCTTTTGCAAACATAAAAAATAAAATCAAAGACCATCTCAACATTCCTTGAAACTGATACCAGTCAACCATATAAGAGAAAAAACTTAATACAAAAAGTAGGCCCCAGATCCATAAATAAATACCTATTTTATGCGTTGATTCTACTGGTTTCTTATCTTTTTCGTTTATTTGATTTGTATCATCCATATAAAATTATTTTACCATAAGTAGAAAAATGCAAAAATAAAAACCCACACTAAATCAACAAAGTGCCAATATAAACCTAGAATTTCTATTTCAACATAATCCCCTTTCATGGTTGTAAACCAACCTCTTTTACCACCATTCTCGTAATGACCTGCAAATACCTTGTATGCATATATAAACAAGAAAATTACACCAATTGATACGTGGGTGCCGTGAAAACCAGTTATCATAAAAAAGAAAGAACCAAACTGTGCAGCTCCAAATGGATTTTCCCAAGGTCTTACACCTTCATGAATAAGTTTTGACCATTCATATGCTTGCATACCTACAAATGTCAGTCCACCAATAGCAGTTGCAAGAACAAGCCAGCCACACATTTTTCTGTTTTTCTCGTATCCATACTTAACTGCTAGAGCCATTGTCCCACTACTTGTAATTAAAACGAACGTCATAAGTGCGATCAGTAATAAAGGAACTGGCACACCAAATGCTTCTAATGCAAATACTTCACTTGGATTTGGCCATTCGACTGGAGTTGAACCTCTTCCTTTCATATATGCAATTAAAAAACAACTAAATACAAATGTATCGCTCAGAAGGAATATCCACATCATTGCTTTACCCCAATGAACACCTTTGAACATTGTCTGGTCTGATCCAGTATCAGATGCCATACCTCTAAAACCTGGTTTTAATTCAAAGCCATCTATTTTAGGATCTGACATTTTATTAATCTTTGATTATGTTTTCTCCACTTTAGTATGAACCACTTCACTTGGAGGAGTAGTTTGAGGTATAAAATCATCTTTAGCCCCAGGCACACTGAAATCATACGGCCATCTGTGAACCACAGGCAATCTTTCACCAAAATTTCCATGTTCAGGTGGCTGTGTTGAAGTGTGCCACTCTAAAGAATTTGCTTTCCATGGATTTTTAGGAGCTGGTTTTCCAGTCTTTAAAGTTTTAATTATATTGAAGATCAAAATAAATTGTGCTGCACCTACTAAGAAAGCAGCTAAACTAATAAATTCATTCATTCCTACAGCTGAAGTCATATACGGACTGTCATACATTTCATAATACCTTCTTGGAACCCCTATAAATCCTAGATAATGCATTGGGAAGTATATCGAATAAGCGCCTAAGAATGTTGCCCAAAAGTGCCATTTACCTAAAGTCTCATTTAATAATCTTCCAGTTATTAAAGGAAACCAATGATATACCGCTCCCATGATAACCATAACCGGGGCTATACCCATTACCATATGGAAATGAGCTACAACGAAATAAGTGTCTGATAATGGAACATCAACGGAAACATTTCCTAAAAATATACCAGTTATACCTCCATTAACAAATGTTACTATAAATCCTAAACACCAAAGCATTACTGTATTAATTCTTATGTTTCCTCTCCACAATGTCAAAATCCAGTTATAAACTTTCATAGCGGTCGGTACTGCTATTATAAGTGTTGTGGTAGCAAAAAAGAAACCAAACCATGGGTTCATCCCGCTTACATACATATGATGCGCCCAAACGAAAAAGCTTAAAGCACCAATTCCAACAATTGCCCAAACCATCATTCTATATCCAAAAATATTTTTTCTTGCATGAACTGAAATTAAATCTGAAACGATACCAAAGGCAGGCAATGCCACAATATAAACTTCTGGGTGACCAAAAAACCAAAATAAATGTTGAAATAAAATTGGACTTCCTCCACCATATTCCAAAACTTCACCAGCTTTTAAAATTGTAGGCATAAAGAAACTTGTTCCAATAACTTTATCCAGTGTCATCATTATTGCACTTACTAGTAAAGCTGGGAATGCTAACATCGCTAAAACAGTTGCTGTAAAAATTCCCCATACAGTTAGAGGCATTCTCATTAAAGTCATACCTCTTGTTCTAGCTTGTAAGACAGTGATCATGTAATTTAGTCCACCCATAGTGAAACCAATTACAAAAAGAGCCAAAGAGATCAACATTAGCAAAATACCCATTCCTGAACCTGGTGTACCCTCTAAAATAGTTTGTGGAGGATATAGTGTCCAGCCTGCTCCAGTTGGACCTCCTGGTACAAAGAAGCTTGCCATTAAAATTGCTACTGCAACAAAGAACATCCAAAAACTTAACATGTTAACATATGGAAAAACCATATCTCTTGCACCAACCATTAGTGGTATTAAATAATTTCCAAAACCTCCTAAAAATAAGGCAGTTAAAAAATAAACTACCATTATCATTCCATGCATTGTTACAAACTGATAATAGTGTTCGGCAGTTATAAATCCTGCTAGCCCTGGAAAACCTAATTGTAATCTCATTAACCAAGATAAAATTAAACCCACAATTCCAGTAAAAACAGCAGTTAAAAAATATTGTACTCCAATTACTTTTGCATCCTGACAAAAAACCCATTTGGTTAAAAAAGTATGACCGTGGTATAAATCTTGTTCTGGTAACTCAGCCGGTCTTACATAGTCCATATCTGGAGTTGAACCCGCAGAACCTGTAAGTGCTTCTGATGATTGTGCTTGATAACCAGATTTATTTTCGTATTCGTCAGACATAATTATTTTTCCTCTTTATATATAACTTTTTCAATATTTGAATTATTTTTTGCGACCTTTTTTGTCTCAATTTCCTTGTTTTGCTTAGCTAAAAGGTCTGAGAAGGTTTCTTGTTCTCCCAACCATTCTTGGTAACTATTAGGATCTTGCACCTCTACCCCACCTCTCATTGCATAATGACCGACGCCGCAATATTCAGCACATAAAACTTCATATTCACCCACTTTGTTAGGCTCAAACCAATAATATGTTACAACTCCAGGCACAGCATCCATCTTTGCTCTAAATTGAGGCACGTACCAATTATGAAGCACATCTACAGATCTTAATAAAATTTTTACTGGTCTATTATTTTCTAAATTAATTATATCACTTTGCACCATTACATCGTCTCTCCCGTAAGGATCGTCTAGGTTGATACCAAATGGGTTATCGTCATTTATATTTACAACTTTTGTAGTGCCGAGTTTTCCATCATTGCCAGGCAGTCTATATTGCCAGCCCCATTGCCATGCCATGACATCTATCTCAATTGAGTTTTTTGGAACGTTTACATATTGGTTCCAAATTATTAATCCTGGAGCGAGTAATGCTGCAACTCCAAGTGTAGTAGCTACTGTTAAAATTTTTTCTAATTTTTTATCTTCAGGTTTATACTCTGCTTTTCTATCTTCTTTATAAGAATACTTAAAAACGCAATAAATCATGAAAAGACAAACAGCTACAAATACTCCTCCACCTACCCAAAAGGTGAGAGTTATAGTATCATCCATTCCTTTCCAGTTTGATGCAATATCAGTCCAATACCAAGGTGTAAAAATATGGAAAAGTATTGAACCTAAAATGACTAAAAAAAATATTATACCTGCGTGCATGGCTATTTATATAGA
The DNA here is from genome assembly GCA_902581445.1 of uncultured Pelagibacteraceae bacterium. Taxonomy (GTDB): domain Bacteria; phylum Pseudomonadota; class Alphaproteobacteria; order Pelagibacterales; family Pelagibacteraceae; genus Pelagibacter. Next base: position 58,054 of record CACHOG010000002.1, read on the forward strand.
TTATTAATAGTATAAATACCTATGACAAAATGTCATAAAATTAAAGAAAATAAACTTATATATACAGTAAATTATGCTCGGTAAATTTGGAATTCTTGTAGTCTTACTCATTTTGGTCTTATTATTTTATGTTGTCATATCCTTCGGGGCTGGGGCGTTCTCAAAAGGAGAAACAAAACCAGAAACAAAGAAATATTTAAAGTCAGTAAAAATATTGTTAGCTGTTATCGCGGTTGTAGGGTCAATACTTGTGCTTTTTCTTGATTAAGAAATAAGTGTTTTGCACCAAGCAATAAATGAGTCATTAAAAATATAAATCATTAAAAAAAAAGCTAGCCAAACTACTAATAAAAACATCCAGTACATTGATAACGCAGAGATATTATTTTCCTCATCTAAAATTTTATTTTGCTCCATTTTTAAAATTCTACCAGCTACTCTTCCCCAAAAAAATAATCCTCCAAGCAAGTGCATTCCGTGTAGCGCAGTAAAAATATAAAATGATGAAAAATATGAATTAGTTGAAACATAGTTTCCACTTTGCATTAACTGCACCCAAAAATACAATTGCCCAAATAAAAACAAATAACTTAGGCCACCAACTAAGATTATGTTTCTTTTTATCCTCATAGTTTCTTTTTGCTTTAAGTCACTAGTTATTTTTGAAAAAAAGTAAGCAATAACAAAAAGTACAAAAGTGTTTATCCAAAGAAAGTTTGGTTTTAAAAGATATCTGGTGTCTTGTTCAGGTGGGATAGAATAAATGTAACCTGTAAATATTAAGCTAAACAAAACAGTTGCAATACCAAAGATAATTATTACAGCAGAAGTCTGAACTGAAAGGTCGAAAGTCTTACCTATATGAGCATCATCTATTTTTGCTCTATCACTCTCCCAAGGTTTTTCAGTCAGTGTGCCGAAAAGTTTCTTTATAAAATTGCTCATGGATCCTATATAATAAACAATAATTATTTATCAACAATGAAAATAAAAACATCAATTGCAATTATAAGTGGATGTCTGGTGATTTTTCTGTTTTTAATGCTTCCAGTTTTTTTATCTATTCAAAATCAGAAGGAAGATCTTGTCGCATCATTCAAAGGATCAACTTTTTCACTTAAAGATGTAAATAATAATACAATAACTGAAAAATCTTTCGAAGGACCTTTAACAGCAATTTTTTTTGGTTTTACAAACTGCCCTGATATATGTCCAATGACGTTAAGCAATATAGATTTAGTTATTAAAAATTTAAATGAACAAAAAAAGAAAAAATTTAAAGTTTTCTTTGTAAGCATAGATCCTGAGAGAGATAGCCCGAGTGTAATAAAAAATTATCTGGACACATTTGAAAATCAAATGTTTGGAATAACTGGTGATCCAAAAAAAGTTTTTCTATTATCTCAATCCTGGGGTGTCTTATCAGAAAAAATATTTAATGAAGATGGAAATTATTTAATTAATCATAGTTCGTCGGTATTACTTTTAAAAGATGGAAAGTATTTAGACAGAATTAATCATCATGCTAAATACAAAGATATGTTTAAGGTGATAGATAAATATTTAAGATAATAAAGTATAACTGATTATAGAAATCATCGATATTGCAGCAGTTTCAGATCTTAAAATATTTTTATTAATATTTATAGGAATTATATTTTTCATTTTAGAAATTATTTCTCTTTCTTTAATGGAGAAATCACCCTCTGGACCAATCAAAATACATAACGGCTCATTTCTTTTGATATCAATTTTTTTATTTTTTGAATTAAGATCACCAAAATGAATTTTTATATCAATATTTTCTTTTAAAAATTCTTCAAGATTTTTTAATTTATCTAAAGTTGGTAAATTTAATCTATTACTTTGTTCTGATGCTTCAACAATAATTTTTTTAACTCTTTTTTCATTAATCTTTCTAACGACAGTTCGTTCAGAAAGTAGTGGTATAAATCTAGTTACTCCAAGTTCTGTAGCCTTTTGAATCATTAAGTTTAGATAATTTAGTTTAATAGGTGTGAAGGCAAGCCATATTTCTGTTGGATTATCTGCTGACCTTAATTTTTTTTCTACTGAAAACTCTACAATTCCTCTTATTATATTTTCTACTTTTGCCTCAAACTCTCCAGATTGATTAAACAAACTAAAATTTTGTCCTTCTTTAATTCTCATCACCTTATGAATATAGTGTGATTGAGTTTTATCTAATTTAGATTTTAAATTTATATATAAACTTTCATTAAAAAATAATCTAATATTACTCATTTAAATAAGTTAATTTATGAAAAATCTTAAAGCAATAATTTTCGATGCTTATGGAACTTTATTTGATGTAAATTCAGCAGCTGAGAAATGCAAAAGTAAAATTGGTGATAAGTGGGAAAATTTTGCAAATTATTGGAGAACAACCCAGTTAGAATATACATGGCTTAGAAGTATGATGAGTAGACATAAAAATTTCTGGCAAATAACTGAGGACAGCTTAGACAAATCTATGAAAAAATTTAAAATACAAAATAATATGAGAAGTGAGCTTTTAGACCTGTACAAAATTTTATCTCCATACCCAGAGGTTAAAGAAACCTTAAAACAACTTAAAAATAAAAACTATAAAATTGCTATTCTATCAAATGGAACACCTTCACTACTAAATGAGTTAGTTGAAAAAAATGACATGAAAAACTTATTTGATGATATTTTTTCTATAGAGAAGGTTGGAATATTTAAACCAAGTTCAAAAGTATACGAAATCCCTGTTATAAAATATAAAATAGATAAAGGAGAGATTGCTTTTTTAAGTTCAAATACATGGGATATTTCTGGAGGAGGAAACTTTGGGTATAATTGTTTCTGGGTCAACAGAAATAATGATGTATTTGATAATTTAGATTATTCGCCAAAAAATGAATTAAAAAATTTAAATGAATTACTTGATATTATTTAATTAAGTATTATTTCATAAATTATTATGACAAATATTATCGATCTCTTAGCAAGAATTTTAATCTCAGCATTATTTTTAATAAATGGGATTTTTAAAATAACTAATTACGATGGTACTTTGGACTGGATGGAAGGATATGGAATGCCTGGAGTACTTTTAATCCCAGCAATTATATTAGAAATATTAGGTCCAATTTTAATTATAATTGGATATCAGACAAAAATTACTGCGGCATTTTTAAGTTTATTTTGTTTGGCAACAGCAGTTATATTCCACAATGATTTTAGTAACCAAATGCAATTAACCTCTTTTCTAAAGAATATTGCACTAGCAGGTGGTTTTTTATTTCTTGTTATAAATGGTTCAAAAAAATTTAGCTTAGATAATAAACTTAATTAACTATGAAAAATACTGAAGTTGAAAAAATAATTAAGCCTATTCTGTCGTCAGATGGTGCTGGTGTAAAATTAAAAAGAAGTATTGGAGTAGAGCCAAATTATTATGATCCATTTTTAATGTTGGACGAGTTTGGGTCAGAGGATAAAGAGGATTATATAGGTGGTTTTCCTCCACATCCCCATAGAGGAATTGAAACGGTAACTTACATGCTTCACGGTGAATTTGAACATGAGGATAGCACTGGGGGAAAAGGCAAAATGAAAGCTGGCGACGTTCAGTGGATGAAAACTGGAAGCGGCATCATTCATTCCGAAATGCCTGCAATGAGTGAAGGAAAGCTTCAAGGTTTCCAATTATGGATTAACATGCCTGCAAAATTAAAAATGAGTAAACCTGAGTATATTTATATAGATTCTGAAGAAATGCATACACATAAGGATAATGACAAGACTGTAAAAACAATTGCAGGTAAATTCGAAAAAGCCGAAGGTCCAATTAAGGGTCACAATGTAGAGCCAATTTATTTTGATATAGAATTAAAAAAAGATAAAGAATTTATTTTTGACCTTCCTAATACTCATAATTCTTTAATATATTTAGTAAGCGGTGAAATAAAAATTGGAGAAAAAAAGCATGATAAAATAATTAATTCAAATTTAATTTTACTATCCAGGGATAAAAACCTTAAAGTTAAAAGTATTTCTAATTCAAAATTCTTGCTTATTTCTGGAAAACCTATTAATGAACAAATTGCTAGAGGAGGTCCGTTCGTTATGAATACTAAATCTGAAATTTTACAGGCTGTAAATGATTATCATAATGGAACTTTCGTAAAATAATGCAAGCAATCGAAATAAAAAAAACTGGTGGTCCTGAAGTTTTAGAGTTAAAAGATATTAAACTTGAGGATCCTAAAGATGGTGAAGTCCTTATAAAACATTCAGCAATTGGTCTTAATTATATTGATACATATCATAGATCAGGTTTATACCCTCTTCCACTACCATCAGGAATAGGATTAGAAGCAGCTGGCATAATAGAAAAAATAGGAAAAAATGTAGGAGATTTCAAAGAAGGAGATAAAGTTGCTTATGCTGCTGCTCCAATAGGCTCTTATTCTTCTCATAGAATTTATCCCACAAAAAGTTTAGTTAAGGTCCCAGAAGGGATAGATTTGGAAGTTGTAGCAACTTTAATGACTAAAGGACTAACAACATTTTATCTATTACATAAAACATATATAGTTAAATCAGGTCAAACCATACTATTCCATGCAGCTGCAGGTGGGGTAGGTCAAATATTTTGTCAGTGGGCAAAAAGTTTAGGTTGTAGTGTAATCGGTACTGTCGGATCTGATGAAAAAATTGAAATTGCGAAAAAATTTGGATGCAGTCACGTAATAAATTATTCTAAAGATGATTTTCAAAAAAAAGTTATGGAGATTACCAATGATGAAGGTTTGCCAGTTGTTTATGATGGAGTTGGTAAGGTGACAATGGAAAAATCATTAGGATGCTTAAAAATGAGAGGAACTTTTGTGTCTTTTGGAAATGCATCTGGAAAGCTTGATCCCCTAGATGTTGGAAAATTAATTGCACCTAAAGGATTATTTTTAACCCGACCTAGTATAGCGCACTATACTGCGACCAGAAAAGAATTAGATGAAGCTGCTAATAAACTATTCGAGATGGTAAAAACACAAAAAGTAAAAATTGATATTTTTAAAAAATATTCTCTTGAGGATGTTGTTAATGCTCATAAAGATTTAGAAGGAAGAAAGATAATTGGACCCGCAATTATAGTGCCAAACTAGTCTATCTTTACATCCATATCGGACATATGAAGATTTAATGCGTTGGTAGAAACTTGTATTTCTCTAATGAAGAAAACAATCGATACAATCATAGACAAACAACATGAACCAAAAATTACTCTCGCCACAAATAACTCATCCAAATAAAGAGCAAAAACAGTTAGCATATTAAATAAAAAACCAAAAGCCGCAAACATTATAGTCCATCTTAAAATTGAAATTCTATTACTTAAATTCAAAAATTGCTTTTTCCACTCAGGTGGGACATGTTTTTCATAAACATGCTCATCATGCAATTCTCTAATTAATTTACTTAATGTGTGAAATCGATTGCTGTAAACTCCCATAAGTAGCGGAATAGCGGGAAACATTAGTGCGGTTACTGTATAATCTATATTCATACGAATCAATTTGATTATGAAACTACCCTTTGCTATTTACAAGTAAATTCTGATGGAAAAAATTAATCATTTTTTTGAATTAACTAGATTAAAAAAACCTATAGGTTATATGCTTTTATTTTGGCCTTGTGTTTGGGGACTGACTATTGCTTTTGATTTTGCAAACAATGTACAAATTTATTTAAAATATTGTTTTCTTTTTCTCTGTGGATCTATTTTAATGAGATCTGCAGGTTGTATTATAAATGATATCGCTGATAAAGATTTTGATGTAAAAGTAGCGAGAACAAAAAAAAGACCTATTGCTTTTGGGAAGGTGTCGGTAAAACTTGGTTTATTTTATTCTGCAATTCTTTGCTTAATAGCTCTGAATGTTTTACTACAATTCAATTTATATACTATCATTTTAGCTTTATGTTCGATGCCTTTAGCATTTACTTATCCTTACATGAAAAGATTTACTTATTGGCCTCAGCTTTTTCTGGGTGTCACATTTAATTATGGTCTTATTCTTGGTTGGACCGCAATTTATGCTGATCTAAATGTTGTGCCTTTAATATTTTATTTTGGAGCCATATTTTGGACATTAGGTTACGACACTATATATGGGTTTCAAGATATAAAAGATGACGAAATAATAGGAGTTAAATCTACATCAATTAAATTTAAAAATAATCCAAAGCAATTTGTTTCAATATGTTACTTAATATTTATTGTATCTCAGGTTTTTATCGGTTTTAAAATGAATTTTGCTAATATTTATTTTTTTGGAATTATTTTAATTTCTTTGCATCTATTTGTTTACCAAATATTTAAATTAAATATTAATTCAGAAAGAAATTGTCTTGAAATATTTAAATCAAATAATTTTTTAGGATTTATGGTTTTTATAAATATTTTAATTGGAAAAATTATTATATGATGTCAAATAAAGACACAATAATTAGGCTTTACCATAGTTATACAAAACGTTTTTTAGGTAAAATTATTATTTCAATTTTACTTTCTATGATTGTGGCGGCAGCTACTTCAGCGATAGCTTGGCTTTTAGATCCTGCAATAAAAAAATTGTTTATTGAAAAGGATGAAACTTTAATTTTAATAATTCCTTTAGCTATAATTCTAGCTTTTTCCGCAAAAGGTGTTTCTCTATATTTAGCAAAGGTTCTTATGATTGGCGTTGCTGAGGATATTAAAAAAGATATTCAAAAAGACATGGTTACTAGTTTGGTAAAGGCCGATATTACAGCTATTGATAACAAGCATACTGGAAAATTTATTTCTAACCTTACTTATGATACTACTCTTATTGTAAGTTTGGTCAGCACGGCTTTATTAAGTTTATTTAAAGATTCTATAACTTTGCTTGGACTATTAATTGTTATGTTTTATCAAAATTGGAAATTGTCTTTGATTGCAATTATCATGATACCTTTGGCTTCAGCTGCTGCAAAATCTCTTGGTAAAAGAATTGGGAAAGTAACTACTGAAGCACAGATTAAATCTGGGGAGTTGAATAAACATTTGATGGAAATATTTAAAAATCATAAATTGATTAAAATTTTTCAGAAAGAACTTTTTGAGATCGAAAGAACTGACAATTTTCTTGTAAATCTAAAAGAAAAAGCTAAAAAAATTGCAATTGTTTTTGTAAGAGCTTCTCCAATAATGGAAATATTAACTGGGATAATGATAGCTTTGTTAATTTTTTACTCAGGTAAATTAATTATAAATGATGAATTGCAAATAAATAATTTTTTTTCTTTTTTGGCTGCAATGATGCTCGCGTATCAACCAGTTAGGGCTTTAGCTACACTAAATCTAAGTATTAATACAGGATTGTCAGCAGCTAAAAGAATTATACCAATTATAGATACTAAAAATAAAATTATTGAAAAACATGACGCAAAAGAACTAAAAATTCAAGATTGTACTATTAAATTTCAAAACTGCAATTTTAAATATGATTCTTCTAATAATTTAATTTTAGATAATTTAAATTTGACAATAGAAGGGGGTAAAACTTCAGCGCTTGTCGGTTATACTGGTGCAGGCAAATCTTCAATATTAAATTTAATACCAAGGTTTTATGATTGTGAAATGGGAGATATTAAGATTGATGATCAATCCATTTATTCATTAAAGGTCAAAGATTTAAGAAGAAATATTTCGATAGTCACTCAAGACATAACGCTTTTTGACGATACAATAAGAAATAACATAATTTACGCAAATCCAAATGCCACAGAAAAAGAAATTTTAGAAGTTGTAAAAAATTCTTTTGCTCTAGAGTTTATTGAAAAATTACCAAATAAGTTTGATACAATTATTGGTGAAAATGGTGTTCGCCTGTCTGGAGGGGAAAAGCAGAGAATTTCAATAGCAAGAGCAATGCTTAAAAAAACACCAATAATTTTATTAGATGAGGCCACATCTTCGTTAGATGCAGATACTGAGAGCAAAATACAGAATGCAATGGAAATACTTACTGAAAATAAAACAACACTGGTTGTAGCTCATAGGCTATCTACAATTATTAAAGCACACAAAATTTTTGTTATAGACAAAGGAACAATTGTTGCAAATGGTACTCATAAAGAATTAATTGAAAACTCAAAAATCTATAAAAATTTTTATCAAAATCAACTTAGACATAAATAATGTTATTATTTGTTTACAGGTTAATAATTAATTTTATTTTTTTATTATCCCCTTTTATAATTTCATATAGAATTTTTAGAAATAAAGAGGACCCAAAAAGATACAAAGAAAAACTTTGTTTTTTTTCAAAAAAAAAAATTGGGAAAAAACTAATCTGGTTTCATGGAGCAAGTGTTGGTGAAATTTCAAGTATAATTCCATTAGTTTTTAAATTAGAAGAAAATAAAAAAATAGATCAAATATTAATTACATCATCAACTTTAAGTTCTGCGAATGTTTTAAAGAAGTTTAAGTTTAAAAAAACAATACATCAATTTTATCCAATAGATACAAACCATATATCAAAAAAATTTTTAAATTACTGGAGTCCTTCCCTAGCAATTTTTATAGACTCAGAAATTTGGCCAAATATGCTTTTAAATTTAAAAAAAAAATCAATTCCAATATTTCTACTAAATGCAAGAATTACAAAAAAGTCTTTCAATAGATGGAAAAAATTAGGAGAATTTAGCAAAAAAATTTTTCAGTGTTTCGAAAAATTCCTTGTTTCAAATCAAGAAACAGTAAAATATTTAAAATACTTTAAAGTAAAAAATATAAAATTTTTTGGTAATTTAAAATTTGTACAGAATAAAAATAAAAATCTTTCTTTACCCACAAAAATTCAAAATATTATTTTAAGTAAAAAAACTTGGTGTGCATCAAGCACCCATGAAGGAGAAGAATTAATTTGTCTAAAGGTGCATAAAAACTTGAAAAATAAATATAAAAATTTTTTTAGTATTATTATCCCGAGGCACATTGATAGATCTGCAGAAATTGTTCGTATGATCAAAGATGAAAATTTAAGAGTACATAGACATAGCTGGAAAAGTAAAGTCCCCTCAGATTTAGATATATATTTGGTTGACACTTATGGAGAAACCGAAAAATTTTTTAATCTTATTAAAATAGTATTTATTGGTGGATCTTTAGTTAATCACGGTGGTCAAAATCCCTTGGAGTCTGTAAGGCATGGTTGTAATGTTCTGTACGGACCTAATGTTCATAACTTTAAAAATATTTACAATTACTTAGATAGAATCAAATTATCTACAAAAGTAGTAAACGATAAAAGCTTATGTAAGAGTATTGATAAGTTATTTACAAGTAAAACCAAAACAAAATCGGTTGTGAAAAAAGTAAAAAAATTGGGTGACAGTGTTTTTTTTAATACAATAAAAGAGATTAACAAAGCTTTAGCAAAATGATTTTTAATAAACCAAAATTTTGGGATAAAAAAAAACCCGATTTTTTTGCAATTTTACTCTTTCCATTTTCAAAGATTGTAACGCTAATTAGTAATCTCAAAAGTGGTGAGAATTTTAAAAATTCTAATATAAAAACCATCTGTGTCGGTAATATTTATGTTGGGGGCACTGGTAAAACTCCTCTTTCAATTAAAATCAATAATATGTTAAACCAAAAAAAGTTTAAAAGTGTTGTTGCTAAAAAGTTTTATAATGAGCAAAAAGATGAGCAATTATTAATTAAAAATAAAACAAATCTTATAACCAAAGGCTCTCGAAAAGATTGCTTAAATGAGGCTATTAAACAAAATTTTCAGATTGTTGTATTTGATGACGGTTTGCAAGATAAGTCTATTAGCTATGATATTAAAATTTGTTGTTTTAGTTCAAACAATTGGATTGGTAACGGATGGGTTATACCGGCAGGACCATTAAGGGAGAATATTGATTCCCTAAAAAAATTTGACATAGTGTTTTTAAATGGTGCAGATATTAATAATAAAGAGAAAAGAGAACAAATTTTTAAAATCAATGAAAATATTAAAATTTACGAAAGTAATTATAAGCTTAAAGCTTTAGATAAGTTTGACATTTCTCAAAATTATGTTGCATTTTCTGGAATCGGAAATCCAGAAAACTTTAACTTAACTTTAAAGGAAAATAATTTTAAAATACTGAAATCTTTTTCATTTCCAGATCATTATGATTACAATAAAAAGGATATTAATGTTATTAAAAAATTTGCTGATAAAAATAAAGCAAAAATAATTACCACAGAGAAAGATTACCAAAGAATAAAAAAAGAATTCAGAAATGATATCAGATTTATTGAAATGGAATTAGAAATACATAACGAAACTGAATTTAATAACTTTATCCTGTATAAAAAATGAAAAGTATAAAATATTTTATTGAATATTTATTTATTAAATTACTCTTTTTAATATTTAAGTTGATAGGGTACGGAAATGCTTCAAATTTAGGTGCAAAAATAGGATCTATTTTTGGACCTATTTTTAGATCAAAAAAAATAATAAAAAAAAATATTCAAAATTGTTTACCAAACATAAGCAATAATGATATCGATAATTTAACAGTAAAAATGTGGGAAAATTATGGAAGAATATTTTCCGAGTACATGTACATAGAAAAATTTAGATCAAAAAAATTAGAAAAATTTATCAATATTGAAGGTATTGAAATATTAGAAAAAATCAAAAGAGATGGTAAGCCAGTGGTTTTTATTTCTGGTCATTTTAACAATTTTGAACTAATGGCTATGCAGTTAGAATTGTCAGGTATTAAACTTTCAGCAATTTACAGGCCGTTAAATAATTTTTTTTTAAATAAAACAATGGAAAATTTAAGAAAAAATTTTATTTGTAAAAACCAAATAAAAAAAGGAATTGGTGGAGTTAGAGAAATTATAAAATCATTTTCAGAAAATAACTCTATAGCTTTGATGATTGATCAACGTGTTACTGAAGGTGATAAGCTACTTTTGTTTAATAATCCCACTTACACAACTACCATTCCAGGGCAATTGGTAAAAAAATATAAATGTCCAGTTGTACCAATTTATATCCAAAGAAAGGACAAAATTTTTTTTGATATGATAATTGAAGATCCAATTTATTTCGGTGATGAAGAAAATGTTAAAAGCATTTCTCAAAAACTAAATAATTGGTTAGAACATAAAATATTGTTGAATCCAGAACAGTGGATCTGGACGCATAATAAATGGAGATTATAATTTATAGATTTTTATCTTTTTTTTGAAGCTTCTACGTATGAATAATAAGCTTCTTGCAATTCAACGTTCCAGTAGCTAAGTTTTTCAAGTTTTATCTCTTTTCCTGAAACCGCACAAATAACATGATCACCATTTTCGATTATTTCAAAGTTATTTGGCATATATTTTAATTTAGCTAATTTATTTTTCATTATTTAGTTGTATAAAATATATATGAACATTGGAATTATTGGAAGTGGGGGAAGAGAGCATTCGCTTTGTTTTAAACTAAAAGAGTCAAAATTGGTAAAAAAAATATTTTGTTTTCCTGGGAATGCTGGAACGGAGGCAATCGCTGAAAACATAAATCTTGATATAACAGATTTTGAAAAAATTCGTAAAACTTGCGAGCAAAAAAAAATTGAATTAGTTATCGTAGGGCCAGAGAAACCTCTTGTAGACGGCATTGTTGAGTATTTTGAGAATACAAAAATAAAAATATTTGGTCCAGATAAAATTAGTTCTCAATTGGAGGGATCAAAAACTTTTACTAAAAAGCTTTGCAAAAAGTACAAAATACCAACATCTAATTTTGAGATTTTTAATGAGGAAGAATTAGCATTAGATTATTTATCCTCTATTCAATATCCGGTTGTTGTTAAAGCGGATGGGCTAGCGGCTGGAAAGGGTGTTTATATTTGCAAAAATCAAGATGATGCAAAAACAGCAGTGAAGGAAATATTTGCCGGACGTTTTGGAAAAGCTGATTGCGTTTTAATAGAAGAGTTTTTGAATGGAGAAGAAATGAGTTATTTTATTATTTCTGATGGAGAAACACATAAATTTTTCCAAACTGCACAAGATCATAAGAGAGTTGGTGAGAATGACACCGGCAAAAACACTGGGGGTATGGGTGCATATTCACCTTCAAGACTCTACACAAATGATTTAGATAAAAAAATTAATGAAAAAATAATTCAACCAACATTAAATGGCATTAAAGAACTTGGCAGCAATTATTCTGGGTTTCTTTATATAGGCTTAATGATAGTCAAAAATGAACCTTATCTGATAGAATTTAATGTAAGAATGGGTGATCCTGAGTGTCAAACCATCTTACCAATTTTAGATACTGATTTGGCAGAAATAATCTTAGCTTGTTGTAATAAAAAATTACAAGATATAGACATAAAGTGGAAGAATAAAAAAAGTGTATGTATAGTTTTATGTTCAAATGGATACCCAGATAGTTATAAAAAAAATATAATAATTAATGGTTTAAAAAATCTCAAAATTGATAGAAATGAATACATATTCCATGCAGGAACAATAATTAAAGACGATAAATATTTAGCAATTGGTGGGAGAGTGTTAAATATCATAGTGACTACTGAAAATTTTAAAAATTCTAAAGATAAAGCTATAAAAATTTTGAATGATCTAGATTGGAAAGGTGGTTTTTTTAGAAAAGATATTGCTTACAAGGTTACTTAAATATGAGAATAATTTCTGGAAAATTTAAGAATAAAACAATTCTTTTACCAACTGATAAAAATACCAGACCATTAAGAGATATGGTTAAAGAGTCTATATTTAATATCTTAAAACATTCAAATTTATTTCAAAATGAAATCTCAAATTCATCGATACTAGATCTATATTCAGGATCGGGTTCTTTTGGAATTGAATGCTTATCAAGAGGGGCATCGAAAGTTATTTTTTGTGAAAACTATTTACCTGCGTATAAAATTTTAAAAAAGAACTTAAACTTATTAAATTGCAACAATCAAATGGAAATATTTAATGAAACAGTTTTTAACTTCATAAGTAATATTAATCATAAAATTAAGTTTGATATAATTTTTATGGATCCTCCTTATAAAGAGGATAAAATAAACCAATTATTAGGTTTAATTTTTGAAAAAAAAATCTTAAAACATAATGGTCTGCTAATAATTCACAGAAATAAAAAAACAAAAGATGAATTTCCAATTAATTATAAAATAATTTTAGATAGAACTTATGGATTATCAAGAATATTTTTTGGAAAACTTTAATTTGTAAGAATTTTTTTTGTCTCTGTTTTTATCAATTCTACAGAAGGCTGATCAAAAGGATTTACTTTCATCGCATCTCCTAAAAGAATAGTTTCTAGCATAAAAAAAGTAAATAACTCCCCCAAAGCCTCTTCCGAACGCAGTAAAACTTTGAAACTTCGAAAAGGAATTTTCTTTTTTCTAAAAACATTTTCTGTAGCTTTTTTTTGAGCTGATTTGATTTGATATAAATTCTTATTTTTTAAATAATTAAAAGAATTTAATAATTGTGAGTTTTTTACTTTTTGATAGCTATGATCATTAACATCAAAAAAAGTAAAAAAACAATTTTTAGGACCGTCTAAGTATAATTGCATTAAACTATGATTATCTTTTGGCATACTTGAAACCATGGGTAAGATACCTTTAGAATTTTTTCCTAAACTTTCGGCAACTAACTGTTGATACCAGGAAAACAGATCATGGGAAAGTTCATCATAATTCAAAATGACGGAATTGTATTTTTTTTTACTTAAAAAATATATTGTCGATACTACACTGTCTAATAATGAATTAATAAAATTTTTATTCTTAATAAGATTATTGAAATTTTTAAATTTTTCAGGTTTTAAGCCCATAAAAATTGCTGGTAACATTCCGACCTCAGAAAGCACTGAATATCTGCCTCCTATATAATTTTTATGATTAATTATTTGACAATTAAGTTTTCTTGCAAGAGTCCTTACATAATTGTTAGAATTTTCACATATGAATAAATTATTTCTTTGACTCTTTATTGCAGTGAAGTTTGATATTGTTTCTAGGGTATTTCCCGACTTTGAAATAATTATATTTAATCTCTTTTCATTTGACTGATGTTCTTTCCTCGAATTTAGGTTATCTATAAAAGTAAATTTTTTTTTTATTTTTGGACTTAAGAAATTGTAGATAGCCTTAGCTCCAAGAGAAGATCCACCCATACCAATTAAATTATAATTATTGAATTTTTTATATTTTTTTATTTGGGACTGTGAAAAACTATAGGAATAGTTTTTTGAGAAGCTTTTTACTAATTCATGATTTTTATAATAATTAAGACGCTTTAAAATCTTGGCTTTACTTTTTTTTTTATTCTTAATAGCCCCAAATCCTTTTAGACGAATATTTTTAGTAAACATTAATTGTTTTTAATTTGTTTAAGAACAAATTCTTCGGCTGACTTGTCGATAATTTCCGAACTAGTATCGACCTCGCTTCTTTGAAAGAGTTTTTCTATATCTTCATCTATCTGCTCTACCTTATCTATCTCTTCACTTTCAATATTAGGTTCTGGCAGTATTCCAAAATCTGGTGGTAGTTCTAAAGGGTTTTTCTTTTCAATTAAAAATTCATCACTATTTCTATTTTTCTTACCGGCCAGACCATCTTGTACAGTTTGACAGGCATTTAAAATAAAAAATATAAAAATTAAAAAAAAATATCTAATTTGCATTAAGTTTATCCTCTTTATTAGAAAATAATTCAACAAAAATAAGGCACACAACACCAATTGAAATAAATATATCAGCTACATTGAAAATAAACCAATGAAAATCATTATAATTTAAATCTATAAAATCAGGGACTGCAGAATAATAAAGTCTATCGAATAGATTGCCAAGTGATCCACCCAAAATAACAAAAAATATAAGTCCTTTAAAATTATTTGACTTTACACCAAGGTATAAAATTACAAAATTAACTAATACGATTATTAATGTAATTAAATTATAAACAAATTGTTTTTCAAATGACAATAATCCAAAACCTATTCCTGTATTCCAAACTAAAATTATATTTATAAATTGATTTAGATAAATATCTACTTCGCCATAAGTTTCAGCAATATTTATAATATAAATTTTTGAAATTCTATCTAAAGTAAAAATTAATAATGTAATTAAAAAATAAAAAAAAATTTTTTTGTTTAAAAATTTTGTCATTTAAAATTGCATGTTGGGTGTCTTTCACACTCTGTTTCTCTAATTTTCCAACAAATAGTACATTTTTTTCCGTTTGCTTTTGAAGTTTTTACTTCTATGTTGTCTTTTGCATTTTCATCCAAAATAGTATTTGCAAGTGAAGTTATACATATTTCTGAAAAATCATATTTTTTTGCAATGTCATATAGATCCTTACTCAATCTGATATCAATTGCAGTTTCTAAGCTAGATCCTATTGTTTTGGCTGCTCTTTTTTCTTCAATACTTATATTTGCTATATCTCTTATTTTGTTAATTTTTTCCCAGTTGTTATTAAGTTCCTCATCTTTCCAAGATTTTGGAAATTCTGGAAATTTTTTTAAATGAATACTGTTTTTTTCATCTTTGTTTAAAAGACTAAAAATTTCCTCTGTCGTAAAAGATAAAATTGGTGCAAACCATTTTAGCAAGGCATCCAATATTGTATTTAATATTAAAATACAACTTTGTCTCTTATCTGAATTTTTTTTATCGCAATATAGAGTGTCTTTTCTGATATCAAAATAAAATGAAGAAAGATCTACAGTACAGAAGTTTAATAGTTCTTTGTACAAAACATGAAAGTTGTACTCTCTAAAATTTGCTTTAAATTTTTCATTCAATATATACAATTTGTGTAACATTAATTTTTCGAGTTCTGGAAGTTTGCTAATATCAATATTGGTATATTCTTGCTCTAAATAATTGTCATTTATATTTCCCATTAAGTATCTAAATGTATTTCTTATCTTCCTATATGCTTCAGCATGTTGCTCTAAAATTGAGTAGTCTATTCTCAAATCTTCAGAGTAATCGGATGCAGTCACCCAAACTCTAAGAATATCTGCTCCATATTTTTTTAAAATATCTTCGGGAAATATTTGGTTTCCTAAAGACTTTGACATTTTCAAACCCTTACCATCCATCACAAATCCGTGAGATAAAATACTTTCAAATGGAGCTCTGCCTCTTGTTCCACAAGATTCTAATAATGAGGAATGAAACCATCCTCTATGTTGATCAGATCCCTCTAAATACATTGATGCAGGCCATTTTAAATCTTCTCTTTTTTCTAAAACGAATGAATGAGTAGATCCACTATCAAACCAAACTTCAACAATATCTTTTAGTTTAATAAAATCTTCTGCTTTATATTTGTCTCCTAAAAATTTTTGAGGGTCATCTGAAAACCAGCAATCTGATCCTTCTTTTTCATAGATAGACGCAATATTTTCAAAAACTTCTTCATCTACTAAAACTTTACCATCTGATTTAGAAATAAATATAGGTAATGGTACGCCCCAAACTCTTTGTCTAGAAACACACCAATCTGGTCTTGTTTCGATCATTGATCTCAATCTTTCTTTCCCTTTTGCAGGATAAAATTCTGTATCATCAATAGCTTTTAAAGCTTTATCTCTTAATTTATGGCTTTCCATGGAAATAAACCATTGAGGTGTAGCTCTATGGACTAACGGAGCTTTAGATCTCCACGAATGAGGATATGAATGGTTTAGTTTTCCATTCGCTAATAAATTTTTTTCATTTTTAAGCTTCTCAATAACAATTGGGTTTGCTTTAAAAATATGAATACCTTCAAAATTTAAAACATGTTTTGTATACTTTCCGTCATCATCAACTGTTTCGACAGCCTTAATATCATTATTTAAACATAAATTAAAATCATCTGGACCATGGCTTGGAGCGCAATGTACTATTCCTGAGCCTTGTTCTGTCGTAACAAACCTTGCCTCAAGCATTGGTATATCATAATTGTATCCTATATTCTTAAACGGATGTGAACAAACTACTCCTTCAAAATCGGATCCATTTAATTCACTTGTAATTTTATAGTCATTAATTTTACAATCTTCGATTACACTTTTTAAAAGGTCCTTTGCTACAACAATTTTTCTTTTGTTGAAATCACCTTTGTCATTAATTTGTAAAACTACATATTTTAATGATTTGTTATAAGCTAAAGCTTTGTTTGCTGGTATCGTCCATGGTGTAGTTGTCCAAATGATTACTTCAGTGCCTAAGAGTTCGTTTATTTTTGATTTTTGAACAGGAAACGAAACATAAATTGTATCTGATGTATGATCCATATATTCAACCTCCGCATCAGCAAGAGCAGTTTTTTCAACTGTGGACCACAAAACTGGCTTATAACCTCTGTATAGACTACCTTCTTTTAAAAATTTACCTAACTCTCTTACTATTTGAGCCTCAGCGTCATAACTCATTGTAGAATAATAATTTTCCCAATCTCCAACAACCCCAAGTCTTTTAAATTGTTCTTTGTGAACGTTGATCCATTTATTAGCAAATTCTCTGCACTCTTTTCTAAATTCAACAACTGGAACATCATTTTTATTTTTTTTATTTTTTTTATATTGTTCTTCTATTTTCCATTCGATAGGCAACCCATGACAATCCCATCCTGGAACGTATATCGAGTCTTTACCATCCATTTGATGAAATTTTGTAATTATATCTTTAAGAATTTTGTTAAAGGCTGTTCCCATATGAATATTTCCATTTGCATAAGGAGGCCCATCGTGAAGAACAAATTTTTCTTTACCTTTATTGTTTTCTCTTAATAAATTGTAAAGATTAATTTTATTCCAATGTTCAACGATCTTAGGTTCTTTCAATGGAAGATTTGCTTTCATTGAAAAAGCAGTTTTTGGAAGATTTATTTGATCTTTGCTCATTTTAATTTTTTAGCTGTTTTTACATCTTTTTTTATCTGTTTTTTTAACTCTTCTATACCATTAAATTTTTTTTCACCTCTTATAAACTTTAAAAACTCAACAGTTAGCTTTTTATTATAAAGATTTTCTTTAAAATTAAAAATATTTACCTCAAGAAGAATTCTATTTTGATTAAATGTAGGTCTATAACCCAAGTTTGCTATGCCATTGAGTTTTTTTTTTGTCTTATTAATTAAAATTTTAACTGCATAAACTCCTGGTTTAGCTATGACATAATTTCCAATGTCTATGTTGCAAGTTGGAAACCCAATAGTTTTGCCTAATCTTCTTCCGTATTGTACAATTCCCTGAATTGACCAATTTCTATCTAAGTATTTATTGGCAGTAGAGATTTGTCCTTTCTCTAAAAGTTTCCTTATAGATGTCGAAGATATAATCTTTTTCCTTTTTTTTAAAGGTGATGGATTTATTATTCTATATTTAAATTTTTTTTCAAAATATTTTAATAATTTTACATCTCCCTCACGTTTATTTCCAAATCTAAAATTATTGCTTACAAAAATTAACTTTGCGGATAACTTTTTGTATAGAAATTTTTCAATAAATTGGTTGCATTTTATTTTTGAAAATTTTAAGTCAAATTTTTTGTTAATAACAAAATCAACCTTAAATTTTCTTAAAATTTCCAACTTTTGATCTAGATTAGATATTCTATAATTTTTAATTTTTTTGAAAAAAAACATCTTAGGGATTGGATCAAATGTCACTACTCCAATTTTATATTTTTTTCTTTTTTTTAATATCAACGCTTTTTTAAATAATTTTTGATGTCCTAAATGGACGCCATCAAAATTACCAATTAATATAATTGAGTTTTTGTGTTTTTTTTGTACGTCAAAATTTTTGTAATATTTTATTTTATTTACCATTTTAAGTGTGATTGATAATAATTAATCTTTACATTGTATTTTAATTGAACTTTTTCAATATTTTTATCTATTTCTTTTCTATGTATACCTGAAGATATTAGCATAGAGTCGAAATTTTGAATATTGGCTCCTTTGATATCCGTATTAAGATTATCTCCAATACACAATATTTTTTTATTTTTTATGTCTGCAGATTGTTGATATACGGGTGGATAAGGCTTTCCAAAATATTCAACTTTTCCTCCAAGATCTTCGAAAATTTTTGCTACTGAGCCTGCGCAATATTCTGTAACATTACCTCTATCTACAATTAAATCAGGATTTGTACATATCATTATTTTACCAATTACATTTTTAAATATTTCTTTATAATATTTTAAGTCCTCATCGTATTCTTCGAAAAGTCCTGTACACAATATAAAATTGGATTGTTCTAAATTATCAATTTTATTTTTTTCAAACAGTTTAAAAAGATCAAAATCTCTCGGGGGTCCAATATGATAAAATTTCTTTTCTTTATAATTTTTTTCTAAATGTTTAAGTGCAGATTCCCCGGATGTATAAACTTTGCTACATTTATTTTCATCTAATCCCATCTTTTTTAAGAATTCAATTACTGTACTATTTGGTCTTGGTGCATTAGTAAGCAGAATATATTTTTTATTTAATCTTTCTAATTCGTCTAAAACATTTACAGAATTTTGATAAAGACTTATTCCGTTATGAAGCACTCCCCAAATATCTATAAAGAAGACATCGTAGCTGTTCGCTACTGACTTCAGGCCTAAATCATCTAAATTTTTTGGCATTTAGGAGATATAACTTAAAAAAATCAATATTTCTTGGTTTTTTAAGGTTTAAATTTCTTGATGATATCTTGAAATATTAGCCAAGCATCTTTATATGATCCACATATTTATAGGAGTTTTTATGAAATTTAAACCTTTGCACGATAGAGTGCTTATTGAAGTTCTAGATGGCAGTGAAAAAACTGCGGGTGGGATAATCATACCAGACACGGCTCAAGAAAAACCGCAAGAAGGTAAAGTTGTTGCTGTAGGCGGAGGAGCAAAAACTGAAGACGGAAAGATAATCCCAATGGATGTTAAAGTTGGAGATAAAGTTCTTTTTGGCAAATGGTCTGGTACAGAAGTTAAAATTGACGGAAAAGAATACAGCATAATGAAAGAGTCGGACATTATGGGTATTTCAACAGGAAAATAATTTAAGGAGATAGATATGGCAAAAATAGTAAAATTTGATGCAGATGCAAGAGCAGCAATGTTGAAAGGCGTTGATATTCTTGCAAATACTGTAAAAACAACTTTAGGTCCAAAAGGAAGAAATGTTGTAATCGACAAATCATATGGAGCTCCGAGAACTACAAAAGATGGTGTGACTGTAGCTAAAGAGATTGATTTAGATGACAAATTTGAAAACATGGGTGCACAGATGGTAAAAGAAGTTGCTAGCAAAACTAATGATGAGGCTGGTGATGGAACTACTACAGCAACAATTTTGGCTCAAGCGATTGTAAAAGAAGGCTGTAAATATGTTACTGCAGGTATGAATCCTATGGATGTAAAGAGAGGTATTGATGCAGCCGTAGATCAGGTAAAACAAAAGCTAATTTCATCTGCAAAAAAAGTAAAAGACAGTGATGAAATTGCACAAGTAGGAACAATTTCAGCTAATGGAGATAAAGAAATCGGTAACATGATTTCTAAAGCCATGCAGAAAGTTGGTAACGAAGGAGTAATAACAGTTGAAGAGGCTAAAGGAATTGAGACTGAACTTGATGTAGTAGAAGGTATGCAATTTGATAGAGGATATTTATCACCATATTTTATTACTAATGGAGATAAGATGACAACAGAATTAGAAAATCCTTTGATTCTTTTACATGAAAAAAAATTAACAAACCTTCAACCAATGGTTCCTCTGTTAGAAGCAGTAGTTCAAGCAGGTAGACCACTGATGATAATTTCTGAGGATGTAGAGGGTGAAGCATTAGCAACTTTAGTTGTAAATAAATTAAGAGGCGGCTTAAAAGTTGTTGCAGTAAAAGCTCCAGGTTTTGGAGATAGAAGAAAAGCAATGCTTGAAGATATTGCGATACTTACTGGTGGCCAAGTAATTTCAGAAGATTTAGGAATAAAACTTGAAAACGTCAAATTAAATGATCTTGGATCTGCAAAGAGAGTTAAGGTAGATAAAGAAAATAGTACAATAGTAAGTGGATCAGGTAAAAAATCAGATATTGAGGCTAGATGTAATCAAATTAAACAGCAAATTGATGAAACAACCTCTGACTACGACAAAGAGAAACTTCAAGAGAGATTAGCTAAACTTGCAGGCGGTGTTGCTGTCATCAAAGTTGGTGGTGCAACCGAAGTAGAAGTTAAAGAAAGAAAAGACAGAGTTGAAGATGCTTTAAATGCTACAAGAGCAGCAGTAGAAGAAGGTATCGTTGTTGGTGGTGGTTGTGCATTGTTATATGCCTCACAAGATATTGACAAATCTGTGAAAGTAAAAGGTGATGATCAAAAAGCTGGTGTTGAAATTGTTAAGAGCGCTTTACAGGCACCAATAAGACAGATTACAAAAAACGCTGGTGTTGATGGATCTGTAGTAGTTGGCAAACTTTTAGAACAAAATAAAACATCTCATGGTTATGATGCGCAAACTGAAAATTATGTAGATATGTTTAAAGAAGGTATTATCGATCCTGTAAAAGTCGTTAGAACAGCTTTACAAGACGCAGCTTCAATATCAGGTTTGCTCGTAACTACTGAAGCAATGATTGCTGATAAACCTGAGGAAAAAGATTCTGGTCCTGCTATGCCTCCTGGAGGAATGGGTGGAATGGGAGGAATGGGTGGAATGGGAATGTAAGACACATTCAGCACTCAATAGAATTCAAAAAGGCGAGTTTTTACTCGCCTTTTTTTTTATTTGTACGAAAAAAAAGTTTGATGAACATTTAGATGAATGTTTGATGAACAAAATAAGTAAATGTTATAAACGCATCTGGCGTATAACGGTAAAACTTTGTGTAGTGTTTTGCTCATTTTGACGATTTCTTGACTTTCAACTTCGTGTATTTCTATAATAC
Organism: uncultured Pelagibacteraceae bacterium; assembly: GCA_902581445.1. Lineage (GTDB taxonomy): Bacteria > Pseudomonadota > Alphaproteobacteria > Pelagibacterales > Pelagibacteraceae > Pelagibacter. Next base: position 80,090 of record CACHOG010000002.1, read on the forward strand.
AAATATTAAAATATGACTAAAATTGTCTACATATTAACAAATCAATCAATGCCAGATACGATTAAAATTGGAATAACAGATAACCTTGAAAGAAGAATGAAAGAGTTGGATAATACTTCTACTCCACTTCCATTTGAATGTTACTATGCAGTTGAGGTTCAAGATGCAAAGGTTATTGAAAAAAAAATTCATGAAGGTCTAGATGATAAAAGAATAAGACAAAACAGGGAGTTTTTTAATTCAACACCTGAACAAGCAAAAGCAATCTTACAAATAGCAGAGGTTCTGGGTGGAAAAAATGTTACTCCTACTGATGATATTGTTGAAACACCACAAGATAAACAAGCATTAGAAAATGCTAGAAAAATTAGAAAAAGATTTAATTTTGATATGATTAATTTAAAACCAGGTACAATTTTAGAATTTGTAAAAGACAAGACAATTACTTGCGAAATTCATGATAGCACAAAAGTAAAGTTTAGAGATAAAATCACATCGTTATCAGATGCTGCAGACGTTGTTTTAAGAGATATGGGTTATGACTGGGCAGCAGTTCAAGGTCCAATTTGGTGGAGTTATAACGGTAAGACAATGTCAGAATTAAGAAGAGAATATGAGTAATTCTAATTAATTAATGAAATCATCGAAAAAAATTATAAGTAACAAAAATGCCAGAGGTAGTGCAGCACAATTTTTTGTTGCAGGTGAACTTTGTAGAAGAGATTTAGTTGCTGTTGTAACAATGGGTAATACTCCTAATACAGATGTTTTGTGTAGCAATGTAGAAGGAACAAAGTTTGTTCATATACAAGTTAAAACATTTCCACCTGGTAATAGAAAAGTCACTGTAGGAATGAAAGCAGAAAAAGACTTTGGTAAAAATTTTATCTGGGTTTTAGCAGGAATCCCACCAAAGGGACACAAAAGTGACTTTGTTTATTATGTGGTACCATCAAGCGAAGTATCTAAAAATGTTAAAAGGATGCATTTAGAATATATTTCTCAACCAGGTAAAAGAGGTCAACAAAGAAAGGATTCAAGTATGAGAGTTATTTTTATTCCACCCTACAAAGACCCCTCAGGTTGGACAATTGAGAGATATAAAAATAAATGGGATATAATTGAAGACTTACTTAAATAATTAAGAATGATTTAAAGTGTTATAGACGCAAATGCACCTATAACGTTAAAAATTGACCTTTTGAATTGCTTTTGAATTGAGATGTAAATTAGATGAACTTTGATGAACAAAAATTAAAAAGACTAGATAATATAAGACTTAATGACAACCAGTATGAGAATGTAATCCCCATTAATATCAAACAAAAAATCAAGAAGGGCAGTTTCTACTGCCCTTTTTTTTTGCCTATCCTCTTCATGGTGGATGAAAAGTTAATCTAACAAATTTATGCAGTCTAATTCTAACAAACCACATATTAAAATCATACGCTTCTTAATAAGTTGAATAAATCACTAATTTGTTGAAAATTAAATTTACTTACTTTTCTTTTTTTTTGATATTCCTAGCTTATCGCTATGTCTTAACCTTAATATAACAATTGCTCCAGCAATTAACACAATGGCTACCGCTTCGTAGACTAGTGCTGAAGGATCCATTTCCTTTCCTTGCAAAATTATGAATCGTGAAAGAGCAGTAATTGCAATTAAAAGTGGTAAAGTAATACTGATTGACTGTTGATCCCAAAACACTCTAACCATTGCAAGCACCTCTAGGTATAGGAACATTAAAAGTAAATCAGCAAGAGTTACTGATGTATTTATGAACATTAATTTAATCTCTAAAACTACGGCAATGATAGTACTAACTAAAATTATTCCAAGTAAGCCAAGTTGTAAGTATTTTACTAGATCTTTCATATAATTTTAAAACAATTGATTCGAATATTAAAATACAAGAAATTATCTAAAAATTCTACCAACAATAAATAAGCCAAGTGCCACTGCCGGTCCAATACCAAAGGCAAAAAGTATGGTTCCAATACCAACTGTCCCACCTAAATACCAACCAATACTAACTACCGTTATTTCTAAAAATGCTCTAACTGCTGCTATTGGCAAATTTGTTTTTTTTTGAAGTCCAGTCATCAAACCATCTCTAGGACCAGGGCCTAAATTAGCCACGAGATAAATACCACTCCCTATTCCAACGAGCAGGACAGCTGCTACTGCTAAGATCATTTTTAAAATAAAGCCTTCGGGGGTGGAAACATAATTTAAACAGAGGTCTATCATTATTGCTATAATTACTGCATTCAGGATTGTGCCAATTCCTGGTTTTTGGCTCAAAAATATCCAAAGTGTGATAACGAAAATACTAATAAAAAAAGTTATAATTCCAATTGAAGTATTTACTTTCAAAGAAATGCCTTGAGCTAATACACTCCATGGAGAAGCTCCAGTATAAGATACAAGCAATAAACCTTCGCCTATACCAAATAAACTTAGCCCAAAGCATAAAAAGAATAAAGTTGATAATCTTGGTTTTAAATTAAGAGGATTTTTAGAACTCCATGAAACCTTTGGAATGTCTTTAATTTTTAGAAACATAGTTTATTTAGTAATAAAACTTAATAAATCCTAATAAAAAATAATTTGCAAATAAATAATCTTATTTTAGTAATTAAAAAAATCTATAAACTTACTTTTATGAAAAAAATCTTCATTACTGCTATAATATTAACTTTAGGTATCTTTAAAACTTCTGTCTCTAAAGAACTAATTGATTTAAAGTTTATAGAAATGGAAGTATTAAGAAATGGCGATGTAATTGGTTTTTCGAATTACATGTTCTCAAAAGAAAATAATTTTTTGAAAGTTGAAAATGAGACAAACTTCAAAGTCGATATTTTAGGGGTAAATTTATTCAAAATTGATAGCTTGGGTATTGAATTTTACGAGAATAATAAGTTAGTTTCATTTGAATCTGAAACTTTTCAAAATAAAAAAGTAAAATATGTAAATTTAAAACTTTCAGAAGATAAAACCCAATATTTAATAAACGGTTCATCTTATAAGGGAACTGCTTCTCTAAATAATGTTATAGGAAACTGGTGGAACTATCAAATTTTACAAACTGATTCCCAAATAAGTCCTTTGTCAGGAAGTGTAAAAAAACAAGAGGTAAAATATATAGGCGATGAATTAATAAAAATTTTGGACAGAAAAATAGAAACAAAAAAATTTAGTTTGAAATCAAAAAACCAAAACCTCCCTGAAGATAAAAAGCTTGATTTTATTATATGGATAGATCCTAGCACAAATATAATTTTAAAAGTTGCATATGAAAGAATGGGTAGATGGGAATATAAATTAAAGAAATATAATTAAAAAATTAATTTTCCTTTTTTTTTCTTACCCTTGAAATTAATTGCGTTAGCGAGTCAACCATTTGATCTGAAGCTTTAAAAATTTCTGTTGTTTTGTAATCATAAGATAAATTTTTTTCTGGATTGGTTTTATCCTCTATTATTATTCCTTCATCAGGAGAATTATTTTTAATATAAATTAATATCAGCCAATTATCATCTTCATTTTCATCCCATTTAATGAAAATTTCTCCTGTTTCAAATCTTCGATCTATACATCTTAAAATAGACATTTGTCTTGTTATATGTCTTTTATTTAATTGAAAAACTAAACTGCTTGCACTTCTATAAAAACTTTCTAAAGCAAACTCAATTTTTTGTCTTGCTAAAGTATAATCTTTTTCTTTTTGAAGTAGCGTTTCCCTATCTTCATCACCTTGTATTTTTACTCCAAGAGCCTCTACTCTCTCTCGAATTTTTTGATCTCTTATAATTCTATATTTTTCTCTTAATTTATCTATTCTCTCCTGTAGACCAGCGTAATCCTCTCTTTTTTCTTTAAGTGAGATTTTTTCTAATTGTTCTAGTTCTTTTATTTCTCTTATTCTAAATTTTTCAATTTGTTTTTCTAATTTAAGTTGTTCAAGGAATTTTCTCTGCTTTTCGGCTTGTTCTTGTCTTATTATCGCCTGTTCTTTTCTTAAAAATGATTTGATGTCTTTGACTCTTTCTTTCTCTAATTTTATCTCATCTTTTAATAGTTGTTCTTTGAGTTTCAAATTAGCTTGCTTTTCTTCTTCTAGACGTAATTTTTTATCGATTTTCTCTTTCTCAATTCTTTCCATTTCCTCAATTTTTTTTCTTCTCGTTTCATCTTTTTGTAATATCTTGTACTCATTGATTGTATCTGAAATTTTTGTAAAGAATTTTTGAAGGAAGTTATCGATAGTTACAAAAGGATTGAAACTTATTTTTATGTCAGGCTTCAAAGAGCTTTGAAATCTTATTAATCTTAAAAGGATTTGATTTTTTTTATTTTTATTATCAACTTTAAATTTTTTTTTTACATTTTTCTTTCTCTTTTTTGTTTTTTTTTGTTTTTTTGACTTTATTTGAGATTTTTTAATCTTATTGATCTTAAAGATTCTTTTAGCTTTTTTATTTTTTTTTTTCTTTTTTTTCATTTAGAGGATTTTAGAGATTTATCAATTTATTGTTGATAAATATAGTCTCTTGTGTTCGGTACAGAATCTAATTTTTTAGATAGTTGGAATTGAAATACAACCTGGTCTCCCCATTTAAAAGCCATTTCACAACTTGCAAGATAAAATTCCCACATTCTAAAAAATTTTTCATCAAACATTTCTAAAACTTGACTTTTTTTACTAAGAAATCTCTCTTTCCAGTGTCTTAGGGTGTGAGCATAATGCTTTCTTAAAACCTCAATATCAGAAAGTACTAATCCAGATTTCTCTATTGGTTGGGCTACTTCACTTAAACTTGGTGTATATCCTCCAGGAAAAATATATTTATTTATCCATGGCTGAGGATCACGTGGGGGATTAATAGATCCAATCGTATGTATCAATGCGACACCATCTTCAGAAAGAAGTTTTGATACTGTATTAAAGTATGTTTTATAAAACTTCTTACCTACATGTTCAAACATTCCAACACTTACTATCCTGTCAAACTTTTCGTTTAAATTTCTATAATCTTCAAGTCTAAAATCAACTTGATTTTCCAAGTTCATCTCTTTCGCTTTTTGTTTGCTATACTGCAACTGGTTTTCAGAGAGAGTTATGCCAAGTACTGAGCATTTGGTTTTTTTCGCTATTTCTAAGGCTAATGTTCCCCATCCACTTCCAATGTCTAAAACTCTTTGATCATTTTCTAATTTAAGTTTTTTAATTATATGGTTGATCTTATTATTTTGAGCTTCTTCTAAAGTATTTGTTTCATCTTTAAAATACGCACAAGAGTATTGTCTTTTCTCATCCAAAAATAGATCGTAAAGTTTTTCAGATATATCATAATGATGTGCAACATTTTTTTTTGAGTTTTTTACAAAATTGAAATTTGTTAGGGTCTTATAAAATCCTCTGAGTTTATTAATTATCATTCCATAATTATTAATCTCCCCTCTTCCAATATTTTCAAATGCAATTTCTAAAAAGTCTGTTAATGATCCATTTTCAATAACAACTGATCCATTTGAATAGGCTTCCCCAAAATAAAGATCTGGGTGAAAAAGTAATTTTGAATGTAAACTTCTATCCAAAAGTCTTAGAGTAATTGGATTTTCTTTTTTAGGATTTCCAATTTTATACTTATTGCTATCAGCATCGATTAAAATAAATCCATTTTTAATAAATAAGCTATTTAAAAATTTTGCTAGTTTCATTTTAAGCTACCTTTAAAAAATTATAATTAAAATCTAATTTGGCTAATTCATCAAGTAATTTTTTTTTGCTATCTTGATTTAATAACGAAAGTGGCGGTAATAAATTCTTATAAGAATTATCTGAAATTGATAAAAATGTATGGATGCCAGATATTAAATTATATTTATCAAATTCCTCTCGTACATTACATAATTTTTGGTTGTTAGTTTGATCTACTTTATTAAAAAAATTATCATAAACATTTCTTGATAATTCTGCTGTAACATTGCAGGTTGCAGTAATTATGCCCGAACAACCTAATTCTAAACCATTTAATAATTTTAATTCTGAACCAGGTAAGATAGAAAAATTTTTTAATTTTAAGTCTTTATACAAATTATATGTACTATCTTTAACTCCTATGATTTGATCTGGATAAATTTTTACAAGCTCCTCAACACACTCTACTGAAAATTTATATCCACATAATTTTTCAAAATTATATAAAACGATTTTACACCATGGGTGAATTTTGATTATCTCAGAGTAAAATTTAATCGCATCATTATCTGCATAAACGTAATATGCTGGTGGCATTATTAGAAAATTCTCAAATTTAAAATTTTTACATATATTAAGAAATGAAATAGTTTCTTTAAGTGAATTAAAACCTGTACCAATTATAAAATTATTTTTGAATTTATTTTTTGAAAGTCTCTCAATTAACTTAATTTTTTCTGCAACAGAAATTAATTGCGCTTGTCCCGTGCTACCAAAAATTACAACTCCATGACAGCCCTGCAATATTAAATTTTCTGCGTGTTTAATTGTTTTATCTACATCTAAATTCAATTCTTTATCTAACACAGATACCGAAGCCGCATAAATGCCATTAATTTTACTCATAATAAAAACTTATATAAAAATAAAATTTTAGTAAAGTTGATAAAAAAATGAAAATTCTAGCTATTCAAAACAGAATGGGTATTGGTGATATGATAATATATTTACCTTTTATAGAAGCGATATCAAAAAAATATAATACAAAAGTTGACATTCTAGTTAAAGAAAACTCTAAAGCCTCAGAAATTTTGAAGGATAACAGATATGTTGGAGAAATTATAAATTTAGACAGAACTAATAAGAATAAAAAAGGTACACATGATGGTATTTTTGGATCAATCAGTTTAGCAAATCAATTAAAAAAATACAATTTTGAAAAAGTATTTATTTTTAATTCGTCTTTAAGATATAAGTTAATATGTAAATTGGCATCCATCAAAGAGATACATCAATATCCATTGTTTAAAAAAAAAAACCAGCATATTATTTTAGCAGCACAAAGTTTTCTAAAAAATTCTATTGGCGAACATGTAAAAAGTGAACCTGTAATCAATATAGATAAAAAAAAAATTTCTGAAACGGCAATAAAGTTAAAAATAACAAAAAAGGAAAAAAATATTATATTGGGTATAGGGGGGTCGGGAAATACTAAAAGAATACCATCAAAAATATTTTTAAGATTTATGGAAATGTGTCAAAACAAACATAATTGCAGATTTTTTTTAGCTACAGGAACTAATGAAGAGGAGCAGATTATCTTAAAGGATATTTTGAATTCAAAATTTAATTCCAAATGCTTGACTTTAGATAAAATGAGTTTATTTCAAATCTTGCCTATAATTGCTAATTGCGATGTAGCAGTTTGTAATGATTCTAGTTTTAGTCACTTATCCGCTGCAATTGGTGTACCGACTATAGTTTTGATGGCAGACACACCTTTATTATATGGTAGTTATAGTTCAAAAATGTTTCCAATAATTCCTGACGGAGAGCTCACTGTCAAACATGATACGTTAGGTAAAGATAAAATTGATCCACAAAAGATATTTTATAAATTTAAAGAGTTAATTAACTAACATCTTTTAAAACTATTTCCTTAGCCTCATTTACTATTGCTGCTAATCTAGATAAATCAGGACTTACATCCGGGTGGATTTTTTTCATGATATTTTTATACGATTTCATGACTTCTTCTTTAGAATATTTTTTTTTTGGATTTAAATTAAGTATTTTATATGCCTCATCAACTGATATGGACTGGGTGTTAGCTGCTGATCCCATATTATTGAAATTAAACCTTCCTGAATTTCTTAAGAATCTTAGTAGACCCCAAATCCTTACTATTTGAAGTAAAGTCAAACCAGCTTTGGTCTTTATTAGTGGCAAAATCATAAGTAAAAATGGTAAAGAAAATATATACCTTCCAGCAAAGGCCATTATCACAGCAAGGACTATAGATAAAATAATAGTAAAAGTTCTAATTCCCTTAGAAATTTTAGCACTTGATGTCTTAACAAACCAATTAAGCAATAAATAGACTAGGACAAAAATAATTAGTGTTAAGAAAAAAATATTCATGTAATAGATGTTAAAATGAAAATACCACAACTTGAGAAAAAACCAGAACTAAAATCTTGTCACAATGTGACATGGGAAGATAATTATAGCTGGATTCATCAAAATAATATTTTAGAGGTTTTAAAAGATAGCTCTAAACTCTTACCAGAGGTAAGAAAGTATCTAGAAGAGGAAAATAATTATACAGAGGAAAATTTAAAAGATACAAAAGAATATCAAAAAAAACTTTTTGATGAAATCAAGGGAAGAATTAAATTAAATGATGAGTCTTTGCCATTCAAAGATAAAAATTATGAATATTGGACTAAAACAACAACAAAAGGAAATTATTCAATTAAATTAAGAAAAAAAATTGGTTCTAATAATGTTGAGGAAATTTGGAATGGAGATAAAGAAAAAGAAAAACTTAAAACTGAGTATTTTGGGGTTGGTGATTTAGAAGTAAGCTACAACGATAAATATTTAGCTTATTCATTAGATTTGAAAGGTTCTGAGTATTTCACTATTCATGTAAGAGATATTAAGACAAATAAGATTATAACAGATAAAATTGAAAATACTTCAGGTTCTGTCCTTTTTAGTTTAGATGATAGATTTATTTTCTATTCCAAGCTTGATGAAAATCACAGACCTAAAAAAATTTTCAGACATGAAATTGGTAAATCAATCAAAGAAGATCTCTTGATCTTTGAGGAAAGAACCCCAGCATTTACTGTAAGCATTGGTATTAGCGCAGATGAAAAATATTATTTTATTAATTCCTCTGATCATAATACCTCTGAGAAATACTATTTTAAAAGTAGTGAGATTTTACCTAAACCAAAAATAGTTAGAAAAAGAGAAAAAGGAATTATCTATAGCGTAAGTTCTTGGGGAGGTTATTTTTACATTCACACCAACAAAGGTGCAGAAGATTTTAAAATAGAAAGATCGAAAGATATCGAGGCATCTAAATGGGAAGTATTTATACCGGCTAAAAATGAAACAATGATCGGTGGACTAACATTTTTAAAAAATTGGATTATTAGATCTGAACTTAATAACGCATTAGATAAAATCTTCGTAAGAGATATCAAATCAAATAAGGAGGAAGAGCTTATTTTTACTGATGAAGAAGTTTTTGATGGTAGTATTTCACATACACAAAAAGATAGAAATACTGATCTTATTTATATCTCATATTCTACTCCGAAAACCCAGGCGAGGACTTATTTGTATAATTTAAAGACTAAAGAAAAAAAATTAGTAAAGGAACAAGTTATTCCAACAGGACATGATCCAAAAAACTATATAGTGGAAAGGATTGAATGTAATTCTGATGATGGAAGAAAAGTACCTTTAACAATAACTAGGCACAAAGATACTCCCTTGGACGGATCTTCAAATCTTCTTTTATACGGGTATGGTTCTTATGGTGCTTCAATGTCTCCATCATTTTCTTCTACAAGATTAAGTCTAATAAATAGAGATATAATTTGGGTAACCGCTCATATAAGAGGAGGAATGGAAAGAGGAATGAAGTGGTGGAAAGAAGGAAAACTTCTTAATAAGAAAAATACCTTTAACGATTATATTGCTGCTGCAAAATTTTTAATAGAAAAAAAATATACTTCAAAAGGTAAGATTGTAGGAATGGGTGGTTCAGCTGGAGGATTGCTGATGGGTGCAGTTGTCAACAAGGCTCCAGATTTATTTTTAGGGATGATTATGGCTGTTCCATTTGTTGACAGTCTAACAACCAATCTAGACCATTCTTTACCGTTAACAATTGGAGAATTTGACGAATTTGGAAATGCAAAAGATAATAAAGATCACTTTGATTATATTTATTCTTACGCGCCATATAATAATATAAAAAAAATGGATTACCCAAATATTTTAATTACAACAAGTTTAAGTGATAATAGAGTTTTATTTGATGAACCAGCAAAGTTTACAGCTAAACTTAGAGATTATAAAACTGACAACAATCTTTTATTACTTAAGACTGAAATGAATGCAGGCCACGGAGGTAAGTCAGGCAGAGATGGTGCTATTGAAGAAATAGCGTTTGACTATGCATTTATTTTAAAAATAGCAGAAAAAATTTAGTTCATACTTGAAAGATTAAAATTAATACCTACATAAAATTCATAAGTCGCCTTATTGGGACTTTTATTAAACCTTGCTAACAAAGGAGGAAAAATGACAAGTAAGGATCTATCTATATTTAACTCACTAAGACCGTTCTCAATTGGTTTTGACGATATGTTTGATCAATTTGAGAACATGTTGGGAAATGGTAGTTTGACAATGCAATCTAATTACCCGCCCTACAACATTAGAAAAACTGGAAAGGATAAATACTCAATTGAAGTAGCCTTAGCAGGTTTTTCGAAAAAAGATGTTGAGGTGGAGTTTGAAGATAATTTATTAACTGTAAGAACTAAACAAGTTAATAAATCAGATAATCAAAATGAAAATGGTGAAATTATTCATAAAGGAATTTCACAAAGACAATTTGCTAGATCATTTACAATTGCTGACGATGTAAAGGTGAATGGTGCTGAGCTAAAAGATGGTCTTTTGACAATTGCTTGTGAAAGAATTGTGCCAGATTACAAAAAGAAAAAACTTATTGAAATTAAATAAGTATTAACCTTGCTTGTGGGGATTATCCCCACAAGTTAAAAACAGCCTTTAGATACAAATCCAATCACCATATCGTCACTGCTGATTTCAAATTTTCTCTCACATGGAATTCCATATTTTTTTGTTTTATACACAAGAATCTTAGTGGCTGTATTAGACTTTTCCTCGTTATCAGGCATACCCATAACTACTTTTAACTCCGAAACAGGTTGTCCAATAAATTGATTTAATTTTTCATTTTCTTTTTTTACGATTTCATCCGTTTTATTTTTGACAGTCTGACAACTGGACAATTTTGTTAAAATCAATAGAAAAAAAAAAATTACAGATATAGAACGCACTTTTACACTTTATCAGATATGATTTAATAAAAAATTAAATTCTGAGTTGAAAACTGTGCATAAACCTTTCAATTGGAGGGATTTGTTTTGAAGAATGGTTTATTATAGTCACCTATTTGGAGGAACTAAATGTTAGATAAATATTTTAATTATAAAAAACATAAAACAAATTTTAAAACTGAAGTAATTGCCGGAATCACGACTTTCCTAACTATGGCATATATAATGTTTTTAAACCCTTTTATTTTATCTGGGGAATTTGCAGGACCAGAAAAAGGTTTTTTTGATTTTGGTGCTGTTTTCACAGCTACGATATTAGCCACCGCATTAGCTTGTTTCATAATGGCTTTTTATGGAAAGACATGGCCAATAGGTTTGGCTCCAGGGATGGGCATAAACGCTTTTGTTGCATTTGGTGTTGTTGCAGGAATGGGTTACACACCACAGGAAGCACTTGGTGCTGTATTAGTTGCGGGTGTTTTGTTTTTAATTATATCGTTAACACCAGTCAGATCATGGCTAATTAATTCAATACCTAAAAGCTTAAAACTAGGAATTGGTGCAGGTATTGGATTGTTTTTAGCAATTATCGGTTTAGAAATTATGGGAGTAGTTGGAGATCATCCAGTTACACTTGTAACTTTAGGTGATATAAAAAATCCACTGGTTATTCTTGGATGTCTCACATTTGTTGCAATTATTGTAATGGAAAAACTAAACATTAAGGGAAATATAATAATTGGAATTATTGCTTTTAGTATTATTGCTTGGGTAAGCGGATTAGCGAAATTTAATGGGGTTGTAGGAAGTATACCTCCAATGACGTATCTATTTGAGTTTGACTTGTCTGCCGCATTAACCGCAAGTATGTCAACAGTAGTATTTACATTATTATTTATTGATTTTTTTGATACTGCCGGAACTTTAACTTCTGTTGCAAATGTTGCAGGCAAGGTTGATAACAAAGGCAAAGTTCAAGATATTAACAAAGCAATGATGTCTGATAGCGTTGGTACTGTTGCTGGAGCATTAATGGGAACTACAACTGTAACAAGTTATGTCGAGTCAGGAGCTGGTGTGAAAGCTGGAGGCCGAACTGGAATGACGTCTTTAGTAATTGGTCTTTTGTTTCTTGCATGTTTATTTTTTGCTCCTCTTGCAACAAGTTTGCCAAAAGAAATCGACGGAGCAGCTTTATTATATGTAGCTGTTTTATTCGTTAGAAATATTACTGATATAGAATGGGATGATATTTCAGAGTCGGCTCCTGCTGTACTTGCCATGATAGCAATGCCTTTAACATATAGTATTAGCAATGGTATAGCGTTAGCTTTTATTTCTTATGCTTTAATAAAAATATTCACAGGTAAATTTTCAACGACTTCTCCTGCTATATGGGTTATTGCAGTTCTAAGTGCAATAAGTTTTGCTGTAGCTTAAATTTATTTAAAAATAAGGTCAGATTTAATTCTGGCCTTATTTGTTTCTCTCAATTATTTTATCAATAGATATTTCCTCATAGTGTTCAGTTGGTTGAACAATCCAAGGATCTCCGTCTAATTTGATAGGACAAAAATCTGGGTTAAATTTAGATGATTTTTTTTTCCATAAACAAGCAGTTTTAATATCTTTTATGTAACTTTTTACTGGTTCATAATTTTTTAACCAATCAATACTTCTGTTTAAAGTAAGTCCAGTATCTGACAAGTCATCAACCAGTAGAACTCTTTCAAAGTCTTTTTGTTGAGCTATTGAGCTTATGTCTCTAGCAAAAATAAGATCTCCCTGTTTATCCTCTAATCCTTTTCCTGAATAGCTTTGTATAACAATATAAGCTGTAGGTAACTTAAATATTCTTGATAAAATATCTATTATAGGTGCGGCACCTCTCATAATGCCAATAAGAACGGTTGGTTTAAATTTTTTATTTACCTCTATTGCAAGCTTTTCAACAGTATCAAGGTATTCCTGAAAATTTATTATTAATTTTTTTTCCATTTATAATTATTATTATAGTATTAGATTTAATTAAATATATTTATGAAAATATTTGACTGTTTTATGTATTTTGATGAAGATTTAGTTTTAGACTTAAGACTAAATCTTTTGGATAATCAAGTAGATTACTTTGTGATAGTTGAAAGTAAGTTTAATCATAAAGGTGAAAAAAGAGAGTTGAAATTCGATATAGATAGATATCAAAGATTTAAAAAAAAAATTCTCTATTTAGTTTACGATCAAATACCAAATAATTTAGATATTATCAAAGAGGATGAAGACAGGGATATAACAATCAGCAAATATATGTTCAACGCAGGAAAAAGAGAAAATAACCAAAGAAACTTTATAGTAAATGGATTAACAGAGGCTGATAATGAAGATTTAGTTTTAATTTCTGATGTAGATGAAATACCAAATCTTCAAAATTTAGATTTTTCAAAAATTAATAAAAAAATTATAATGTTCAAACAAGATATGTTTTATTATAAATTTAATTTAAAATTACCCAATTTTTCATGGATAGGAACAAAAGCTTGTAAGAAAAAGAATTTAAAAAGTCCACAATGGCTTAGAAACATAAAAGACAGGAAGTTTCCTTTTTATAGGTTAGATACTCTTTTTTCAAACAATAAATACTCAAGTATTAAATTCATAGATAACGGTGGTTGGCATTTCACAAATATTAAAACTCCAGAAGAAATTTACCACAAACTAAAGTCTTACCTTCATCACATTGAATTTGAACTAGAACCTTTAACAATTAAACAAATTACAGAAATTATGAATGAAAAACGAGCAATATATAATTTAAATGTTGACCAAAGAACAAAAAAATTTGGTAAAGGAGAAAAACTTTTAAAATATGATTTTCAGAAATTACCTGATTATATTAAAAACAACAAATCAAAATATGAAAGGTGGTTAGACTAATGAAAGGTTACTGGGTGTGTGTATACGAACAAATCAAGAATCCTGAAAAATTAAAAGAGTATGCCTCAAAAGCTAAACCAGCTGTTGAAAAGTTTTCTGGAAAATTTATTGTAAGAGGAGGAAAAAGTAGAACTACGGAAGGCATTGATTCTCCACGCACTGTTGTTGTTGAATTCCCTGATTATAATACCGCTATAGAATGTTATGAGTCGAAGGAGTACCAAGATGCCCATGAAATACTTAATGGTCATGTTGTAAGACATCACCAAATAGTAGAAGCAAGCTAATACTGAATAGGTTCATCATCTATAGACCTCCATAAATACCAAGTAGCAACTGAACAGTAAGGTGAAAATTTTTTATATAATTTATCTACAAAAATTTTTGGTGGTAAATATTTTTTTTTATAATTGTTGGATATAGCTCTTAAAAGACCTATATCCTGCAAAGGCCAGATGTTTTGTCTGTTAAAAGTGAAAAGCAAAATCATTTCAGCTGACCACCTACCGATCTGTCTTAAAGTTGATAGATATGCTATCGCATCTTCGTCATTCATATTCTTAATTAGATTAGGATTAAAACTTTTATTATAAAACTTACTAGCAAGTTCTTTAATACCTTTAACTTTTTGACGACTTAACCCACATTTTTTTAGCTGTTGTGAACTCAATTTATTTACTGTTTTTGGGTTTATTTTATTTTTACAAAGCTTTTTAAATTTTATAAATACAGAGTTTGCTGCAGCAACACTGATCTGTTGGCCTATAATGCTTTTACATAGAGAGAAGAAAACATCCTTTCTGGTAGTTAAAAATGTGTCGTCATACTTTTTTATTAGAGACCTCATAATCTTGTCTTTCGATGATAAATAACTGATTGCTTTATTCCAGTATTTAGGTGGTTTAGTCATGTCTTGCAGTTGAAATTTGTTTTTTTAGTAAAATTTCTCTCCTAAATATAATTATTGAAGAGACAATAACTAGAGTTGCACCTATCAAAGTTTTTATTGTGGGTATTTCGCCCCAAATAAGGTAACCAAAGATTATTGCAAAAACTAAGGCTAAATATTTTAACGGCGTAACTAATGACACCTCTGCAAATTTATAAGATTGGCTCAACCATAAATTTGCAACGCCTCCAAAAATTCCTACGAATGATAAAAGTATTAGGTCTTTTAAATTTGGCATTAACCACCCATAAGGTATAGTGAATAAACCCGCTAATGTAATTGCTACAGAAAAATATAAGGATATTAACCAAACTGGTTCGGTAGAAGATAATTGTCTGATCGAAATGGCAACATAAGATAAACCTAAGACAAAAATAAATGGAAAAATATAATAAATATTTAATGCGCTCAACCCAGGCTCAGATATAATTACAATTCCAATAAACCCAACAATAACTGCTAACCACCTAAAAAAACCTACTTTCTCGCTCAAAAATAAAATTGAAAAAATTGTTGTAAATATTGGGACAGCAAATGTAATACTTACAACTGTAGCCAATGGAAGATTTCTCAGAGCTATAAATATTGATAGTAAAGCTATAAGTCCGAAAAAGCATCTTGAAAAGTGCAAGATTGGTCTTTTTGTATAGTAAAAATCTTTAAGCCTTTCTTTAGGGATCACAAAATAATAAAGGACCAAACCAAAAAAACCTCTGAAAAAGATTACCTGACCTAAAGGATAGCTATCTGACCATTTTACAATGAGATCCATTACCGAAAATGCACACACAGACAAGAACATGTACAAAAAACCTAATTGATTTTTAGAAAGCATAAGATTAACTTTAGTTTAATAAACTTAATAATCAATGGAAATAGCAATATTAGCTTGTGGATGTTTTTGGGGACCTGAAATAAAGTTCAGTAGATTAGACGGAGTTTTTAAAACCGAAGTAGGTTATTGCGGAGGTAACTCGAGTAAAACAAGTTATGAAGAAGTTTGTGAAGGGGATACGAATCATGCTGAAGTTGTTAAATTAGACTTTGATCCAAACATAATTTCATATGAAAAAATTTTAGATTATTTTTTTGAAATCCATGATCCTACAACCTTAAATTCTCAAGGACCAGACTTTGGTACACAGTATAGAAGTGAAATTTTTTATCTTAATGATGAACAAAAGAATATTGCAAAAAAAATAACAGAAAAATACAACAAAAAATATTCTGGGAAAGTGGTTACTAAAATTTCACAAATAAAAAATTATTGTATAGCTGAGGAATATCATCAAAAATATCTGGAAAAAAGATAAATGTCTTTAGTAGAAACTGCTTGGGTTGAAAACAATTTGAGTAATATAAAATTAATTGATTGTTCTTGGCATCTTCCTAATGCTTCAAGAAATCCATATCAAGAATATTTAAATCAGCATTTGCCAAATGCATTATTTTTTGACTTAGATAAAAATTCTGACAAAAATTCAGAATTACCACATATGTTGCCAACTCATAACAAGTGGAATGAAATTGTTTCAGATTATGGTATAAAAAATGAAGATAGAATTATTGTTTATGATAATTCTGATTTAATCAGCTCTTGTAGATTATGGTACACTTTTATCTATTTTGGACATGACCCTAAGCTTGTAAGTGTAATGAACGGCGGCTTTGAGAAATGGCAATCAGAAAAAAGACAAGTTACAAAAGAAGTAATAGTTTTTCCCAAATCGTATTACATATCAAAAGAAAAAAAAGATTTAGTTAAATCAAAGAAGCAAATTGAACAAAATATTATTAATCAGGAATTTAAAATTCTTGATGCAAGAAGTAAAGAAAGATTTGAAGGAAAAGAAAAAGAGCTAAGAAAAGGTTTAAGAAGTGGATCTATACCAAATTCTTTATGCTTGCCGTTCAAGCAGTTAATAGAAAAAGATAAAACATTCAAATCTAAAGAAGAGTTGTTAGAAATTTTTAAATCAGTTTTAAAACATGATTTTTCATCAAAAGTTGTCTTTTCATGCGGCTCTGGAGTTACAGCCGCGGTTTTAGCACTTGCATATTCCTTAATTGATAATAAATATAATCCTGTAATTTATGATGGTTCTTGGTCAGAGTATGGCAGGATATAATTTATGAAAAATTCAAAAAAAGTTTTAATTGGTGTTGTAATTTTTTTTATAATAATTGCGATTGTTGTAATTGGAAGAACTATGGTTGGGAACCATTTTAAAAAAAAATTCAGTAAAAGACCACCTCCTGGAATTATCGTCAAATTAGTTTCTGAAAAAGTTTTCTCAGAAAGAATCGAAAGTTTTGGAACAGCAATCTCAAAAAAAACAAAATCGTATCGGATTCAAAAAAGTGACCTTATTTCAGAACTAAAATTAGATAATTATGTAGAGAAAGGATCTTTAATAGTGAAATTGAAGGATAAAGACATTATTGCACCATTTAGTGGTGTTCTAGGTTTTAGAGGTATAACTGAGGATGTCCTGGGATCTGATAATTCTCTTATTATAACCTTAGATGATAGTTCAGTAATATACGCCGATTTAAAAATACCTGAATCTTTCGCGCCAGTTATTAAAAAAAATTTGCCTGTAGATGTAAAATTTTCAGGATTAAAAAATAAACTTTTCACAGGAAAAGTGGAAGGTTATTCAAGTAGAATCAGTGCAGATACAAGAAGTTTACTAACAAGAATTAGAATAAATAACAAAGATTATGAGTTGATACCAGGGTCACTACTTGAAGTAAGTTTGAAATTTAATGAAAGAAATTCTCTATCAGTTCCTGACACAAGTGTGATGCTAGAGGGTGAAAGCTCTTTTGTATATAGAGTGCTTGATGATAATAGTTTAGAAAAAATTCAAATCCAAATTGGAAATAGGGATGAGGGATATATAGAGGTAATTTCAGGATTAAATGAAGGAGATCTAATTGTTGCAGAAGGTCTAAAAAAAGTAAATCCAAAAGGGAAAATAAAACCAATTAAAAAGTAAATGTTTATAACTGATTTAAGTATACGAAGACCAGTAGTCTCTTGGGTAATGTCTCTTATATTAGTTTTATTTGGTATATTTGTATTTTGGAAATTACCTGTGAGAGAGTTACCGTCAGGTCTTCAGCCACCTGTTGTTCAGGTAAAAGTGGATTACAAATCTGCATCAGCACCAATAATTGATCAGGAGGTTACTCAAGTTTTAGAGGATGTAATTGGTGGAGCAGAGGGTATTAAAAATATTGACTCTGTTTCTGAAAATGGAAGAAGTACAATTAGTATTGAGTTTGATACAGAAATGGATTTAGATAATGCTGCTAATGATATAAGAGAAAGAGTTGCTAGGGTTACTGATAATTTACCCACTGAGGCAGAGCCTCCACAAATCCTAAAACAGGCTGCGGGTTTTACAACAACTATGTGGATAGCGCTATCTTCTCCCACATGGAGTGATTTAGAGTTGGGAGATTACGCTGAAAGATATTTAGTTGATAGATTTTCAAGTATTAAAAATGTTGGAAGAATTTTAGTAGGCGGTCTAAGGGAATTAAGTGTAAGGATTTGGATTGATCCAATAAAATTAGCTGCTAATGATTTAACCATACAAGAATTAGAAAATGCACTCAGAAGCGAAAACGTTAGTCTTCCAGCTGGAACTTTAGAAGCAACTAATGTTGATCTTACTCTAAATCTAGACAAATCTTATACAACTATTGACCAACTAAAAAACTTGCCCTTAAAAAAGAACAAAGACAACATAGTAAAATTGTCTGATGTTGCTGAGGTTGAATTTGGCCCTGTTTCAGAAAAAACATTATTTAAGGCACAAAGAAAAAATAATCTAAACTTAAAAACAGTGGGTATAGGTATTTACGCTAGAAGTGGAGCATCAACAGTCGAACTGTCAAAAGATATCAAAAAAAAGCTAAAAGAAGTTAGAAAGTCTTTGCCGGATGGATTAAATATAGAAGTTGCATTTAATAGAGCAAACTATGTTGGAGCAGCAATTAATGAAGTATACAAAACTCTTTTCATAGCTTTTATATTAGTAGTAGTTATTATTTATTTGTTTCTTGGAAATTTAAAAGCAGTGATAGTACCAGCGGTTGCGCTTCCCGTAAGTCTAATTGCATCTTTTTTAGGAATTTATATTTTTGATCTATCAATAAATATATTTGTTCTGTTGTCTTTTATTTTAGCTATTGGAATAATTACAGATGACTCGGTCATTATGACAGACGCAATTTATAGAAGAATTGAAAATGGTGAAAAACCCCTTGTAGCAGCTTATAAAGGATCAAAGCAAATAACATTTGCAATTATTGCTACTACTCTAATATTGGTTGCAGTATTTTTACCGCTGATTTTCATAAAAGGAATTTCTGGAACCTTATTCAGAGAAACTGCGATCGCATTATCTTTTTCTGTGGTTATTTCATCATTTGTTGCGCTAACCTTATCTCCAATGCTTGGAAGTAGATTTTTAACACTAAAAACTAAACAAAATAAAATTATAAGTAAATTTAATAATTTTTTTAAATCATTTCTAAAATTTTATAAAGAAAGTCTTAATTATTTTCTCGATAAGCAAAGGTTAATAATTTCATTTATGATTTTAGTAATTATTTCTTCAATATTATTATTTAATTTTTCAAAAAAGGAACTGCTTCCTCTTGAAGATAGGGGGGCGTATTTAGTAATTGGAATGACTGACGAAGGAAGCTCATTTGAGTACACACAAGACAGAGCACAAGAAATAGAGTCTAAATTAATTCCTCTGTTGCAGGAAGAAAATAGCCCGTATAGAAGATTTATAATGCGAGTTCCAGGTTTTGGTAGATCAAGTAATTCTTTTAATACTTTTATAATAATAGCTTTACTTAATCATTGGGATGATAGAAGTAAAAATACACAATCAGTTATGAGAGAAGCTATAGGAAAGATAGTAACTAATCCACAAGCGATTGCTTTTCCTATTTCACCACAATCAATAAGAGTTTCAAATTATAACAAACCAGTTCAAATGGTAATTTTAGGATCCTCTTATGAGGAACTTGAGCAAATTCAGAATAACTTAATATCGGAATTAAGAAAAAATAAAAATTTGTCAAGAATTGAGTCAGATTATTCTAAAAATAAACCAGAGGTAAAATTAATTATCAACAAAAATAAAGCAAAAGATTTAGGGGTATCAACAGACCAAATAGGCAAGACTTTGGAAACTCTTTATGGTGGAAAAACTGTTACAACATTTAATAAACTTGGAAAAGAATATCCAATTATAGTACAAAAATATTTGTCAGATAGAAGAAGTAAAGAAAGTTTAGCAAAAATTTTTGTAAGATCTGAAAATAACTCAAAACTTATATCACTGGCAAATTTAGTTGATTTTAAAGAAGAAGGATCAGCCAAAATTCTTTCAAGATATAATAGACAAAGAGCAGTAACTATATCTGCTAATATAAACGAAGGATATTCATTAAGTGAAGCAATAAGATATTTAGAAAAAACTATGGAAAATGTTTCACCCCAGAATCAGATTTCCTGGAAGGGAAAATCTGAAGAGTTAAAAGAAACCTCAAATGAATTATTTATAATATTTGCTTTAGCATTAATAACCGCTTATTTAGTTATGGCAGCTACTTTTAACTCATTTATTCATCCATTTATAATAATAATGACTGTCCCGCTAGCTGTATTTGGTGGATTGGTTTTCATTCTTTTTTTAAATAGTTCAATCAATATTTTTTCACAAATTGCTCTTGTTATTCTCATTGGTATATCTACAAAAAATAGTATCTTAATTGTAGATTTTGCAAATCAACTTAGAGCATCTGGAAAAAATATTGATAATGCAATAAAGGAAGCGTGCGATATGAGATTCAGACCTATTATAATGACATCTCTTAGTACAATGATAGCAATGGTTCCTTTAGTAATTGGAAATATTGGACCTGGGGCCGGGGAAGGCTCCAGACTTGCTGTTGGATCTACTATTTTAGGAGGCATGATTATATCAACATTTTTTACACTATATGTAACTCCAACCATGTACTTAATGTTAGCAAAGAATACTAAACGAATTGATGCTGTTGATATTGAATTAAAAAAGCAACTTAATTAAAAAATAATATATTTTCTTGTTTTGAGAGAATTTTGGCAACTTAACAATTGTGATTTATATTTTTTAGACTGTGTTTGTACCTTCTTGGCTAAAGATATAACTTTTGAATTTTTTTTATAGTTTTTATAGTTTCCCCAACCCTCATGATAAGCAATATACTGTCTAAATGCGTCTTTTTTTGAAATTTTTAATATTTTTTCGGTTTTATTGGTGTACCATCCTATAAAATCTACACTATCTTTGAATCTAGTCCTCGTTGCCAAAGGATTGTTTGTTTCTTGTTTATATTGTTTCCATGTTCCTTTAACTGCTTGAGAATATCCAAAGGACGAGGATGGTCTTTTATAAGGAATAACTTTGAAAATTTTATTTCTTTTTGGCTTTGCAAGCCAGTCAAAGTCAGACTCCATTTTAATAATAGCAAGCTGCAAGTATATTGGTGTTCCCCATTTTTTTTCAGTATTTTTCGCATGCTTGTACCAAAGATATCTTTCAGAAAATATGGAACAACCGTCTGCAGTATTTTTAGGAATAGATGAGCAAGAAACAAGAAATAAGCAGAGCACCAAAATTAAAATATTATTTTCTTTTTTCATTTTTTCTCCAATTCCATGGTTTTTCAAATGTGCCCTGCCATAATCCTAATTTGTCTCTTTCTGCCTCTTTTTCTTGAAGAATATATTTTTTTGAGTACCTAACATAAGCTAAGGCATGACCGTTTCTAACAAGCCAAGAATTAATATTTAATTTATTCTTATAGCAAGTTGCAAGCTTCCTTTTGTATCTATCTACATTTTCTATTTTACATAATATTAATGCGTTTTTTAATAATTTTTTAAGTTTTTTCGTAGAGATTTTACCGCATGGGTATTTTTTATGAAAAGATAAAAATTGAATACTTAGAAAAATCTTTTTACATGATTGATTTGTCTCAGGTGCATCAATACCAGATAATCTAATTTTGTTATTTTTAATTTTAATTGTATCACCATCAATCACTAAAGCCTTTCCCTCAATTACTTCAGCATAAGCATTAGGTGACATAAAAAATAATAAAAGTAAAAAAACATTAAATTTTTTTTTTAACATAAGAAAAACATAAAAATAATATTAATGATATTAATACACCCAATACATTCCCATACAAATCAGAAATCTGGAAACTTCTGTTTGGTACTAATATGTGAAGTATCTCAAATAAAAAGGATATTAAAAAAAAATAAGTAAGAATAATTTTCTTTTTTTTTTCAAAAAAAAGTAAAAATCCAAAAAATGAGAGAAATAAAAAAGCATAAACATGATTAGATGAGAAATTTAATAATAAGAAATTAAAGTCATCTGTTAGTTGAGGCTGTTTATATAAGTCTTTATATAATATAAATCCCATTATACTTCCCGGGTATAAGTAGAAAATTGCAAATAGTGTATTTATTAAATAAAAAAATGATTTAAACATGATACAGTTTTCTTATATTTAAATTTTTTATATGAGTCATTTATTTTTAGTAAGACACGGACAAAGTGAATGGAATTTACAAAAAAAATTCACTGGGTGGGTAGATGTGGATTTAACGCCACATGGGAAATTAGAAGCTTGTAAGGCAGGAGAGGCAATAAAATCGACAAATGTTAAAATTGACTTATTTTTTAGTTCTTACCAATTAAGAGCAATAAATACCTTAAAGCTAATTAAAAATACAATAAGAAATAATTCTGAATTCACAAAAGCCTGGGAGCTTAACGAAAGACACTATGGATCACTTACAGGTTTGAATAAAGAGGAAATGAAAAATAAACTTGGAGAAAAAAAAATACATGAGTTTAGACGCTCATGGGATATTAGGCCTGACCCTTTAAACCAAAATAGTCCTTACCATCCAATTAATATAGAAATTTATAAAAATATCCCAAAAGAAAATATTCCAGATACAGAGTCTCTTAAAGATACTTATAATAGAGTAGTTAACTATTTTATTAAAAAAATTAATATTGAAATAAAGAATGAAAAAAATATTCTTATATCAGCACATGGAAATTCAGTAAGAGCACTTTGTAAGTTTTTATTCAAATTAGACGAAAAACAAATTCCTAAACTTGAAATACCTACGGGAAATCCCCTTCATATTGAATTGGATCAAAAATTAAAGATTATAAAGTGCAGGTATCTTGATCAAGATAGAGCCCAGGATTTATTGGTTTTTTAATATTTTATTATAAATCGTCAAATCTGTTGTATGTAAAAATTCAAGATTACTTTCGTAACCAAAAAGTTGAGACTTCTTTATTTGATTGCTCCATATTTCATTCATCGAAAATTTTTTTTTTGCAAGTTTAGAAAAAACGTTTTTATTTATTATTTGGCATCCAGTATATATAAATTTTTTATTGTTATCTTTTGTAAGTTTGTCATTGTCCAAACTAAAATCACCCTGCAATCTTTTATCAAAACTTAAATCTTTATTAACAACTAGTAAAATATTATTAATTTTTTTCTTATAATAAAAATTGATCATTTCTAATATATATTTATTGTAGTTCTCATTCCATATAGTGTCTGGATTAAAAACTAAAAAATTTTCCTCAGTAGAATCCTTTATCATATTAAAAATACCACCTCCTGTGTCAAGAATTTCATTACCGTCCTCTATTAACTCAATATCTATATTTGTATTCACTTGATTTACAAATTTTTTTATCTCATCTGAGAGGTAAAAAATATTAATTTTAATTTTTTTTATTTTGAGTTGTTCAATTAATTTAATTGTTTTTTCTAATAGTGTGGACTCTCCAATTTTCAACAAAGGTTTAGGTAATGTTTTGGTTAAGGGTAGCAACCTTTTCCCATAACCTGCACATAATATGAGTGCTGTATCAATTTGCATATTTTTTTCTAAGTTTAACTGAAAAGTTTTTATTTAAAAAAAATTTAAGATCTTTAAAAATTGGCTTATTTTTAATTCGGTTTTCTATTAATTTCCAGGCATATGGGATTAATTTTAAATATTGGTTTTTTTGGTCTCTAAGAGAAAGTCTTGTAAAAATTCCAATGATTTTTAAATTTCTTAGCACAGATAAAATATAAAAGTCATTTTCAAATTCTATTTTATTAATTTTGTTTTTATTAATATCAATATAGTAACTTAGAAGTTTTGCTTTAAGTTTTCTGCTAGTTTGAAATCTTACATCATCTATTAAAGAAGCCAAATCATAAGCTTTATTGCCAATAACTGCATCTTGCGAATCTAGAATACCATATGAGTTTTTGCATGGAATTATATTAGATATATGAAAATCTCTATGTACAAAAGTGTCATTTTTTAAAATTATTTTTTTAATTAAAGATTTAATTATTTTTTTCAGCTGTAAATTTATTTTTTTAATATCTTTCTTATTTTTATTAGCAACTACGTACCAATCGCAAAAAAGTTTTGCCTCATCAAAAATCTTCGCATTTGTATATACTGGGACTTTATAGTAATCACCCATAAAATTTTTTATCTTTTTTGTTTTAATCTTCTGAATTTTGAGTAATGATAATATTATTTCTTTGTAAATTTTTAAATTTTTATCATTATTTTTTTTTAAAAAAATCTCAAAAATTGTTTTTTTACCTAAATCCTCTATTTCAATAAAATTTTTTTTATAGTTTTGGTAATAAAGTTTTGGAGCAATAATTTTATTTCTAATTAAATTTTTATTAATAGCGTCATAATTCAAAAGATTTTTTTTCTTTTCCTTTTGACAATAAACAATAATAGAACTTTTTTTGCCTTTTGATTTTCTTAAAAATGTTCTAAATGAAGCATCTCCCTTAATCTGTACATATTTATTTTGTCCAGGGTTTTCATTAATTTCTAAATCAAATATTATTTTTTTAATTTTTATAAATCTTTTATTAGTATTTTTATTAAAGGTAAAAAAAAGTTCATATCTGTTCTTAGGCTTTGATATAATTTTTTCAGGCCATTCAACTAAAGTAAGTTTGCTTTTGTAATCATAAAATAAACCTGTGTTTTGAAGATCTTTTGCCTTTTCTATTCTGAAGAGATCAAAATGATTTATAATCAAATTTTTTATTTGATACTCATTCATAATATTGAAGGTTGGACTAGTAACCTCACTTAAGGATTTCTTCGATCTTAATTGTAGGTAGTTTATAAGATATCTTACAAATGTAGTTTTCCCAGCACCGATTTCTCCGTGAAGAAAGACAATATCTCCTTTACTAAGAAATGTTGAAAAAATTTTAGCTAAAGAGGCTGTTTTGTTTTCTTTAGATATATCAATCTTGCTACTGTTAGTAGCGATACGCATCTGGTTTGTATGGACCTTCTGGTTTTACACTTATGTAATCTGCTTGATCTTTAGATAAAGGAGTTAGTTTCGCTCCAACTTTTTCTAGGTGTAATCTAGCAACTTTTTCATCAAGATGTTTTGGTAAAACATAGACTTTCTTTTCGTATTTTTCTGAATTGTTCCATAATTCTATTTGTGCTGTAACTTGATTTGTAAAAGATGCACTCATTACAAAACTTGGATGGCCAGTTGCGCATCCTAGATTTACCAATCTACCCTCTGCTAATAGAATTAATCTTTTATTATCCGGAAAAGTAATTTCATGAACTTGTGGTTTAATCTCATCCCATTTATAATTTTTTAAAGCCTCAACTTGTATTTCATTATCAAAGTGCCCAATATTGCACAAAATTGATCTATCTTTCATAGCTCTCATATGGTCAGCAGTAACTATATCTTTATTACCAGTAGCTGTAACAACAATATCAGCTTGGCCTATCATCTCATCCATGAGAACAACTTCGTATCCTTCCATGGCAGCTTGTAGTGCACAAATTGGGTCTGTCTCTGTTATCATTACTCTTGCACCACTTTGTCTTAAAGATGCAGCGCTTCCTTTACCAACATCACCAAATCCTGCAACGATCGCAACTTTTCCTGACATCATCACATCTGTAGCTCTCTTGATACCATCTACTAAACTTTCTCTACATCCATACAAGTTATCAAATTTTGATTTTGTAACTGAGTCATTCACATTTATTGCTGGCACCATCAAAGTTCCTTGCTCTTCCATTTTTTTGAGAGCTAAAACTCCCGTCGTTGTCTCTTCACTTAACCCTTTTATATCTTTTAATAATTCTTTATAGTCTTTATGCATTAGAGCAGTAAGATCTCCACCATCATCTAATATCATATTAGGTTTCCAATCTTTTTTGCCTTCAATAGTTTGTTTTACACACCACCAATACTCTTCTTCTGTTTCACCTTTCCAAGCAAAAACTGGAATACCAGCTTTTGCAATAGCTGCTGCTGCGTGATCTTGTGTAGAGAATATATTACATGAAGACCACCTTACCTCGGCCCCAAGATCTACTAATGTTTCGATTAAAACCGCAGTTTGAATAGTCATGTGAAGACAACCAAGAATTTTGGCACCTTTTAATGGAGATTTACCCTTATACTCTTTTCTCAGTGCCATTAAACCTGGCATCTCAGTTTCAGCTAAAGAAATTTCTTTTCTTCCAAATTCAGCTTGGGATATGTCTTTTACTTTATAATCTGGCATAAGAGCGATTTTGTAACAGTATAATTTTAAATAATCAACTTTTCATTACGCTGAGGGGAAAATAATTTCAATTTTTGCACCCTTTCCCCTATTATTGTTACTAGCGCTAATTGTACCACCATGGAGATCAATCAAATTTTTCACTATATTTAATCCAAGTCCTGAATGTTCTCCAAATTTTCCAGGTCTGTTACTGTAAAATCTCCTAAATATTTTTTTTGTATCATTTTCCTTAAAACCAGATCCTTCATCTAACACATCAAGCATTACTGAATTATTTTTTTTTGAGAGTTTTACTATGATTTTTTTATTATCTTCACTAAATGAAATAGAATTTTCAAGTAAATTTGCTAAAATTTGTTCAATTCTATTTTCAATTCCCATAATCTCAATCTTGTTTCCATTCTGATTTGAATTTAAAGAAATTTTAATTCCTCTTTTGTTCATATATATACTATTAAAATCATCAACTACTGAGGTAACAATTGGTCTTAGATCAATTTTTTTCATCTGCTCTTTCGTAATTGCAACTTCATCTTTAAGCATTTGAGAATAATCAGTAATAAGTCTTTCTATGCGTTCAACATCGTGACTTAAGATTTTAACAAGTTTATCTCTTTGGTTTTTATCATCTGTTTCTGAAATAATCTCAGAAGCACTTTTAAGGGATGCAAGTGGATTTCGGATTTCATGAACAAGATCAGTGGAAAAATTTTCAGCACTATCAGCTCTTTTTTGAAGCTCATGTGTCATATCATCTAATGAACTTGATAATACACCGAGCTCATCACCTCTTTTTTTTAAATTTTGTATATTTGTTTTTTTTTCACTTTTATCTTTAATAATTTTTGTATAATCAACAAGATTTTTAATTGGTTTTAAAAAATATCTATTTAATACAAAAGAAAAAACAAAAATAACTAGTGTTACTAATATAGCTGTTCTAATAACAAAATTTTTTCTTTCATCTATAGCTGTTTTAATATCGTTAGCACGTTCAGCTACTAAAATATAACCAACATTTTTATCACCAATTATAAAATTTTTAAGAGTATTCAATATAAATTGATCATAATATTCTTCTGTATAGGTGAATGGTTTTCCATATTCTTTTGAGTTAAAATAATCTCTAGTAATATCACTTAAATTTTTCTGATCATTTTTTTTATTATTGCTTGATGCTTTTTCAATATCTGTATTAATATTATCAAATTCTATTTGATCAGTTCTCTGTGAAAAAGATCGTGGATCCAAGTCTAATGTATCAGTATCTGCAATAACGTTATATTCTGTATCTAGAAAAATTACTCTGTCTAAACTTTGAAATAAAAAACCTGTTGAAAATAAAAATCTTCTTAAATCTTCTTTATTAAAATTTATTTTCAATCTTTTAATGTGATCGGTTGTATTATTAATTACAGCTATATGATTTGAAGTTTTTTTGTAAATTAAATTTGGTTTTGAAAAATTTAAATAAACTATTGTCAAGATTCCAATAACTATAAAAACAATAAGATTTATAAATAAAAATTTTTTTAAAATTGAGAAATTCTTTAATATAGATCCCATTAATTAACTTACATTCCATCTATAACCACTTCCGTACCTTGTTTCAATAGCAGTGAAGTTTTGGTCAACTTTTTTAAATTTTTTTCTAATCCTTTTAACATGACTGTCAATTGTTCTGTCTTCAATATCAGTGTCTTCTCTATAGGCAATGTCCATTAATTGGGATCTCTCTTTTATTATTCCCGGTCTTTTTGCAAGTTCCTGCACTATTAAAAATTCTGTAGTTGTAAGTTTATCTGGTAATTGCTTTCCATCCCATTCACATTCTAATTGTGAAGGATCAAGTTTTAATTTGCCATGTGAAATTATATTTTTCGTCTCTTCAATAGGATTTAGACTTTTCTTCCTTAATTGAACCCTTATTCTTTCAATTAATACTTTAATAGAAAAACCTCCAGACTTTTTTACAAAATCATCAGCACCTAATTTAAGTCCTAATAATTCATCAATTTCGTCATCTTTCGAGGTTAGGAAAATTACAGGTAAAGTTGTTTTTTTTCTAAGTTTTTTTAATAATTCTTCACCATCCATTTTCGGCATCTTTATATCAATTATTGCTAAATCTGGTGGCTGTCTTGTTAGACCAATCAAAGCACTCTCACCATCCAAATAAGTTTGAACCTTAAAACCCTCTTTTTC
The DNA here is from genome assembly GCA_902581445.1 of uncultured Pelagibacteraceae bacterium. Taxonomy (GTDB): domain Bacteria; phylum Pseudomonadota; class Alphaproteobacteria; order Pelagibacterales; family Pelagibacteraceae; genus Pelagibacter. Next base: position 108,990 of record CACHOG010000002.1, read on the forward strand.
TAAAGCAATACTAATACTAGTTAAAATATTTCTATCATCATCGATTAATGCAATAGTTTGTTTCATAAATATGTATCTACTTATACAAATACTAAATTGTTCTTATTTGGGCAAGATTACCAAAAAACTAATGAAGTAAACCCCAATTTTCTCCACTATTTACATCTACTGTGAGAGGCGTTGAGAATGAATGAAGATCACTATCCTTTACACTTGTCATTTCTTGTCTTATCAAATTTGTGAATTTTTTTTCACTTTCCTTTGGAACTTCAAATATTAGTTCATCATGAATTTGAAGTAACATTTTACATTTTTTTTCTTTAGCCTCTTCAATTCTTTTTGAAATTCTTATCATCGCTAATCTCATAATTTCAGCAGCAGATCCCTGGATTGGTGCATTAATAGCTGCTCTTTCTTGAAAATTTCTTATATTAAAATTTTTATCATTAATTCCAGTTATATGACTTCTTCTGCCAAAAATATTATTTACATATCCACTCTTCCTGCAAAATTTTATAGTGTCATTCATATAGTCTTTAATTTCTGGAAATTTTTTAAAGTATGAATTTAAAAATTCTGCAGCTTCATTGTTTGATACCATAATCTGTTTTGCTAAGCCGTATTGAGAAATTCCATAAATAATTCCAAAATTAATCGCTTTTGCTTTTCTTCTCATGTCTGAATTAATTTCGCTTATTTTAACGTTAAATACTTGGCTGGCTGTAAGTGAATGAATATCTTGTTGATTATTAAAAGCTTTTTTTAATTCTTTTACATCTGCCAAATCTGCCAAAATTCTCATTTCGATTTGATTATAATCTGCTGATATTAAAATATTTCCTTTTTCAGAAACAAAAGATTTTCTTATATCCTTCCCATCTTCAGTTTTGATCGGTATATTTTGTAAATTTGGATCACTTGAAGCTAATCTGCCTGTTGTTGTTGCAGCCAATAAAAAAGATGTATGAACTCTTTTTGTTTTAGGATTAATATGCTCTTGTAAAGAGTCTGAGTAAGTATTTTTAAGTTTAGAAATTTGTCTCCACTCTAATATAAGTTTTGGAAATTCATTTCCCTTGAAAGCTAAATCCTCTAAAACTGATGCACTAGTTGCATAACTACCTTTTTTTGTCTTTTTAAGAGAAGCTATCTTTAAATCTTCATACATAATTTCACCAAGTTGCTTTGTTGAAGCAATATTAAATTTTTTCTTGGAAATTTTATAAATTTTATCTTCAATTGAAGAGATTTTTTTTTCAAATTTTTTCGACAAAATATTTAAAAATTTATCATCTACTTTTACTCCTTGGATCTCCATATTGGCTAATATTTTAATTAAAGGCTTTTCAAATAATTCATAAATATTTTCAATTTTTTCCCTAATTAAATTTTTCTTTAATAATTTATACAATCTAAAAGTTACATCAGCATCTTCAGCTGCATATTCAGTGGCTTTTTTTATTTCAACTTGATCAAAAGTAAGTTGTTTTTTACCTGATCCAACTAAATCTTTATAGGATATTGTTTTATGTCCTAAATGAAGCTCTGAAAGTGTATCCATATTATGTCTGTTCTTACCTGCATCAAGCACGTATGACATAAGCATAGTATCTTCCATTGAGTTTATTATTATTCCTCGATGATAAAAAATTATATAGTCGAATTTTATATTTTGCCCTATTTTTTTGATTGATTTATCCTCTAAGATCGGTTTAATTTTTTGAATTACCTTATTAGCATCTAGCACATCTTTACCTTTATGCTTTAAAGGTATGTAGCAAGCTTTTCCAATATCAGTAGATAAAGATATTCCTACTAATTCAGCTAAATGCGGATCAAGAGAAGTTGTCTCGGTATCTATACATAATTCTCCCTTCTCCTCAGCATCTTTTATCCAATTGTCAATATCTTCTAATTTATTGAGTAATTTATATTTTGTTCGATCAACACTTGATATTTCTTTTCCATTTAAAGATGGTGCATTTTTTTCTTTTAATTTAGGTTCTCCGTACTGTGATATGACGCTACTTAAGAGCCTATTAAACTCCATTTCTCTTAAAAATTCATATAGTTTATCTTTATCAATATTTTTTATTACAAAATCATCCAATTTCATTTTAATAGGTACATCTTTTTTTAAAGTTACCAATTTTTTACTTATAAGAGCTTTATCTTTATTTTCTAAAATAGTTTCTCTTCTCTTGTTCTGTTTAATTTCATGAGCTTTTGATAAAAGTTTCTCCAAATTTCCATATTTATTAATTAACTCAGCAGCAGTTTTAACGCCGATACCTGGTACTCCAGGAACGTTATCACTGGTATCGCCTGCTAATGATTGTACATCAATGACTTTTTCAGATTTAACACCAAATTTTTTTATAACATCTTCTTCTCCTAAAAATTTATTTTTCATAGGATCATAAATTCTTACATTCTTATTGAATAACTGCATTAAATCTTTATCAGATGATACAATTGTAACCTTGGCCCCAATTTTTAAGATTTGTTCTGTATAAGTTGCAATTAAATCATCTGCTTCATAATTAATAAGTTCTACAGATGGTAAATTGAATGCCATTACTGATTTTCTTATAAAATCAAATTGAGGAATTAAATCATCAGGAGCATCAGATCTATTTGCTTTATAATCTTTATAGATTTCATTCCTAAAATTTTTTCTTGCAGAGTCAAAAATTACTGCAAAGTGAGTTGGTTTTTGTAAATTTTCTTTAGATTTTGAATCCTCAAGTAACTTAAATAACATATTACAAAAACCGTTTACTGCCCCTGTTGGCATTCCATCACTTTTCCTGCTTAGAGGTGGTAAAGCATAATATGCTCTAAAGATATATCCAGAGCCATCTATTAAATAAAAATGATCACTTTTTTTAATTTTGGTCATTTATTAATGTTAACTTAATTTATACGAATGTTATAAATGAATAAATCATTATGAAAAAAAAAGATGTATTGACCGTCAAAAATTTAAGTAAAATTTACTCTAAAAACAATTCTGAACCGGTCAATGCATTAAACAATTTAAACTTAGACGTGAAACAAGGTGAAATTTTTGGATTATTGGGCCCTAATGGAGCTGGTAAATCAACTTTCATAAATATATTGGGTGGAACAGTAATTAAGTCAAAAGGTAACGTAAATGTGTGGGGTTATGACTTAGATAAGGATCCAAGACAGGTAAGAGCTTCATTAGGTATAGTGCCTCAGGAGGTAAATCTAGATCCTTTTTTTAATCCAAGAAGACTTTTAGAGTTACATGCAGGAATGTATGGCATCAAAAAAAAAGATCGTATAACTGATGAAATTTTAAAATTAGTTTCTCTTGAAAATAATGCAGATAGCTACGCCAGAAGTCTCTCTGGGGGAATGAAAAGAAGATTATTAATAGCAAAAGCCCTTGTTCACAAACCACCGATTTTGATATTAGATGAACCAACTGCTGGTGTGGATGTTGAGCTAAGAAGGAATCTTTGGGAAAATGTTAAACTTTTAAATAAAATTGGTGTTACAATTATTTTGACTACTCATTATCTAATAGAAGCTGAAGAAATGTGCGATCGAATAGGAATTTTAAGTAAAGGTCATTTAGTTGCTTTAGATACAACAAAAAATTTAATTAATAAGATACAAACCAAAAACGTCACTTTTACAATAAATGAAAAAACCAAAATAGCCAACATACCTCTTAAATCACTAAAAATTTTATCCCAAGAAGATAATAGAATAACTTTATCTTATGAAAAAAATTCTTTAAAAATTGATGAAATAATTTCTTATTTTTCAGACAAAAATATAAATATATTGGATATTACGACAGATGATGCAAATATTGAAGATGTTTATACATCCTTAATTAAAAACTAGTAATAGTGATTGATTAACTGTAAAGTATAAAAATGGAAAATATAAGTATATCTAACAATCAAAAAATCTTAAAATATTTTTTGATTGTTGTTCTTGGTTCAATTTTATTGACTGTATCAGCAAAAATAAAAATACCTTTTTATCCAGTGCCAATGACTATGCAAACTTTTGTGGTTCTTTTTTTAGGAATATCATTTGGTTATAAAATTGCAGTTGCAACAGTCATTGTTTATTTAGTTGAAGGTTTGTTAGGAATTCCTGTTTTTTCAAACTCTCCAGAAAAAGGAGTTGGTTTAGCATACTTTGTAGGACCTACCATGGGATATTTAATTGGTTTTTTATTCGCAGCTTTTTTTGCAGGTTATTTAAATTTTAAAACTAACTTAATTGTAATATTTTTAAAACTTATATTATCAGTTTTCTTTATTTATTTATTTGGTATTGTTTGGTTAGGTATTCTAATTGGATGGGAAAAACCTATATTTAAGCTTGGATTTTTTCCATTTATTTATGCAGAGTTATTTAAAATTTTGCTGCTTACTTTTTTAACTTCAAAATTTATTAAAATTAGAAAATTTATTTAGGCGATCTTTTATATAATATTCTTTGCAACGTACGTCTATGCATCTTTAATCTTCTTGCAGTCTCAGATACATTTCTATTGCATAACTCGAATACTCTATGAATATGTTCCCATTTTACTCGATCGGCAGACATAGGATTTTCGGGAGGTTGGGCTTTAGTTTTAGGATCAGCTAAAAGAGCTTTTTCAATATCGTCAGCATCTGCGGGTTTCGCTAAATAATCAATTGCTCCCTGTTTAATTGCTGCAACGGCAGTTGGTATATTTCCATAACCTGTAAGCATTATAATTTTGCTTTTAGAATTTATCTTTTGAAGTTCTTTTACAACCTCTAAACCATTGCCATCACCAAGTCTTAAATCAACTACTGCAAATGCTGGATTCTTAGAGTTTATAGAGGCTATGCCTGATTTTACACCCTCAGCTTGAGAGACTAAGAAACCCTTTTTTTCCATAGCTCTGGATAACCTTTCTCTAAAGGTATTATCATCATCAACTATTAATAACGATTTATCCGCTAAATCTGTTACTTTTTGAACATTGTCTGTCATGAGAGCCTATATAGGATTTTAAGTGCAATTTTCAATATGTCATTTTAAGTGGGGATTTAACAGGCTTAATAACATTGAAAATTTTCTTTACTTTAGGGGTCATTTCTCATAATGAGTGAAGAAATTACAAATTTGCATACAAGTTATGCAAATTTTTTTTGTTAAATTTTTTTTTGAGGGGCTATGAAATGGAAAAATTTAAAAGTGTTGACGAACTTGTAAGTCAACTAAAACCTGATGAACCAATATATTGCATTAGAACAAGTGCAATACAACAAGCTTCAAAAATTTTCCAAAATAAATTTCCAGGCACAGTTTTGTACGCAGTAAAGACCAATCCTCACTCTTTAGTAATAGATACTATTATAAAGAGCGGAATTAAAAATTTTGATGTAGCATCATTAAAAGAAATTGAACAAATAAAAAAAATAAATCCAGAGTTGAAGTGTTCTTTCATGCACACCGTTAAATCTAGAGAAAGTATAAAAAAGGCATATTTTAAACATGGTGTAAAAACTTTTTCATTAGATACAAAAGAAGAGTTAATTAAAATAATTGAAGCAACTAACCAAGCTAAGGATTTAGAATTATTTGTTAGAGTTGCTGTTTCAAATGAACATGCAGAAATAGATTTATCAAAAAAATTTGGAGCTTTACATGGTGAGACTTTAGGCCTTTTAAGATTAACAAAACAATACGCTAAAAAAATTGGTTTAGGTTTTCATGTTGGATCACAATGTATGCATCCAATATCTTATTCGAAAGGAATAGCAGAGATCGGAAATATTATAAAAAAAACTAAAATTTCACCAGATTACATAAATGTTGGAGGTGGATTTCCAACAATCTATCCTGATCTAATACCACAATCATTAGATAACTATTTTAAAGAAATTAAAATAGCCTTAGAAAAATTAAAATTTGAAAAAAAACCTGAGATTATTTGTGAACCAGGTAGAGCTATTGTGGCTGAGAGTGGTTCAACTATCGTCAAAGTAATTTTAAGAAAAAAACAAAAACTTTACATAAATGATGGAACTTACGGAACATTATTTGATGCAGGAGTTCCAAATATTGTTTATCCTTCAAGAATGATTCCAATAGGAAGATTGATTTCAAAAAAACTTACTCCATTTGATTTCTATGGTCCAACTTGTGACAGTATGGATTATATGAAAGGACCATTTATTTTACCGAATAACATTAAAGAAAATGATTATATAGAACTTGGTCAACTAGGAGCTTACGGACTAACATTTAGAACTAAATTTAACGGTTTTTACTCAGATCGTATTTATGAAGTGCAAGATCAGCCTATAATGAGCATGTACAACAAAGATAAATATAAAGCATTTCTTGTTGCTTAATGTCTGATAAAAAAAATCTAGGTCATAACAGTAAAAAAGATTTTTTAAAAAATCCAGTAGAGCATATTGATATTACCAAATTTGACAGTAGAGAAATTATATCAGCAATGGGAAAAATGTCATTTGTCTCCAGAGAGACTGCAAATGCAACAAATATTTATAATGAAATGCTTAAAGATAAAGATTGTACAATCTTTTTAACTTTAGCTGGCTCGACTTCAGCAGCAGGATGTATGCATATTTATAGGGATATGGTTAAATATAATATGGTAGATGCAATCGTTGCAACAGGAGCATCAATAATTGATATGGATTTTTTTGAGGCACTTGGATTTAAACATTATCAGGGCTCACAGTTTCAGAATGATGACGAGCTAAGAAAGAATTATATAGATAGAATTTATGATACTTACATTGACGAAGATGAGCTTCAAAGGTGTGATAAAACTATTGGTGAAATTGCAGATAAGTTGGAACCAAAAGCGTATACCTCTAGGGAATTTATAAGGGAAATTGGCAAATTTTTAAAAAAAAATTCGAAAAAAAAAGACTCATTAATTGAAACAGCATACGATAATAATGTTCCAATATTTTGTCCTGCTTTTACAGACTCTAGCGCTGGCTTTGGACTAGTGATGCATCAAGAAAGAAACCCAAATAAGCATATTACCATAGATTCAATCAGAGAATTTAGAGAATTAACAGAAATTAAAATCCGATCAAAAGGATCGGGTTTATTCATGATAGGAGGAGGAGCTCCAAAAAATTTCATTCAAGACACAGTAATATGCGCTGAGCTATTAGGTAAAGAAGTTGATATGCATAAATATGCAATCCAAATCACAGTTGCTGACTCTAGAGATGGAGCATGCAGTAGTTCAACGCTTAAAGAGGCAAGTTCATGGGGTAAAGTAGATACATCAAAAGAACAAATGGTTTTTGCAGAGGCAACAAGTGTGCTACCTTTAATTGCAAGTGATGCTTATCATACTGGAGAATGGAAAAATAGAGAAAGAAAAAATTTTTCAGAAATATTTTAATTAAATGCCCAAAAAAACAATTATTGGTATCATCCAGAGTAAGATTTTAAATAATTATAATTCGAATCTAAAAGCTGTTATAAAAAATATTAAAAAAGCTGCTAATAGAAATGCGAAAATAATTTGTTTACCTGAGCTTTTCTTAACAAATTACTTCTGTCAAACAGAAAACCACTCAAATTTTAAATTTGCAGAAAAAATACCAGGTAAAACCTCAAAAGTTTTTTGCGATTTATCAAAAGAATTGAATGTTGTTTTAATGATATCTATGTTTGAAAAAAAAACACGTGGTTTCTATCATAATACAAGTATTATTATAGATGAAAAAGGAAAAATTTTATCAAAGTATAGAAAAATGCATATTCCTGATGATCCAGGGTATTATGAAAAATTTTATTTCACCCCGGGTGATCTTGGTTTTAAATCTATTAAAACTAAACATGGAAATATTGGTCCCTTAATATGTTGGGATCAGTGGTTTCCTGAAGCTGCTAGACTCACTGCTTTAAAGGGTGCACAAATAATTTTTTATCCTACTGCAATTGGATGGCACCCGAAAGAAAAGAAAAAATTAGGAAAAGCACAATTAGATTCTTGGGTAACTATGCAGAAATCACATGCTATAGCTAATGGAACTTATGTTGTTGCAGTTAACAGAGTCGGTAATGAAAAAAAAGGAAATAAAAAAATTGAATTTTGGGGAAATTCTATGATTATTGATCCAAGTGGAAAGATAATTGGCAAATTAGGTAATAAAAAAGAGGGAATTTTAATTCGTGAAATTGATTATGATAAAATAGATACTGCGAGAGAGCACTGGCCATTCTTAAGAGATCGAAGAGTAGAATTCTATAAAGGAATATTAAAGAATCCGGATGATGACTAGTAAACTAACTGGTTTTAAGATTCCTGCAGAATGGGAACCTCAAAAATCAATTTGGATCGCATGGCCTTATAATAAAAATGATTGGCCAGAGCTTTTTAGTTTTATCCCACATGTAGTTGCAAAAATTGTTAAAATAATTTCAGAAAACCAAAAAGTTGATTTATTAATTGATAAAAATAAACACCAAGTTTTAAATATATTAAAAAATTATAAAGCGAAATTAAGCAATATCAATTTTCACAAAATTAAAACAGATAGAATATGGTTACGTGACTCTGGACCAATATTTGTCATTAATAAAAGAATTAAAAAAAAGTTGATACTAGACTTTAAATTCAATGCATGGTCTAAATATTATAATTTCAATAGAGATAATCAAATTAATAAAAAAATAAGTAAAATAATAAAAGTTAAAAGAATTGAACCAAAAATTAGTTTTGGTAAAAACATCAGATCAATAGTTATGGAAGGTGGTGCATTTGATACTAATGGAAAAGGATCTTTACTACTTACTGAAGAGTGCCTACTAAGTAAGGTACAAGAAAGAAATAACGGTTTCAAAAAAAAAGATTATGAGAATATCTTCTCAAAATATTTAGGAATCAATAATTTTATTTGGCTGAAAAAGGGTATATCAGGGGATGACACTCATGGGCATATTGATGATATTGCTCGATTTGTAGACAAAAATACAATAATGATTGCGGTAGAAAAAAATAAAAAAGATGCAAATTTTAAAAATTTAAAACTTAATTTGACAATATTATCTAGAAGTAGAAATAATAATAGAGAGAAATTTCAAATAATCAAAGTCCCAATGCCTTCACCAGTATTTATTAAAAAAAAAAGAGTTCCAGCTAGTTACTTAAATTTCTTAATTACTAATAAAAAAGTATTATTACCTATTTTTAATGTTAAAGAAGATAAAAAAGTTATTAAGATATTTAGAAATTTTTTTAAAAATAAAAAAATAATACCAATCGACTGCAGTAAATTAATTTGGGGTTTTGGTGCAATACATTGTATGACACAACAAGAACCGAAATTTTAATTAGGCAGATTTGAGTGTACCAATTAATAATCTAAAAGGAATAAGCATTAATAATGCTACAAATATTTTTACAGCCAAATCTCCTAATGATAATGATACCCAAGGTATTCCTGTTCCATAGAATGAAATCGAGAAGAATAAAAATGTATCAACAGTTGAACCTATTAACGATGATGTTAATGGAGCCACAAACCACTTCTTCATTCTTAATTGATCAAAAATTTGAACATCTAGCAACTGAGCAATTATAAAGGCTGTACCCGAACCAATAGCTATTCTTACAGAAATTAGGTCAGAATAGTTTGTGGCAAATATCAAAGTAAATAAAATTCCTATTGTAAATCCTATATATACTATTTTTCTAGCAACTATCTTACCAAATGATCTGTTTGCAAGGTCAGTTATCAGAAAGGCTATAGGATAACTGAAAGCACCATATGTGAGAATATCTTCAAGACCATAATATTTAATAGGGAACTGTACGAGATAGTTTGATGCTAAAACAACTAATCCCATCATAAAAGCGAGGGAAAGAAATATTTTATTCATCAAGCTGATTTATTTAATAAAGTTTTTTTAATTTTCTTTAATCTGAAAGAAAGATTTTTCGTTTTTGCTGATTTTATAAATTGGTCAAAACTTCCTTTTTTATCGACTGATCGTATTCCAGAGTTTGAAACTGTAAGTTTTAAACTTTTATTTAGCATTTCGCTTTTGAATCTTACTTTTTTCAGGTTTGGTAAAAATCTTCTTTTTGTTTTATTATTAGCGTGACTTACCTTATGTCCCTTTAAAGGTATTTTTCCGGTTAATTCGCATTTTTTCGACATAAAAACTAAGAATGTATATGCGTAGAAAATTACTCAGTCAAGTTTATTTTTAGAACCTACTAATTCAGAAATATTATTTACACCTGTTTTTTTTATAATTTCTATCAATTCATCATTTATTTTAGATACTATATTTGGACCTTTAAAAACCATTCCAGTGTAAAGTTGAACAAGTTTTGCACCATTTATTATTTTTTCGTAAACTGATCTACCACTATCAATTCCTCCAACTCCAATAATTGTAATATCTGATTTTAAATTTTTAAAAAATTCATTAATTAGAAAATTTGATTTATTTTCAAGAGGTTTGCCTGATAGTCCTCCTTTTTCTAATTTGTTAATATTTTTTAAATTTTCTCTTGTTCTATCAGTCGAGTTTGAGATGATTACCGTTTTGATTTTATTACTAGTTAAAACTTCACATATTCTATCTATACTTTTATTTTCGATATCTGGAGAAATTTTTAAGGCAATTGGTATATTTGTTTTCAATTTAGTCTTTTCAGTTTGAATTTCTTTGAGAAGTTCATCCAATTCTTCATCTTTGTGAAAGCTCCTTAAATTTTCAGTATTTGGAGATGAAATATTTACTGTTAAATAATCACCAATGTCATGAAATTTTTTTAAACCTTCCAGATAGTCTTTTACTCGGTTTTTTGTATCTTTATTGGGTCCAATATTTATTCCTAAAAGTCCCTTTGGTGAATTTGACAGTATTCTTGCTCTCACCTTGTCAGAACCAGAATTATTAAACCCTAATCTATTTATCAAAGCCTCATCTTCTTCAAGTCTAAACACTCTTGGTTTAGGGTTACCATATTGCTTGAGTGGGGTGACTGTTCCAACTTCAACAAAACCAAATCCCAGTTTAAACAAAGAGTTATATACCTCTGCATCTTTGTCAAAACCTGCTGCAATACCAATAGGATTCGGTATTTTTTTTCCAAAGATATCCAATTCAAGAATTTTATTTTTTTGAACTGTTTTATTTGGAATATAATTCAACTTTAAGGCTTTAATGGCCAAATTATGCGCTGTTTCAGGGTCTAATTTAAAAATTAATCCTCGTATTTTTTCAAACATTATTTATTTTTTGTTTTATTAAATTTTTAGTTTCGTTAACTCCAAAAAAACTTATAAAAAAACCCATCCTTGGACCATTTTCAACTCCAAAAACAACCTCATAAATTAATTTGAACCAGTCACGTAAATTTTCTTTATAACCGTTTTCTTTTCCAACAGAATAAATTTTTGTTTGGATATCCTCTGGTTTCATGTCATCGCTACAATTATCTAAAGTATTTATCAGAGCCTCTAAGGCATTTTTCTCATCCTTATTGGGCTTTTTATATTTTTTAGTTTTCTTAATTACATCATTAAAATATTTAATTGCATATCCTATTAAGTTATCAAAAATGGTTTGATTTTTCTCTGAAATATCTTTTTTATATTTTTTCACAAATTTCCATAAAAGATCTTTGTTATCTGCATTGCTTGTTTCCACAAGGTTAAGCAACATAGAAAAACTCATAATATAGTTTTCCTTAGGCATTTTAGAATTATGTACATGCCAAACTGGATTCATAAGAATTTGAAGATCATTCTGAGATTTGCCTTTTTCAATAAAGTCTAAATATTCATCTACTGATTTTGGTATTATTTCTTTATATAGTTTTTTTGCTCTTTTAGGGTTTTGATACATGAACAAAGATAAACTTTCAGGCGATGCATATTCTAGCCATTGCTCAATTGTTATTCCATTACCTTTTGACTTAGAAATTTTCTCACCTTTTTCGTCTAAAAACAACTCATAAGCAAAACCACTTGGGCATTTTTTTCCAAGCAAATTAATAATCTTGGTAGACAAAATCGCGCTCTCGATTAGATCTTTACCATACATTTCAAAATCAATATCTAAAGCATACCATCTCATTGCCCAATCAACTTTCCATTGTAATTTACAATTACCATCTAAAATACTTGACTCAAGTTTTTGACCTTTGTTATCAAAAATAATTTTTGAATTTTTTTCGTCTATCTCTATTACAGGTATCTCTAAAACTTTTTTTGAATTAGGACAGATTGGTAAAAATGGCGAATATGTTTTTTGTCTTTCCTTTCCAAGTGTTGGTATTATTATATCCATAATTCCATTATAGTTTTTCAATATAAGTTTGAGTGTTTCATTAAAATAACCTGTTTTGTAGAGACTTGTCGAACTTTTAAAAGTATACTTAAACTTAAATTCATCTAAGAATTTTTTTAGCATCTCATTATTATGTTCACCAAAACTTTCATATTTTTCAAAGGGATCTGGAACAAGTGTTAAAGGTTTATGCAAATTATCTTCTAATTTTTTTACATTAGGGATGTTGTCCGGAACTTTTCTAAGACCATCCATGTCATCAGAAAAAGTAATAATTTCTTTCGGCAAATCTGTAATTTGATCCAGAGCGTTTACTATCATGGATGTTCTAGCAACTTCACCAAAAGTACCAATATGTGGAAGTCCGCTAGGACCATAGCCTGTTTGTAATATAATTTTGCCTTTCTTTTTTATTGATGTTTCCCTTTCATTGAGAATTTTTTTTGCCTCAATAAAGGGCCAGGCATTTGTCTTATCTAAATTGGCTTTATCAATCACAAGTTTTCAAAAATTCACATATTTGGTTGTTTTTATTAATTCTTATAGTGTTGAAATTTATTTACCATAAAATAATGTTCAAACAAAATGTTCAATTATAAAACAGTTTTTTTCATTATTGGTGTACTACAAATAATTCTTGGAATATTTATGGCTATTCCAATTATATTACAGTTAGTTTTTTCTGAACTTGATTCCTCTTTTATTGCATCTTCTGTAATTACTTTGGTATTTGGTATTTTGTTTGTTTTATCTAATCTAGATTATAATAAAAAAATCAATCTACAGCAGGCGTTTCTTCTGACTACTCTATCATGGCTTACAATTGCAATATTTGGGTCTTTGCCTTTTTATTTTTCAAATTTAAATTTATCTTTTACAGACTCTTTTTTTGAGAGCATGTCTGGTCTTACTACAACAGGTTCAACCATAATAACAAATTTAGAAATCGTACCTAAAAGTATTTTACTTTGGAGAGCGCTACTACAATGGCTTGGGGGTATAGGAATTATAGTAATGGCAATTACTTTAATGCCTATAATGAATATTGGTGGAATGCTTCTTTTTAAAGTTCTTAACACAGATTCTTCTGACGATATTTTGCTTTCTTCTAAAGAAATATCTTTAAAACTAGTTTTTATTTATTTTTTATTAACTTTAATATGTGCTGTAGCTTATAAAATATTTGGAATGAATTTTTTTGATAGCTTAACACATTCCATGACAACAATTGCTACAGGTGGTTTCTCAAATTACAATGAGTCTATTGGGTATTTTAATAATATAAAAATAGAAATAACTGCAATATTATTTATTATATTGGGAAGTATACCATTTATTGCGTATATAAAATTTTTAAATGGTAATAGGAAAGTTTTTTTAAATGATACACAAGTAACAACTTTTATAAAAGTAACAATTATTTCAATTCTAATACTTTTAATTTATTTATTTTTCAAACTCGAAAGCTTTGGTTTGAAAGATTTAAGATCAGTAATTTTTAACTCAATATCAATTTTAACAGGAACTGGGTATGTAACTGGACAGTTTGATCAATGGGGAAGTTTTTCGTTGTTTTATTTTTTGATATTAATGTTTATTGGAGGATGCGCAGGATCTACTACGTGTGGGATAAAAATTTTTAGAATTCAAATTTTGTATAAGTTTGTGATGATACAGTTAAAAAAAATTATTTATCCACGAGGAATTTTTGTAATAAAATATGAAAATAATAATGTTAATGACAAATTTTTAGCTTCAATTATCTCTTTTATATACTTATATATATTAATTTTCTTTTTTATAACAACACTCCTATCTATAACCGGTTTAGATTTTATCACCTCGATTTCTGCTGCTGCCACATCAATATCCAATGTTGGTCCAGGACTTGGGTCTGTAATTGGCTCAAATGGGAATTTTTCAACATTGCCGGATGCTTCTAAATGGATTTTAAGTGCAGGAATGATATTAGGAAGACTGGAATTATTTGCTATATTAGTTTTATTTTTACCGTCTTTTTGGAAAAAATGATTGAAATTAAAAAAGAAAAAAATTTTTTTGATACTGTAAAATTCTATTTTGACATGAGAATGTTAAAAATTTTACTGTTAGGAGCCATTAGCGGCTTTCCCTGGGTAATTATAGGAAGTAGTTTAAGTTTGTGGTTAAAAGAAGAAGGTTTATCAAGATCTACTATTGGATGGGCTGGATTAATTTTTGCAGTTTATGCTTTTAATTATTTTTGGGCGCCATTAATTGACAGAATTCAGATACCCTTGTTAACAAAGAAAATTGGCCATAGAAAATCTTGGATTTTTTTAATGCAGATAATAATTTTAATTGGGTTAATATTCTGGAGCTTTATAAATCCAGTACAAAATTTAAATCTAGTTATCGGTGCTGGACTAATTATTGCTCTAGCCTCAGCCACACAGGATATAACCGTGGATGCTTTAAGAATTGAGCAAATAAAAAAAGAGGAAAAAGAAGCTATGGCCGCAGGAGCAGCTGTAGCAGTAGTTGGTTGGTGGTCAGGTTATAAATTAGGGGGTGTAATCGCTTTAACGTTGGCAGATTTTTTAGAGAATTTAGGAATAGAAAATTATTGGCAATTATCTTTTTTAGGTTTGGGTTTAATTATTATTTTATTAAATATAGGAATTTTATTTATTAAAGAAGAAAATTTTTTTAATATTAAAAGTTCTCATCTTGAATTAGATGAAAAGATTTTAGGTAAACTAAATTATAATAATATATTTACTAAAATTTTAGCCTGGGTTACCTCGACGATTTCTGGGCCTCTAATTAGTTTTTTTAAAAAAAATGGGAAAGGAATAGCTATTGGAATTATAAGTTTTATTTTTCTTTTTAAAATTGGAGAGGCTTTCTTAGGAAGAATGTCTGTAATTTTTTATAAAGAAATTGGCTTTTCTAAATCCGATATAGCACTTTATTCAAAAACTTTTGGTTGGATAACTACAGTAATTTTTACTTTGTTAGGAGGAATGTTTGCAATCCGATCAGGCGTTATAAAATCGATGTTTCTGGCAGGAATATTGATGGCATTAACAAATGTTCTTTTTTCTTTTTTAGCATGGAGTGATAAATCATATTTATTATTTGCAATAGCGGTTATTTTAGATGATATGGCGGCTGCTTTTGCAACAGTTGCTTTTGTTGCTTTTATATCTTTATTAGTTGATAGAAATTATACTGCTACACAATATGCTCTGCTCGCTTCCTTGGGTACAGCAGGAAGAACTACACTTGCCTCTTCCTCAGGTGCATTAGTAGATTGGCTAAATGGTGATTGGGGTATATTTTTCATAATTACAGCTTTAATGGTAATTCCATCGCTTATTCTTCTATATCTGATGAAAAATAAAATTAAACTTAATGACTGATTTATTTTCAACGTCATTAATAAGAAATATTTATAGAAAACCAACGAAAAAATCAGAGGTTACAAGTCAAATAATATACGGAGAAAAAATAAGAATTATTAAGTTTGGAAATAGATGGTTAAAAATTAAGACATATAATGACAATTATTCTGGTTATATTAAAAACGAAAAACTTAAAGAAGGTTTAAAAATTATTTTTAAAACTCATAAATTGAAAACTAGAATATTTTCTCAAAATAAAAAAAAGAATTTTCTTACATTTAATAGCAGATTGCCAATCATCACTAAAAGAAAAAAATTTATAGAATTTGAGAAAGGTAAATGGGTAAAAAGGTCAGATATTAAACCAGTAAATCACAAAGATAGAAATTTTATTAAAATTTTAAAATCTTTTATAAATTGTAAATATACCTGGGGTGGTAAATCTTACGAAGGTATAGACTGCTCAGCACTTATTCAATCGTACTATCTTTATAATAATAAATTTTTTCCTAGAGATACAAAGGACCAAATATCTTTTAAAAAAGGTAAAAAAAAATTAATCAAATTTTCAAAAGGGGATATTATCTACTGGAAAGGTCATGTAGCTGTTTGCCTGAATAGAAATGAACTTGTTCATGCGTACGGACCTAGAAAAAAAGTATTAATAATGAATATAAAAAAAACTGTTGAATTAATTAACGAAACAGCAAAACTCAAGGTAAAAAAAATAATAAAAATTTAAAAAAATGAATTTAGAGGAAAAATTTAATATTTTAGTAAATAAAATGAATTTTGGTCACTATGATGAAGTTATTTTTGAAACTAACTATTTAATTAAAAAATTTCCAAAACAGGAAGCCTTATATAATCTTTTAGCTCTCACTTACCAGGCAAAAGGTGAATATGATAAATCAATTGACCTATTAAATGATGCGTTAAAAAGAAGTAAAAATAACACAAATTTTTTAAATAATATTGGACTAGGGTATTACAGAAAAAAAGATTACATCAAAGCAGAAGGTTATTTTAATAAAGTTTTAGAATTAAATCCAAGATTTATAAATACTATTAATAATCTTGCTGGTTTATACAATGAAATTAATAATACAAATGAAAGTGAGAGGCTTTACTTAAAGGCTTTGAGTATTAATGACAATATTTTGGAGACAAATTATAATTATGGATCATTTCTTCAAACTCTAGGAAGATATGCCGAAGCAGAAAAATATTATCGAAAAACTTTAGATATTAATAAAGATTTTACAAGAGCTGATAAAAGCCTAGCAATGCTAAAAAAATATAAAAAGAATGATAAATATATTTCCTCTTTAGAAGAAAAAATAAAAAATAAAAATCTTCATAGATCAAATATAAAAGATTTATCTTTTGCTTTAGGGAAAATATACGAGGATATAGGTGAATACAAAAAATCTTTTGAGTATATTAAGATGGCAAACGATATTAAAAAACAGTTAACAAAATTCGATATTAATAACGAAATCAAATTTTTTGAGAAAATAAAAAATTTTCATGAAAAAACTAAAATAAAGAATGTACAAATAACTGAAAATAAAAAAAAAATAATATTTATTTTAGGTATGCCTAGAACAGGAACATCTTTAGTGGAACAAATTATATCTAGCCACGACAAAGTTTATGGTTCTGGAGAATTACCATTTCTAGACCAGTACTTCAGAAGATATCTAGAAAATTTTGAAGAACAACAAAACATAGAGGTAGATCTTGCAAAATTTAAAGAAAATTATTTAACTATAATTGAAAAGATGACAAGTTCTGATGTAGTTACAGATAAAGCACCACTTAACTTTAGATGGATAGGATTAATTAAATTAATATTTCCAAATGCAATTATAATTCATTGCAAAAGAGATCCTCTTGAAAACAGTTGGTCTATTTACAAAAATGATTTTGAGGGAGGAATGTTATTTTCTAACAATGCCCAAGACATAGCAAGTTATTATAATATTTATCTAAATTTAATGTCTTATTGGAAGAGCATTTTTAATAAAGATATTTATGACCTAAATTATGAAGACTTAATAAATAATCCTGAAAGCAAAATTAGAGAAATAATTACTTTTTGTGGGTTAGATTGGCAAGATGCGTGTTTAGAATATTACAAAAATAAAAAATCAATTAAAACTGTAAGTTTTAGCCAAGCAAGAAAACCTATTTATAAAGACTCATTGAAAGGTACTGCAAAATTTAAAAATTATATTCAAGATTTAGAAAATGCACTATCTTCTTCCAAAGTCAGGTAAATTAACGTCTTGTTTTGAAGAAACTATTTTTTTTCGAATTTTTTTTGACTCTTTCATTATTTTAATTAATTTTTTCTCATCTTTTGTGTTAATTAATTTTTTTATTTGGCGCATATTGTTTAAAAAAAGGTCAATTCCCCTAGTAATATTTTTATGATTATTGAGAAAAATATCCTTCCACATAATCTCATTCGAAGCTGCAGTTCTTGTAAAATCTCTCAGACCGCCTGCACTAAATTTAACTATATTTGATTTTTTTTTCTTCTCAAAATTCATTGCCGTTTTTACCATATTATATGCAACAAGGTGTGGAATATGGCTTGTAATTGAAAAAATATGATCGTGCTCTTTTAAATTCATGTAAACTATATTGCATCCAATTTTGACCCAAAATTTTGATAAAATTTCCATATGTTTTTTATTTATATTTCTATCTTTTATTAAAACACACCATTTATCAGAAAATAATTTTTCGTTCCCAAACTTAGGACCACTTACTTCAGAACCTGCAATTGGGTGGCTTGAAATCCAACTTATATTTTTTTTAATTCTAGGTTTTATTTTTTTAAATATTGTTTCCTTTGCTGAGCCAACATCAGTAACTATTGTATTTTTATTAATATATTCCTCTATGTTTTTAAAAATTTTTAAATACTCGCCTAAATGTGTACAAATTATTATCATATCCATTTTGGGAATTTGTTTTTGGGAGCCTTTTAAAACCTCGCAATTAAATCTAAGTTTTTTAATTTGATTTATATGTTTTTTTGATTTTTCTAAAATAAAGATTTTTTTAGATATTTTTTTTTTAATTGTAGCTCTTAAAATTGAAGAGCCAATTAAGCCACATCCAACGATTAAAATTTTTTTAAACATTTTTAAATATTTGTGTTATTTCTTTGAGAAACAATTTATTTTCTGCACTGTTTCCAATAGTTAATCTCAAATGGTTATCAATCCCGTAAGTATTCATTTCTCTAAGTATAATTCCTTTGCTTTCTAATTTTTTTTCAACTGAAATTGCTGTCAGCTTACAACGATTAAAATTAAGTAAAAGAAAATTCGCACTTATTTTATTTGAGTAAATATCAAACTCTTCTAGACTTTTTTTAATTTTTTTACTCCAATATAAGTTATGTTTAATTGATTTATTAATAAATTTATTATCTTTTAAAGCCTCAATTGCGCATAGCTGTGCAATTTCATTAACATTAAATGGTGGTTTAATAAAATTCAAAGCTTGAATAATTTTTTTATCTCCATAACCCCACCCAATTCTTAAAGCTGCTAACCCATAGATTTTCGAAAATGTTCTTAATATGAAAACATTTTTAAAATTTTTAAAAATCTTTAATCCTGATGCATATTTATTATCCTTCATATATTCATAATAGGCATCATCTATTACTAACAAAATATCTTTTCTTAATTTTTTTCTTAAATTAATTAATTCATCCTTGTAAAGATATGTACCTGTAGGATTATTAGGATTTGCTAAAAAAACTATTTTTGTTTTTTTACTCACTTTATTAATTATATTATCTATCGAAATCTTAAAATTTTTCTCTTTTGAAAAAACTACTTTAGCACCTGAAATAGATGAATAAATTCTATACATTAAAAAACTAAATTCTGGGACAATTACCTGATCACCTTTGTTTAAAAATAATTGGCATAGCATTTGAATAATCTCATCAGACCCGGATCCACAAATTACTTTATTGGCATCACAATTAAATTTAATTGAAATTTGTTTTCTTAATAATTTAGAGGTGTAATCTGGATATTTTGAAGTGCTTACATTTTTTCTTAAGATTGCTCTCACGTTTGGGCTTGCACCTAACGCAGACTCGTTTGCGGATAATTTTATTATTTTTCTAGTTTCTTTAAAATTTGGAATTTCGTATTTTCCTGGTTTATAAGATTGAAATTTTAGTTTTTTAAATTTGGCTAATTTCATAATTTTATATTTTTCTGGTATATATAGTTAAATTATAATTTTTTTAAATTAAATAAGTAAAATTCTTGTTAAAATTTGACATATAAAATTCAATAATGTAAGAACAACTTGCGCTGATTTAAACTGAATTGCGAGCGCTTAAAAAAACCGCTAAATAAGTTTTTTTTCTCCAATTCATCAGCATTTAAATATGAACAAATTTAAAGATATAAAGAAAATAATTGTTGAAAAACCATTAAAATTAGATTGTGGACAGACAATTAATAATTACCCATTAGCATATGAAACTTATGGAAAATTAAACGGCGACAGAAGTAATGCTATAATGATCTTTCATGCTTTGACTGGAGATCAATTTGCATCGGGAATTAATCCAATTACAAAAAAGGATGGTTGGTGGAATTATGCTCTTGGACCTGGAAAGGCAATTGATACTGATAAATATTTTGTAATTGCTTCAAACGTTATAGGTGGATGTATGGGTTCTTTTGGTCCAAGCGATATTAATCCTGACACAAAAAAACCTTATGGTACAAACTTTCCAGTTATCACAATTAATGACATGGTTAATGCTCAATATAACCTCTTAGATTATTTTAAAATTGAAAAATTATTCAGTGTTATTGGGGGATCTATGGGTGGAATGCAGGTACTTCAGTTTGTATCCAACTTTCCTAATAAAGCTCTTACAGCAATTCCAATTGCTTGTACTGCAAGTCATTCAGCTCAAAATATAGCCCTAAATGAACTTGGTAGGCAATCAATAATGGCCGATAGAAATTGGCAAGATGGGTTTTATGAAGAACAAAATAAACAACCAGATAAAGGTCTTGCTGTTGCTAGAATGGCAGCACATATTACTTATTTATCTAAAGCAGGACTTCAAGAAAAATTTGGGAGAAAATTACAAGAAAGAGACGATTTAAAATTTAGTTTTGACGCTGACTTTCAAATAGAAAGTTATTTAAGATACCAAGGATCAGTTTTTGTAGATAGATTTGATGCAAATAGCTATTTGTATATTACAAGAGCTATGGATTATTTTGACTTAACAAAAAAATTTGGTGGAAATTTATCAAAAGCTTTCGAGAAAAGTGATACTAAGTTTTTTATTATATCTTTTACTTCAGATTGGCTTTATCCAACTTCTGAAAACAGAGATATTGTAATTGCCCTAAATGCTATTGGTAAAAACGTAGGATTTGTCGAAATTTCTTCTGATAAGGGTCATGATTCTTTTTTACTTGATGTTCCAGATTTTTTAAACACTGTTAAATATTTTTTAAATACTTCTTACGAACAAATTAAATGAAAAAAGAATTTTATAATATTGCAAAATTAGTAACTCAAAATTCTAAAATCTTAGATGTAGGATGTGGAAATGGTGAACTTATGAAATATATTACAGAAAATATTAGCAAAGATATTAGGGGAATTGAGTTGTCAAAATCCAACGTACAAAAGTGTGTTGAAAAAGGTTTAACAGTCATCGAAGGAAATGCAGAAAAAGATTTAAGGCAATTTCCAGATAGTTCTTTCGATTTTGTAATCCTCAGTCAAACTTTACAGGCTTTCTTAGATCCAGAAAATGTATTGAATGAATTACTAAGGATTGGAAAAAAAGCAATTGTATCAATTCCAAATTTTGGGCATTGGAAAGTTAGATTACATTTACTTTTAAAAGGTACAATGCCAGTAACCAAAAATTTACCAAATGAGTGGTTCAATACACCAAACCTGCATATGTGCACAATTAAGGATTTTGAAAATTATTGTAAAGAAAGAGATATTAAAATTAATTTAAAAAATTTAAAGTTTCACAATTTTTTTTCAGAATTAGGAATTTTTATATTGGAGAAATAGAATGAAAATAGAAATAATCAAATGTCTTGAAGATAACTTTTCATATTTACTAATTAATGAAAAAAATTCTGATGCGTGTGTAGTTGATCCTGGAGAATCTAAACCAGTTTTGAAATTCATTGATGATAATAAAATAAATTTAAAGTATATCTTGAATACTCATCACCACGGAGACCATATAGGCGGTAATAATATATTAAAAAATAAATTTAACGCGAAAATTCTTGCGTCTGAAAATGATAGAGAAAGAATTCCTGAAATTGATATTTTTTTAAGGGATGGTCAAATTTGGAAGGATGATATATTTGAGTTTAAAGTTATTAGTGTTCCAGGACATACTATGGGACATATCTGTTTTTATTTTTTTAATGAAAAAATAGTCTTTACTGGAGACACATTATTTTCCCTTGGATGTGGAAGAGTTTTTGAAGGAAGTCATAAGGATATGTTCAATTCATTATTAAAATTAAAAAGTTTGCCCCCGGTAACCAAAATATATTTTGGACACGAATATACTTTAAATAATTCTATTTTTTGTAGTAAATTTGATGAATATAATTCTAAACTAGATAGAAAAATTATTGATATTAAAAAAAAATTAAATAATGGACTTCCTACTGTTCCAACCTCAATAAAAGATGAATTAGATTGTAATATTTTTTTGAGAGCAAAAAACTTAAAAGAATTTTCAAAATTACGGGATTTAAAGGATAATTTTTAATCGATATTCCTTGACTAAAAATACCTTAGATCTATATTGCAGCATTATTTAGGAAAATTTTATGTCATTTGCAGTTATACAAACTGGTGGAAAACAGTACAAAGTTAAAGCTGGAGAGATACTTAAGGTCGAGAAATTAGTCGAAAAAGACAAAGTTGAGTTCAAGAATATCTTAGCTTATGGAGATGAAAAAAATGCAGAAGTTGGCTCTCCAAAAATTGAAGGTGCGAAAGTTGAAGCTGAAATTTTAAAAAATGGTAAAAATAGAACTATTTTAGTTTTTAAGAAGAGAAGAAGAAAAAATTCAAGAAGAAAAAATGGACACAGACAAGAATTTACATTGTTAAGGATAAGTAAAATTTTTGCTAAAGATGGTAAAGTACTCTCAGAGGCTGAGAAATATAAAAAAGTAATAAAAGAAAAAACTAAAAAAGAAGAAGCTAAAAAGTAAATATAGAGAATAAATTATGGCAACAAAAAAAGCAGGTGGATCGTCAAGGAACGGAAGAGATAGTGCTGGTAGAAGACTTGGTGTCAAAATTTATGCAGGTCAAAAAGTCATTCCGGGTAATATAATTGTAAGACAAAGAGGTACAAAAATATTTCCTGGAGAACATGTCGGAATGGGAAAAGATCATTCAATCTTTTCAAAAATTAAAGGAACGGTTGAATTCAAAAAAACAAAATCAGATAGAACTTTTGTATCTGTAAAGCCCAATTAATATACAACATATTAAAATAAAGGTGTTGTATTATGAAATTTTTAGATCAAGTCAAAATATTTGTTAAAGCGGGTGATGGTGGATCAGGATCGCCAAGTTTTAGAAGAGAAAAATTTATAGAATTTGGAGGACCTGATGGCGGTGATGGTGGCAAAGGTGGATCAGTAATTTTAAAATCTGAAAGAAACCTAAATACATTAATCGACTATAGATATCAGCAACATTTTAAGGCTCAAAGAGGAGGAGATGGTAAAGGAAAAAAAATGACTGGCAAAGGTGGGGAGAACCTTTGCTTAAAAGTCCCAATCGGAACTCAAGTTTTTGAGGAAGATAATAAAACACTTATTTTTGATTTTAAAAAGAATGATGATGAATTTGTTGTTGCGTCTGGAGGAAAAGGTGGTTTTGGAAACACTAAATTTAAATCATCAACGAATAGGGCGCCTAAAAAATTTACTAAAGGTATTAAAGGTGAAGAATTTTGGATTTGGCTTCAATTAAAAACAATTGCTGATATTGGTATTATTGGACTACCTAATGCAGGAAAATCAAGTTTGCTTGCATCAATGACAAGTGCAACACCAAAAATTGCAAATTATAAATTTACAACACTCAATCCTAATTTAGGAGTTGCGGTTTATGATAACAAAGAAATTACTCTTGCCGATATCCCTGGTTTAATTGAAGGGGCACATTCAGGTGTAGGTTTGGGAATTAAATTTTTAAAACATATTGAAAGATGTAAAACACTTCTTCATTTAATAGATATTAACGATGAAGATCTCGTATCATCATATAAGCAAGTAAGAAATGAACTTAAAAGTTACGGAAAGGAATTGATTAAAAAAAAAGAAATTATAGTATTCAATAAAATTGACCTGCTTCAAAAAAAAAATATAGATAAAAAAGTTAAAGATTTTGAAATAAAAATTAAAAAGAAAACATTTAAAATGACAACAATTCAGTCGAAAAGTGTTTCAAATATAAAATCTAAGTTGATAAATTATGTATCTTAAAAATTCAAAAATTGTTGCTGTAAAAATTGGATCATCTTTATTAATTGATAAAAATATGAAAATAAGGACAAAATGGTTAACCGAATTCTCTAAGGATGTTAAAAAGCTAGTAGATCAAGGTAAGAAAGTGATAATTATTACCTCTGGCGCTATAGCTCTAGGATGTAAAAAATTAAATTTAAAAAAAACAAATTTAAAGTTGGATAAAAGTCAGGCAGTAGCTTCAATTGGACAAATAGAATTAATGAACCTTTTTAAAAAAAACTTTAATAAAGTAAAATTAAATCTTTCTCAGATACTCCTAACTCTTGAGGACACCGAGCAAAGAAGAAGAGCAATCAACGCAAAAAGGACAATAAATAATTTATTTCAACTTGGTTTCGTGCCCATAGTTAATGAAAATGATAGCATTGCTACATCTGAAATAAAATACGGTGATAACGACAGATTAGCCTCTAGAGTAGCTCAAATTTCAAATGCGGATTGTTTAGTTTTACTTTCAGATGTTAACGGTCTCTATACAAAAAATCCTAAATTATTTAAAGATGCAACTTTAATTAAAAAAATTAATAAAATTGATGAAAAAATCGAAAGAACCGCAAGTAATGAAAGTGGTATATATGGAACTGGTGGAATGAAGACCAAAATTGATGCCGCAAAAGTTTGTCAAAAATCTGGGTGTCAAATGGTAATTGCAAATGGACTAATTTTAAGACCTCTAGACCAAATTCAAAAAAGAAATAATTGCACCTGGTTTATTACAGAAGTGTCTAAACTTGATGCAAGAAAGAAATGGATAATAAGCTCAATTTCTCCAAAAGGTGAATTAATTATTGACGATGGAGCAATTAAAGCTTTAAAACAAGGTAAAAGTTTGCTTGCGGCTGGTATTAAAAAAGTACATGGAAAGTTTAATAAAGGTGACCATATTAAAATTCTTAACAAAAATATGATTGAATATGCAAGAGGTTTGAGTTCTTTTTCCTCTGAGGAAATTGTAAAAATAAAAGGTCAACATTCAAATAAAATACAAGAATTATTAGGATATATTGCAAAATCTGAAGTTGTCCATAAAGATGATATGGTAGCCATATGATAAAAAGATATTTTGAAATAATTGGAAGAAAATCTAAAAAGGCTTTTGAAAATAAGGTTAAAAATGAGTTGAAGAATAAAGTCTTAAATCATTATGCGCATTCAATTCAAAAAAACGAAAAATCTATATTATCACAAAATAAAAAAGATATTACTTACGCAAAAAAAATTGGATTAAAAGATAATTTTATTTCCAGATTGGAATTAGATAAAAAAAAACTTAGAGCCATTATAAGTTCGATCAATTCAATATCAAAATTAAAAGATCCAACTGATAGAATACTAGAACAGTGGAAAAGACCAAATGGTTTAAAAATTAAAAAAGTTTCAGTTCCAATAGGAGTAATAGGAGTGATTTATGAAAGTAGACCAAATGTTACTTCGGATGTTTCGTGCCTGTGTTTTAAATCAGGTAATTCTGTTATTTTAAAAGGAGGCTCTGAAGCATACTTTACCAATAAAATTTTATCTAACCTGTTTAGAAGATCTTTAAAATTTCATAAAATTGATCCTAATTTCGTTCAATTTATAGACATGAGAAGTAGAAAGGTTGTAGATCACATGCTTTCTAAAATGACAAAATATATTAATATAATAATTCCAAGAGGAGGGAAAAGTTTAGTTAAAAAAGTTCAAGATACCTCAAAATTGCCAGTTATTGGTCATCTAGAAGGATTGTGTCATACGTATATTGACAGTAGTGCGAATTTAAAAATGGCTCTAAATATAGTTTTAAATGCTAAGCTTAGAAATACTGCGATTTGTGGTGCAACAGAAACTATTTTATTAAATGATAAGTTAATTAAGAAATTTTCTAAATTATTAATCTCCAAATTGGAAAAAAATGGATGTGTGGTTTATACAGATAATAAAATTAGAAAAGTTTATAAGGGAAACAGTTTTTTAGCATCTGAAAAAGACTGGATGACTGAATATTTAACTTCAAAGATATCTATTAAATCAGTTAAAAATGTAGTTGAAGCTATAAATCATATAAATAAATATGGAACACAACACACTGACGCAATTATTTGCAAGAACAAAAAAACGTCTAGAATTTTTTTAAAAAATGTTAAAAGTTCAATAGCTATGCATAATACATCAACTCAATTTGCAGATGGTGGGGAATTTGGTTTTGGAGCAGAGGTGGGAATTTCTACGAACAACTTACCACCTAGAGGTCCAGTAGGATTAGGCCAACTAGTATCCTATAAATATGAAGTTATTGGATCAGGACAAATAAGAAAATAAATTGAATAATTTATTGAAAAAGAGAATTGGAATTTTAGGAGGGAGTTTTGATCCAGCGCATAAAGGTCATATTAAAATTTCACAAGAAGCAAAAAAAAGATTCAATCTAAAAAATGTTTTTTGGGTTGTTACAAAAAAAAATCCCTTTAAAAAAAAGAGTTTCTATAGCTTGTCTCGAAGAATAACCCTCGCAAAAAAATTAAGTATTAAAAATAAATTTATAAAAGTTATTTTTGTAGAAAATAAATGTAAATCTAATAGGGCTTACAAATACATAAAATATTTGAGTAGAAAACATATTAATGATGATTTTTATTTTATAATTGGTGCTGATAATCTTATAAATTTTCATAAATGGAAAAATTGGAAGGAAATCCCGAAAGTTTGTAAAATATTAGTTTTTGATAGAGAAAATTACAAGACAAAATGTCTTAAATCTGTGGCCTATAAAAAAATTGATAGAAAAAGGTTGAAATTTATTAAATTCAACAAAGTTAATATTTCATCTTCTCAATTAAGAAAAATTTGATAGTCTAGATAATAATTAATGGATAAAATTTCAAATTTAAAAGCATTAATTCTAAAAACACTAGATACCAACAAAGCTTTAGACATTGTAAGCATTGACCTAAAGAATAAAAGTTCAATCGCAGATTATATGATCATTGCTAGTGGTACTTCATCGAGACATATTCAAGCCTTATCCGAGCAAGTAGTTGATAAAATTAAATTAAGCGGTATTAAAAATTGTAAAGTTGAAGGAAGTGAAAGCAGCGACTGGAAACTTATTGATGGTATTGATATAATAATTCATATTTTTAATCCTGAAAAAAGAAAATTTTACGAATTAGAGAAAATGTGGTCAGAACTTCTTCCAAAAGAGAAATTAATTATATGAAACTATTTAAATTAATTAGATTATTATTTTTAATAATATTTCTCTTTTCAAAACCTTCACATAGTGCAAATGATGAAACCACTATCTACGAAAAAATTGATATTTTTAGTGATGTTCTTGACAAAATTAATAAAGAATATGTGGATGAAATTAATCAGAATGAAGTTATGGATGCAGCAATTAATGGTGTGCTTCAATCTTTAGACCCTTATTCGGCATATATGTCTCCGGAGAGTTTTGATAGCATGAGAACTGAAACAAGTGGTGAATTTGGTGGTTTAGGTATTGAGGTAAGTATGGAAGCTGGTGTTGTAAAGGTCATTTCACCTTTGGACGAGTCACCAGCATACGAAGCTGGGGTAAAAGCAGGAGATTATATTGTAAAAATAAATGAACATCAGGTTCAAGGTAAAACTTTAAGTGAAGCGGTAGATTTAATGAGAGGACCTGTTGGCTCAGATATAGAAATTACTGTTAGACGAATAGGAGAAAGGAAAGCTTTAGTTTTTAATATCACAAGAAAAATAATCAAAATTCAGTCTGTTAAATCAAAAAAGATAGATAAAAATATTGGGTATATTAGATTAACGGCTTTTAATGAAAATAGTAGTTCGCAAGTAAGAAAAAAAATAAAAGAGTTCGATAAAGATAAAAATATTAAAGGGTATATATTAGATTTAAGAAATAATCCTGGAGGATTACTTTCTCAAGCGATAAAAATTTCTGATTTCTTTCTTTCAAATGGAGAGATTGTTTCTACTAAATCAAGAAAAGAAAATGAAAATAGAAAATGGTTTGCAAATGAAGGCGACATACTAAATGGAAAAACTTTAGTAGTATTAATTAATAATGGCTCAGCTTCCGCATCTGAGATATTAGCAGGGGCTTTAAAAGATCATAAAAGGGCTATACTTATTGGAGAGACTACTTATGGTAAAGGCTCAGTACAATCAATTATTCCATTAAAAAATAAAGGAGCTATAAGATTAACTATTTCAAAATATTATCTCCCTTCCGGAGTCTCAATTTCTGAAGTTGGAGTTGACCCAGATATTGAAGTCTCTGAAGGTTCTGACGAGTTTAGAATTGATACAGAAAGTGATAATCAATTAGACTTTGCTGTAAAACTTTTAAACGGCTAAAATGAAGACTGATTTTCAAAAACTGCCACTAAGAGACGGTGTGGGGATAGTAGTTTTAAATTCAAAAAATAAAGTGTTTGTTGCAAAAAGAATTGATAATCCAAAAAATTTTTGGCAAATGCCTCAGGGAGGTAAAGATAAAAGTGAAAATTATTTTGAGGCAGCAATAAGAGAACTTCAAGAGGAAACAAGTATAAAAAATGTTACGCTAATTAAAGAAATCGATGATTTTATTACCTACTTACTTCCAAATCATCTTTTAGGGATTATATGGAGAGGAAAATTTAAAGGTCAAAAACAAAAATGGTTTATTATGAAATTTAACGGTTCTGACAATGAGATTAATGTGAACACTCCTAAACCTGAATTCCTAGAGTGGAAATGGGTGGATATTGATCAATTAATTGATGTTGTAGTTGACTTTAAAAGAGATGTTTACAAAAAAGTTACTACTGAGATAAAAAAAGTAGTTGCTAATTAGAGTTTATAGATTTTAGTACATCGATTTTTTGAGATATTAAAAATCTACTTTGATCGTCTAAATCCTCTTTGCTTAAAAGTTTTTCTGTATCACTTAATGACTGTGATACATAGCTTCTATCAATTTTATCTAGACTAAATATCGAACTTGTCAAAATTGATAATGTATTATCTTTAAATTCTATTATACCATCTTCAACATAATATTTATCTTCTCCACTCTTTGAAAAAACTTTAAGTATTCCTGGCTTTAGAAACGAAATAATAGAAATATGATCTTTTAATATACCCATATCTCCTTCATAAGCAGGTACTAAAACCTCTGTAACATCTTCTTTGCTAAGAAATGATTTTTCAGGATTAACTATTTCTAACTTAAATTCTTCACTCATTATGCAGCATCTTTTGACATTTTTTCTGCTTTTTCTATAGCCTCTTCAATAGTTCCTACCATATAAAATGCTGCTTCAGGTAAATGATCATACTCACCTTTGCAGATTGCATCAAAGCCCTTAATAGTAGCTTCCAGTTCTACTAATTTCCCTGGTGATCCTGTAAAAACTTCAGCAACAAAGAAAGGCTGAGATAAAAATCTTTGAATTTTCCTTGCTCTTGCTACTGTCAATTTATCCTCCTCAGATAATTCATCCATACCAAGGATCGCTATAATATCTTGTAAAGACTTATAGGTTTGTAAAACTTTTTGAACTTCTCTAGCTACTCTATAATGCTCATCTCCTACAATTCTTGGATCTAAAATTCTTGACGTCGAGTCTAGTGGATCAACAGCTGGATAAATTCCTAGTTCGGCTATTTGTCTAGATAAAACCGTCGTTGCATCAAGGTGTGAGAATGAAGTTGCAGGGGCAGGATCTGTCAAGTCATCAGCAGGTACATAGATCGCCTGAACTGATGTAATAGAACCTTTATTTGTAGTTGTTATTCTTTCCTGAAGATTACCCATGTCGGTAGCTAATGTGGGTTGGTAACCTACAGCAGATGGAATTCTCCCTAATAATGCTGAAACCTCTGAGCCAGCTTGTGTAAATCTAAATATATTATCAACGAAAAATAATACATCTTGACCTTCTTGATCTCTAAAATACTCAGCAACTGTAAGCCCTGATAATGCAACTCTTGCTCTAGCTCCAGGAGGTTCATTCATTTGACCGTAAACCAAAGCAGCTTTTGATCCTGCTCCATCTGGCTTTATTACACCAGACTCAATCATTTCATGATAGAGATCATTTCCTTCTCTTGTTCTTTCTCCAACACCTGCAAAAACTGAGAAACCACCGTGAGCTTTCGCAACGTTGTTAATTAGTTCCATAATTAAAACTGTTTTTCCTACCCCTGCACCACCAAACAATCCAATTTTTCCTCCTTTTGCGTAAGGTGCTAAAAGATCAACAACTTTAATCCCTGTAACTAAAATTTCTGTTTCAGTTGACTGATCGTTAAATTCAGGCGCTGCTCTATGTATTGGCCAATTTTCCTTTGTTTTAATTTCTCCTTTTTCATCAATCGGTTCTCCGATTACATTTACTATTCTGCCTAAGGTTTCAGGACCAACTGGTACCTTTATAGGAGCCCCAGTATCTGTTACCTCGTCTCCTCTTTTTAATCCTTCTGTAGCATCCATTGCAATGGTTCTCACACTTGTTTCTCCAAGATGCTGTGCAACTTCTAAAACAAGTCTGTTATCACCATTTTTACACTCTAGTGCAGTTAAAATCTCAGGTAGTTCTCCATCAAATTTAACATCAACTACCGCTCCAATAATTTGTGTAATTTTTCCTTTTCTCATAATTATAAACTCTCCGCTCCTGATATTATTTCTATTAATTCCTTTGTAATGGCTGCTTGTCTACTTCTATTATATTGTATGGTAAGTTTATCAACCATTTCTCCTGCATTTCGTGTCGCATTATCCATAGCGCTCATTCTAGATCCCTGTTCACTTGCAGAATTTTCCAACATCGCTTTGAAGATTTGCGTAGAAATGTTTTTTGGCAACAAATTGCCTAATATTTCATCTTCCTCTGGCTCAAATTCATAATTATCTTTTTCATTGTCATTGCCAGTTTCAGAAGATTTTAAAGGAATAATTTGCTGAGCCTGTGGTATTTGAGTAATTACATTTTTAAATTTATTATAAAAAATGGTGCATACATCAAATTCATTTTTTTGAAAACTTTCAATAATTATTTTAGATACTTTCTCAGCGTCAAAAAAGTTGATATTTTTTGATTCTTTAAAAGATATTTTATTCACAATTTTATCATTATATTGCCTTTTCAATTGGTCATAACCCTTAGACCCAACAGTAATTATTTTTAAATTTTTTCCTTCACTTGTAATTTTACTAAAATATGCTTTTGCCTTTTTAATGATATTTGAGTTAAATCCTCCACATAGACCTCTGTCAGAGGTTAATACTACACATAAATGAACTTTATCATTACCTGTTCCAGCTAAAAGTTTTGGTGCATTTTCTTTATCTGATATACCGTTTGATAAATTTAAGATTATATTATTCATTTTTTCAGAATAAGGCCGACCTTTTTCTGCATTTTCTTGAGCTCTTTTTAGTTTTGCTGCAGCTACCATTTTCATAGCTTTTGTTATTTTTTGTGTGGATTTAACACTTAAAATTCTCTTTTTTAGATCATCTAAACTTGCCATACTTACTTCAATCCTTTTTTAAATTCGTTAATTAGATCAATTAGCATTTTTTCTGCATTTTCTTCTAATTTTCCTGAACTTGAAATTGAATCTAAAATTTCTGGTTTATCAGATTTACATTTTTGCAGAATTTTATTTTCAAAATCAGATATATCTTTTTGGTCAATATCATCAAGGTATCCTCTAACACCGCAGAATACAGAAACTACTTGTTCAGCAACTGTCATTGGTGAGAATTGTTTTTGTTTTAAAAGTTCTGTTAATTTCGATCCTCTATTTAACAATTTTTGTGTTGATGCATCTAAATCAGAACCAAATTGTGCAAATGCAGCCATTTCTCTGTATTGTGCTAATTCTAGTTTCATTGATCCAGAAACTTTTTTCATTCCTTTTGTTTGAGCAGCTGATCCTACTCGTGAAACTGACAAACCTACGTTAATAGCTGGTCTTATACCTTGGTTAAATAGATTTGTTTCTAAGAATATTTGTCCGTCAGTAATAGATATTACATTAGTTGGAATATAAGCAGAAACGTCGCCTGCTTGTGTTTCAATAATTGGTAATGCCGTTAATGATCCTCCGCCATGTTCATCTCCAAGTTTTGCAGCTCTTTCGAGTAATCTGCTGTGAAGGTAAAATACATCTCCAGGGTAAGCTTCTCTTCCAGGAGGTCTTCTCAATAATAATGACATTTGTCTATAGGCAACTGCTTGTTTGGAAAGATCATCGTATATAATCAAAGCGTGCATGCCATTGTCTCTAAAAAACTCTCCCATAGCACATCCTGTATATGGCGCTAGAAATTGCAAAGGTGCAGCGTCTGATGCTGTAGCTGCAACTATAGTTGTGTATTCCATAGCGCCAGCTTCTTCTAAAGTTTTCTGAATTTGTCTTACCGTTGATCTTTTTTGTCCAATTGCAACATATATACAATACAATTTCTGTTTTTCATCTCCACTTTCGTTTATTTTTTTTTGATTTATTATTGTATCTACGGCAACCGCTGTTTTTCCTGTTTGTCTATCACCTATGATTAATTCTCTTTGTCCTCTTCCAATTGGAACTAAACTATCAATTGCTTTTAAACCTGACTGCATTGGTTCACTTACAGATTTTCTTGGAATAATTCCTGGAGCTTTTACTTCAACTCTACTTTTTTTTACATTTTTATCTAAAGCACCCTTCCCATCAATCGGATTTCCTAATCCATCTACTACTCTACCAAGCAACTCTTTTCCAACAGGAGTATCAACGATTTCTCCTGTTCTTTTTACTGTGTCACCTTCTTTAATTGCCTTATCATCTCCAAATATAACAACACCAACGTTTTCACTCTCTAAATTTAAAGCCATACCTTTAGATCCATCTACGAACTCTACCATTTCACCTGCTTGGACATTGTCTAAACCATAAACTCTTGCTATACCATCTCCAACGGACAAAACCTGTCCAACTTCTGTAATTTCGGCTTTATCTCCAAATTTTTTAATTTGCTCTTTTAATATTTTTGTAACTTCTGAAGGATTTATTTCCATTTATGCCTCAACCATTTGTTTTTCTAATTTTTGTAATTTATTTTTTATTGATGTGTCAATCATAGTACTGCCAACTTGCAAAATTAATCCTCCAACTAAACTCTTGTCGTTTTTATAAGTAAGTTTTATTTTTGAATTAAAGGAATTCGAGAGATCATTTTTAATATTTTCTACATCACTTTCACTTAAATCTTTTGCTGAAATTAATTCTGCTTTTATTTCTCCTCTTTTCTTTGAACAAGTTTCAATAAATTCTTTTAAAATTTTATCAACATAGAAGAATCTCCTTTTATGAATAAGAAAAAATAGAAATTTTTTTAACAACTCATTCATATTTGTTTTTTCTGAAATAGAATCGATCAAATTTTCCAACTCTTTCTTGCTTATTGTAGGACTTTTAATGCAAAACTTTAAATCTTCGCTTTTAGATATCAGATCAACTATTGTTAATGCCTGTTTCTCTACGTCATTTACAGAGTCTGACTCAAGAGCTAACTCATAAAGAGCCAGAGAATATCTGCTAAAAGCTACTTCAGAGAGACTATTTTTTTTGCTCAACTTAGATCCTTTATGAATTGATGAATTTAAAAATTCGAAAATTAAGTAACATATGAGACTATTGTCTTCAAGTACCTCGTTGTCAAAATAGGTTAATTTTTTGCTTATTAATTGAAGTTTATTGGGTCGACATCAACCGTCAGTTTTATTCCATTTAAAAATTTGAAATTTGAGATCAAAGTTGCCAATTTTTTTTGAATATTTAAGGATTTTTTGGATCTAATTAATAGTCTTACTCTAAACTTTTTTCTGATACGAAATATTGGGGAATTTACTGGTCCTAATACTTTACCATCTAAAATTTTTTCAATGTAAATTTTAAATCTCTTTGCTTCTTGCTCGGTTTTTTTTTCGTTTGAACCAGTAACTATTAATGAAATAAATCTTTGAAAAGGGGGTAATCCATTTATTTTTCTCAACTCCAGCTCTTTTTCTAAAAAAATTTCTGGGTCTTCATTTGTAATATCCGAGATCATGTTTTTGTTTAAATTATAAGTTTGAAAATATACCATTGCAGGTTTTCCTGCTCTGCCTGCTCTGCCTGAAAGTTGATGATAAAGTTGTAAATTTTTTTCTGTACCTCTTAAATCATGTCCTTGGGAGCTAAGATCGATATCTACGACAACAATACAATTTAAATGTGGGAAATGAAAACCTTTAGAAATTAATTGTGTTCCTATCAAAATTTGAATTTTATTATCAACTATTTTTTTTAATATATCCTTAGAATTTTTTTTATTCATTGTATCGCTGGAAAAAATTAATTGATTTTGCGAAGGAAATTTTTTTTTAACCTCCTCAGCAATCCTCTCAACCCCAGGGCCATAAAAAACTAAATCACATTTTTTATTATCCTTACATTCCAAATTAATTTGTGATTTAAATCCACAATAATGACATAACAAAATTTCTTTTGTTTTATGGTAAACGAGATTAATTGAGCAATTTGGGCAAGCAAATATTTTTAAGCATTTTTTACAAAAAACGTTTGGTGCAAAACCTCTACGATTTACAAAAAATAATACCTGATCATTAATTGACAAATGATATTTTACTTTTTCAATTATCTCTTTAGATAACCAGGAATTAGGTTCTAACTTTGTTTTATTTAAATTAACTATTTCATAATTTGGTAAAGAAGCCTTTTCAAATCTTTCTGATATTTTAGAAACAGAAAATTTTCCTTTTTTTATGTTATTAAAAGTTTCTAACGAGGGAATAGATGTAACTAAGTTAATTGGAAAATTTTCAAAGAAAGCTCTTGATATGGCCATATCTCTCGCATTGTAAATTACTCCTTCATCTTGCTTGAATGACTGATCATGCTCTTCATCAACAATAATAAGTCCTAAATCACTAAAAGGAAGAAACAAAGAGGACCTTGCTCCAATTACTATTTTTATTTTATTATTTACAACTCCGTTCCAAATAATTTTTCTATTCTTTTGGCTTATTCCAGAATGCCATATCGCAGGATAAAAACCGAAAAACTCCGTAAATTTTTTTTCAAATTGTGATATTAATCCTATTTCTGGAAGTAAAATTAAACACTGTCTAGACTTGTCGAGGATTTTTTTTATCGCATGGAAATAAACAATAGTTTTGCCTGACCCAGTAACTCCTTGGATAACGTGAACCCTAAATTCGTTACTTTTTTTTTCTATTTTTTTTAAACTATCTTTCTGTGTTTTGGTTAAATTAAATATTTTTTTTTTAAAATTTATAGAATAATTTTGTAGTTCATGTTTTGGAAATTCCTCTAAATTACTATTATTTAATAAACTTAATTTTAAGGCCATACCTTTTGGAATAACATTATATTCTGCAAACCAATTTATAAAGTTGACCATTTTTTTATTAAGATTTGGTACATTAAGCTTTTTTATAATTTTTTTTGTTTGAAATTTTTTTTCTGTATTCTTTTCAAATTCATCCCAAACAACTCCAACGGTTTTTGTTTTTCCGAATGGCACCTCTACATAATCGCCTAGTCTTAATATTAAATTAGTTTCGTAGGTGAAAGGATGATTGAATATTTTTGGTAAAAGAATCGGAATTTTCATTGATTTATATTATGCTTTTTTTTAAGAGTGTATTGCTCTTTTTTCTACAGATAAAGCTGCTTCTTTAATTGCTTCAGAAAAAGTGGGATGGGCATGGCAAGTCCTGGCAATATCTTCTGAACTAGCGCCAAATTCCATAGCAACAGCCATTTCTGCAATCATTTCTCCAACGTGCGATCCAATCATGTGAACACCTAATACCTTGTCAGTCTTTTCATCTGCTAATATTTTGACAAAACCTTCTGCATTATTAACAGTTTTAGCTCTTGAATTAGCCATAAAAGGAAATTTGCCAACTTTGTATTTTATATTACCTTCTTTTAATTGCTCTTCTGTTTTTCCGATAACAGCAACTTCAGGAGATGTGTAAATTACTCCAGGAATTAAGTCATAATTTACATGTCCCGATTGACCCGCTATCAATTCTGCAACCGCTATACCTTCTTCTTCAGCCTTGTGTGCTAACATTGGACCTGAGATCACATCACCTATTGCAAAAATATTTTTTGTGCTAGTTCTAAATTCTTTATTTACTTTAATTCTTTTTTTATTATCTAATCTCACACCAATTTTTTCTAAATTAAGATTTTTCGTATTTGCTTTTCTTCCAACAGAAATTAAAACAACATCTGCAATTAATTCACTATTTTTGCCAGTTTTATCTTGAATTAAAACTTTTGCAGAATTTTTTTCATTTTTGATATTTTGTACTTTTGTCTCAAGATGAAAAATAATTCCCTGTTTTTTCAGAATTTTTAAAAACTCTGAGGAGATTTCTTTATCCATTCCTGGTGTGATATAGTTTAATGCTTCAACTACATGCACTTCTGAACCTAGTCTAGACCATACAGACCCCATTTCAAGACCAATATATCCACCTCCTACTATAACCATTTTTTTTGGTACATTTTTAAGATCAAGAGCACCAGATGAAGATAGAATAATTTTTTCATCAAACTTAACTCCAGGTAGCTCAACTGGTATTGAACCCGTAGAAATAATTATATTATCTGTATTTAAAGAAATTTTTTTATTATCTTTTGTTGTTACTAAAACTTCGTTTGCAGATGCTATAGAACCGATTCCATTGAAATGAGAGACTTTATTTTTTTTGAACAAAAATTCGACTCCTTTTGTAAGAATTGAGACTGATTTTTCCTTATTTTTCATCATCTTTTCTAAATTTAATTTTACCTCACCTACTTCAATTCCCAGATTTTGTAATTTTTTTGCTTTTTGGAATTTTTCCGACAAATTCAGTAAACTTTTTGATGGTATACAACCTACATTAAGACAAGTACCACCAAGTGTATTTCGAGCCTCTACACATGCCGTTTTAAAGCCTAATTGTGATAATCTTATTGCACACACATAACCACCAGGGCCACCTCCAATTACTACTGCTTGAAATTTTTCAGACATTAAATTTCTAAAAATAATTTTTCTGGATTCTCTAATTTTTCTTTTATTAATTTTAAAAATGAAACAGAGTCTTTACCATCAATTATTCTATGATCATATGAAAGTGCTAAATACATGACAGGTCTAACTTTAATACCACCATCAACTACAACAGGTCTATCAACAATATTATGCATGCCTAGAACTCCTGATTGGGGTAAATTTAGAATTGGAGTAGAAAGCATTGAGCCGTAAACACCACCATTGCTTATAGTAAATGTTCCCCCTTGAAGATCTTCGATGTTTAGCTTGCCGTCTCTTGCCTTCTCAGAGATTGTTTTAATTTCGTTCTCAATTTGAGCAAAAGACATTTCGTCTGCATTTTTTAAAACAGGAACCACTAATCCTTTATCAGTAGCGACAGCAAAACTTATATTATAATAATTTTTATAGACTATTTCTTCGCCGTCTATTTCAGCGTTAACAGCTGGAAATAATTTTAGAGCTTCAATGCTTGCTTTTACAAAAAAAGACATAAATCCAAGCTTAATTCCGTATTTTTTTAAAAAATCATCCTGATAATCTTTTCTCATTTTTATAACATTAGACATATCAACTTCATTAAATGTAGTTAAAAGGGCAGCATTTTCTTGTGCTTGTTTTAGTCTTTTTGCAATTGTCTGTCTCAATCTGCTCATTTTAATTCTTTCTTCTTGTCCAAATTTAATTTTTCTTTCTGAGGGTTTTGGAGATTTTGACATTAAATTTATTAAATCGCCTTTTAGAATTTGGCCATCTTTTCCTGATCCTTGTATTGATTTTAAATCTATTTTATTTTCGGCAACAATTTTTCTTACTGACGGAGAAAGTGTATTTGACAAATTATTTTTTCTAGAACCATTAGTAGGTATTTCCTCTGTAAGAACCAAAGGTTCTTCTTCTAAAGATGTTTCATCCTCTACTTCATCCTCTACTTCTTCCTCTAATTCTAAAGGTTTGACTTCCTCTACAATCTTTTCAACTTTTTTCTTTGGTGGGTCTTTCACCTTCTCAATTTTAACATCTGGTTCTATCTTTTTTATTTCTTGAACAGTCTCACTACCATTGGCTTGAATTGATCCCAAAACGGTTCCAACTTCTACCACTTCACCATCTTTATGTTTAATGTCACCAATTGTTCCGCTTACAGGAGATGGTACCTCTAAATTTACCTTGTCAGTTTCTAATTCTACTATAGGTTCATCAACTTCTACAGTATCACCAACACTCTTTAGCCACTTGGCTATTGTTGCTTCTGTAACACTTTCACCTAAAGCGGGTACTACAATTTTTTCATTCATTTAATTAAACACTTTTTCCAAAATTTCTTTTTGTTGAGCAACATGTCTTTTAGCATATCCAGTTGCTGGAGAGGCAGCTGGAGCTCTTCCAATATAAGAAATATTTTTATTATTAGCTTTAATAAAGTCCAATGTCCATTGTATATAATCTCTCACATGCGACCATGCCCCCATATTTTTTGGTTCTTCTTGGCACCATATAAATTCAGCATTTTTAGCATATGGTTTAATAGATTTTACTAATGATTTAGCTGGAAAAGGATAAAGCTGTTCAATTCTCAGTAAAACGACGTCTCTTCTTTTATATTTTTCTCTTGCCTCTAGAAGATCAAAATATATTTTTCCTGAGCACATAATTACCCTGTTAATATTTTTTGATTTTTCTAATTCTAAAAAACCATTTTTCTTCTCAAAAGCGTGGTCTTCTAAAATTCTGTGAAAAGAGTTTTTCTTACTAAAATCATCTAAATTTGAAACACAAATTTTATGTCTTAGTAATGATTTGGGTGTCATGATGACGAGTGGTTTTCTAAAATCTCTGTGTATCTGTCTTCTTAGTGCGTGAAAGTAATTTGCTGGAGTTGTACAATTCATAACTTGAAGATTTTCCTGACCACATAATTGAAGAAATCTTTCTAATCTAGCTGATGAATGTTCTGGACCTTGTCCTTCATATCCGTGTGGTAAAAGCAAAACTAGCCCTGATGCGCGTGACCATTTTCTTTCTCCTGATGATATGAATTGGTCAATAATAACTTGAGCTCCATTTGCAAAATCGCCAAATTGTGCCTCCCACATCGTTAAGGTTTCAGGTTCAACTAGGCTGTACCCATACTCAAAACCTAAAACTGCTAATTCAGATAGAAGGCTATCTACTATCTCAAAATTTTTTTGCTTTTTGGAAATATTGTTTAAAGGAATAAATCTTGTATTGTCCTCTTGATTTCTTAAAACTGAATGTCTTTGGCTGAAAGTGCCTCTACCCGAATCTTGTCCAACTAATCTAACAGGATAACCTTCGTCTAAAAGCGTTGCAAAAGCTAAACTTTCAGAACTTGCCCAATCAATGTTTTTTTTATCCAATATACATTTGTGTCTATTGGTTAATATTTTTTGAATTGTTTTATGTATATTTATTTTTTCACTAACTTTATTTATTTTTTCTGAAATCTTAATTATTTTATCTATATCAACTCCAGTCGCTCCTCTTCTATCTTTGCCTTTTTTTGGTTGGTACCTCGACCAAGTACCCTCAAACCAATCTAGTTTTGGTTTAATATCTTTTGCTGTTTTAAATTGTTCATCTAATAAAGATCTAAAAGATATAATTTGATTTTCAAAATCGCTTTTACTTATAGTTTTTTCTTTTATTAATTTTTCACCATATATTTTTAATGTTGATGGATGTGACCTAATTTTTTTATACATTAATGGTTGGGTGAAAGAAGGTTCATCTCCTTCATTATGACCAAATCTTCTATAACATATCATGTCTATCACTACGTCTTTGCTAAATTTTTGCCTAAACTCTATTGCAATTTTAGCACAGTGCACAACAGCCTCTGGATCATCTCCATTACAGTGTAAAATGGGTGCGTCTACTATTTTTCCTAAATCAGATGGGTAAGGACTAGAACGTGCAAATCTAGGACTAGTCGTAAAACCAATTTGATTATTAACTATAATATGGATCGTACCACCTGTGTTATGCCCCTTTAATCCAGACATGGCAAAACATTCTGCAACTATACCTTGTCCTGCAAAAGCGGCATCACCGTGAATTAGAATTGGAATAACCTTTTTTCTTTTTAAATCTTTATGAAAAAATTGTTTGGCCCTCGTCTGTCCCAACACGATAGGGTTAACAGCCTCTAAATGTGAAGGATTATCAGTTAAACTTACGTGAACAGAATTTCCATCAAATTCTCTGTCTGAAGAAGCGCCTAAATGATACTTCACATCTCCAGTTGAATCTTCTTTTCTAAGATTGGAAATTTCTCCAGCAAATTCATTAAATATCCGTTTGTAGGATTTTTGTAAGACATTTGCCAGTACGTTCAATCTTCCTCTATGAGGCATTCCTATTTTGATTTCTTTTACACCTAATTGACCACCTCTTTTAATTATTTGCTCTAAAGCAGGTATTAAGGACTCTGCACCATCAAGACCAAATCTTTTTGTCCCTACATATTTTTTTGCAAGAAATTTTTCAAAACCTTCTGCTTGAACTATTTTGTTTAAAATTGCCTTTTTTCCGTTACTTGTGAAGTTAATTTGATTTTCCTCTTTTTCCATTCTCTCTCTAAACCAAATTTTTTCTACAGGATCTGAAATATGCATATATTCCACTCCTATATTTGAGCAATATACTTTTCTTAATTTTTGTAAAATTTCATTTATGGATGCAGAGGTAGTATTTAGATAAGATCCTATGAAAATTTTTTTACCATAATCTTCTTTTTTGAAACCGTGATCTTCGGGAT
The DNA here is from genome assembly GCA_902581445.1 of uncultured Pelagibacteraceae bacterium. Classification (GTDB taxonomy): domain Bacteria; phylum Pseudomonadota; class Alphaproteobacteria; order Pelagibacterales; family Pelagibacteraceae; genus Pelagibacter. Next base: position 150,207 of record CACHOG010000002.1, read on the forward strand.
GAAGCTCATGGATATAATTTCTTTCCATCATTCCTAATGGGTCAAGGTTAGCTATCAAATGGCCTCTAATTCTATACGCTCTAATAAGTGCGATCGCTTTAATTGATTGAGTTATTGAGCTTTGCGAAGTTGAAATGTTTTGATTTTGTCCAGCTAATTCGTTAGTTATTTTATCTAGATTTACTTTTTTTCTTTGAGCCCAAGAAGGTCCCTCTACCTCTTTGATTATTGAATCAATATCATCGTTTAGATCTTTAAAATATTCTCTCCAACTTTTGGGTAAATTTGGATCTTTTTCAATATACTTGATGTACATCTCTTCAATAAAAGCACTATTTGATTTATTTAAAAAAGATGTTTTTTTAAATTCAATATTTTTACTAGAGGTCATTATTATCTTATTATAATGTTTAACTATAGATTTTAAAGTGACAATTTATTAAGTAAGGTTTTTCCAATATCTGCGGGCGACTCTGTAATTGTAATACCTGCTTTTTGCAAAATTTTTATCTTTTCTTTGGCCCCACCTTTTCCGCCAGAAATAATGGCTCCGGCATGTCCCATTCTTTTACCTTTGGGTGCTGTGAGACCAGCAATAAAACCAACCATTGGTTTTTTTATTTCATGTTTAGAGATAAATTCAGCTGCCTCTTCCTCAGCACTTCCACCAATTTCACCAATCATAACAATTGATTTTGTACTTTCGTCTTTCAAAAATAAATCCAGACAATCTATAAAATTTGTCCCATTAATTGGATCTCCTCCAATTCCGATGCATGTTGATTGACCTAGTCCATTAGCTGTTGTTTGTGCAACAGCCTCATAGGTTAATGTTCCAGATCTTGAGACTATTCCAACTGATCCTTTTTTATGAATATTTCCAGGCATGATTCCAATTTTACATTCATCAGGTGTAATAATACCAGGACAGTTAGGCCCAATTAATCTTGAATTGGATTTAGATAAAGATTTTTTTACCTTCAACATATCAATAATTGGAATTCCCTCAGTAACACAAACTATAATTTCAATTGATGCCTCTATTGCTTCAATAATCGCATTTGCTGCAAACTTTGCTGGAACATAAATCATAGTGGCATTTGCACCAGTCTTTTCTTTAGCTTCCTTTACCGTATCAAATACTGGTTTACCAAGATGTGTTTGGCCTCCCTTTCTAGGTGTCACTCCTCCAACTAAATTAGTGCCATACAAAATTGACTGTTCAGAATGAAATGTTCCATGAGAACCAGTGAAACCTTGACAAATAAGTTTTGTATTTTTATTCACTAATATCGACATATTATTTAGTAATCTCTACAACTTTTTTTGCAGCCTCAGATAAATCCGAGGCAGAAATAATTTTTAATTTGGAATCGTCTAATATTTTTTTTCCTTTTTCATAATTAGTCCCTGCTAATCTGACAACTAATGGGATATCTATTTTCATCTCTTTTGCAGTTTCAACTACTCCTAAAGCTAATATATCGCATCTCATGATGCCTCCAAAGATATTAATTAAAATACCTTTTACATTTTTATCACTGAGTATCATTTTAAAAGCAGCTGCAACTTTATCTTTTGATGCTCCGCCGCCAACATCTAGAAAGTTTGCTGGGCTGCCACCAAATAATTTTATTATATCCATTGTTGCCATAGCTAGTCCTGCACCATTTACCATACATCCAATATTTCCATCGAGTTTAATATAAGAAAGTTCTTGTTTATTTGCTTCAATTTCAGTTGGATCTTCTTCATTTAAATCACGTAGTTCATAAATGTCTGGGTGTCTAAAAATAGCGTTATCGTCAAAATTAATTTTTGCATCTAAACAAAGAATATTGTTTTCTTTTGTTAAAACTAAAGGGTTTATCTCAATTAAACTTGCATCTTTTTCTATAAATAATCTATACATAGATTTAATAAGTTCAATTGCTTGGTCTTTAGCATCATATTCTAATTTAAAGACATCTATTACTTTCTCACAATCTAAATCAGAAATTTCTTTTTCAACATCAATTCTTGTTGTAATTATTTTTTCAGGATTTTTGTTTGCTACTTCCTCAATATCCATTCCTCCTTCTAAACAAGAAATAAACGCAATCTTTGATTTTGCTCTATCTACTAAACACGATAAGTAAAATTCTTTATCTATTCTAGATGACTCCTCTACATATAATTTTTTAACTTTTTTACCTTTTGGTCCTGATTGATTAGTGACTAAAGTTTTACCTAACATTTGATCAGCAGCTTGTTTTAATTCCTCTAAGGAGTTAGTAATTTTAATGCCTCCAGCTTTTCCTCTTCCTCCAGAGTGAATTTGGGCTTTTAACACGTATTTTTCAGTCTTAAGTAATTTTGATTTATTTAATAGATCTTCAGAAGTTTCGCCGTGAACTCCATTTGGAACTGGAGCGCCAAACTTTTTTAATAATTCTTTTGCTTGATATTCATGAATGTTCATCAATTATTCAATTCAGGATCAATTTTTATGGCTGCTTCCCAAAGTTTTTCAACCGCATTAACTGAATTTAAAAATTCTTTTTTTTCTTTTTCATCGAGCTGGATTTCCTCGATTTTTTCGACACCTTTATTACCAATCAAAACTGGAACACCAGCATAAACATTTTTAATACCATACTCTCCGTTTAAATATGCTGCACATGGTAAAACTTTTTTTTCATCATTAAGAAAAGATATAGCCATTTCTACACCCGAGGCTGCGGGAGCATAATAAGCTGATCCTTTTTCCAAATATTTTACTATTTCTGCACCTCCATCCCTTGTTCTCTGATTTATACTTTCAACTTTATCTGCTGAAATTTTTCCCTCGTTAATTAAATCATTTAACATTTTACCATTTACTCTTGTAAATCTAGGAAGTGGAACCATTGTGTCTCCATGACCGCCCATGACCATTGCATCGATTTGTTTTACAGGCACACCTAATTCCAAAGATAAAAAAAGTTTAAATCTCGAACTATCTAGAATACCTGCCATTCCAACAACTTTATTTGTTGGCAATTTTGAGTATTTCTGAAATGCCATGACCATAACATCTAACGGATTAGTAATACAAATTACAAATGCCTCTGAGCAGTTATTTTTTACACCAATAGCAACTTGTTTCATGATTTTTAAATTAATACCTAATAGATCATCTCTACTCATTCCAGGCTTTCTAGGTACACCTGCAGTAATTATTATAACATCAGAATCTTTTATATCCTCATACTTGTCAGTACCTTTAAACTTTACATCAAAACCATCAACTGAGGATGATTGTGCAATATCTAATGCTTTACCTTTTGCGACACCCGGGGCAACATCAAACAATACAACTTCAGAAACAAGTTCTTTAAGCCCAATTAAATGCGCTAGCGTGCCTCCTATTTGACCAGCTCCTATAAGTGAAATTTTTTTTTTCATATTATTTCATTGTAGGCATAACAAACTCTGGGTTTGATCTTATACCTGATGGCCATCTCGATGTTACAGTTTTAAGTTTTGTATAAAACCTGACACCCTCTGGTCCATGCATATGTTGATCACCAAAAAGAGATCTTTTCCAACCTCCAAAACTATGAAACGCCATTGGTACAGGTATTGGAATATTTATTCCAACCATTCCAACTTTTATTTTACTGGAAAAACTTCTAGCTGCATCACCATCTCTTGTGAAAATACTCACTCCATTTCCAAATTCGTGATCATTTACTAATTGTGTAGCTTCAGAAAAATCATTTGCACGCACTACTGATAGTACTGGTCCAAATATTTCCTCATTATAAATTCTCATATCTTTTTTAACATCATCAAACAAACATCCTCCAATAAAGAAACCTTTTTCATATCCTTGTAATTTTAAGTTTCTTCCATCTACAACAAGTTTTGCTCCCTCTTTAACACCTAAATCAACATATCCTTTCACTTTATCTAAGTGTTCTTTAGTTACCAATGGACCCATCTCAGAGTTTTTATCCATGCCGGGTCCAACTTTTAGGGCTTCTACTTTTTTTGATAATTTCTCAACTAATTTATCGCCAATGCCACCAACTGCAACTGCAACGGATTGAGCCATACACCTTTCTCCTGCAGATCCATAAGCTGCTCCCATCAAACCATTTACTGCTTGATCTAAGTCGCAGTCAGGCATTACAACGCAATGATTTTTCGCTCCACCAAGTGCCTGAACTCTTTTTTCATTTTTAGCAGCATTTTCATAAATATATTTTGCAATCGGGGTAGATCCCACAAAACTTACAGCCTGAATATCTTCATTAACCAAAATTGCATCCACAACTTCTTTATCTCCATTAACAACATTAAATACACCATCTGGTAAACCAGCTTCTTTAAATAGTTCCGCTAGTTTTATTGAACATGAAGGATCTTTTTCAGATGGTTTGAGTATAAATGTATTTCCGCATGCAATTGCCATTGGAAACATCCACATGGGAACCATGGCCGGAAAATTAAATGGGGTAATACCAGCACAAACTCCCAATGGTTGTCTTATAGACCAACTATCAACCTCTGAGCCAACATTCTCAGTAAACTCTCCTTTTAAAATTTGAGGAATTCCACATGCAAACTCTACAACTTCTAAACCCCTTGTCAAAGAACCCTTTGCATCTTCATAAACTTTTCCATGTTCTGCAACAATCATTTTTGTTATCTCATCAGAGTTTTTCTCAATTAATTCTTTAAACTTAAACATTACTCTCGCTCTTTGAAGTGGTGGCTTAAGTGACCAGCTTTCAAAAGCTTTTTTTGCGATTAAAACTGTATTATCTAAATCTTTTTTAGATCCTAGTGTCACTTCAGAAGTTTGTTCTCCAGTTGCAGGATTGAAAACTTTACCTCTTCTACTGGAGTCTCCTTTGGATAAATTACCATTTACAAAGTGCTGAATTAAATTCATTGAAAAATTATTTAAATAACTAATTAGCTTGTTGCAAGCATTTTCTTAATAGATGCAATCGCTTTTGCTGGATTTAAACCCTTTGGACATGCATTTGTGCAATTCATGATAGTATGACATCTATATAATTTTAGCTCATCTGCAACTTTTTTAAGTCTCGCTTTTCTATCTTCATCCCTACTATCTATGATCCATCTATAAGCTTGAAGTAAGACCGCTGGTCCTAAATATTTTTCTCCATTCCACCAATAACTTGGGCAAGACGTTGAACAGCAAGCACACATTATGCATTCATACAAACCATCTAATTTTGCTCTATCTTTTTTGGATTGTAGATTTTCTTTTTCATCATTTTTTTTTGAGGTTTTAAGCCAAGGTTCTACTGACTCGTATTGTTTGTATAATGTGCTTAAATCTCCAATTAGATCTTTTAACACTTTTAAATGAGGCAAGGGATAAATATTTATATCACCTTTGATTTCAGAGTGTGGTTTAGTACAAGCAAGCCCATTTTTTCCATCCATATTCATTGCGCAAGAGCCACAAACGCCATGAGCGCAAGATCTTCTATAAGCGATAGATGGGTCGATTTCGTTTTTAATTTTATTTAAGATGTCTAAAACTTTAGAAGGACAATTATCCATATCAACTTCATAAGTGTCTATTCTCGGTTTCTCTCCAGCGGAAGGATCCCATCTGTAAATGTTTACTTTCCTTAAATTTTTCGATCCTGTTTTATCTTTATAATAATTTCCTTTTTCAATTTTTGAATTCTCAGGTAACCTTATTTGAACCATTAATATACTCTTTCTTGTGGTGGAAAGTACTGAACATCACTTGTAAGTGTTGAAATATTTACTGGTCTATAATCAATTTTAGTTTTTGTACCATCACACCAAGACAAGGTATGTTTCATAAAAGATTTGTCATCTCTTTTTGGAAAATCTTCTCTTGCATGAGCCCCTCTGCTCTCTTTTCTACTATATGCAGAGTCCATAGTTGTGATTGCCTGTCTAATCAAATTATCAAATTCAAGGGTTTCAACCAAATCTGTATTAAAAATCAATGAATTATCTTTTACAGAAATATTTTCCAAACCTTCAAAAGGTTTTCTAATTTCATTTACACCTTCTGTTAAAGTTTTTTCAGTCCTAAATACTGCACATTTTGATTGCATAGTTTTTTGCATAGCTAATCTTAATTCTGCAGTAGGATTAGATCCTTTAGAGTTTCTTAATTTATCAAATCTATCTAAGCATTTATCTGTTTCACTTTGAGGAATATCTTCATGTTTCATACCAGGTTTTACAAGTTCAGCGGCTCTTTTTGCTGCTGCTCTGCCAAATACAACTAAATCGATTAAAGAATTTGATCCTAATCTATTTGCACCATGAACAGAAACACAAGCTGCCTCACCGATTGCCATAAGTCCAGGAACGGTTTTTTCTGATCCATTCATTGTTATTACCTCTGCTTTATAATTAGTGGGTATTCCACCCATATTATAATGAACTGTTGGCACTACTGGAATTGGTTCCTTGGTTACATCAACGTTTGCAAAAAGTCTTGAGGCCTCCGAGATACCTGGCAATCTGTCCTCAATTACTTTTTGGTCTAAATGATTTAAATGTAAATGAACATGATCTTTATCCTTGCCGACACCACGCCCTTCATTAATTTCGACCGCGATTGATCTACTTACAACATCTCTCGAAGCAAGATCTTTTGCTTTAGGCGCGTATTTTTCCATAAATCTTTCACCCTTAGAGTTTACTAAATATCCTCCCTCACCTCTAACACCTTCAGAAATTAAAGTTCCATGACCATAAATACCTGTGGGATGAAATTGTACAAATTCCATATCTTGAAGTGGCAATCCAGCTCTTAAAACCATTGCATTTCCATCGCCAGTGCAAGTGTGAGCTGAAGTTGCTGAATAGTAAACTTTGCCATATCCACCAGTTGCAATAATTGTAATATGCGATCTGAACCTATGAATAGTTCCATCATTTAAGTTCCATGCTATCAGTCCTTTGCACTCACCATTTTTCATCAATAGATCCAATGCAAAATATTCAATAAAAAATTCAGTTTTGTGTTTCAAAGCTTGACCATAAAGTGTGTGTAAAATTGCATGACCTGTTCTATCAGCTGCTGCGCAAGTTCTCTGCACAGTTCCATTTCCATAATTTTTTGTCATACCACCAAATGGTCTTTGATAAATTTTACCATCTTCTGTTCTGCTAAATGGCACTCCATATTTTTCAAGCTCTAAAACTGCTCTTGGTGCTTCTTTACAAAGATATTCTATACAATCTTGATCTCCCAACCAATCAGATCCTTTAACAGTATCATACATATGCCATCTCCAATCGTCTTCGCCCATATTTCCTAATGCTGCCGAAATACCTCCTTGCGCTGCAGATGTATGACTACGTGTTGGAAATACTTTTGAGATACAAGCTGTCTTTAATCCAGCTTCACTTAATCCAACTGCAGCTCTAAGTCCGGATCCTCCCGCACCCAAAACTACAACATCGTATTCATGATCTATTATTTTGTAACTGCTCATAAACTTAGTTTGTATAATATAAATATTGTAAAAATTGGCATTATAATAGCAAATAAATAGAGTATTTTGTTTGCGACATTTTTTAATTTTTCATTCACTATATAATCCTCAAATACCTCACTTATGCTTAATGCTGAGTAAAAATAAGTAATTATTACGAATAAAGAGAATAAAAACTTATTTGGCTGCTTTACAAAAAAAGAGTTAATATCCTCAAAACCCATATTGTATATAGAAGCCAGTTGAAATACGAACCAGATCATCAGAGGTAACATAATGACAGCGCTCAGTTTAAGAAAAATCCACTTTTTTGTTGCAGTAATCATATTAAAAAGTTTTTTCCTAATATGTAGATTAAAAGAGTTAATATAAATGAACCAACTATCACTAATGACCCTGTAATATTTGCTGTTTTTAATTCAAATCCAATACCGTAGTCCCAAAACAAATGTCTTATTTCACTTAGTATTTGAAAAGAAAAAGACCAAACAATTGCTAAAATTAAAAATTTCCCAAAAAAAGAATTTAGAAAAATAAAAACAAGTTCATAATTGTCTTTTCCTAAAACCAGACAGGAAACCCAGAAGCATATCAAAGTTAAGGATGCGAAATTTATTATTCCTGTAATTCGGTGCGAAATTGAAACTAAAGAAGATATATGCCAGTTATATATTTGAATATGTGGTGACAATGGATTATCATTTTTCATTTTCCCATCCTAAAGTATGTTTCTGCAATTTCTACAGCGTTAAGAGCCGCACCTCTTAATAAATTATCTGAAACAATCCATAAATTCAAAGAATTATTTTTTGAATTATCTTCTCTAATTCTTGAGATAAAAGTCTCGTTTTTGCCCTCTGCATCTATCGGTGTGATATAACCTGCATTTTCTCTTTTATCAAAAACTTTACAACCTGGTGAGTTATTCAAAGTTTCACTTATCTTTTTTACGGTAAAAGGTTTTTCAAATTCAATATTAACAGACTCGGCGTGAGAAACTTTTACTGGAATCCTCACACATGTTGCTGTGAGTTCAATTTTATCATCCAAAATCTTTTTTGTTTCACGTGTCATTTTTAATTCTTCTTTTGTATATCCATCTTCTGCAAAAACATCTATGTGAGGTATTGCGTTAAAAGCTATTTGTTTAGTAAAATTTTCTGAAGAAACTTTTTTATTATTTATTATAGCCATTGATTGTTCAACCATTTCATCCATAGGGGCTTTCCCTGCGCCGGAAGTCGATTGATATGTAGATACAACAACTCTTTTTATTTTAAATAAATCATGAAGCGGCTTCAGAACTATAACCAGCTGAGCGGTAGAACAATTGGGATTAGCAATTATATTTTTAGGTATATTCTTCATGTCATTAGGATTAACTTGTGGAACTATTAGTGGAACCTCTGGGTCCATCCTAAAAAAACTTGAATTATCAACTACTATAGAATTTTTAGCAGCTTTTGGGGCAAACTTTTCTGAAATTTTTCCTCCAGCAGAGAAGAAAGTTAAATCAACTTTTGAAAAATCAAAATTTTCTAGTAGTTCAATTTTAATATCTTTGCCTTTAAAATTTAAAGATGATCCCAAGCTTTTAGTTGAAGCTAATAAATGTAAATTATCAACCCTAAAATTTTTTTTTTCTAAAACCTCAAGGATCTTTCTTCCTACATTTCCGGTAGCTCCGACGATTGCAATATTCATAGTATATTTTTTGAATTTATACTAAATGAAAGGTAAATCGCAAACTTTTCCGCTTACATTTTTGCCGTTTATATTAACCTTAAATTCTTGAGATGGTTTAAAGTAGGGTTTTTTGATCATAGCTATACCAATTGCTTGTTTAAACATTGGATTATATGATCCTGACCTAAGTTCACCAATTAGTTCATTTTTACTATCATACAAATTCATTGATCCAGTAACGGAAATATTGTCAATATCAAGTTTTACTCCCATTAGTTTTTTCTTAACACCCTCAGATCTTATTCTCTTAAGTGCTTCTTTTCCTAAAAATTCAATATCGTTATCAAGATTAATATAATTATCAAACCCACATTCATATGGGTTATCGCCTAAATCCATATCATTTCCGTAAGATAACAACGAACTTTCTATCCTTTCAATTAAGTTTGGGCATCCTGGTTTCACATTAAATTCATCACCAACCTCAAATAATTTATCATATAAAGCTAATCCAGCTTCAGTATGCTCCATATAGACTTCGTAGCCACCTTGTTTAGACCATCCTGATCTAGCAATAAGATGTTTTGCCCCACCAAATTCAAAGTAATCAAAACCGAAAAACTTTAATTTAGTGATTTTAGGACCTAAAACTTTTTCCATTAATTTAAATGATTTTGGCCCCTGAACTGAAAATATATCTACATCAGGCTCTGAAATTTTGACATCAAAATTTCTTCCTATTGCAAGTCCTTTTGCAAATAGCCCAACATCAGAATCTGATAATGATATCCACCAACGTGTATCCGAAAGTTTTAAAACCACAGGATCATTAATTAATCCTGCGTTGTCATCAATTATTGGACAATAATAACATCTGCCGACTTTTGATTTTGACAAATCTCTACAAGTCATTAGTTGCACAAGTTTAGCTGAGTCTTTCCCCGAAATTTCAAGCTGTCTTTGTACTGCAGCGTCCCAAACCTGAACATGTTCTTTAAGATGATGATATAATTCATCGAGTGGTCCAAATGCTGCTGGTAAAAGCATATGATTATAGACTGTGTAATGAGTTACGCCTTGTTTCTCAACTCTTGAGGTGTATTTTGTTCCTCTAAGTCTTCTTGATTTTGCAATATAAAAATTACTCATTAATTCAATAAAAATTCTTTAACTAGTTTTCTCATCTCAAAAGCTTTCTCATAAATAATCATATGACCACAGTTTTGTATTACTTTTACTTGTGAATTTTTTATAATTTCAGCCATTTTATTTCCTACTTTGAGGGGCACCATTTTGTCCAAATCTCCGAATATACATAGAGTTGGGCATTCTATTTTATCAAGAGATTCTTTTCCGGCTTTATAGTTGTTACAGGCAGTTAAGTCTACAGACAAAATTTCTCGGATTTCACGTGTTGAATTAATAATTTTTTTTACTGGATTTCCTCCAATGAAGGCTTTTGAGCCTTCATATCCCCATTTCATCATTAAATGAATAGCTTTATCATCTCCCGCCTCTGCTAAATCCAACAAATCCTGATTTACTGGTAGCATATAAGAACCTGCAACAAGAACTAATTTATTTATTAATTTAGGATGTTTTGATGCAAATTCTATTCCAATTAGGCAGCCTTGAGAATGACCAATAAAATTTACTTTTTCTAACCCCAATTTATTAATTAAATCTTCAACCCAATCGGATATTTCTTCGATTGATTTTATAGCTGGGCCATCTGAGTTTCCATGGCCGGGTAAATCTACTGATAAAACATTAAATCCATGAGAAGCATAAAATTGTTCGTGAAGAGACCAAACAATATGTGTCAATCCACTTCCATGCATCAAAAGTATTGTCGGTTTAGACTTGTCAACATCCATACCTCCTGTAGAGATAAACACATTTTTATTGTCTACCTCTAAATTCAGTTTAGCTCCTTGGCCTTTTTTCTTAATTCAAATTTTTGGATTTTTCCTGTTGATGTTTTTGGTAATTCACAAAACTCAATTTTTTTTGGAACTTTAAATTTTGCCAACGTTTCCTTGCAAAAATCAATTAATTCTTTTTCTGTGGTTGGTTTATCTTTTACAGCTTCTATAAATGCACACGGCACTTCGCCCCATTTTTCGTCTGGTTTTGCTACAACAGCAGCAATTGATACAGAGGGATGTTTAGCTAATGTATTTTCAATTTCTATAGATGAAATATTTTCACCACCAGAAATAATGATGTCTTTTGATCTATCTTGTATTTTAATATAACCATCTGGGTGCATTACTGCTAAATCCCCTGAATGAAACCAACCATCTTTCATTGCTTTATCAGTTGCATCTTTATCTTTAAAATATCCTTTCATAACAACATTTCCTCTTATCATTATTTCTCCAATGGTTTTTCCATCTCTTGGAACTTCTTTCATGGTTTCAGGATCCATAATTGTAACACCTTCAGTGTTTGGATATCTTACTCCTTGTCTCGCTTTTATCTCGTTTTGTTTTTCTTCTTCAAATGCATTCCAGTCATCATTCCAAGCACATTGTGTTACATGACCATAGGTTTCGGTTAAACCGTAAACATGCATAACCTCAAAACCCAAACTTTTCATTTTTTTGAAAATTATGCTTGGAGGAGGTGCGCCTGCAGTGAGAACATAAACTTTATTTTTCAATTTTTTTCTGTCTGTCTCTGGAGCACCTGTAATCATATTTAAAACTATAGGAGCACCACCAAAGTGAGTTACATTATATTTATCTATTAATTCAAATATTTTTTTGACATCAATATTTCTTAAACAAATTGTTCTTCCATTTAACATTGGTACAGTCCATGGATAACACCATCCATTACAATGAAACATAGGAACAATAGTTAAAAAATTCAATCTGTTTGGCATATTCCATGCCGTAGCGCTTCCTGTTGACATTAAATATGAACCTCTATGATGATAAACAACTCCTTTAGGGTTTCCTGTTGTCCCTGAAGTATAACTAAGTGTAATTGCTTCCCACTCATCATCTGGCATTCTCCACTTATAATCTTCGTCTCCAGAATTAAGGAATTCCTCATATTCTAGATCACCAATTTTTTCTAACTTAGATTGATCAGCATATTTATCATGTATGTCGATTATGGTAATTTTTTTATTCAAAGTGGATAAAGCTTTTTTAACTTCTGTATGTAATTGTCTATCAACAACTAATACTTTGGCTTCACTGTGTTCTAAAATATATGCAATTGTCTTAGCATCTAAACGAATATTAATTGTATTAAGAATTGCACCAGTCATTGGGACTGAATAATGTGCTTCGAAAATTTCTGGAGTATTAAAAGCTAAGAATGAAACTGTGTCTCCTTTTTTAATTCCTATTTTTTCTAATGCACTTGCAAATTTAATGCATCTTTTATAAACCTGCATCCAGGTATATTTTCTATCTTCGTAAATAATTGCTTCATAATTTGGATAAATATCTTTTGCTCTATTTAAAAATGTAAGAGGGGTCAAAGGTACATGGTTGGCCTTGTTTTTATCAAGATTTGTCTCGTAATGATTCATGAATTAATTAAATTTAAAATCCATTATGTAGCCACTACCAGAAACTGCACTAGTATAATGACTCTCTACTCTTGGTAGCACTCTATGAAAATAAAATTTAGCTGTTTGTATTTTATCCTCATAGAATTTTTTATTATTTGATACTTCTTTAAAACTAACCTCTAAAACCTTCAACCATGAATGACCTAGTGCAACATAACCGAGAACTTTTAAATAATCATTAGATGCAGCATTAGCATCATCTTTTGAGTCTTTAATCTTCTCTTTAATCCAAGTAGTAAAATCAATAAGTTTTTCTAAATAAATTTTTAATTTTTCTTGGTAGGGTTTTAATTCTGAGCTTTCAATTTCTATATCTTTTCTTAAAATATTGATGTAATTTTCAACAATATCTCCATTTTTATTTATAAGTTTTCTAAAAACTAGATCTATAGCCTGAACTGAGTTGGTACCTTCGTAAATTGGTGTAATTCTGTTATCTCTATAAAGCTGTTCTATACCCTGATCTTTTGTATAACCATAGCCTCCATGTATTTGCATTGCATCACTTGTTATTTCCATTCCTAAATCTGAAAATAGAGATTTTACTACTGGCGTCATTAGTGAAACTAAATCTGAAGCTTCCTGTTTTATTTTGGGCTCATTGTGATTTAGACTAACTTCCGTTTGTTGTGATAACCAAAAACATAAGGCTCTTTCACCCTCAATAATTGATTTCATGTTAAGTAATGATCTTCTAATATCTGCGTGTTCTATAATCAAATCTGCATTTCCATTTTGAGACTTGCTTGAATTGCTCTTACCTTGCTTTCTTTCTTTAGCATAGTTTAATGAATTTTGATAAGCAATCTCTGAAAGTCCTAAGCCTTGAATTCCTACAATTATTCTTTCTAAGTTCATCATAGTGAACATTGAATTAAGTCCTTTATTTTTTGGCCCGATCATATATCCAGTTGCTTCATCAAAATTTAAAACACAAGTTGCAGATCCTTTTATTCCCATTTTGTTTTCTATTGATCCTGTAGAAATACCGTTTTTTGGACCAACAGATCCGTTTTCTTTAACAATATATTTTGGAACAAGAAATAAACTAATGCCTTTAGTTCCTGGAGGTGAGTCTGAGGCTCTTGCAAGAACTAAATGTATAATGTTTTCAGTTAAATCATGATCACCAGATGTAATAAATATTTTTTGACCTGAAATTTTATAAGTGCCATCTTCTTGTTCATAGGCTTTTGTCTTAAGGATTCCAAGATCAGTGCCACAAACTGGTTCTGTAAGGCACATTGTTCCGCTCCATTTTCCTTCAACCATTTTTGGTAAATACATGTTTTTTATATCTTCAGATGCATGGTGACGAATACAGTTATAAGCACCTAATGTGAGTTCTGTATAAAGTTTGAAAGCTAAACTTGCCGAAGAAAGCATTTCATCAAAAAAAGCACTTACTGTTTTGGGCATCCCTTGACCACCATATTTTGGGTCACAAGATAAAGACATCCATCCATCTTCAATAAATTTACTGTATGCTTCTTTATAACCTGGGGGTGTTCTAACAACACCATTTTCAAGTACTGCTGGATTTTCATCCCCAGCTTTAGCTAATGGTAAAATAATGTTTTGATTAATTTTAGCAGCCTCATCCAATATATCTTTTACTAGATCTGGAGTTATTTCTTTATATTTTTCAATCTCATTATAGTTTTTGTTATTTCTCAACTTTTCATAAAGAAACATCATATCTTCAATTGGTGCTGTGTAAGTAGTCATAATTTTTAATAACTATAAAATATGTGAAATTATTTATTTTTGCAATTGCGCAATAATTGCATCTCCCATTGCAGTTGTTGAAACTTCCTTATTTCCCTTAGAATATATGTCTTTTGTTCTTAATCCCATATCTAAAACGCTTTGCACTGCAGTATCAATTTCCTTAGCTTCTTTTTCTAAATTCAAAGAATACCTTAGCGCCATAGAAAAACTCAAAATTGTTGCAATTGGATTTGCAAGATTTTTACCAGCTATATCTGGTGCTGAACCATGAACAGGCTCATACATTGATCTAATATTTCCATTTTTATCTTTAGCACCTAAAGATGCTGATGGCAAAAGACCTAAAGATCCAGTTAACATAGCTGCTTCATCAGAAAGTATATCTCCAAACAAGTTATCTGTAACAATCACGTCAAATTGCTTTGGATTTCTTAATAATTGCATAGCACAATTATCTGCCAACATATGTTCTAATTTAACTTCTTTAAATTCATTTTTGTGAGTTTCTGTTACTTCCTCTCTCCATAATTGTCCTGCCTCCATAACATTTGATTTTTCACATGAGGTAACTTTATTATTTCTTTTTTTTGCTAAATCAAAAGCAACTCTTGCTACTCTTGCAATTTCGCTTGAAGTATAAGTGTGAGTATTAACGCCTTTTCTCTCGCCGTTATCAATAGGTTTAATACCTCTTGGTTCTCCAAAATATATACCACCTGTTAGTTCTCTTACTATCATGATATCAAGACCGGAAACAATTTCTGGTTTAAGGCTCGAGGCATCAACTAGCTGCTTAAAACAAATTGCTGGTCTAAGGTTAGCAAATAATTTTAATTCTTTTCTTAATTTTAATAAAGCTCTCTCAGGTTTTTTTGAAAAATCTAAATTATCCCATTTAGGCCCACCCACTGCACCTAAAATTACTGCCTCACTTTCAAGAGCTTTGTAAAATACCTCATCAGTTATTGGAGTACCATGCTTATCATAGGCCGCTCCTCCAACTAAATCTTCATCTATTTCAAAATCAAGAGATCTTTTACTATTAAGCCAATTAATTATTTTTTTTACCTCTGATACAACCTCTGTACCAATTCCATCACCTGGTAATAGTAAAATTTTTCTTTTCTTAACTTTAATCATTAAAAATCCATGGCCTATTTGAAGATAATTTTTTTTCAAATTCAGTAATTTTCGGATTTTTTTCTAGTGAAAGAGCGATATCATCTAGTCCTTCAATTAAACACTTTTTTTTGAATTGATCTATTTCAAAATCAATCTCATTATTTCCAAAAGTAATTTTTTGTTTTTCAAGGTTAACAATAATCTCTTCTTTTCTTTTTGAGTATTCAGAGAGTTCTTTTATTTTAGCTTCTGGAAGCACAATTGGTAAAATTCCATTTTTAAAACAATTATTATAAAAAATGTCTGCATAACTTGAGCTAATAACGCATGTTATTCCAAAATCAAGTAAAGCCCAGGGCGCATGTTCTCTGGAAGATCCACAACCAAAGTTTTTACCGGCAATTAAGATATTAGTATCGTTAAATGGACTAGTATTCAAAATAAAATCGTCGTTTGGTGTACCTTGTTCATTATATCTCATTTCATAAAATAAATTTTTTCCAAGACCTGTTCTTTTGATGGTTTTTAAAAACTGCTTTGGAATTATCATATCTGTATCAATATTAACTATTGGAAGATATGCAGGTATACTTTTTATTGTTTTAAATTTTTGCATTTAATTTTGAAATTTTCTAACATCGTCTAAAGATCCTGATATTGCTGCTGCTGCAGCCATTCCAGGACTAACAAGATGTGTCCTCCCGCCTCTACCTTGACGTCCTTCAAAATTTCTATTTGAAG
Source organism: uncultured Pelagibacteraceae bacterium (assembly GCA_902581445.1). Taxonomy (GTDB): domain Bacteria; phylum Pseudomonadota; class Alphaproteobacteria; order Pelagibacterales; family Pelagibacteraceae; genus Pelagibacter. The sequence continues at coordinate 166,572 of CACHOG010000002.1, forward strand.
TAGATGCACATCTTTCTTCAGGTTTTAATTTATCAGCATTCATCGCTAAGCACATAGAACATCCAGGTTCTCTCCAATCAAAACCTGAGTCTTTGAACACTTTATCTAAACCTTCTTGTTCAGCCTGTTGTTTCACCAGTCCAGAGCCAGGAACTACCATAGCATATACATGTTGTGCTACTTTTTTGTTCTTAACTATTTTTGCTGCATCTCTTAGGTCCTCAATTCTACCGTTTGTACAACTTCCGATAAAAACTTTATCTATCTTAACATCCTTTATAGCTGTGCCAGGTTTTAAACCCATATATTTTAATGATCTCTCTATTGAATTTTTTCTATCCTCATCCGCTTCGTTTTCTGGATTTGGTATCCTTCCATCTATAGATATGACATCTTGTGGAGAAGTTCCCCATGTTACCATTGGCATAATATCTTTTCCATCTAAAGTAACTTCTTTATCAAAATTAGCATCACCATCAGATTTTAATTTACTCCAATAATCTAATGCTTTATCCCAATTTTCTTTTTTAGGAGACATTGGTCTGCCATTTAAATAATTAAATATTTTTTCATCTGGCTCGATTAATCCTGCTCTTGCACCTCCCTCAATAGTCATATTACAAATTGTCATTCTTTGCTCTACACTAAGTGATGAGATTAAGCTTCCTGCGTACTCAATTACATAACCAGTTCCACCTGCAGTACCAATTTTACCAATGATCTGTAGAATAACATCTTTAGATGTGACCCCGATCGACAACTTTCCATCCACTTTAATACGAAAGTTTTTTGATTTTTTTTGAACTAAAGTTTGTGTAGCTAATACGTGCTCTACTTCAGAAGTTCCTATGCCAAAAGCTAGAGATCCAAAAGCTCCGTGTGTTGCTGTGTGACTATCTCCACAAACAATTATACTTCCTGGCTGTGTAAATCCTTGCTCAGGTCCAATTATATGGACTATCCCTTGTCTTTTGTCATTCATTCCAAAAAGCTTTATTCCAAATTCATCACAGTTTTTTTCTAAAGTTTCCACTTGAAGCTTAGACTCTTCATCAGAAATTCCTTTAGATCTATCAGATGTTGGAACGTTGTGGTCTGCAACAGCTAATGTCAGATTTGGTTGTCTTACTTTTCTATTAGAGTTTCTCAATCCTTCAAATGCTTGCGGGCTAGTAACTTCATGAACTAAATGTCTGTCAACATAAAGTAAAGATGTTCCGTCATCTTGTGTATGCACAAGATGATCATCCCAGATTTTATCGTATAAAGTTTTAGACATCAGAAAAAAAATTATTTTTTGTCTTTTAGATTTTCTTTTGGAATTTCTGCTTTTGGAGTTTCAGTTTTTTTTTCAACTTTTTTGGCTGTCTCTGTTGAGGAAGTTTCTTTCTCTGCTATTTTATCTTCTTTAGAAACCACAACATTTTCCTCATTTACAGTTTCCGGTTTTGTTTCAACATCGATACCTATCTTTTTTCTAATTTTCTCGGCTATCCTTGCAGATTTACCAGTCCTGTCTCTTAGATAGTATAATTTTGCTCTCCTTACTTTTCCAGACCTTACAACTTTGATTGAGTCGACTATTGGGCTATATAATGCAAAGGTTCTTTCTACTCCTTCACCAAAAGATATTTTTCTCACAGTAAATGAAGAGTTTATATCTCTATTTTTTTTTGCAATGCAAACTCCTTCAAAATACTGAATTCTATCTCTTTTTCCCTCAGTAATTCTTACTCCAATTTTAACTATATCACCAGTGTAGAACTCTGGATGTTTCTTTTCAGCGGCAATTTTTTTTACATTTGCTTGGTTAATTTCCTCAATATTTTTCATGTTAAAGTTTATCAATTTAATTTTTTTTATTATATTTTTGCCATAAATCTGGTCTTCGGTGGCGTGTTATAGCCTTTGATTGGGTTAAACGCCAGTCTTTAATTTTCGCGTGATCTCCTGATAAAAGCACATTTGGAACGCTTTTTTCCTCCCAAATTTGAGGCTTTGTATACTGTGGATACTCTAATAAACCATTTTCAAAACTTTCCTCGTTTTTAGATTCCTCGTTACCAATTACACCTGGTATCAATCTCAATATAGCATCTAAAAAAACATACGAAGCTGACTCGCCTCCAGATAAAACGAAGTCACCAATACTTATCTCTTCTATTTCTCTATTATCTAAAACTCTTTGATCGATACCTTCAAAATGTCCACAAATTAGATTTACTTTATTTTCTTTTGATATTTCTTTTGCAATATTTTGATTAAATACTTTACCCCTAGGGGAAAGGTAAAAAATTTTCTCCCCATTTTTAATATTTGCATCTAAAGATTTTGCGACAACATCCGGTTTTAGAAGCATTCCTGATCCACCACCATACGGTGTATCATCAACTGTTTTGTGCTTATCTAAAGCATATTCCCTAATATCAACAGTTTTTAAATCCCATATTTTTTTTTCCATAGCTTTTCCGTACAGACCTTTATCAAGTGGTCCAGGAAAAAAATCAGGATAAAGAGTAAATACTTGAGCGATAAACATTTTTATTTTTTCTCTTCTTGTTTAGGTGCTTCCTTTGGAGCATCAGCTTTTTTCTCTTCTTGTTTAGGTGCTTCCTTTGGAGCATCAGCTTTTTTCTCTTCTTGTTTAGGAGCTTCATCTTTAGCTTCTTTTTTTCTTTCTTTTTTTGGAACAGCCTTTAAAGGATTATTACCTTTCGCTGGCATTTCCATTAATTGATTTTCTCCGAGAATTCTCGCTACACGCATAGTCGGTTTAGCACCTTGGCTTAACCAATATTTAATTCTCTCAGATTGTAAACCGACTCTTTCCTTCTTCTCCTTCGGTAAAAGTGGATTAAAAAAACCAAGTTTCTCTATAAATCTTCCATCTCTTGGAAACCTGCTATCTGCAACAACAATTTTGTAAACAGGTCTTTTTTTTGTTCCTCCCATTGATAACCTTAACTTTAACATTTTTCTCCTTTGTTATTTTATTTGATTAAAAAGTTCTGGCGGAATCCCTTTGTCTGCCAAACCTTTCATATTTCCTTTAGACATCTTCTTCATCATTTCAGACATCATTTTAAATTGTTTTAACAATTTATTGATAGTGGCAATGTCAGTACCTGAGCCATTAGCAATTCTTTTTTTTCTTGATCCGTCTATAATTTTTGGATTTACTCTTTCTTTTTTTGTCATAGATAAAATTACAGCCTCATTTTTGCTTACAATTTTTTCATCAACACCAGCTTGATCCATTTGATTTTTTATTTTTGATACGCCAGGCAAAAAAGACATAATACCTTCAATTCCTCCCATCTTTTTCATCTGTCGTAGTTGAGAAAGATAATCATCTAATGAAAATTGGCCTTTTTTTAATTTCTCTTCAGTTTTCTTTAGGTTCTCTTCATCTAAGTCTTGTGTAGCTTTTTCAACAAGTGAAACTATGTCTCCCATACCAAGGATTCGGTTAGCGATTCTGTCAGGATGGAATTCTTCTAGGTTATCAATTTTTTCACCCACTCCTAAAAATTTAATTGGAACTTGAGATACATATTTCATACTCAAAGCTGCACCACCTCTTCCGTCACCATCAGATCTTGTAAGAACTATTCCTGTTAAATTAACAGTGCTTTTAAACTCTTTAGCAACATTTGCAGCTACTTGACCAGTAAGAGAGTCTGCAACAAGTAAAGTTTCAGAGGGATTAATTGTTTGCTCAATTTGTTTAATTTCACTCATCATTTGTAGATCTATTTGTGTTCTTCCAGCTGTATCGAAAATTATTACTTCTGATCCGTTTAAATTTGCAGCACTAAGTGCACGTCTACAAATATCCAAAGGTTGTTGTCCTTCGACAATGGGTAAAGTTAAAATATTATTTTGTTCACCTAACAATTTTAATTGTTCTTGAGCAGCTGGTCTGTAAACGTCCAAACTCACCATCATAATTTTTTTTTTGTTTACTTTTTCTATATGCTTTGCAATTTTTGCGGCGGAAGTAGTTTTACCTGATCCTTGCAAACCCACTAGCATCATTGTAACTGGTGGAACTGCATTAAGATTTATTTTTTCGGATTTACTTCCAAGTAAATTGACTAATTCATCGTAGACAATTTTAACAACCATTTGACCAGGTGAAGTTGATCTTACAATTTCTTTGCCCAATGCTTTAGGCTTAACATTTGCTATAAACTGCTTTGCAACATCTAAAGATACATCGGCTTCTAGAAGAGCTAACCGAATAGATCTTAATCCTTCGTCCACTTGTTTTTCATCAAGTGATGGCGCTTTTTTCAAAGAAGAAAAAATTTCCTCAAATTTATTTGTCAAATTTTCAAACATAATTTTACACAGCAGTTATCGCACCAGTGGGCGAACCCTCGCTGACTGGTGTCGATCTCTTTGTTTCCAAAGACACCGCAAATTGCTGACTTTGCGGAAGTGGCGATAACCTATAATAGAGGTTCAAAAAGTCAATAAATAAGTTAAGTATAAATATATGGAATTTAATGCTTACAAAATGGATGGTTTGGGAAACGATTTTATCATCATAGATAGAAGAGAAAGTTCAATTAATTTAACAAAGGAAAAAATTATTGAACTGGGAGACAGATCCAATATTGGATTTGATCAAATTATTTTTATAGATAAAAAAAAAGAAAGTTCTTTTCCTATAAAAATATTTAATTCTGATGGAGGTGAAATAAGTGCATGCGGAAATGGGTCAAGATGTGTAGCTTATCTTTTAGGTAAAAATTTAAATACCAAAGAAGTTAAGTTAAGAACAAACAATCGATTACTTAATGCAAAGATAGTTGGAAATTTACAAGTTGAACTTGAAATGGGAAAACCTTTGTTTAGTTTTGAGGATATTCCATTATCAAAGACAATAAATCCTGCTGATGTATCTTTAAAAATAAATGATAAAACATTTTCTAATGGATTTTGTGTCAATGTAGGGAACCCCCACATAATTTTTTTTGTAAAAAATTGCTTTGATTATGACCTAAAGATATTAGGTCCTAAAATTGAAAACCATGATCTATTTCCTGAAAAAACAAATGTAACATTTGCTGAAGTCACAGATAAAAATAATATAAAAGTGAATGTGTGGGAAAGAGGAGCAGGACTTACAAAGGCCTGTGGAACGGCAGCATGTGCATCTGCAGTAGCTGCCTTAAAGAAGAGTTTAGTTAAAAATAAAGTTAACATTAATTTTAGTGAAGGTATTTTGAATATTGAGGTTGATAAAAATGATAATATTTTTATGACTGGACCAGTTTCGGAAATAAAAAAAATTAATTTAAAATTATAAAATGGGTATTTTTGAAAAATTTAAATTAGGTTTACAAAAAACTGCCACAAGTTTTTCCTCTGGGCTAAAGGAAATAATTATTAAAAGGGAAATTGATGACAAAACATTAGATGAAATAGAGGAATTTTTAATACAATCTGATGTGGGAATTATCGCTTCAGAAGAAATTAAAAAAATTATTGCAGAAAAAAAAATCGACCCTGATAAAAATAAATTAGATGAAATTAATTCAATTCTTAAAGATTATATAATTAGTTTAATGTCGCCACTTGAAAAAAGTGCTTTTTTTTCAAAAAAAACTGATTTAAATGCTGTACTTGTCTCTGGTGTTAACGGTGTAGGCAAGACTACTACAATTGGAAAAATTGGTAAAATATTAAAAATGAATGATAATAAAGTAATTTTTTCAGCTTCAGATACTTTTAGAGCTGCAGCAATCGAACAGTTGGAAAAGTGGGCAAAAAAAATTGATGTCGAAATTATTAAATCTTCACAAGGTTCAGATCCAGCTTCTGTTGCATATAAAGCCGTTGAAGTAGCGATAAATAAAAATTCTACCCATGTATTGATAGATACTGCTGGAAGATTACAAAACAAAAAGAATTTAATGGAGGAGTATAAGAAAATTGCGAATGTTACAAAAAAAATTGACCCTAAGGCTCCACATGAAGTAATTTTAGTTTTGGATGCTACTTCTGGTCAGAATGTAATTAATCAAGTAGAGGAATTTAATAAAATTATTCCAATTACAGGATTAATTATGACTAAACTTGATGGAACTGCAAAAGGTGGCATTTTAATAGCTTTGGCTAAAAAATATAAATTACCAATTATCGCTTTAGGTCTAGGTGAGAAAGAGGACGATTTACAGATTTTCGAAGCAGAAAAATTTGCCAATTCATTTGTAAATATTAATTAATTTGTTCTAAAAACTTTTTAACAGAAGATATTAATTCGTTATTATACTCCATCATATGATCGTCTTGGTCATTGAAATAAGCAAACTTTGGTACTGATAAAGCCTCGTATATTTGCTGACCCATATAAAAGGGAACGATGTTATCTTTTCTGCCGTGCATAACTAAAACTGGAGATTTAATGTCATTAAGTTTTTTTTTACTTTCGTACCTGTCTTTAAGAATTAGTTTAACAGGAATTATAGGATAATACTTTTGTGCAAGTTCTAGCATTGAAGTAAAAGGAGACTCTAAAATAATCCCTGAAAATTTATATCTGCTCGCTAGATCAATCGCAACTGCTGTTCCAAGAGACTCACCGTAAATGATAATATCTTTATCTTTAACACCATTTTTGTTTAACCAAACTTTTGCAGAATTTGCATCCTCATATAAACCATTTTCTGATGGACTACCTGTATTTCCACTAAAACCTCTGTATGCAATTATCAAATAATTTATATTTAGTTTTGATAATTCGTTAAGTTTATAAACTCTATTATCAAGTTTTCCTGCATTTCCGTGAAAGAATAATATGGTTTTAAATTTTGAATTTTTTTTAAAATACCACGAAACAAGTTTATCATTTGATTGGATAAATGTTTTTTCTATCTTATGGTTCAGTTGCGTTTCATCCAAATAATTATTTTCACTAGGATGGTAGAGCAGTTTTCTTTGATAAAAAAATAAAAAAACTACTATAGAAATGTAAACAAGCAATAAAATTAAAAAGGAATTTAATACGATACTTCCAATTTTCATTAATTAGAAATTTACTGTTTTTTATCGAAAAAAGCTTCGTAAATCATCATGACAATTGCGATTCCCATAAATATATAAACTGGTAAAACATCAAAGAAACCTATCATCATTGATCTTGTAAGAGTTGTTGCAAGCCCTATTAAAAAGAAAAGACAGAAAGACAAACCGACTATTGTTGCAATTTTATTCATCATATTTTTTACTTTTTTGTTCTAACCATCTAGCAATACCAAGAAATCTATGATCATCATATTTATCACCAATTAATTGGATACCTAAAGGTAAATTATTTTCACCCTGAAGTAAAGGTAGAGAAATTGCTGGTGTATGCATATAAGACCAAACTCGATTAAAATCTGCACTTCCTGTACTTTTTAATCCTTTGTCTGCAACTCCTGTAGAGCATGGACTTAAAACACCATGATAATCTTCAAATACCTCTTTGTAAGACTCATAACTTCTTTTCATAAAATCTACAGCATCTAAATATTCTTTCGCAGAATATTTCATTCCTCTGCTAATTGCAGACTGCATCTCCTTTGAGAGTTTATTTTTTGATTTCTTATAATATGTCTGAAAGTTATTAGCTAAATCTGTTTCATGAATTACTCTATGGTACTTGTCAATATCTTTGAAGTAAGATGGAGTATCAAATACTTCAATATTTTTTTTAAAAGATTTTATAAAAAACTCAAATGACTCTCGAGATCTCTTATCTATTTTTTTCCAACTTTCTGTTTTATAAAATATAAACTTAGGTTCAAACATTGGTCCCTTTAAACATTCATCCACCATAAATTCTGAGGAATAATGTATGGTTGCTTCGTCATATTGATCTTTTTTAATTAAAACTTTAGCAAGTAAAGCTACATCCTCCACTGTTTTTCCAAAAACTCCCATATGATCTAGATGATAGGATGTTCTTAGAACTCCATTTCTTGATATTAATCCATAGCTAGGTTTATATCCGACTACTCCACAATAAGATGCTGGTCTTATAACTGATCCCCCAGTTTGAGATCCAATTGATAGCGGAGCCATATGAGTCGCGATTACAGCTGCTGATCCACTTGAAGATCCTCCTGGTGTCCTTGAATAATCATGGGGATTTCTTGTATCTGGTGGACCAAGATAAGCCAATTCTGATGTTGCAGTTTTTCCCATTATAATTGCTCCCTCAGATTTCAGAAGATCTACAATTTCAGAGTTTTGGGATTGCGTTTTACCTTTTCTTAATACTGTGCCACATTCAGTTGGCATATCATAAGTTCCAATAATATCTTTTAATGCTACAGGAATACCATGCAATAAACCCATTGGTTTTCCAGATTTTCTATATGTGTCAGCCTCTTCGGCTTTTTCTATCAAAAGTTTTTTATCAAAAAATGCCCAAGCTTTAACATCTTTTTCATACTTTTCTATTTGGGAAATATAATTTTGACAAAGTTCTAAACAGGTTATTTCGGATTTTCTAATCTTTTCTGCAATTTTAGATATAGGTAAAGAAAAGACATTAGTCATTTAAAAATTATTGTGCAAACAAAGTATCAGGTAACCATAATGCTATACCAGGAAAAATGTACATCAGTACCATTGCAAGTATAACAATTCCAAGGAAAGGCATAATTCCTCTGAAGATTTCCATTAACTGAACATTTCTGCTTTGAACTCCTTTTAAATAGTATGCTGACATGGCCATTGGTGGTGTCAAAAATGATGTTTGTAAATTTAATGCTATTAACATTGCAAAGAAATATGGATTTACACCAAAAAATTCTACAAGTGGTAAAAAGATTGGCACAAAAATAATTAGTATTTCAGTCCACTCTAGTGGCCAGCCTAAAAGGAAAATTATTATTTGAGTTATAACTAAAAATTGCCATGGCTGAATGTCCATTGATTTGAAAAAATGTTCAAATACCTCATGTCCACCTAAATAGGAAAATACAGATGCAAAGGTCCAAGAACCTACAAATAACCACATAATCATAGCGCTTGTTTTCGCAGTTAAAAATACAGACTCTTTGAAATTTTTCCATTTTAATGACTTATAGAAATAAGAAAGAACTAAAGCACCGAAGGCTCCAACTGCGGCTGCTTCAGCTGGTGTGGCTAAACCAGCTAGAATTGTCCCAAGCACTAAAATAATTAACGAAAATAATGGAACAAACGAAACCAAAACTTCTTTCAAAATCTCCGAACGTGGAGGAATTTCCTCTGCAGCAGGTTTTGGAGCTAAAGATGGATTAAAGTATGCTCTAATGATTACATAAAGTATATACAATCCGGCCAACATTAAACCAGGAAATATAGCTGCAGCAAAAAGCCTTAATGGTGATAGTTGGGCTATTACTGCATATACAATAAGCATGATGCTTGGTGGAATTAAGATTCCTAAACATCCACCGGAGCAAATTACTCCTGATGCGAATTTTTTATCGTATCCTGCTCTTATCATCGCCGGCCATGCAAGCAAACCCATAAGTGTAACAACGGCACCAATAATTCCAGTTGCGGTAGAAAATAATGCGCATGTAACAAGCGCTGCAACAGCCATAGAGGCAGGAAGTCTGTGAGATGCAAGTCTTATTGCAAAAAATAGCTTTGCTACAATTCCTGCTCTTTCGACTAGATAACCCATGAATAAAAATAAAGGGACGGCGGTTAAAACGGTATTATCCATTATTGTATAGGTATTAGAGACTAATAAAGAAAATATCCGGTTATCAAATAAATGATCCATCCTAGTTGGATCAAAATAAGCGTAATAACCAAAACCCACTCCCATTGCTAATAATGTAAATGCAATTGGAAAACCTAATAAAACTGCGAACAGAAACAAACTCATCATTAAAATTGCAATTTCTGGATTTGTTAATTCAAATAACATCTGCTTGATCGTCCTTTTGTGAAGTCCTCATTAATACTTTTTCAGTTTCTTCAGCATCTGCCGATGCTCTAACAGGCCAATGACCAGTTCTAATGCAAATAATTGCTCTACATACTTCACTAACACCTTGTATAGTTAATAATATGCCAGATAATGGTATTAAAGATTTTGCCATATAAATCTGTATTTGTGCTGGACTATTCCAGCTTGTTTCTTTTATTTTCCAAGCTAAAGCAGCGTATTCATATCCATAAAACGCTAAAGCTAAAATTCCAGGAAAGAAAAATATAAAATATAAAATTAAATCAATCCAACCCTGTACTCTGGTTGGAAATAGTCTGTAAATAACATCACCTCTTACATGAGCCTCTGTTGATAAGGTGTATGCTCCCGCCATCATAAAAATAGCTCCATACATTTGTAAACTAAAATCAAAGTTCCATAATGTTGGACTGTTAAATGCATATGCCATGATAACTTCATAGCAAGTACCCCCCATAAGAATGACAATACACCAGGAAAATGCTTTTCCCATTGAAGCACTCAGTGTGTCAGCAAATTTTATGAAAGATTTCATTTCCGTACCTTATGTTAAAATATATAATTAAAGCAAACAAAAAAAAGGGGACCATTTGGTCCCCTTTTTAAATATTAAAGTTAATAATTATATCTTAACTTTCGCAATAGGTCCGAACTCATTTTCATATGCTAATTTGTAATTAGGCTGGTTCATCAGCAAGTACTTCATTACTCTCTTAGCGTATGCTTTTTGAGAATCAACGATTTTCTTAAAGAAAGGATCTTTCTTATTGAAATCACCAATAACTTTATCCCAACCTTTTAATTGTTGAGCTAAAATCGCATCAGACGTTTGATAAACATTAACTTTGTGTTCATTCATTAATTTAGATAAATCAGCTGAATATCTAACTAATGCTTTGAAATAGTTATCTGTATTCGCAGCATACGCAGCATTTTTTAATATTGCTTGGTTAGCTGGAGACAGACCGTTAAATGTTTTGTTGTTGATAGGTATTTCAAACATCTCTTGAGATTGGTGGAAACTTCCTAAGTGATAGTGCTTAGAAACGTCTTGCATACCAAACTGTGAGTCTGAAGTTGGGTTGTTAAACTCAGCAGCTTCAATCAATCCAGTTTTCATAGCTGGTTGAATTTCACCACCTGGTAATTGTCTAACGACCATTCCCATCGCAGTAAGAACGTTGGTAGCAAGACCAACTGTTCTATACTTCATACCTTTAACATCAGATACTTTAGTTACATTTTTCTTAAACCATCCAAACGGTTGTGCTGGCATAGGCATATGAAAAACACCTGTGTAGTCGAAACCTACTTTTTTAACAGTTTCTTCATAAAGTGCTCTTCCTCCACCGTATTCCATCCATCCCATTACTTCTTGAGATGACATACCGTATGAAGGTCCTGTTCCGAATAAAGATGCCGCAGCATTTTTACCGTACCAGTATGCTGTTACCCAGTGACCCATATCAACGGCACCTGAGCTAACTGCTTGACCAATTTCACTAGTCTTAACAACTGCTCCAACTGGTTGAAGATCAATTTTCAAAGATCCACCAGACATGTCGCTTACCATCTTGCAGTAATCTCCTGCCATTTCAAAAAAGATGTTAGCTCCACTTGGCCATGCAGCTTGCATTTTTAAAGTTTGTGCAGCGCCTAAGTTAACATAAGGCATTGCAACAGCAGCTGCTCCGGCCATAGCCGCAGTCTTAAAGAACTTACGTCTTGAAGGCGTTTTTCCCTTCAATGATTTTTTTTCTTTAATCATTATTTCTCCTCTTTAGTTAATTAACTTAAGATAATTTAAGCATAAATGGTTGTAAGAGTCTTTTGCTAAATAGACCTATTCAAAATTATTTACAACTTAAAGTAGAATTATTTACTTTTAATTAACCTTATTTTTGCAGCTTCCAGATTTAAAGAACTCTTCTAGATTATCAATCGCGAGGTTCGCCATTGCTGTCCTGGTCTCTTTTGTTGCACTACCTAAATGCGGTAATATGAAAGCGCTTTTGTGTTTTAAATATCCTGGATTTAAATTTGGCTCTCCTTTGTAAACATCTAAACCAACTGCATAAACTTTTCTTCTATCCAGAGCATCAATAAGAGCTTCATCATCTACAATATCCCCTCTGGCAACATTTGTCACTACTGCACCTTTCGGTAAATACTCCAAAGTCTCTTTATTAATTAAATTTATAGTCTCTTTTGAGGCGGGACAACAAACTGAGAGTACATCTGATACCTCCATCAAACTTTTAAGATTGTCATGGTAGATTGACCCGTTTTCTTTATCAGCACTAAGTTTAGATCGATTATGATAATGAACTATCATTCCTAAAGACTTCGCAATTTTTGCTATCTTTTGTCCAATTCTTCCCATACCCAAAATTCCAAGTCTAGCGCCAGTTAATTGCTTACCAATAAGATAATCTGCTGACCATTTCCAGTCTGCGTCTCTTGCACCTTGAATACCCTCAGATGCTCTTCTACATGCTCCAAGTATTAAAAGAACACCAATTTCAGCTGTTGCATCTGTCAAAACTTCTGGCGTGTTTGTAACAATTATATTTCTTTTTTTTGCTGCCTGTATATCTATGTTTCCAAATCCTACAGCAAAATTTGATAAAATTTTTACACTATCAGGTAAGCGATTTATTGTTTTCTCGTCTAACTTATCTGTTAAAGCAGATAATACCCCATCACATCCCTGGCTCAACTCTATTAGCTTGTCTTGAGTGTAAAGTTCATCATTTAAATTTAAGTTTGCATCATATAGCTCTTTAATTCTGTCTTCATTGGATCTTAAAAGTCTTCGCGTAACAAGAATTTTTTTCATAGTTTAATTAATATCGAAAATTTTTCCAGGATTCATAATATTATTTGGGTCCAAGCTTCTTTTAATAGTTTTCATGACAGGTATATTATCTGGATGTTCTTTTAACAAGTAACTTTTTTTATGAAGACCTACTCCATGTTCACCTGTAATTGTGCCCTCAAGGTCTAAAGTTTTATCGATTAATAAATCGCTAAATTCTCTGATTTTTTTGTAAACGGTTTTGTCTTTAGGATCGTAAGGAAATAAAACGTGGAAGTTTCCATCTCCTAGATGGCCAACCATTGGTGCTCTAAGACCAAACTTTTTAACTTCTTCTTCAGCAAACTTAACGCATTCGGTTATTTTTGATATTGGCACACATACATCTGTTGAATAGACTCTTCCGTTATCTACTAATGCTTTAACTGAGTAGTAAACATCCCATCTTGCTCGCCACAGATGGTTTCTTTCCTCTAACGTATCAGCCCATTTAAAAGCACTACCATTATTATTCTTTGAAATTTCCTCTACAATTTTAATGGACTCCTTATTAGAAATCTCAGTTCCGTGAAATTCAAAAAATAATGTAGGTAAAGTTTTAATATCTCTAAGTTTTGAGTAATTGATACTTATATCCATTTGATCTTTATTAAGCATTTCAATCCTTGCGATGGGAACACCATACTGAATTGTTTCTTGAGCTGTCTGAACAGCTTCCTCCAACGTATTAAAATGGCATATAGCGCTCATCATGCTTTCAGGTATTGGAGATAATCTAAGTTGAACTTCTGTTATAATCCCAAGTGTACCCTCTGAACCAATAAATAAATTCGTAAGATTATATCCTGCTGAAGTTTTTTTTGTTCTTGTGCCTGTTTTTATTATTTCTCCACTTGGTAAAACTACAGTCAAACCGGTAATTACTGTTTTCATAGTTCCATATTTTACTGCCATAGTTCCAGAGGCTGATGTCGATGCCATCCCACCTATTGCAGCATTAGCACCTGGATCTATAGGAAAAAATACACCATCCTCTCTTAAATATTCATTTAATTTTTCTCTTGTTACATTTGCTTGAACCCTGCAATCAAAATCTGCTGCATTAACACTTAAAATTTTATCCATTTTTTCTAAAGAAATTGTTATTCCCTTATCGTTACCAACCACATTACCTTCTAAAGAAGTTCCAGTTCCAAATGGCACTACTGGAACTTTGTAATCATTACAAATTTTTAAAATTTCAGAAACTTCTTCATTTGTCTCTGGGAATACTACTGCCTGTGAGAGAATAGGATCATATGTGTCTTCTCCTCTAGCATAATTTGCTCTAGTTGATTGAGATAAAGAAAATCTATCTTTTAATAAACTTGTAAGTTCTTGTTTTAAAGAAGGGTTGTTCATTAAATTAGTATAACAAGCCTATTAACAAAAATAAACTTATCCTAACATCTTTTTAACATTTTCAAGAGCTTGAGAAATATTATCTCTTGATGCTGCAAAACTAAATCTTACATAATCATTACAGCTTTTTCCAAATGCAGTTCCAGGAACGATTGCAACTCCTGCCTCATGCATAGCTTTTTTGCAGAATTCTGCTCCGCTCATGCCAGTTCCAATTACTTTTGGAAAAGCATAAAAGGCTCCACCAGGCAAGCTACATTCAACACCGGGTAAGCTATTTAATCCTTCATGAATAAGTTTTCGTCTTGCAGTAAATTTTTCCATCATTTCATGGATTGAGTCATCCGGTCCATCAAGAGCAGCAATGCCAGCAAATTGAGCGGCTGCATTCACGCATGATACACTGTTGATTAATAATTTATTTACGTGCTCAACTAAATGTTCAGGCCAAAAACTCCAACCCAATCTCCAACCAGTCATTGAGTAAGCTTTACTCCACCCTTCTAAAACTATTAATCTATCTCTTAATTCAGGGTAGTTGAAAAAAGAGGGCATTTCTTTTCCATCAAATATTTGTCGACTATAAATCTCATCACTTAAAATAGTTACGTGTGGATGTTTTTTTAATCCTTCAGCTATTTTATCAATTTCTTGTTTTTCGACAAAACTTCCAGTTGGATTATTAGGATTTATTAAAACCAGTAGCCTCGTTTTATCAGTTATCAACGAAAGAATTTTTTCAGCACTAAATTTAAGATCTTTATCCTCGGTTAAATCATATTTCACAGAAGTTGCTCCTGTATAATTTATCATTGACTCATAAATGGGGAAAGCTGGGGTTGGATTGATAATTTCAGCTCCTGGCTCACCAAAACATTGAATTGCATATGTCATGGTAGGTTTTCCACCTGGCATAATTAATATTCTTTCAGCACTTACATCTGCATTATATCTTTTTTTAATCCATCTAGTTACAGCTTGTCTACATTCAGGAATGCCATTTGACATCACATATCCATGATGACCATCGTCCAAAGCTTTTTTAGCAGCATCAACAACATGTTTTGGAGTTTTAAAATCTGGCTGACCTAATCCCAAGTGTATCATAGGTTTACCTTGGGCTTCCAATTTTTTAGCCTCAGCAAGAACGCTAAAAGCTGTTTCCGTTCCTAATCTATCTAAACTTTTTGCTAATTTCATTCTAAATCTCCAATCTACTTTCTATAAATTAATTTTGATTTACTCAACTCTGACAAATTTTTACAACCCATCAAAATCATATTTCTATTTATTTCATCATGCATCATTTTCAATAAATGTTCAACGCCTTGTTGACCACCTGCGCTCAAAGAAAACAGAAACATTTTACCGAAACTACATGCTTTTGCACCAGCTGCTAGGGCCTTAAGAACATGCGTTCCTCTCCTGACACCTCCATCAAGTATTATCTCTAACTTATCGCCAACAGCATCTGATATAGCTTTTATTTGATCAAAAGGAGAACGCGAACCATCTAATTGTCTTCCCCCATGGTTGGATACCATTATAGCCGTACATCCTATATCAATAGCACGTTTAGCATCGTCAACAGACATAACTCCCTTTAATGCAAATGGTCCATTCCATTTTTTTACGCAATACTCAGCATCTTTCCAGCTCATCTTAGGATCATATTGCTCGTTAATATAATCAATTACTGATTTAGTGATATTAGTTCCTTTATCAGTTTTTTTTACAACATTAGATAATTCAAATTTTTTATTTGTTAAATAACGTAGTACCCACATCGGTCTTAATGCAAAGCTTAATAAACTATTTAAAGTAAGTTTCGGCGGAGTTGTAAATCCAGTTTTATGATCTTTCTCTCTATTTCCTGCAACTAGAGTATCTACGGTGAGACACATGCCGTCAAAACCTGATCTTTTACATCTATCTAATAAATCATCAGTAATAGATTTATCTTTGTGCACATAAAGCTGAAACAATTTTGGACCGCTTGAAATATTTGATATTTCTTCAATAGAATTGTTTGCCATTGTTGACATACTATAAAATGTACCAAATTTCTCAGCAGCTCTAGCAGAAGCCTTATCACCATCTGGATGATATAATCTTTGCATAGCTGTTGGTGACAGAAAAATTGGCATATCAATTTTTCTTCCAAAAATTGTTGTAGATAAATCTGGTTTACCTACACTTGCTAAAATATTTGGAATTAAATCACAATCGTCAAAAGCACTAGTGTTTCTTCTTAGTGTGACTTCATCGTCAGCACCACCATCTATATAGTGAAAAATAGGTGCGGGAAGTTTTTTTTTTGCAAGTTTTCTAAAATCATTGAAGTTTCTACAGTCAGAAATATTCATTAAATTCTAAATCTTAAATTTTTTCTGCTAAGATCGCTTATTTTAGTACACCCCATAAGTTTCATATCTCTCTCTAATTCAGCTTTGTATTGGCCTAAAGCTCTTTCCACACCAGCTTGTCCAGCTGCTGCTAGTGCATACAAATATAATCTTCCACCCGCACATGCTTTTGCGCCAAGTGATAAAGCTTTCAACATGTGTGTACCTCTTTGAAATCCACCTTCGCAAATTACATCAATTTTATCACCGACTGCATCGACAATTTCAGCTAACTGATCGAATGGGGATCTTGAGCCATCAAGTTGTCTTCCTCCATGATTTGAAACCATTATACCAGTACATCCAATATCAACTGCTTTTTTTGCATCTTCAACACTCATTACTCCTTTAAGTGCAAAATGACCATTCCACTGAGCACATAATTTTTCTGCATCTTTCCAGTTCATTGATTGGTCTAACATTGTAGAAAAATAATTACCAATAGACGTATTAGTGCTTGTGCCTTCTTTCACGTAATCTTGTAAATGAGGTAACTCAAACTTTCCTTTTGTAAGGTAGTTTATTCCCCACATTGGTTTTGTAGCAAAACTAAATAAACTTGCTAAGGTTAATTTTGGAGGAGAAGTGAATCCAGTTCTGAGGTCTCTTTCTCTATTACCTCCAGTAATCGTATCTACTGTTAAAGCCATAACATCAAAGTTTGCTGCCTTAGCACGTTCTAAGCAAGAATCGTTTAAACCTCTATCTTTATGAAAATAAAACTGAAACATTTTAGGAGTATCGATCATAGAGGATATTTCTTCTACACTTACAGTGGCAAGAGCCGATACTCCAAACATAGTATTAAATTTTTTTGCTGCTTTACCAACTGCTCTTTCACCATCGTAGTGAAAAAGTCTTTGTAAGGCGGTTGGTGAACAATAAAAAGGTAAATCAATTTTTTTTCCAAAAATCGTAGTAGACAAATCAACATTTTCAACACCTCGTAAAACATTTGGCACAAGGTCTACATCGTTAAAAGCTGATGTATTACGACTGTAAGTAATTTCATCATCTGCAGCACCATCTATGTAGTGAAATATTGGGCTGGGAAGTTTTTTTTCTGCTAATTTTCTAAAATCTTGAAAGTTATGACAATCTTTTAATCTCATGGTAAAAATTAAAATTTTTTCATGAAATTAAACATATAACTATTTGCCCCAGGATTCTTTTCCCCAAGACTGGCATTAGAAATATGATTATATGAAAAACCTAATTCAGAGTCTTTAAATAAATCGAATGAGAGTTGCACTTCGCTTTTAAACTCAACAAGATGGCCTAAATCTTTACCATCACCTTGCCCATACAATCCAGGTGTGAAGCTAGGTGTAAGATTAACTTTACCTAAATTATATTCTGCTTGAACACCTGTATATAAATATGTTGAGGCATCTCCGGTTACTAAAAATCCTGTAACAGGCGAAAGTGTTCCTAAAAAAGTATCCTTATATAAATTTTCATTTTGATGCTGAATTCCTACTAGAGTAGATTTTTTTCCTTCATCGCTAAAATCAAACATTCCAGTAAAAAAATTATACTCATGAGGATCAATTAATTTATTTACCTCATCGCTTTTAAGTGATGTTGTAAAAAAAGTAATAATTAGAACAAAGCAAAAAAAATTTAAATTTTTATTTTTCATAATTTTATAAACTTAATATAACTTATTATCTTTTCTTTAAAACTCCAAATTTAATCAAAATTATTATTCCTCCGGCTAAAAACACGAGAATTGGAAGCAACCAAAGGGCAAAGTTTTTAGTATTAAACTGAGGATCGTATAATATCCACTCACCATATTGTATTTTGAAAAATGAATATATCTCCTCTTCGCTCATGCCTGATTCAATTTTTTGCTTTACTACTAACTTCATACTTTCAGCAAAGTCAGATTGTGAGTCATAAATGGATTGTCCTTGACAAATTAAACATCTTAAATTTTTATTAATTTTATTTTCTAATTTTTGATCATTAGAAAATGAAGATTTAGAAAAAGCTAATAATAAAAAAATTATATATAATATTATTCTAGTTTTCATTTTTTTATTAGTTCTTTGATTTCATTAAATTTTTTTTTATTAATTGGACCAATAATTTTTTTAATTATTTTTTTTTCTTTATTTAAAATAAAACTTTCCGGAACTCCATATGCTCCAATTTCGATAGAAGCTATTCCATTATTGTCAGTTAATATAGTTAAATATGGATTCTCATATTCATCGAGAAATTTTAATGCATTATCTCTTTTATCCTTGTAGTTGATACCAATTATTTTAATAGGTGAATTTTTTTTGAACTGAACTAAATATGGATGCTCTTCCCTGCATGGTAAGCACCATGAGGCCCAAATATTTACAAGATAATAATTGCTCCCTGTCAAAATATCGTCAAACGAAGTTGCACTGTTAGTATAAAAGTCATTAAGAATTAGATTTGGAAACTTTTTAATGCTTATATCCTCTGGTGTATAAAAATTTTTTTCTTTCAATCCATAATAAAAAATAAAAAATGTAAATATAAGAAAAATTACAATAGAGTATTTATAATATCTGTTTTTCATTTTTTTTAAAAATATTAATTATTCCCCCTAAAGAAATTATAATTGCTGAAATCCAAATCCATAACATAAAAGGTTTTTCTTGATATCTTACATTCAAGTATTCATTTTCTTTGACAAGATTGATAACTAAAAATCTATCTTTAAAAATATCTGTCTTAATTGCCGCCTCACTTGTTATTGTCTCTGGTTTATCGTAAATTCTAATTTCTGGTTCTAAAACTAATTCTGTTTTATTTTTTTCCTCAATTTTAAAATAAGCAATTAACTTTAAAAAGTTTGCCTCTGTTGTATTTTCGAGTTTTTGTAATTTTATTATTTTATCAGAGAACTTTATTTCATCACCAACACGCATGTTTGAGGTTATCTCGTTAGAGAAGATGCTATTTAACAATATACTTAAAACTAACAAACTAAAACCAAAATGAGAAATTGTTTGTGAATAATTTTTAAAACCTTTTTTAATTAAATCTTTTATAGTAATAATAAAAAGATAAAAGCTTGCAGCTAATAATATTGTTATATTTAATCCGGTATTTCCAAAAAATTTCGATACTAGTGTTGATAAAATAATGCTTAAAATAAATATAATTATTAATTTTAACTTTTTTGAGAAATAGTTATTTTTTATCCACTTTAAATTTGGACCAATCGACATAAAAATTAAAAATGGAATTAAAAAAGGAATTATTAATTTATTGAAAAATGGTGGACCTACTGAAATCTTTTCATTAGATAAAACCTCTAAAAAAATTGGATATACCGTGCCAATCAAAATAACCGACAAAAAATACATTACAAACCAGTTATTTATAATTATTGAAGTTTCTTTAGTATAAAGATTTACATTTTTATTATTCAATTCAAATTTATCTTCATAAATAAAATAAATAAAAACTGATAAAAAAATCAAAAAAAATAAAAAGAATAATATATATAATCCTCTTTCCGGATCATTTGCAAAAGTGTGGACTGAATTTAATATTCCAGATCGAACAAGAAAAGTTCCACAAATACCTAGTGTAAAAGTAATAATAGAAAGTATGACAGTCCACGAATGTAAAATTGATCTTTTTTCTAAAACTAATACACAATGAACCAGTGCAGTAAGACTTAACCAGGGCATTAAAGAAATATTTTCAACTGGATCCCAAAACCAAAAGCCTCCCCAACCTAATTCATAGTAAGCCCAAATGGATCCAAGCAAAATACCTAAAGTTAAAAATGTCCAGGATATAAAAACCCACTTTTTTATATCTTTGGCCCACAAATTATTTATATTTCCCTTTATCAATCCAGCTAATGACGAGGAAAATACTATTGAAGTAGTTACGTATCCCAAATAAAGAACTGGAGGATGAATAGCTAATAATGGATCTTGCAAGATTGGGTTCAGACCTAAGCCCTCCTTTGGGACAGGGTAAATAATATTGAAAGGGTTAGAGGCTTTTAATAAAAAAAATAGGAAGCCTAAAATTATTACTTCCTGAAATATTATTGTTAATAATCTTTCATCGGCGGGTCTATTTTTTGAATTCATGAAATAAAAAAAAGTAAAAAAAGTTAATACTAATAGCCATAGAAGTAGACTGCCTTCATGATTACCCCATGTGCCTGATATTTTATAAAACAAAGGTTTTGAAATATGTGAGTTATTTAAAACGGTTTCATTACTAAACTCCGAGATAATAAATAAAATTATGAGACAAGAAAAACTTAAAACAGCGAAAAAAAATTTAAAAAATAGCAATTCATTTAAGTTTTTTTTAAAAAAAAAATTTTTGTTGTTTAAACTCGTTATAGAGGTAATAAAAATTGTTAATGAAATTATCAAACAAAATAAAAGAGCAAAGTTACCTATATAATTTAAAATCAATTTACTTTTCTCCTAAACTGGCTTTTACCTCTGGGGGAATATAATTCTCATCATGTTTAGCCAGTATCTTTTCTGCTTTAAAATAATTTTTATCTCTTAGAATACCTTCGGCAACAACACCTTTGCCTTCTTGAAATAAATTTGGAACTATACCCGAATAAGTAACATTAATTTCATTTTTAAAATCAGTGATGATAAAGTTTATTTTATCAGAGTTTATTTTAATAGATTGATCTTTTACCATTCCGCCTACTCTAATTTTTTCTGCTGTTGTCTCATTTAAATTTTTGATTTCTGTTGGAGATAGAAAATAAACAACATTTTCCTCTAAAGCTTTCAAAACTAAAAAAATAGTTAATATTAAAGTTGCAATAAAAAGAAAAAGAAATAAGGCTCTTAATTTAACTTTTTTGTTATACATATTCAAAAGTTAAATTTTAGAATATATCTCTGTCGCTATTATTTCTTTGTAAATTTTTTGTTTTTTAGCTTCTTTTACTTGTTCAGAGTTTAATTCACCAAATTTAACATTAAATTTATTTTGCTCTTTTGTAAGCTGTATTTTTGTTATTATGTAAAGTCCAAGAAAACAAACTAGCGTGAACAAGAATGACGATAGAACGTAATAACCATAACCGTTCATATAAAATAACTCTGAAATCATAATCTGTCTAAGCCTTTATTCTTAATTTTTATCAATTCTGTATTATATTTCATTAAAAAAATAAGCAAAGAAAATAGGGCAAATGCCGCAGTCATGATACCAAGAGGTATTAGCATTGTAGTATGTATAGTGGTTTCAGAGAATATATTTACAGATGATGGTTGATGTAAAGTTGACCACCAATCAACTGAAAACTTTATAATTGGGATATTTATAAATCCTAAAATTGCTATAAATGAGGTTATTTTAGTTACATAATCTTTACTCTCAAAAATTCTCCAAGCTATTAAGTACATTAAATAAAAGATACATAATATTAACATTGAAGTTATTCTGGCATCCCATGCCCACCAAGTTCCCCACGTTGGTTTTCCCCAGATCGAACCAGTAACTAAAGCTATCAAGCTAAATACAAATCCAGAGGGAGCTAAACTTTTTGCAACTAAAAAGAATAATTTATTCTTAAATATAATTACCATTATCGATAGAGCTGCCATTAAAGAAAATATGCCAAGTGAAATCCATGCTGATGGAACATGGACATACATTATTCTAACAGAGTCACCTTGAAGATAATCTTCAGGAGATAGTACCAAAGCTTCAAATAAACCAAGCATTAAAACAATTAAAAATAAGCCTAAAACAATTTTTTGACTTTTTCTAACTAAGTTAAATTGATAGTTTTTAATAAAATTCATTGATGTATTTATATTGGAAATTTTTATTTTTCAAAGTGAGATAAAGGGTCATGTTCTGATCAAGAATGTGAGGGAGATAATCTTAAGGGAAACGTTTACACTCTTGATCAGAATATATCTGGATTATGCATTTAATGTGTGACCAACATTTGTGCCAATTGTGTTTGAAAAAAGATGTATTAGTTGGATTGCTTAAAATAACTAGATCCCCTTTTTCCCGAAAAAATCTCATTTATTAAAGGATGTTTTATTGGCTCTTCTGAGTCGTCAAACAACAAATTCTGCTCAGATACATACGCCTCATAAGTAAGATCATCATTTTCAGCGAGCAGATGATAAAAGGGTTGATCTTTTCTAGGTCTAACGTTTTTTGGAATAGACTGATACCACTCCTCAGAATTATTAAATTTAAAATCAACATCATATATAACACCTCGAAAATCGAAATGCTTGTGTTTAACAACGTCTCCTATTGAAAATTTTGCTTTTTGGATTGTCATACTAATAAATATGGGTATTTAAATAGGAAAATCAATAAAAAAAATATTATTAATTTATAAATCTGTTAATATCTTTGTGTGAATAAATCTTTTTACAAATTTGTCACAGATTTTGGCCCTCTATTAGTATTCTTCACATTTTATTACAAAAATGAAAAAAATTTAGAAATTGCAATCCCTCCTTTTATTTTAGCAACATTAATTGCCTTAGTTATTGTTTGGATAATAGAAAAAAAAATTCCGATGGTGCCTTTGCTTGGTGGAATTCTGATTACACTTTTTGGTGGATTAACAATATATTTTAAAAATCCAATTTTCATATATATGAAACCAACAATAATTAATATTTTATTTGCTCTTGGATTGATTTTTGGAAAATTTTTTACCCAAGAACCAGTTCTTAAAAAACTTTTAGGAAATGCATTGAAACTCCAGGACATTGGTTGGAAGATTTTAAATAAAAGATGGGCATTATTTTTTATTGGTTTGGCGATTTTAAATGAAATTATATGGAGAACTCAATCGGAGGAGTTTTGGGTAAATTTTAAAGTCTGGGGTATGCTGCCAATAACTTTTATTTTCACAGCTTTTCAATTCAATATAATAAATAAGTATAAAATAGATGAATAAGAATTTAAAATTAGTTGTAAATAATACTTTCAAAAAAGAAAGGAATTATTTTTTTGAAAAAGATGAACTTAAGTCAATTCTAAATTTATATGCAAAAATGGTTTCAAATGGATCCTGGAAAGACTACGGCTTAGCTATTTCCAGCAAAAAAGTTACATTTAGTGTTTTTAAGAATGCAGCTGAAAATGCTGTCTATAAAATTTGTAAAACTTTTAAACCAATAAATCAAAACTTGAAATACTCAATAACAGATTCGAATGGCAAAATTATAAATAATTCTGCGAGTTTAGAAAATCTTATTTTGGGAACAAAGTGGAAAAAAATTAAATAATAAATTTATCTTCTTTGACCAAACAATCTCAATAGCATTATAAATAAATTTATAAAATCTAAGTAAAGAGTTAATGCACCCATTACAGCTTTTTTTCCTATAACTTCTCCGCTGTCAGATGATGAATACATATTTTTTATTTTTTGTGTGTCGTAAGCAGTTAATCCTACAAATATTAATACACCCAAAATAGAAACTATAAAGTACATCATCGCTGACTTAAGAAAAATATTTACTAATGATGCAATTATTATTCCAATTAAACCCATCATTAAAAATGAACCTAGCTTTGTTAAATCTTTTTTAGTTGTGTATCCATAAATACTCATCGCACCAAAAGTTGCAGAAGTTATGAAGAAAACTCTTGCAACACTCACACCTGTATAAACAAGCAGTATCCAGGATAATGATAATCCCATCAATGCCGCAAAAATCCAAAACACTGTTTGCGCTTTTGCTGAGCTCATTTTATTTATACCAAAGCTCATATAAAACACTACTCCAAGAGGAGCCAACATCACCACCCACTTAAGTCCTGAAAAAAATAAAGCTTCACCAATTGGTGTAAATCCAGTGATAGCTCCATTTGAACCTGTCTCTACTGAAAGTTTAAAAGATAATAAAGCAATAATACCCGTCAACAAAACACCAGTTGCCATATAGTTGTAGATTTTGAGCATGTAGGATCTTAGCCCAGCGTCCCAAACTACTGTTTTTTTTGCTGAAGTTGCTTGAAAAATGTTTTGTTTATTAAAGTTCATTTGATTGTATATATAGTAATTTTTTAAAATATTTTCAAGAAGTCTTAATAGCAATGAACTATAAAAAACTAGGCAATACTGACTTAAAAGTTAGCACAATATGTCTCGGCACGATGACTTGGGGTGAGCAAAATTCGCAAGATGAGGGATTCCAACAAATGAACTATGCAATTGATCAAGGAGTTAATTTTTGGGATACAGCAGAATTATACTCGATACCTCCTAAAGAAGAAACTTTTGGGCACACCGAGATTATTATAGGTAATTGGTTTAAAAAATCTAAAAAAAGGAAAGAGGTAATTCTAGCTACAAAAGTTTGTGGTCCGATGAGATCTTATGTACGTGGAGGTGGAAACCAATATGGTAAAAAAAACTTGGCAGATGCAATTGAAGGAAGTCTAAAAAGACTTCAAACAGATTATATAGACTTATATCAATTACACTGGCCTGAAAGAAATACTAATATGTTTGGAACACTTGGTTATAATCACTCTGAGGATGAGAATTGGAACAAATTTGAGGAAATTTTAGAAAGTTTACAAAAATTTATTGAAGCTGGAAAAATAAGATACATCGGTCTATCAAACGAGACTCCTTGGGGCGTAAATAAATTTCTTGAAATATCAAAGGAGAAAAAACTTCCTAGAATGATGTCAATACAGAACCCTTACAATCTGCTTAACAGATCATATGAAGTTGGGCTAGCTGAAATTTCTATTAGAGATAAAATAGGACTTTTAGCTTATTCCCCATTAGCTATTGGTCATTTGACAGGTAAATATAGAAATAATAAAAAACCAAAAAAATCTAGACTACACCATGATGATGCTTTTTGGACTAGATACAATAAACCAAATCGAGAAAATGCTGTTGAGGAATACTACCAGATTTCTAAAAAATATAATTTAGATATGGCTCAAATGTCACTTAAATTTTGCGAAATTCAACCATTTGTAACTAGCGTAATAATTGGAGCAACGACTATGCAGCAGTTGAAAACTAACATAGAAAGTGTAAATGTTAATCTTTCTGAGGAAATTTTAAAAAGTATAAACAATGTTCAAAAATTATACCCAAATCCATGTCCATAATTAACAAAACTATTATAAGTGTAATCTTAATATTGTTTCCTTTAAGCTTGATGGCCGAAGAAGTTAAGAAGGTTGGTAAGTTTAAAGACTGGGAAACTATGGTTTTAAAAAAATCTGACGGCATTGTTTGCTTTGCTCAATCAAAACCTGTACTTCAGTCGCCTAAAACAAATAAGCGGGATTCGAGATTATTTGTTTCTTTCAGGCCTAATGATAAAATTGTAGATGAAATTAGTCT
Organism: uncultured Pelagibacteraceae bacterium; assembly: GCA_902581445.1. Classification (GTDB taxonomy): domain Bacteria; phylum Pseudomonadota; class Alphaproteobacteria; order Pelagibacterales; family Pelagibacteraceae; genus Pelagibacter. The sequence goes on from CACHOG010000002.1 coordinate 192,509, forward strand.
TACTGCTGGATATGAATTCAATAAACAAAATTCAATAACTGCAAAGTCAGGTAAGTTTAAATACAAATTTGATATTTCACAAGAAAATTTTGCATGGATAGCTGATAATAAAGTTGAAAAAAAAATGATTAGAACAATGAAAAAAGGATCTAGAATAATGGTTTCAGGATATAACTCGTCAGGCTCACAAACAATTGATCATTATTCATTGCTAGGTTTTACAAAAGCTTATAATGAAGCAAAAAAAAGCTGCAGCTAAAAAAAAACATAAAAAAAAAATCGTTTTAGCCTATTCTGGCGGTCTTGATACTTCTATTATTTTAAAATGGCTTCAAGAAAATTTTAATGCTGATATAATCGCTTACACGGCTGATATTGGACAAGAAATAAATAAAAAAAAAATTGTTTATAATGCTAAAAATTTGGGTGTTAAAAGTATAATAATTGAGAATTTACAAGATGAGTTTGTTAGAGAATATGTTTTCCCAATGATTAGAGGTCACGCTGTTTATGAAGGTGTATATTTATTAGGGACGTCTATAGCCAGACCATTGATAGCAAAAGCACAAATTAAGGTTGCTAAAAAATTTAAAGCTTACGCTGTATCACATGGATCTACAGGAAAAGGAAACGATCAAGTAAGATTTGAACTTGGTTACTATTTTTTTAATCCAAAAATCAAAGTAATTGCTCCTTGGCGCATTTGGAATTTAAATTCTAGAACTGATCTAATCAAATATGCAAAAAAAAATAAAATTCCAATACCAAAAGACAAAAGGGGTGAACCGCCTTTTTCGATTGATGATAATTTATTTCATACATCAACTGAAGGAAAAGTTTTAGAAAATCCAAAAAATCAAGCACCAGAATTTATATTCCAAAGAACTGTCTCACCAGAAAAGGCTCCAAACAAACCAACTTATGTAACTATAAATTTTAGAAAAGGTGATCCGATAGGTTTGAATGGAAAAAAATTATCTCCTGCAAAACTATTAAAAAGATTAAATCATCTAGCTGGAACTAATGGTATAGGACGAGTAGATTTAGTTGAAAATAGATTTTTGGGGATAAAATCTAGAGGTGTTTATGAAACTCCGGGTGGAACATTATTAATGATTGCGCATCGTGCAATTGAGTCAGTTTCATTAGATAAGTCAACAATGCATTTAAAAGAAAATATTATGCCAAGATACGCTGAGTTAATTTACAATGGTTATTGGTTTTCAAAAGAAAGATTTAAACTACAAAAAATTATAGATTTAAAAAGAAATAAGGTTATTGGCTCTATTAAGCTAAAACTTTATAAAGGAAATACAACAATTGTTTCAAGAATTACTAATAGTAAAGCTTATTCGCTAAAAAATGTTTCTTTTGAGGAAAATAAAAGTTTTAACAAAAAAAATGTAGAACGATTTATTAATTTCCACAAAAAGAAGTTGAGATAATTAAGTTTGTGATCTTTTAAAACATTCAATAGTATTCTTTAATAAACAGGCAATAGTCATTGGTCCTACTCCACCTGGGACTGGTGTGATAGCTTTTGCAATTTTTGAAACTTCGTTAAAAGCAACATCCCCAACAATACCTTTTTCTGTTTTATTAATTCCTACGTCTATTACAATTGAGTCTTTTTTAATCCAGTCACCTTTAACTAGCTCTGGTATACCAACAGCAGCTACAACTATATCACCTTTTAAACACTCACCTTTTAGGTCCTTAGTTTTTGAATGTGTTATAGTTACTGTACAGTTCTCTTTCAAAAGTAGTTGAGCCATCGGTTTACCATTTAAATTTGACCTACCAATAACTACCGCTTTTTTTCCGGACAAATTAGGCTCAACTTTTTTAATTAACAAGTAACAGCCTAGAGGAGTACAAGGAACCGAACTTTCGTATCCTGATGAAAGATTTCCAACATTCACAGGATGAAATCCGTCAACATCTTTTTCAGGAATTATTGCTTCTATAACTTTTTTTTTATCAATATGTTTTGGCAATGGTAATTGTACTAGGATACCAGAAACCGTATCATCTTTATTTAATTCATAGATTTTGTTTAATATTGTAATTTCTTCAACGCTATCTGGATACTTTATTACCTCAGATTTCAATCCAACCTCTTTTGCGGATTTTTCTTTATTTCTCACATAAATTTGACTTGGAGTAAGATCCCCAATTAAAATTACTGTAAGTCCAGGTACCTTATTATATTTCGTTCTTAACTTAGAAACTTCTTTTCTTAATTCTTCTCGTAAGTTTGCTGCTTCTCTTTTTCCATCAATTAAAGTCATAATTAATTAAATAAAATAGGTGCTAAATATAGCTTCATACACACTTCTATAAACCATATCAACAAAAGAAGGATAATAGGAGAAATATCGAAAGCACCAAGGTTTGGTAAAAAACGTCTTATATACATTAATAAAGGTTCTGTAAGTCGATATGTAAAATCTAAAACTAGATACACAAACCTATTTGATGTGTTTAAGACATTAAAAGCTACAAGCCAACTTATTACTACATTGGCAATAACAACATAAGTATAAAGTTTTAAAACTTGAAGCACCAAATAAAATAATGCAATCATTTTTTTTCTACATATATAGATTGACTTGGGAATGCAAATGCTGCACCATTTTTTTCTACAATTTGTTTAATTTGTATTGCTAATCTTTCTTTAACCGAAAGCCATTTTTCCCATTCATCGGTTTTTGTAAAACAGCGTATATACATGTCTATAGAACTTTCAGCAAATTTATCTATCCTTACGGCATAACCGATTTCAGTGTTAAAATCTTCATGCTTTTTAATATAATCCTCAATTTCATTTCTAATTTTTTTGAGTTGATCTACAGTAGTGTCGTATTGAAGATTAATAATCCAACTTATGATCCAATTTGTGGTTTGACTAACGTTTATAACAGCATTCTCTGCAAATTGAAAATTTGGAATTATTGCGAGCGATTTATCAAATTTTCTTATTGTGGTAGATCTAAAACCAATTTTTTCTACTATACCTTCTATAATTCCCTCAACCAAAATCCAGTCACCCATTTTAAAACGTTTTTCAACTAAAACTAATATGCCGGAAATCAAATTTTTAAATAGATCTTGAGCACCTAAGGCAACTGCAACACCAAAGAGTCCAAGACCAGCAATTATTGGACCAATTTTAATTCCCCATAATTCAAGAACTGCTGCAGCTCCTAAAATAAAAATTAATATTTTTAGTGACTTAATTATCCAACCAATCAATTCTCTTGTTAAAATTTTTCCTAATCCACTTAGTATATATGAAATAGGTTCAATAATTTGGTGGATGATCCAAAAAAGTAGAATTGTTATTAGCGTTCTATTAATATTATCTACAAATGATCTTGTATCCTCTGAAAATGACATATAGTAACTTGCAATAAAAAATCCTAGAACAATTGGCAAAAATCTTGCTGGACCTACCAACGCCTTAACAAAAGTATCGTCTAACTTATTTGTTGTTCTTTGTGAGATGATCTCTAATTTTTTAATAATAAGCTTACTTATTAATCCTCTAAAAATTAAAAAGATTAGAAAGATACCTAAACCAATTAAAATCTCGAATATATCAATACCTAAAATTCCTCTGTTCCAAACAGATAAAAATAAATCTTTAAAATTATCAAATATTTCCATAATCAAATTTTATACAGTAAAAATTCTTCTTCTCCAGGATTAAAAAGAAATATTTTTTTCCACTTTATTTCATTTAAAACAGTTGAGGTTTTTTCGCTTATACACATTAAATTAGTATTCATCCAAGAGCTTTGAAGATTGTAATTTTTTATCATATTTAGAAAACTTTGTGCGCTGTTTTGAGAGTAAACATAGACGATGTCGGGTATTTTATCTCTAAGTTTTTCAATTTCATCATTATTAAACTTTTCTTGCTCAATAGATTTATAGTTAATTATTCTTTTCAAATGGTAGCCCTGGGAAATTAATTTTTTGTCTAGGTCTGAAGATATTATTTGCCCTGTAACATAAATCAAATTTCCTTCAGAAACTCCAAAATTTTGGAAAATAATCTCTTTTAGATTTTCAACATTGCCGCCTGCTACATATATGTTTTGAAATCCTTTCATTTTAGCAACTTTTTCAGTAGCATTTCCAACACAAAAACATTTTATTTTTTTATCAATTTTTTGTGTATCTAAAAATTTAATAGCATTAGAACTTGTAAATATAATCCCTTTAAAAAGAGAGAAGTCCAAGCTTTCATAAATTATTTTTTGAATACTAATGACAGGTATATGCGAAACCATATGTCCTAAGGATTTAAATCTTAACATTAGTTCATGGCAATCATCAAATGGTCTAGTAAATAAAATATGCATTTATCTTTTTTTCTTATATAGATTTTTAGATCTTTTTTTTATTTTTTCACCAAGTTCTTTTCCTGCTAAATGAGCTAAATATAATTTTTTTGAAGACTTGAGGTAGAACCTTTTCTTACCATCTAAAGAAAATAATTCTGTAACAATATTTAATTTATTATTTTGAATTTTTGCATTTACTCCAACGGGAGTTTCACAATCTCCATCTAGAACTTTAAGAACATCTCTTTCGGCATTCACACATATATTAGTTGGGGTATGATTTATAGCATCGAGTAATTGTATTATTCCAAGATCGTCTTTTCTACATTGTAAAGCGATTGCGCCCTGGCCCGCACTAGGTATTATTTCTGATAAAGAAAAAACTTGAGAAATATTGTTTTGCATTTTTAATTTTTTTAACCCTGCATATGATAAGATTATTGCATCATAAAATTTATTTTTTAATTTTTTGATTCTTGTATCAACATTTCCTCTTATCAATTTGTAAATTAAATCATTTCGCATTCTTTTAAGCTGAAATTCTCTTCTAAAGGATGAGGTGCCTACTATCGAATTTGTTGGAAGACTTTTAAATTTTTTGTTTTTTCTAGTTATCAAAACTTCTCTTGGATCATTTCTTTTAAGGAAACAATTTGTGAATAATTTTTTATTCTCTCTTGAAGGTATATCTTTCAATGCATGAACTGCGATATCAATTTTTTTATTTAAAAGTTCATTTTCAATTTTTTTGGTGAATAATCCTTTTCCTCCGATATCAGAAAGTCTTTTATTTTGGATCTTATCTCCCTTTGTGATTACTTTTTTAATATTCACAGATTTTATTGCAAATCTTGATTTAAATTTATTAATATTCTGTTTTGCAATTCTAGCGTAAATTAAAGCCAATTTACTTCCTCTTGTTCCTATAGTAATTTTTTTTTTCATAGAATTAATTTCAATAAATTTTATATTGGAAATTTATAATTTATAAAAAGAAATTTAATGAATAAAAAAGCATTAATTTTAGGAATTGAGACAAGCTGTGATGAAACTGCGGCTGCTATCTTAGAAGAAAGCGCTGAATCTGTACCTAATTTACTGTCGAATATAGTTTCTAGCCAAGAGGAAATCCATAAAAAATTTGGTGGCGTTGTTCCTGAGTTAGCAGCCAGATCTCATATTGATAAAATTGATTTAATTGTAAATAGAGCTTTAAAAAAAAGTGGTAGAAAATTAAAAGACATAGATGCAATTGCAGTCACTGGTGGACCTGGTTTAATAGTTTGTTTATCTGTGGGTTTAAATTTTGCGAAGGCTTTAGCAATGACTTTAAAAAAACCACTAATTGTTGTTAATCATCTGGAGGGTCATGCTCTAAGTCCTAAACTTGTAACCAATTTAAGTTATCCATATTTACTTTTGTTAATTTCCGGAGGTCACTCTCAGTATTTGGCTGTTAAAAACTTAGGAAAATATAAAAGACTTGGAACAACAATAGATGATGCTTTAGGGGAAGCTTTTGATAAAACTGCGAAATTATTAGGTATAAAATTTCCTGGGGGGCCTTTCATAGAAAAATTTGCAGCACAAGGTAATAAAGATAGATTTGATCTTCCAAAACCAATTATTAATAAAGGTGGTTGTAATTTATCGTTTGCTGGCCTTAAAACTGCTGTTCTTACAATTTCAAAATCAATTAAAAATAATCAAGATAAACATGATTTAGCTGCATCATTTCAAAAAACAATTGAGGAAATATTAGTTAAAAAAACTAAAATCGCTTTTGATCAATTTAAAAAAATATCTCAAACAAAAAATAACTTTTTTGTAATAGCAGGCGGAGTAGCAGCAAATAATAAAATTAGAGGTAAATTAGAAAAAGTAAGTTTTGAAGAAAATTTTATACCTATTTTTCCTCCGCTGAATTTATGTGGTGATAATGCTGCAATGATTGCGATGGTTGGTTTAGAAAAGTTTAAATTAAAACAATTTAGTAAATTAGATACTCCTGCAAACCCAAGATGGCAATTAGATAAGAGCGCAGTTTTCCTAAAAGGAGCTGGTGTAAAATTATGAGCAAATATTGGTTACTTAAATCTGAACCTGATGTATGGTCCATCGTAAGCCAAAAGAAAGCAGGAGAAAAAGGTGCTATATGGGATGGTGTGAGAAATTATCAAGCTGCAAATAATTTAAAAGCAATGAAAAAAGGCGATTTGTGTTTTTTTTATCACTCAAACATTGGGAAAGAAATAGTAGGAATTGTTCAAGTTATTAAAGAGGCATTTAAAGACCCAACGGATAAAAAAAAATATTTTGTTGCTGTTAGAGTAAAGTATAAAAAAACTTTTACTAGACCGGTTTCTTTAAGTTTAATCAAAAAACATCCTCATTTAAAAGAACTTTTGCTTGTAAAACAAAGCAGATTATCAGTTATGCCAATAGATACTAAAAGCTGGAAAATTATTAATAAGATTAGTAGTATTAATAAATAAATACCATTATTTATGAAAAAAAAAGCCAGAAAAAAGAAAAGAAAAGCAGAAAAAGGTAAAAAAAAATCAAAAAAAATATCCTTGAAAAAGAATAAGCTTAGGGTTTCAAATGAAAAAGTTAAAGATAATAGTTTAATCAAAATTAAATCTGACTGGCAAAAAAAAGCTTTTGTTAATAGAAAACAAAGCGGTAAAAGCATTAGGAAAATAGATGTCAGTATTAATTGATAAAAGTACAAAAATATTAATTCAAGGTTTTACAGGAAAAATGGGAACATTCCACGCTGAGGAAATGATAAAGTATGGCTCAAAAGTAGTTGGTGGTGTTACTCCCGGCAAAGGAGGATCAAAACATTTAAATTTACCAGTTTTTAATACAGTGAAAGAAGCTGTAGAAACTACAGGAGCATCTGCTTCAATATTATTTGTACCTCCAGCTTTTGCGGCAGACTCTGCAATGGAAGCAGCAGACGCTGGAATAAAAACATGTGTAGCAATCGTTGACGGAATACCTTCCCACGATATGATCAGAATTAAGCGTTATATGAGAAGATATTCTAGAGTACAAAAAATGACCTTAATTGGACCAAACTGTGCTGGCGTGATTAGCCCAGGTAAAGCAATGCTTGGTATAATGCCAGGTCATATTTACAAGCAAGGTAAAGTTGGCATCATTGGAAGATCAGGCACTTTAGGTTATGAAGCTGCTCAACAAATGAAAAATTTAGGAATTGGCATTTCTACAAGTGTTGGTATAGGGGGAGATCCAATTAATGGAAGTTCATTCAAAGACATTTTAGAAAAATTTGAAGAAGATAATGAGACAGACGCAGTCTTAATGATTGGAGAGATAGGAGGACCACAAGAAGTTGTAGCTGGAAAATTTGCAAAAGAAAATATGAAAAAACCCGTGATAGCTTACATTGCTGGTTTAACAGCTCCAAAAGGCAGAGTTATGGGGCATGCAGGTGCTATAGTTTCAGCATATGGAGAAAGTGCTGTTGAAAAAGTGGAGCTTTTAAAAGAGTGTGGGGTTACGATTTCTAAAAATCCTTCAGTTATGGGAGAAACCGTTAAATCAGTTTTAGTAAAAAAAAGATAGAATGAGCAAATTTAAGATAATTGCTTTTTTTGTTTTAGGCTTCATTGTTTATAAAGTTTTTGTTGCAGTAAAAGATTTTGAAGTAGGCTTAGATAAAAGGATAGAGAAAGTTGAAGCTTTAGGCATAGGTGAAGAAGAAGAAGTAATTGGTTTAATGATGTACTTGGGAGACCCTGAAGATCTATTACTAGTAGAACACTTATTAGTAAAAAATAGATCAAAATGTCTGGATATGAAAAAGAATGCAGAAGAGGTATCAAATGCTTATTATGAATGTGCTAAATTAAACGCTATTGTAAAAGATGGAAAAATTATTACTGTGGTTGAAGAACTCGAGGTTTTGTAATGAGATATAATGATGATAATATTTTCGCTAAAATTTTAAGAGGAGAAATTCCTTGCAAGAAAATATATGAAGATGAATTTATTTTATCCTTTCATGATATAAATCCTCAAAAAAAAATTCACGCATTGGTCATTCCAAAAGGAAAATATACTGATTTAGACGATTTTTGTAAAAATGCCTCTTCAAAAGAAATGGTGGGAATGTTTAAGGGAATCGAAATAGTTTCAAAAAAACTTGGTATTTCAATAAAAGATGGAAAAGGTTACAGGGCATTGACAAATGTTGGTAAAGATGGAGGTCAGGAGGTTTCACATTTACACTTTCATCTATTTGGTGGAGAAAAAGTCGGTAAAATGGTTTCATGATCGAAAAAATTGAAAGGTATTATCTTGAAATAAATTCTATTGAGAATTTGAAAAATAAATCTGCTCCATCAGAAAATTTCACTATTAAAGAAGCAAATAAAAATAATTTTGATTTAAATAAATTTTTCTATAAACAAATTGGAAAAAAACACCAATGGCTTGATAGGCTTGCATGGAAAGATAAAAATTGGATAGATTATGTTTCTAATAAAAATCTAAAAACCTTTATTTTAAAAAATAAAGATGACTGCGTAGGATACTTTGAGCTTATTTTTGATAATAATGATTGTGAAATTGCTTATCTTGGTGTTTTAGAAGAATATATAGGCAAAGGGTATGGTGGTTTTCTTCTTTCAAAAGCTTTATCAATTGGTTTTAAGAATGCAAATAGAATATGGGTTCACACATGCTCGTTGGATCACCCAAATGCATTAGAAAATTATAAGTCTAGAGGAATGAAAATTTTTAAGTCAGAAATATTTAAAAGGAAAGCTATTTAGGAGATAAATTTGATTATCTGGATAGCATCATACCCTAAAAGTGGTAATACATGGGTAAGATCGATAATTTCTTCTTACTTTTTCTCAGGTACAGGAGACTTTGATTTTAATTTATTAAAAAATATTTCTTTATATCCAGGTCCAAAATACTTTAAAAACAAAATCGATAAGCCTGGCGAAGTAAGTTTATTTTGGGAATCTTCACAAAAAAATATTATTCAAAATAATAAGCAAACTTTTCTCAAAACTCACAATGCTTTAGTTTCATTAAACAATAAAAGTTTCACGACTGAAAAAACAACTCTTGGCGCAATTTATATAATTAGAGATCCCAGAAACATATTGTCATCATTAAAAAATCATTACGGATTTGATAACTACAATGAAACATTTGATTTTATGAAAAATAAAAAAAAATATATATGGGATATCAGAAAAAAAAATGATTTTAGCGGATTTCAATTTATTGGATCGTGGTCTGATCACTACAAATCTTGGATTAAAAATACAAAATTTAAAACTCTTTTAGTAAAATATGAAGATTTGGAGAAAGATTGTTATTCTACTTCACATAAAATAATTAAATTTATATTAATGCTAAGTGGTCAAAATATTAAATTAGATGAAAAAAAACTCTTCAAATCTATAGAAACAACAAAATTTGATGTTTTAAAAAAAAAAGAAATTGATTCAGGCTTTGAAGAAAGTATTAAAATTAATGACGAAAATAAATCTTTTTTCTTTTTGGGACCTGAAAATATCTGGCAAAAAAAATTACCAAAAGAAATAATATCAAAAGTAGAAAAAGAGTTTAAAGATGATCTGAATTATTTCAATTATTAGTATGTGCTGGTAGTTTAAATTGACCTTTTTTAATTTGAATATTCTTCTCTAAATTGAATAAGTAAGTAATTACTAAATTTTGGTATAGGTCAACATTTTGCCATCCGGTGATATTATGTGAGCTAAGGTCGAAAAAAATATTAATTTGGTTGTCACCCTCTACAAACTTGAAACGTAAATATCTATTATCAACAAGATCCCCTTTGCTTGATTTAATTTTATTTAATAAAAAATTTTTATCTAAAATTAAATTAAAAGCAGTTTTTTCTATAGGATAAATATAATATTGATCACTGTTGAAATTTTGTATCACTAAATTTCTTCCATCGGAAACTAATATTTTTTTACTTTCATTATATTCACAGAATATTTTCTTAGGATATTCTATCACACAATTTCCTTCTTGTATTTTTTCGTTTATATTTTGTTTGAATTTAAATGATAAATTTCTAGTATCACTAAAATTTTTAATAATATTATTCTTAGCCGAAGCTTCCAAACTTTTTGAATAGAATATGGAAATTAAAAAAAAAAAAACTATAATATATTTCATTATTTAATCACATCTCTCTTGCCAACATGATTTGCTTTACTAACAATTCCTTCTGACTCCATTGTGTCAATAATTCTGGCAGCTCTATTATAACCAATTTGAAGCTTTCTTTGTAAAAATGATGTTGAGGCTTTTCCTTCAGTCTTAATTACTTCAACAGCAGTTTGATACAACTCATCTTTGTCATTATTTTTATTATTAATATTTAAATTTTTATCGTCTCCATAACTTAAGATTTCATCAAAATATTCTGCTTCTCCTTGAGATCTCAAAAAGTTATTTATTTTCTGAATTTCAGTTTCAGATACAAATGGACCGTGTATCCTTACTATTCTATTTGCTGATGTCATGTAAAGCATGTCTCCTTTTCCTAGAAGTTGTTCAGCACCTTGCTCACCCAAAATTGTTCTACTGTCGATTTTAGATGTTACCTGAAAAGATATTCTTGTTGGAAAATTAGCTTTTATGGTTCCCGTTATAACATCTACACTTGGTCTTTGAGTTGCCATTATGATGTGAATTCCAGCAGCTCTAGCCATTTGAGATAATTTTTGAATATAATTTTCTATTTCTTTACCAGCTACCAACATCAAATCTGACATTTCATCGACAATAACCACGATATAAGGCATAGGTAAAGAATGTTTTTCATTGTAACCATCAATATTTCTCACACCTTCTTTTGTCATAAGTCGGTATCTGTTTTCCATTTCTTTTACTACCCAACCTAATACGGATGCAGCTCTCTTAGGTTCAGTTATAACTGGGCAAAGAAGGTGCGGAATTTTTTCATAAGTTGACAACTCAAGCATTTTAGGATCAATCAATATAAATTTACATTTGTCAGGTGTTAATTTGTACAAAATGGATAAAATAATTGTGTTGATACAAACTGATTTACCAGAACCAGTTGTGCCAGCAATAAGTAAATGTGGCATTGAGGTAAGATCGCCAATAATTGGATTCCCTGAAATGCTTTTTCCTAAGGCGATAGGTAATTTTATATCTTTTTTTTTAAATTCTTTGCTTGAAATTATTTCACTTAAATAAACATTTTCTCTCTCATTATTAGGAAGCTCTATTCCTATTGTACTTCTTCCTGGTATAGTTGATATTCTTGCAGATTCTGAGCTTGTATTTCTAGCAATATCCTCAGAAAGATTAATAACTTTAGAGACTTTTATTCCAGCAGCAGGCTCAAATTCATTTAATGTTACAACAGGTCCGTGGCTTACTTTTGTTATCTTGCCCTCAACTCCAAAATCTAGCAAAATTTTTTCAATACTTTTTTGATCATAATTAGTTTGTGAAACTTTTTTTCTATTTTCTTCTTTTGATAAATTTTTTAAAAGTTCTACAGATGGCAATTTAATAGTATTTACTTTTTCTTTTTTGATTTTAGAAAAATTGTCGAATGTAAAGTTTTCTTGAATTCCAATCTTATCTTGATTTATATTTTCATCTAAAT